>NZ_JBBKZT010000011.1:0-294243 GCF_037889975.1 Variovorax rhizosphaerae | reverse complement strand
AAAACCACGCCGGGGCCAGGCGGTGGACAAGTGGACAGTTCGAGCTTTGCTCGAACCGGCTTGCTTGCCGTGGACAACGCTTCGCGTTGCCCACCGCGCAAACCTCTGACCACTTGCCCACCGCCTCCCACAACGACTAAAAATACCAAATCGGAAGATACAAGGGGGAGCGCCGCAGACGCATTCGGGGCTGGGGTTTCATTTCAGGCAACAAGCGCCGCGACGCGCGCCAGATGCGCCCGCACGGCCGGGTGTGCGCTGAGGCCGATCGCGCGTTGATACGCGGCCAGGGCTTCCGACTTCTGCCCGGCCTCCGCCAGCAGATGGGCGCGCGCCGCCCACCACGGCTGGTAGTTCATCACCATGCCGGCATCCAGCAGATCGAGCGCAGCAAGTCCTGCAAGAGGCCCATCGGCACGCGCCACCGCGCAGCATCGGCTGACTTGCGCGCCCACGCTCGGCCGCAGCGCCAACAGCCCGTCGTAGAGCGACACCAACGCAGCCGCGGGCACGTCGGCGCCGAGTCGCCGCTGCGTGTGAGCTGATTGGATAGCTGCTTCAAGTTGATAGGGCCCAGGCGCCGAGAAGCTCGCCGCGTGCCGCAGCGCGTGCTCGGCCTCGTCGATCATCGTGCGGTTCCAGTAAGCGGTGTCTTGCGCATCCAGTGGCACATAGGCCCCGACGGCGTCGCGGCGCGCCGACGCGCGTGATTCGCAGAACAGCATCAGCGCCAGCAGTCCCAGCGGCTCCGGCTCGGCGGGCAGCAAGCGGCAGAGCAGGGCGCACAGCTCGATCGCTTCGTTGCTGAGCCGGCGCGTGCTGTCGGTGCCGTCGATGTCGTCCCAACCGGTGCCATAGGCGGCGTAGATGCCGTCGAGCACGTCGAGCAGGCGCTCCGGCAGGTCGCGCGCCTCGGGGAATTCGAAGGGGATGCCGGCCTGCCGGATGCGCGACTTGGCGCGCGTCAGTCGCTGGCCCAGGGTGGCCGGCGCGGTGAGGAAGGCGCCGGCCATGCGCTGCACGTCGAGGCCGAGCACGGTTTGCAGCATCAGCGGCGTGCGCGCTGCCGCGTCGATGGCGGGATGCGCGCAGACGAAGAGCAGGCGCAGCCGCTCGTCCGGCACCGCGCCCGCGGCCTCGCTCTCGGTGAACTCGTCGGCCAGCAGGTGCAGCGTCTGCGCCGCGGCCGCATGCACCTGGTCGTGACGCCATGCATCGAGCGTGTTGCGCCGCGCGGCCGTCACCAGCCAGGCGGCGGGGTTGTCGGGCACCCCGGTGCGCGGCCAGGTTTCCAGGGCGCTTTCGAATGCATCGGCGAGCGCATCCTCGGCCAGCGCGATGTCGCGCGTGCGTGCCGAGAGGATCGACAGCAGTCGGCCGTAGGAGTCGCGCGCCGCACGTTCGGCGGCATGGCGTGCCGCCTCCGCGTTCACATCGCGTCGCGCGGCATCACGGGGCGCACTTCCACGCCGCCGGTCGAGGCGCAGGGCGCGCGCGCGGCCCATTCCAGCGCGGCGTCGACGTGCGGCACGTCGAGCACGAAGTAGCCGCCGAGTTGCTCCTTGGTGTCGGCGAAGGGGCCGTCCTGCACCTGCCGCTTGTCGCCGCGCACGCGCAGCGTAGTGGCGGTGGAGGGCGGCAGCAGGCCGTCGCCGCTGACGACGGTGCCGGAGCCGTAGACCGCGCCCACATAGGCCATCCAGCTGGCCTTGTGCGCTTCGGCGCGCTCGTCGCCGTACTTGGCGAGGTCATCGGGGGTGACGTAGAACATCAGCATGTATTGCATGGTCTGGCTCCTTGGGGAAGGGGTTGATGAGCAGTATGGCTCGCCTCCATGACGCGTGGGGGCGGTGCGTTTCGACAGCGCGACTGAAAAAATCGCGCACTGGCCTGGGCCCTCGCACACGGCAAGCAAGATCGGCCTTCGCAGGGCCACGCCCCGACGTCCCGAGGCGCAATGGGCTATCTTCGATGCATGCTCCAACTCCCCACCGATGACGCCGTCGTCGCAGCCGCCCGGCGGCCCGAAGGCCATCCCCACCGCCCGCCCGTGATCCGCTCGTCCGCCGCCGACGAGCGATGGGGTGCGCAGTTCTGCTTCGGGCATCGCTGCGGCGCTTCGGCACCCGTCAAAAACAGAGAGCTTGCCTTATGAGCGCAGGGGCACCGCTGCAGGCGGACATGCACTACTACGAGCCGCGCAACGGCACCGGCCTCCCGCACGACCCGTTCAATTCGATCGTCGGCCCGCGCCCGATCGGCTGGATCTCCTCGCGCGGCGCCAATGGCGGCGTGAATCTCGCGCCCTACAGCTTCTTCAACGGCTTCAACTACACGCCGCCCATCGTCGGCTTCGCCAGCATCGGCTACAAGGACACGGTGCGCAACATCCGCGAGACGCGCGAGTTCGTCTGGAACCTGGCCACGCGTGCGCTGGCCGAGCAGATGAACGCGAGCTGCGCGATGGTGCCGCCGGAGGTCAACGAGTTCGAACTGGCCGGCCTCACGCAGGTGCCATCGCGTCTCGTCTCACCGCCGCGCGTGGGCGAGAGCCCGGTCGCCTTTGAATGCCGGCTCACGCAGTCCTTCCAGTTGCAGTCCGCCGACGGTCGCGACATCGAGACCTGGATGACGCTGGGCGAGGTGGTCGCGGTGCACATCGACCGGTCGCTCATCAAGGACGGTGTGTACGACACCGCCGCTGCGCGCCCGATCCTGCGGGGCGGTGGGCCGGCCGACTATTTCGAGATATCGCCGGAGTTGCGGTTCAGGATGCGGCGCCCGGGCTGAACCAGATTCAGTGCGTTGGACGTGGGGCGCTCGGTCGCGCCGCGGCGGCCCGGCTCGTCGCCATTCGGGTGCATGGGCATGAACTCGGTCGGGTGGAACTCGTCCGGCGCGGTCTCGATGGTCTGTTCAACTGGGGCGGCGTGATCCGGTAATTCGGGGCCCGCGTGCCCGAGGTTCTGGCGAATCAGCGCACAGCGCGTGCGCAGCACCTGCAAGACGCGCTGCTCTGCCTTGAGCAAGGTAACGCGGGCCGCGAACCAGGGACTGAATTCGTCGGTGGTCGGCCATGACTGCGGCGGTTGCAGCGCCCAGGTGCCCTTGTTGCGGCGGGGCAGTGCCTCATAGGCGGTCTTGTCGGCGAGATACGCGGCTTCGAGGGCGTCGGTGACTTGGCAATATTCCTCACGCAAGCTGGGCATAACGGAATGATTTCGTACTGAAGGGCCTCCAGTATGGGTGTGACAAAGCGTTTCGAAAGGTCATTTCAGCGACTTGTCTGAAATATTTCTTGACATCTTCAAATAGGGTAAATACTAGGAATTACTTTTCATTGAATCGTGCCGATGCGCATGCTTTTTCTGCACACCCCGTCATTTGCAAAAAGCGGCAGGGATGCGCCGTAATCGGTCAGGCAGCAATGCCGTCGGCACGCAAATGCAGCACCCGATCGGCACGCGCTGCAGCCGCCTCCGAATGCGTGACCAGCACCAGCGAAGCGCCGTGTTCGCGCGTCTGCTCGACCAGCACATCCATGACGCGGGCGGCGGTCGTGGGGTCGAGATTGCCGGTCGGCTCGTCGGCCAGCAACAGGCTGGGACGATGCACCAGCGCCCGCGCAATGGCCACGCGCTGCAATTGCCCCCCGGAAAGCTGTTGCGGCAGGCGGCCGCCCAAGCCTTTCAGGCCGACGATGGACAACATGTGTTGCACGCGAGCGGCATTCGGGACGCCCAGCAGCATCAGGGGCAGGGCAACGTTCTGGGCGACATCCAGGTGTGGCAGCACATGAAAGGCCTGGAAAACGAAGCCCACGTGGCGGCGGCGCCAGAGTGCACGGGCTTCATCGTCAAGCGTAGCCAGCGCGACGCCGTCGTGCGTCACGCCCCCGGCGTCCCAACTGTCCAGGCCGGCCATGCAATTGAGCAGCGTGGATTTGCCCACGCCCGATTCGCCGACGATGGCGACGAATTCACCTGCCGAGACTTCGAGCGACACATGCTCGAACACCGTCGCATCCCCGTAGCGCTTGGCAAGATCGTCAACCCGCAGGGTCACCGGGGCCTCCGACATGGGTCGTCGACTCGGCCAGGCACCATGGTGGCCGCGAGCGCGAAGCCGAGCTGGCCGATCGAGTCGAGCCGCCGCGTTCGGCATCGCATCGCCTCGCTGCGCCGCAAGTTCGCTTGCTTGCAGTGGCCCCGCGATGCGCTCATGCGATACCCGCCGCAGCATGCAACAGCTGCTCCGTTGCGTCAGGGGCCTCGGCGGGAATGACGCGGCGGGCCGGCATGCTGCGCAGCCAGGTGATTTGCCGTTTGGCGAGCTGCCGGGTGGCGGCGATGCCACGTTCACGAAACGCGCTCATGGATGGCGCTGCGCGGTCGCTCGAAGACAGAAGGCCGTGCGCTTGTTCGACCAGGAATTCCCATGCCTGGCGATAGCCGACGCAGCGCATCGACGGCATGTCCGGCCGCAGGTCCCCGCGCGCCTGCAACGCCCGCACCTCGTCGAGGAAGCCAGCGTCCAGCATCGCATCGAAGCGGCGCGCGATGCGCTCGTGCAGCCACGCGCGGTCCGCCGGTTCCAGCGAAAAGAGAATGCCCGTGGACGACCCGGCCGCAGCAGCACGGTCCGCACTCCGCGCCGCGTGAAAGCTCGACAGCGGCTGCCCGCTCGCATGCCATACCTCCAGCGCGCGCTGGATGCGCTGACTGTCGTTCGGCGACAGGCGGGCGGCGGTGGCGGGGTCGACCTCGGCCAGCTTCGCATGCATCGCGGGCCAGCCCAGCGCGGCGCCTTCGGCATCGAGGCGGGCTCGCACGGCGGGTTCGGCGGCAGGCATCGCATCGATGCCATCGATCAGGGCCTTGAAGTACAGCATCGTCCCGCCGACCAGCAACGGCAGCCGCCCACGCGCGCGGATTGCCGCGATCAGCCGCGTGGCGTCCGCGACAAACGCGGCGGCGTTGTAGCTCTCGCTCGGGTCACAGATATCGATGAGGTGGTGCGGCACCGCCGCCAGTTCGGCGGCGCTGGGCTTCGCGGTGCCGATGTCCATCCCGCGATAGACCAGCGCCGAATCGACACTGATGATCTCGACCGCGCGTTCGCGCGCCAGTGCCAGCGCGGCGGCTGTCTTGCCGCAGGCCGTGGGGCCCGCGATGCCGACCCAGGGCGCCGAGGGGGCCGGGCGGGAGGCGGCCATGTCGGCGGTGGAAGAGGGCATGCGCCCGAGGTTAACAAACGGGCGGGCACGGAAAGCCGCTCCGGCCGTCAGGCACGCTTCACGCGACTTCGCAATCAAGCGCCGACAAGTCGAAGCGCCGTGGACAGTGCTGTAGCACGGCAAGCCGATCCAACCCAGCCATGCGTTTGCGGGCGGAGTCGTTTCAGACGCTCAGAGCTGCCGCCCGCCGTCGTACGGCCGCATGGCTGCTGCGCGCGCTGGTGGGGCGACCGGCGCAGCTTGTTGCTCCGCCGATGAAAGGTCAGGCGCCCTGACACTGAACAGTTGCTCCAGCGCCTCGCGGTACTCCGTCCCGCCCACCGTGTTGGTGCTGTGATGCGAGCCGCCTTGCACCAGTACGAACTTCTTCGGACCCGCGGCGGCGTCGTACAGCTTGCGGCCGAGTTCGGGCCGGATCAGGTTGTCGAGCGCACCGTGCACAACCAGCAGCGGCGCGCCGATGTCCTTGACCTTGGCAAGTGCATCGAAGGGCTGCGTGATGAAAGGCTGGAACGGCAGCCAGCCCCACTTGAAGCTGCTGACCACGTCCGAGATCGAGGTAAACGTGCCCTCGACGATAACGCCGCTTTCGTCTTTCACGCTGGCCGCCAGGTCGATGCCGATGGCGCCGCCCAGCGAGTGCCCGAAGATGTAGCGACGTTGCTGGGGATGCCGCGCCGCGAGCCAGGTCCAGGCCGCGCGCGCATCCTCGCGTGCGGTGGTTTCCGAGGGTAAACCCTTGGTGCTCTTGCCGAAGCCGCGGTAGTCGATGGCCAGCACCGAGAAACCCAACTCGTTCATCCGCCGGATACGGGGCGCCGAGCCGCTGACGTTGTAGCGGGCGCCGTGCAAGTACAGCAGCACCGGCGTGTCGGGCGACTCGGGTTTCGCGCCCAGCCAGAGGCCGTGCAGGCGGGCCGGCTCGCCGGTGAGCGAGGAGCGGAAGTCGATCCAGACTTGCTCCATGCCGGCCGTCTGGTCGGCGGTATTGCCCCAGCTTCGGTCACTGGGCTGGAAAATCCATTCGCGCTGGCGCTCGTCTAGCGTGGAACAGCCGCTAGCGATGAGAGCAGTCAAGGTAATGGCCGAAGCGAGGAGGGACCAACGTTTCATGTGTGGCAAAAGGGAGACTTGGCTGGCGCGAAAGTTCCGGGCGGCCTGCCAGCAATGGCCGCGCGGCAATGTCATGCAACGCGCGTGCCGCCCGATCGGACGACACGTTTCAGGATGTTACCGTCCCCGCAGGAACAGTGCATCCAATTCGCGCAGCGAAAGTTGCCGCCAGGTCGGACGTCCGTGGTTGCACTGGTCCGAGCGTTCGGTAGCCTCCATCTGCCGCAATAGCGCGTTCATTTCGTCCAGCGTCAGGCGCCGGTTGGCGCGCACGGCGCCGTGGCAGGCCATGGTCGACAGCAGTTCGTTCCGGGACCGCTGCACCACCGTGCTGGCGTCGTGCTGGCCCAGTTCGGCGAGCACGCTTCGGGCGAGTTCGACCGGATCGCCGTCGGCCAGCGTTCCGGGCACGGCGCGCACCGCCAGCGTGCGCGGCGAAAACGGCGTGATCTCCAAGCCCAGCGTCCCCAGCACGTCGGCGCAGGCCTCGGCCGTGGCCACCTCCTGCGCCGTCGCGGCGAAGGTGGCGGGAATCAGCAGCGGCTGGCTGGTGATCGCGGCGCCGTCCAGTTGGTTCTTGAGCCGCTCGTACACGATGCGCTCGTGGGCCGCGTGCATGTCGACGATGACCAGGCCCTGGCTGTTCTCGGCCAGCACGTAGATGCCCTGGAGCTGGGCAATGGCGCGGCCCAGCGGCCAGGCGTCCGCGTTGGCGTCGCCCGTCGAGGGGAGCGGTGTGGCGGGCTGGAAAGCGTCGGGAAGGGTGGCGGCGGACCGGAAGCCGGGCTCTTGCGTGGTCGGGGAATCCGCCAGCGCGGGCCGCTCGAATCGTTGCCCGGGCCACATCGCGGCGGCATCGCCGAGGCCGCGCTCCGAGGCGAAGTGGATCGCCGGCTGCGCCCATCGCGCCGGTTCGACCGGCGCCGCCTGTTTGAAGAAGGGTGCGGCAGGTGCGCTGGCCGCGTCGCCCGCTCGCGGAACAGCGAGCGCGTCCTCGATCGCATGCCGGACGGCCTGGTGTACCTCGCGGCCGTCGCGGAAGCGCACTTCGATCTTGGTCGGATGGACGTTCACGTCCACACGCGCCGGGTCGATCTCCAGGTACAGCGCGTACACCGGCTGGCGCTGGCCGTGCAGCACGTCTTCGTAGGCGCTGCGCACCGCGTGGGCCAGCACCTTGTCGCGCACGAAGCGGCCGTTGACGTAGAAGTACTGCTGGTCCGCGCGAGACCGTGCGGCGTCAGGTACGCCGGCGCGGCCGACGACGCGCACGGCGCCACCCGGGCGGTCGACCGCCACGCTCTGCGCCACGAACTCGTCGCCCAGCACATCGGCCAGGCGCTGCAACTGCAACTCGGGGCCTGAGGCGGCGCGCCATTGCTCGACGAGCTTGCCCTCGTGCCAGATCGAGAAACCGACGTCTGGCCGCGCCAACGCCTGCCGTCGCACCGCCTCGACGCAGTGCGCGAGTTCGGTGGCGTCAGTCTTCAGGAACTTGCGGCGCGCGGGTGTTGCGTAGAACAGCTCGCGCACTTCGAGCGTGGTGCCGACGGCCCGCGCCACCGGACGCAATTCCCCGGTCCGGCCATCGAGCGCCCAGGCGTGGTCGGCGCCGGCCGCGCGCGAGAGCAGCGACAGGTCGGCAATGGCATTGATCGCCGCCAGCGCCTCGCCGCGAAAGCCCATGGTGCCGACTGTCTCGAGTTCGTCGAGGCTGGCGATCTTGCTGGTCGCGTGGCGACGCAAGGCCACGGTGAGCTCTTCGCGCGGAATCCCGGCGCCATCGTCCTCCACCGAAATCAGCCGCACGCCGCCGGCCGACAGCCGCACCGTGATTTCGCGGGCACCGGCGTCCAGGGCGTTGTCGAGCAGTTCGCGCACCACCGATGCCGGTCGCTCCACCACCTCGCCGGCCGCGATCTGGCTGATCAGCTCATCGGGCAGTTCGCGGATCGGGCGGCGGGTGGAGGTGGTCGGCAGAGGGGCATTCACGCGGCAATTCTAGGGAAGGCTCCGAACAGGTGCCGCGAGGGCGCGCTCCGAGCTTGCGCGCCCCGCAGTATTCGTTCAGGTCCTCCCCCGTGTCGCCTGGTCGCGGGGGGCGATGGGGCCGGGCATTTGGAGGGCGAGGAATGCCCCGATCCTCGCCTCTTAGGCCGCCGGTGCAAACGCATGCAGGTCGACAACGCCCGCGCCTTCCATGCCCCCCAAAGCGCCAGCCCGCGAGACGATGACCATTGGCACAGGCGATATCCACGACTCCGGCCGCAAGGCCACGGGGCACGCGTCCGATGGCCCGCCGAACCGGCCGGCTCAGGGAGTTCGCCCGCCAAGCCAACGCAGAGACAAGGAAGGCGAAAAGGGCTGCCGCAGCAATTGAGCCCATGCGCCAATGCAGCACGAGAAATGAGGACATGAATGAAGGTCGGTCGCTGGCGGCGGTGGAATCGAGGCGAATTCCGTGGCGGATGCCCGTCCCGTTCGGCACCTGTGCGGGCGGCCTCCGAAGCCCCCCGGATAATCTCCCACCATGGACATACTCAGTTTTCTCATCGACTTTATCCTTCACGTCGACAAACACCTCGAAGCATTCGTCATCGCCTATGGCCCTTGGGTCTACGCGCTGCTTTTCCTGATCGTCTTTGTCGAGACCGGCGTCGTGGTGATGCCGTTCCTCCCCGGTGATTCGCTCCTCTTCATCGTTGGCGCACTGTGCGGCGTGGGCCACATGAGCTATCCGCTGGCCTGCACGGTGCTGATTGCCGCGGCCATCCTGGGGGACCAGTCCAACTTCGCGATCGGAAAGTTCTTCGGGCCGAAGGTCTTCCAGTGGGAGGACTCCAAGCTGTTCAATCGCAAGGCCTTCGACCAGGCGCACGCCTTCTATGAGCGCTACGGCGGCGTGACGGTGATCCTGGCGCGCTTCATGCCTTTCATTCGTACTTTCGCACCGTTCGTGGCCGGCGTGGCCGCGATGAATCGCGCCAAGTTCACGATGTTCAACGTCGTGGGCGCCTTGGTCTGGGTGCTCGGGATCGTGACGGCTGGCTATTTCTTCGGCAACCTGCCGTTCGTGCGTCAACACCTCGACAAGATCATCTGGGCGCTGATCTTCATACCCGGCGTGATGGCGATTCTTGGCGCATGGCGCGCAGGACGCGCCGAACGTCAGCGCGCGGCGCTGCAGAAATAAGGGCTCGAAAAACGCGTTGCCCTTAATTTAGGAAACAATAGGTGACTTTGTACTTCTATTGTGAATTCCTACACCTCGCGGCCAGTTGCACCTCCACCGCCACCGCTTAGCATCCAATCGATGCAACCGCCGCAAACCGACAGCTCCGAGTACGCAGAACTCCTGGAAAATATTGGCTCCGCGGTCCGTTTACCTGTTCTAGTCCGCGAAGAACACGACTTGGCCCATCATCCGTGGGCGATCCAAGCCATGGCCATGACGCGGGCCTACCTTGCGATGGCGGCTGCGTCGGCGCGGCGGCCACCCTGAACTTCAGTTGCCGACCCCAACATGAAAACGGCGTGCCGAAGACACGCCATTCTTGTTTGGCCGGCAGATGCTGAAGCCGGCCAGGTCGTCCCACTCGCTCAATTGCTCGGACCGTTGTAGGGGTAATAGTTGTTGCGGGACCGCTCGTTGTAATTGCGCTGGTCCGCATTGCGGCCCACCTCGTTGCCGATCAGGCCGCCAATCGCCGCGCCGCCGACCGTTGCCGCGGTGTTGTGGCCGATGGCTTGGCCAATCAACGCGCCACCCACCGCGCCACCTGCCACGCCGAGTTGCTGGTTGGGGCCAGTCCCCGCGCAGCCAACCAAGGTCATTGCTGATGTGGCTGCAGCGGCCACGATCCAGAGACGTGCTTTCATGATGTCCACCTTTTCATCTTGAATGATGGAACCATTGTGGGAAGGCGCTGCGAACGCGGTGTAGGAGTCAGTCCCGGCTGCCTGCGCGACACTGCGCGGGCCTTTTGCGCGCACAAAGCCCACCCATATGCCGGCGTTCGTTGGCTCTACAACTGACGGCTGCGAGCCACCGGGGGATTCTGCGCAAAGTAGCGCTGGATGCCGCGCATCAACGCATCCGCCAGGTTCTCCTGGTAGCTCACGCGGCGCAGATTGGCTTCTTCTTCAGGATTGCTGATGAACGCGGTCTCGACCAGCACGCTCGGAATGTCAGGCGCCTTCAACACCGCAAAGCTCGCCTGTTCCACCTGGCCCTTGTGCAGGCGGCCCACGTTCCGGATCTCGCCGAGCATGGCACCGCCAAGCTTCAGGCTGTCGTTGATCTGGGCCGTCGTGCTCATGTCGAGCAGGGCGCGTTGAACCTGCGCCTCGTGGCCGCCGACATTGATGCCGCCGACCTTGTCAGCCTCGTTCTCCTTGTTGGCCAGCCAGCGTGCCGCGCTGCTCGAAGCGCCGCCCTGGCTCAGCGCAAACACGCTCGCACCGCGTGCGGCGGGCGTGGTGAAGGCATCGGCATGGATGCTCACGAACAGGTCGGCCTGCACCCGGCGCGCCTTCTGCACGCGCACGCCCAGTGGCACGAAGAAGTCGGCGTCGCGCGTCAGGAAGGCGCGCATCGGATTGCCGTTCACGCTGCCCGCATTGATGCGGTCGCGCAGCTTGAAGGCGACCTGCAGCACGATGTCTTTCTCGCGGGTGCCGGCCGGTCCGGTGGCACCAGGGTCTTCGCCGCCATGGCCAGGGTCGAGCGCGACGATGATGAGCCGATCGGTGCGGCTGGCGGTGGCGACACTGGGACTGGCCGGTGCGGCGGCGGGCGGCGGCTTGACCGGGGCGACGCCCACGACCGCGGGCAAAGTCGGCGGTGCCACGAGCGACGGCGAGCCACTGCGACCTGCGTCTTGCGCTGGCGCCGGCCGCATCGATTGCTGGGCCATCAGGTCGCCCAGGGCGTCGCCAGTGGGTTGTGCGGCGCGGGTGGGGTTCTGTGGCTCGCCAGCGCGCGGCAACTCGCGCGGGGAAATGCCGGCCACCGTGGTGTCTGCATTGCCCTTGGCGGTGGAGGCAGGCGCATCGCGCAGACGCTCGGCGATGAGCGCCTCCATCGGATCGACGGCCTGCTGCGGATACAGGTCGAGCACCATCCGGTTCTGGTAGGCGGCCACCGGTGCGAGCGAGAACACTTGCGGAATCACCGGCTGCTTCAGGTCGAACACGATGCGCACCACGTTCGGCGAGTTCTGGCCGACGCGCAAGCCGTTGATGTACGGATCACCTGGCTTGATCTTGCCGACCAGTTCGCGCAGCGCGGGGTTCAGTTCGATACCTTCGATGTCGAGCGCCAGGCGCGGCGGGTTGCCGACCACGAGTTGCTGTGTTTGCAGGCGCCCGTCGGATTCGATGGTGACGCGGGTGTAGTCCGCCGCAGGCCAGACGCGCACGGCGACGATGGTTGCGCCGTGCGCGATTTCTTGGACACCGAGCAACAACACCAGGCTGCCGGCCTTCAAGAGGTTGCGGCGACTCGCGTGCATGGCGCTCGTCGCGTGTTGCCTGGACCGGCCTTGCTCAGCGCTCATCGCTGCCCCCGCACTCGGCACTTCGTGTCCTCGCCCCCAAAGGGGTGCGAGCTTGCTTGGGGCGGCCCTGCGCTGAATCCAGGAGCCCCCACGCTCGGCACTTCGTATCCTCGCTGCCCCCCAAGGGGGCGCGAGCTCGATTGGGACCGCCCTGCGCTGAGCTCATTCAACAAAGCCGGCCAGCAATTGCCGGCCGCGGGCGGTGTTCGCGCGAAGGTGCACGCTACGGGATTGGTCGGTCATTGCTTCGATTTTAATAGCAAGGTCTGCAAGCGGAATGCGGCCTGCGGCGTTTTCTGGCCATTCGGCGAGTTTGAGGCCCGGCCCCGCGAAAATGTCGCGGAAGCCGGCGTCTTCCCATTCCTGGGGGTCACTGAAACGGTAGAAGTCGAAGTGAAAGATCGCAAGGCCGTCGGGCGCCTCGTGCGGTTCGACCACGGCGTAGGTGGGGCTCTTGATGCGACCGGTGATGCCGAGCGCGCGAAGGAGATGCCGCACGAAAGTGGTCTTGCCGGCGCCGAGGTCGCCATGCAACTCGACAAACGCATCGCGTAGCGCCGGCTTGTGCGCCAAGGTCTGTGCAAAGGCCGCGGTGTCCTCTTCGGTGTGCCAGACGCGCACGGCGTCTCGCGTTTCTACAATCGGCAGGTGATCGGCAGCCATCCACTCGTGATTCGTATTCAGGCGCTGGCCCGGGAACTCGGATTCTCCCAAATCGGCGTGGCGGGCATCGACTTGTCCAGCGCCGAGCCCGGTCTGATGGCCTGGCTGGCCGAAGGCTTCCACGGCGACATGCACTACATGGCGGCCCACGGTGCGCGTCGCGCGCGACCGGCCGAGTTGGTGCCGGGCACGGTGAGCGTGATCACCGCGCGCATGAACTACCTCCCGCGCGACACGCCCGATGATTGGCAGGCCATCGAGTTCGATCGGCTCACGCGGCCGGGCGAGGCCATCGTGTCGCTCTACGCACGAGGGCGCGACTATCACAAGGTGCTGCGTTCGCGCCTGCAAAAGCTGGCCGATCAAATCGCACTGGAAGTCGGGCCGTTCGGGCACCGCGTCTTCACCGATTCGGCGCCAGTGCTGGAGGCCGAACTGGCTGCGCGCAGCGGCCAGGGTTGGCGTGGCAAGCACACGCTGGTGCTGGACCGCGAGGCGGGCTCGATGTTCTTTCTGGGCGAGATCTATGTCGACATGGCGCTGCCTGCGAGCGAACCCGTGACGCCGCATTGCGGAAGCTGCACGGCCTGCATCGACATCTGCCCGACGCAGGCGATCCTGAGCGCACATCGGCTCGATGCGCGGCGCTGCATCTCCTACCTCACCATCGAGCATGCCGGATCGATCCCGATCGAACTGAGGCCCTTGATCGGCAACCGCATCTACGGCTGCGATGACTGCCAGTTGATCTGCCCCTGGAACAAGTTCGCACGCCGCAGCGCGTTGCCGGACTTCGATCCGAGGGAGGGTTTGACGGGGCGGCATCTGGCGGAGTTGAGTGCGTGGACCGAGGACGAGTTCCTTCGAATGACGGAGGGCAGCCCGATTCGTCGCATCGGGCATGAGCGATGGTTGCGCAACCTGGCCGTGGGGCTCGGCAACGCTCTACGCATAACGCCGTCGGACGGGCGATTGGTTGACGCGCTGAGGGCGCGGCTTGCGCATCCGTCTGCGCTGGTGCGCGAGCATGTCGAATGGGCGCTCGAACAGTCTGCCTACCTCAGCACGCCCAGCGCGAACGGCAGGCTCAATACGCCCAGCGTCGTCGACAGCGTCACCAGTCCCGCCACGAACGGCCCGTTGTAGCCCATGCGTGCCGCGAGCACGTAGGCACTGGAGGCCGTGGGCACGGCGGAGAAGGCCATCAGCACGCTGGTTTGGGTCGGCTCCAGGTGCAGCAGGCGCGACAGGCCGAAAGCCATCAGCGGCAGGATCAGGTGCCGGATCGAAAGCACGCACGTCGCCAGCACCTTGGCGCGGGCCAGCGTGGCGAACTGCATGCCCGCACCCGCGGCCATCAGGCCCAGTGCGAGCGAGGCGGCGCCGATGCGCGAGAGCGTGGGCTCCAGCCATGGCGGGACCCTGAAGCCGAGCACGTTGGCCAGCAGGCCGGTCGCGGTCGCGATGATCAGCGGGTTGCGTATCAACTGACGCAAGAAGCCCGTTTGCGCATGACGGGCCATCGGCCACACCGCGGCCACGTTCAACAACGGAACGCACACGCCGATCAACACCGCGATGAGCAAAAGACCTTGTGGCCCCGCGAGTCGATCGGCCAGTGCGAGGCAGATGAAGGAATTGAAGCGGAACGAAACCTGCGCGCTGGCCGCGTGGTCGGCGCGATCGATGTAGCGGCCCAGCCAGGGAAGGTAGGGCAGGGCATACGACAACCCCACGCCGCACAGACTCATCGCTACGCCGGCCCCGAGCATGCTCGACGTCGCCGCGAAGTCGAACGGGCTTCGCACGATCGAATGGAACAGCAGCACCGGAAACAGGAAGTAGTAGACGAGGCTTTCGACCTGGTCCCACACGCGGCGGTCGAGTGCGGTGAAGCGGCACAAGAGCCAGCCGCAGGCGATCAGCGAGAAGTCGGGGAAGAGCAGTTGCGCATGGTTCACGGGGGCTGTCTCGCAGGATTGCAGCGCGTCTAATGGCGCACGGCCGAGCATAAGCGGCGGTTGCTCGGGGTATTTCAGGTCGCTTCCTGACAGGCATGCCGCTAGCATGCGGCGCATGCTTTCAAATTTGCACTGGAGAGGTTTGATATGTTGAATCGTCGTCAATGGGGCGCAGGCGCCGCCGCACTTGTTGCTTTCACAGGCCAGGCGTGGGCCCAGGGCTATCCCAACAAGCCGATCGAATTGAGCGTGCCCTTCGCGCCCGGTGGCACCACCGACATCGTGGCCCGGGTCATCTCCGAGCCCCTGGCCAAGGCGCTGGGGCAGCCGGTGATCGTGATCAATCGGCCGGGCGGCGGCGGCATCGTCGGGGCAGCGGAGACCGCGCGGGCCGCGCCGGATGGCTACAAGCTCGGCGTGGCCACGGTGTCGAGCACGGCGGCCAACCCGGCCATCAATCCGAAGACGCCCTATGACCCGATCACCGATTTCACGCCCATCACCAACATCGCCGCCACGCCCAACATCATCGCGGTGAACCCGAGCTTCCCGGCGAAGAACTACGCCGAGTTCGTCGAAGTGCTGAAGAAGAGCCCCGGCAAGTATTCGTATGCCTCGTCCGGCACCGGCGGCATCGGCCACCTGCTGATGGAGCTTTACAAGAGCCTGACCGGCACCTTCGTCACGCACATTCCCTACCGCGGCGCAGGCCCGGCGCTGAACGACGTGGTGGCCGGCCAGGTGATGATCATGTTCGACAACATCCCTTCGGCGATGCCCTTCATCAAGTCGGGCCGGCTGGTGCCTATCGTGGTGTCCGCGCCGCAGCGGCTGAAGGAATTGCCCAACGTGCCGACCTTCAAGGAAGTCGGGCTGGAGCCGGTCAATCGCATGGCCTACTACGGCATCCTCGGACCGAAGAACCTGCCCAAGGAAATCGTCGACAAGATCGCCGACGGCGTGAAGAAGTCGGTGGAAGATCCAGCGGTCAGGAAGCGCATCGAGGACACCGGTTCGCTGATCGTGGCCAACACGCCTGAGCAGTTCGCGGCGCAGATCAAGGCGGAATTCGCGGTCTACAAGGACGTGGTGAAGAAGCAGAAGCTCACCTTGGACTGAGCACGGCGCTGTCTGCCGGAAGCCGCCTGCGGGCGGCTTTTTCAATTTGGGTATGGTTGCGCCCATGACCGCCGTCGCGACCCCTTCCCAAAGCTCCGCCATCACGGATTTCGTCGATGCGCTGTGGCTGGAGCACGGCCTGGCGAACAACACGCTGGAGGCCTACCGCCGCGACCTCGAACTGTTCGAGCGCTGGCTGGCGGAGCGCAACGTTGCGCTGGATGCGACGCAGGAGCATGACATCCAGGCCTACATGGGAGCCAAGCTTGCCGAGAAGGGCAAGGGAAAGGACAAGGAAACGGGCAAGGCGTCCTCTGCCAATCGGAGGCTCACCGTGTTCAAGCGCTACTTCCGATGGGCATTGCGGGAGCGTCGCATCACCGCCGATCCGACCCTGCGCCTGAGCCCCGCGCGGCAGTCGCTGCGGGTGCCCAAGACACTGACCGAGCAACACGTGGAAGACCTGCTCGCCGCGCCGGAGGTTGACACGCCGCTCGGGCTGCGCGATCGCGCGATGCTCGAACTGATGTACGCGAGTGGGCTGCGCGTGAGCGAACTGGTCACGCTCAAGGTGCTGAACATGAGCCTCAACGATGGCGTGCTGCGCGTCGTCGGCAAGGGCAGCAAGGAGCGGCTTGTGCCCTTCGGCGGCGAGGCGCGGCGATGGATCGAGCGCTATCTCAAGGAGGCGCGCCCCGACATTCTCGATGGCCAGCAAACCGACGATCTGTTCGTCACCGCGCGTGGCTCGGGCATGACGCGCGTGATGTTCTGGATCATCGTGAAGAAGCACGCGCTGCGTGCCGGCATCCACGTGCCGCTGTCGCCGCACACCTTGCGCCACGCATTCGCCACGCACCTGCTCAACCATGGCGCCGACCTGCGCGCGGTGCAACTGTTGCTGGGCCATGCCGACATCTCGACGACGACGATCTACACCCACGTCGCGCGCGAGCGCTTGAAGCAGTTGCACGCGCAGCACCATCCGCGCGGCTGAGTCAAGCCCATCCCCGTAGCGCCTGCGGCGCCGGGCCGTTGCCGGAGCCAACCGTTGGGCGACCCGCGGGCTGGTGACAGGTGAGTACAGATTCCAGTCCGTGACTTCGTACGAGACGGCGAGTCGCGGCGATCGCTCTTGCGGGGCGTCCAAGCCTGCACGGCGTGCTCGAAACTGCAGTCCTCAGTGCCTCAAGGGGGTTACACCCAGCGGCCAAGCAAAGCCGGTTTCGAAGGCGCTCCGAACAGGCTTCGCTATGCTTGCAGGGTTTGATTCGCGGGTAGTTGCAACTCAGCGGGGAACTGCTGCGGGAGGGGCTTTCATGATGGACCTGAAATTGTCCCGCCGTGACTTCGCGGCAACATCGCTGGCGGCGTCAGCGCTCTGGAGTGCGCGTGCCCGTGCCCAGGCCACTCCCAAGCTCCTTCGCATCGTCGTGGCCTATCCGGCGGGCGGTGTCAGCGACAACGTGGCGCGCGCGCTGGGCGAGAAGCTCGCGGCGCAGCTTGGCACGACGGTGGTCATCGAGAACAAGTCCGGCGCCAGCGGCAGCATCGGCATGGATGCGGTGGCCAGGTCGGCACCCAACGGCGCCACGTTGTGCTTTGCCGCAGTGAGTCCCCTGGTGTTGAATCCGCACCTTGCGAAATCGCCCTTCGATCCGCTGAAGGACATCGTGCCGGTGGCGAGCGTGATGTATTCGCCGGTGCTGCTGCTGGCCACGCCTGCGGAATCGGCCAGCGACTTCAAGGCACTCCTCGCCGAGGCGAAAGCCAGGCCCGGCGCCATTCGCTGGGCCACCTCCGGCCTGGGATCGCTGGGCCACATCGTGCTGGCGCAGTTGCGTGCGAACGCAGGCATCGACGTCACGCACATTCCGTACAAGGGTGGTGGCCAGCAAATGACCGACGCATTGAGCGGGCAGTTCGAGATCCTGTCGACCAATGCCGGTCCGACGCTCACGGCGCACATCCAGAGTGGCAAGATGCGGCCGCTCGCCGTGGGCGCGCCGGCCCGGCTCGAGAGCTTGCCCGCCGTGCCGACACTGGGTGAACTCGGATTCGAGACAGCGAACCTCTCGTCGCTGTTCGGCGTGTTCGCGCCAGCCCGTACGCCGAGCGTGCTGGTCGATCGCTACAACGCCGAGATCAACAAGGCGCTGGAAAGCCCCGAGTTGCGCAGCAAGCTTCTGGCGACGGACAACGTGCCGACGACCCGCAGCGCGGGCGACTTCGCGAAGGCCATCGCGTCCGAGTACGAAAGCAACGGCCGCATCATCAAGGCGTCGAACATCAAGGCGGAATAGGCGGCATCATGGGCGCTCCAACCATCCCACCGGAGCAAGCCAATGGCCGACAAGACGCTGTACCTCGACGATCTGAAGGTCGGCGATCGTTTCGCGAGCGAAGGGCATGAGATCGACGCGGAGCAGATCAAGGCCTTTGCCAAGCTGTTCGACCCGCAGCTTTTCCACACCGACGAAGAGGCCGCGAAGAACAGCTTCTTCGGCGGCCTGGCGGCCAGCGGATGGCACACCGCCGCGATCACCATGCGCCTGCTCGTGACCAGCGGCCTGCCGCTGGCCGACGGCATCATCGGCGCGGGCGGTCAACTCAGCTGGCCCCATCCCACGCGGCCAGGCGATGTGCTACGTGTCGAAACGGAGGTGATGGAGATCGTGCCATCGCGCTCCAGGCCCGACCGCGGCATGGTGACGATGCGTTGCGAGACGCGCAACCAGCGGGGCGAGGTGCTGCAGCACTTCCTGCCGAAGCTGGTGGTGATGCGTCGGCCCCAGGGTGGCGCTCGGGTCGATTGAAGGCGTGATCGGGATCGGGCGGCCGAACGCAGAAGTCGCGAAAGTTTCGCAAAAGTCGCAAGAGAAAACCAAAGAAGTCTTCTGCTTTTTCCTTGTCTTCTTTTGCGTCCTTCGCGGAACCTTTGCGTCCTCTGCGTCCGGCTGTCCGCTCCCGTATTCCCGGCGACTTGAACTGGCTCAGTCGGCTCTCGACAGCGCGCCCAGTTCCTCGTCGGTGAACCCGGCGCGCGAGCGGGCATCGAGGTTGAAGGGCGGTCGCAGCCGCGGCGCTTCATGGCGGCGATACAGCACGCGGTAGTGCGCGATCGGGTCCAGCCCGTCGCGCTCGCACAGCCAGCGATACCAGCGGTTGCCGATGGCCACGTGGCCGATCTCGTCACGCAGGATGATGTCGAGGATGGCGCTGGCCGCCACGGCATCGGGCGTGCCGATGCGCGCCAGCTTGGCCTGGATCAGTGGCGTCGCGTCGAGGCCGCGTGCCTCCAGTGTGCGAGGCACCAGCGCCATGCGCGCCGTCACGTCGTCCTTCGTTTTCTCGCACATGGTCCACAGGCCGTCGTGCGCAGGGAAGTCGCCGTACTGCCATCCCATGCCGCGCAGGTGCACGTGTAGCAGCGTGAAGTGCTGCGCCTCTTCGTCGGCGACGCGCCACCAGTCGCGGTAGTACGCCTCGGGCATGCCGCCGAAGCGCCAGACCGCATCGAGCGCGAGGTTGATGGCGTTGAACTCGATGTGGCAGATGGAGTGGATCAGTGCCGCGCGGCCCTCATCCGTGAAAGGCGAGCGTTGCGGCACGGCGGTGGCCGTCACCCGGACCGGACGCGCCGGCCGCCCTGGCACGCCGCTCTCGTCGACCACGCCGCGCAGTTCATCGGACGCGATCGGATGCACAGCCGCCAGCGCCGCCGCCGCGCGCGCCGCAGCCACTTTTTGTTCGGGATCCTCGATGCGCAGCGCGGCGAGGGCGCTCAGGCGATGGTGCATCCCTACAATTCTAGTTTTTGCCCCCTGGAGACCCTGACGATGGCGATTTATGAACTCGATGGCGTGGCGCCGCAACTTGGCGAGGGCGCATGGGTCGCCGATTCCGCGCAGGTGATCGGCGACGTCAAGCTCGCGGACAACGCCAGCGTCTGGTTCGGCGCCGTGGTTCGCGGCGACACCGCGACACTGTCCATCGGCCGCAACTCGAATGTGCAGGACCTGTCGGTGCTGCATGCCGACCTCGGTTGTCCGCTGAACATCGGCGAGAACGTCACCGTCGGCCACCAGGTGATGCTGCATGGCTGCACGATCGGCGACAACTCGCTGATCGGCATCCAGTCGGTCATCTTGAATAACGCGAAGATCGGCCGCAATTGCATCGTCGGCGCCGGCAGCGTGGTGACCGAGGGCAAGGAATTCCCGGACAACTCGCTGATCATCGGCTCGCCTGCCAAGGCGGTCCGCACGCTCGACGATGCGGCCGCCGCCAAGCTCCGGCAAAGCGCCGAGCACTATGTCCACAACGGCCATCGCTTCGCGAAGGGCCTCAAGAAAATCGCCTGACCAAGGCGATCGAAGGGAATGTTTTTGAGCGAGCTCCACAAGTTCTTGTTTGACGGAATGCCCGTGCGCGGGATGATCGTGCGCCTCACGCAGCCCTGGACCGAAATCCTGGCGCGGCGCGCATCGAATACCGCCACTGGCGCCTATCCGCCTCCGGTCGTGGAGTTACTTGGCGAGATGACGGCCGCGGCCACGCTGATCCAGGCCAACATCAAGTTCAACGGCGCGCTGATCCTGCAGGTCTTTGGCGACGGCCCGGTGAAGATCGCCGTGGCCGAGGTGCAGGCCGACCTGAGCCTGCGCTCCACCGCCAAGGTGATGGGCGACATTTCGGACAATGCGCACCTGTCGGAGATGGTCAACGTGCACGGCAAGGGCCGTTGCGCGATCACGCTGGACCCCAAGGACAAGGTGCCCGGGCAGCAGCCTTACCAGGGCGTGGTGCCGCTGGTGGACGACCACAACAACAAGTTCGACAAGCTCAGCGACGTGCTCCAGCACTACATGCTCAAGAGCGAGCAGCTCGACACCACGCTGGTGCTGGCAGCCGATGAGAATGTGGCAGCCGGCTTGCTGATCCAGCGCCTGCCGGTGAAGGGCGAGGCCAACCTGCTGCGCAGCGGCATCGCCGAAGCGCACCAGGACCAAATCGGCCTCAACGAGGACTACAACCGCATCTCGATCCTGGCCTCGAGCCTGACGCGCGACGAACTGCTGACGCTCGACGTCGACACGATCCTGCATCGGCTGTTCTGGGAAGAGAAGGTGCTGCGCTTCGAGCCGCAGGCCGGCTTGCTCGGGCCGCACTTCGCATGCACCTGCAGCCGCGATCGCGTGGCCGGGATGATCCGCGGGCTGGGCATCGTGGAGGCGGAAGAGATCCTGGCCGAGCGCGGCGACATCGAGGTGGGCTGCGACTTCTGCGGCAAGCAATACCGCTTCGATGCGGTTGATGCGGCGCAGATCTTCAAGTCGCGGGGCGACCAGCCGCCGGGGACGGCGGTCGTTCAGTAGGGCGGCGCTGAGCCCCTCCTGCGCAGACTGCCGCGTCCTCGGGCACGTTCCTTCACCGCGGACAAGCTCAGCGGTCCGCTATGACCGTCCTGCAACGAGGTCACTGAACAGCCGGTGCTCGCAGGAAGGATCGGAGCATTTATCGCAAGGCCATTGCCACCCGGATGCGGCGCCGCGTCGCACCGGGGCTCCGGTAGGGCGCTCGCGTGAAGCCACCGCATTGATCGCGTTCCACGCACTGGTCAGTCGTTGCGCGCCGGTGCCGTGCACGACCGCGTAGCCAATGCCAGCACCGGCCAATGCGCTGCGTAGTCGCCCATCGAAAGGCTCGCGTACGTGCGGCCCTTCGCGCTGCAAGCCATCGTCGATCCAGGGCAGGTCGAGCGCGGTCAGCAGCGTGATCGTGTAGCGGCATTGCACGGCTACTGCGCCGGGGTAGAGCGAGGTGTCGGCGAACACTGTGTCGCTGTAGACGGCCACCGACAGCGCGGTGGTATCGGCCACTGCCACACCGTTGCGTGCGGCCTCGTTGATGCGGCGCGTCTGTTCGTCCGCAATGGCCTGCTGTTCTTCACGCCGAGGTGCGCGGCCTTCCCGCACGCACCATTCACGCAAGTATTCCGGAACCCATGTGCTCGCAACACCGCGCTGCTGCAGCCGCAATGCAAGCGCCTGCGCGAGTTCGGTCTTGCCGGTGCTCTCCGCGCCCACCAGCGCGATCACGCTGCCGGCCGGAAGCGAGGGGGTCATGTCAGCGCGTGATCTGGACGAAGACTTCGTTCGGCTTCACCATGCCGAGCTCCTGCCGTGCGCGCTCCTCGACCATCTCGAGCCCTTCGCGCAGGTCGCGCACCTCGGCCGTGAGCCGGTCGTTGATGACGACCGCCTTGGCGTTGGCCGCCTTCTGGGTCGCCAGCTTGTCCTCGAGCTGGGCCACGCTGCGCACGCTGCCGCGGCCGTTCCATAACTGCCATTGCAGGAACACCAGCAGCAGCACAAGCACGATGGGAACGACGACGCGGGAGCGCATGGGGCGGTTTCAGCGAAGGTTGTAGAACGCCGAACGGCCAGGGTAGGTGGCGACGTCGCCGAGGTCTTCTTCAATCCGCAGCAACTGGTTGTACTTGGCGATGCGGTCCGAGCGCGACAGCGAGCCGGTCTTGATCTGGCCGGCGTTGGTGCCCACCGCGATGTCGGCGATGGTCGAGTCCTCGGTTTCGCCAGAGCGGTGCGAGATCACGGCGGTGTAGCCCGCGCGCTTGGCCATCTCGATGGCGGCGAAGGTTTCGGTCAGCGTGCCGATCTGGTTGATCTTGATGAGGATCGAGTTGGCGATGCCCTTGTCGATGCCTTCGCGGAGGATCTTCGTGTTGGTCACGAACAGGTCGTCGCCCACCAATTGCACGCGCTTGCCCAGGCGTTCGGTCAGGTGCTTCCAGCCGTCCCAGTCGCCTTCATGCATGCCGTCCTCGATGCTGATGATCGGGTACTTGTCGACCCAGGTCGCAAGCATGTCGGTCCAGCCTTCGGCCGTCAGCGTGAGGTTCTCGCCCGACAGCACGTACTTGCCGTCCTTGTAGAACTCGCTGGCGGCGCAGTCCAGGCCCAGCGCAATCTGTTCGCCGGCCACATAGCCGGCCTTGTCGATCGCTTCCAGGATCAGCTGGATCGCTGCTTCATGGCTCTCGACGCTGGGCGCGAATCCGCCTTCGTCGCCCACCGCCGTGCTGATGCCGCGGTCGTGCAGGATCTTCTTCAGCGCATGGAATGTCTCAGCGCCATAGCGCACGGCCTCGCGGAAGCTCTTTGCGCCCACGGGGATGATCATGAATTCCTGCAGGTCCAGGCTGTTGTTGGCATGCGCGCCGCCGTTGATGACGTTCATCATCGGCACGGGCAATTCCATGCCGCCCATGCCGCCGAAGTAGCGATACAGCGGCAGGCCCGACTCCTCGGCCGCGGCACGCGCCACGGCCATCGACACGGCCAGCGTGGCGTTCGCGCCCAGGCGGGCCTTGTTATCGGTGCCGTCCAGATCGTTCAGCGTGCGGTCCAGGAAGGCCTGCTCGCTGGCGTCGAGGCCGAGCACGGCTTCGGAAATTTCGGTGTTGATGTTCTCGACGGCCTTCAGCACGCCCTTGCCGAGGTAGCGGCTCTTGTCGCCGTCGCGCAGCTCGATCGCTTCGCGCGAACCGGTCGATGCGCCGGACGGCACTGCTGCGCGGCCCATGGTGCCGCTTTCCAGCAGCACGTCGCATTCGACGGTGGGGTTGCCTCGGCTGTCGAGAATCTCGCGGCCAACGATGTCAACGATTGCACTCATTGTTTACCCTTTGTTTGAGAACTTGATTCTTACAGACCTTCGACGGCAATCATGTTCATGATCGCTGCGCCGGCACGCGCCTCGCGCGCCTTGCGGTATTCAGGTGAGTCGTGAAAGGCCTTGGCTTGCTCGAAGCTCGGAAACTTCAGCACGATCACGCGCGTGGGCGACCAGTCGCCTTCGAGCTTGTGGACCTCGCCGCCACGCACGCAGACCTCGACGCCATGCGCCTGCATGGCGATGGTCGACCACTTCTTGTATTCCTCGTACTGCGTCGGGTTGGTGACTTCGACGTAGGCGATGACGTAACCAGAACTCATGCTGTCTCCGGGTTCAGGCTTGGAACCTGTCTTCCAGGTAGCCATTCTTCTTGGTGATCGCATCGAGCGCGAGGAGCGTCTCGAGCAGTGCCTTCATGTGCTTGAGCGGCACGGCGTTGGGGCCGTCGCTCATGGCCTTGGCCGGGTCGGGGTGCGTTTCCATGAACACACCTGCCACGCCCACGGCGAGTGCCGCCCGCGCCAGCACCGGCACCATCTCGCGCTGGCCGCCGGAACTCGTGCCCTGGCCGCCCGGAAGCTGCACCGAGTGCGTCGCATCGAACACTACCGGTGCACCGGTCTCACGCATGATCGAGAGCGAGCGCATGTCCGAGACCAGGTTGTTGTAGCCGAAGCTCGCGCCGCGTTCGCAGGCCAGGAAGTTGTCTTCTTCCAACCCCTTTTCCTTGGCAGCCGCACGCGCCTTGTCGATCACGTTCTTCATGTCGTGCGGCGCGAGGAACTGGCCCTTCTTGATGTTGACCGGCTTGCCCGACTGCGCCACGGCGCGGATGAAGTCGGTCTGGCGGCACAGGAAGGCGGGCGTCTGCAGCACGTCGACCACCTTGGCGGCCTCGGTGATGTCTTCTTCCGTGTGCACGTCGGTCAGGACCGGCACGCCCAGTTCACGCTTCACCTTGGCCAGGATCTCCAGCCCCTTCTCGCGGCCCGGGCCCCGAAAGGTCGTGCCCGACGAGCGGTTCGCCTTGTCGAAACTGCTCTTGAAGATGAACGGGATGCCGAGGCTGGACGTGATCTCCTTCAGCGTGCCGGCGGTGTCCATCTGCAGCTGATCGGATTCGATCACGCAGGGACCTGCAATCAGGAAGAAGGGCCTGTCCAAGCCGATATCGAATCCACAAAGCTTCATGCGACCCCCACGCTAGCCACTTGGCGCGATCCCGCGCCGCTCATGCTGCCACCACCTTCATGATCGGCTTGCTGCCTTCGCCTTGCGCCTGGTGCGCGAGCGCGGCCTTGATGAACGCGTTGAACAGCGGGTGGCCGCCCCACGGCGTCGACTTGAACTCGGGGTGGAACTGCACGCCCATGTACCAGGGGTGGGTTTCCTTCGGCAGTTCGACGATCTCGGTCAGGTGCTCGCGTTGCGTCAGCGCAGAGATCACCAGGCCGGCATCGCGCAGCTGGTCCAGGTAGTTGACGTTGGCTTCGTAGCGATGGCGATGGCGCTCGGTGACCACGTCGCCGTAGATGCTGTGGGCCAGGGTGCCCGGCGCCACGTCGGAGCTTTGGGCGCCCAGGCGCATGGTGCCGCCGAGGTCGGACTTCTCGGTGCGGGTCTTGACGGTGCCGTCGTTGTCCTTCCACTCGGTGATCAGCGCGATCACGGGGCAGGGTGTGTGGGGATCGAATTCGGTGCTGTTGGCATTCTTGAGGCCTGCGACGTTGCGCGCGTATTCGATGGTCGCGACCTGCATGCCGAGGCAGATGCCAAGGTAAGGCACGCCGGATTCACGTGCGAACCTGGCCGCCGAGATCTTGCCCTCCACGCCGCGCTGGCCGAAGCCGCCCGGAACCAGCACCGCGTCGTATTTTCCGAGGCGCGACACGTCCTGCGGCGTGATGGTTTCCGAGTCGATGTACTCGATCTTCACCTTGGCATGGTTCTTCATGCCGGCGTGGCGCAGCGCTTCGTTCAGCGACTTGTAGCTGTCCGACAGTTCGACGTACTTGCCGACCATCGCGATGGTGACTTCGTTCTGCGGATGCTCGACCTCGTAGACCAGGTCGTCCCAGCGCTTGAGCTTGGCCGGCGGCGTGTTGATGCGCAGCTTGTCGCAGATCAGGCCGTCCAGTCCCTGCTCGTGCAGCATGCGCGGCACCTTGTAGATCGTGTCCACGTCCCACATCGAGATCACGCCCCATTCGGGCACGTTCGAGAACAGCGAGATCTTGCTGCGCTCGTCGTCCGGGATCGGGCGGTCGGCGCGGCAGAGCAGGGCATCAGCCTGGATGCCGATGGCGCGCAGTTCCTTGGCGGTGTGCTGCGTCGGCTTGGTCTTGAGTTCGCCGGCCGCGGCGATCCACGGCACATACGAAAGATGGACGAAGGCCGAGTTGTTCGGCCCCATGCGCAGGCTCATCTGGCGCACCGCTTCGAGGAAGGGCAGCGACTCGATGTCACCGACCGTGCCGCCGATTTCCACGATGGCCACGTCGACCTCGTGCGAGGTGCCGATGCCGGCGCCGCGCTTGACGTATTCCTGGATCTCGTTGGTGATGTGCGGGATCACCTGCACCGTCTTGCCGAGGTAGTCGCCGCGGCGCTCCTTCTCGAGCACGGTCTTGTAGATCTGGCCGGTGGTGAAGTTGTTGGCGCGCCGCATGCGCGTGTTGATGAAGCGCTCGTAGTGGCCGAGGTCGAGGTCGGTCTCGGCGCCGTCATCGGTGACGAACACCTCGCCGTGCTGGAACGGCGACATCGTGCCGGGATCGACATTGATGTACGGATCAAGCTTGATGAGGGTGACTTGGAGGCCGCGCGATTCGAGGAGCGCGGCGAGCGAGGCGGAGGCGATTCCCTTGCCGAGGGAAGACACCACACCGCCGGTGACGAAGACAAATTTGGTCATGCCATTACCGGACGCGAAGGTCCGGGCAGTGGGAAATTGAGATTGTAATTGACTCGCCCCCAGGCTCCGCGTCTCTTCGAATCGCTGCCCCAAACCCCCTGCTGGGGGCAACACCAGCGGCCCGGCAAAGGCGGTTCCGCGGTGTTTCTGCAATGGCGCCTTCCGCGGCACAGCCTGCGAGGCGCGTCGCAGCGCACACGTCATTACACTTCCGCGCATATGCAAGATCTCGCTGGCAAACACATCGTCCTGGGCCTCACTGGCGGCATTGCCTGCTACAAGTCGGCGGAGCTATGCCGATTGCTGATCAAGTCAGGCGCAACCGTGCAGGTGGTGATGACCGAGGCGGCGGAACAGTTCATCACGCCGGTCACGATGCAGGCGCTCTCCGGTCGCCCGGTCTATGGCTCGCAATGGGACACGCGCGAGCCCAACAACATGCCGCACATCAACTTGAGCCGCGAGGCCGACGCGATCCTGCTGGCCCCTTGCAGCGCCGATTTCATCGCGCGCCTGGTGCAGGGGCGGGCCGATGAATTGCTGAGCCTGCTGTGCCTGGCGCGCCCGCGTGACAGTGTGCCGCTGCTTCTGGCGCCGGCGATGAATCGGGAAATGTGGTCGCACCCCGCCACGCAGCGCAACCTGGCGCAGGTGCAGGCCGATGGCGCGATCGCGCTCGGCGTGGGAACGGGCGACCAAGCCTGTGGCGAGACCGGCGACGGCCGCATGCTGGAGCCGATCCAGTTGCTCGAGGACGTCATCGCCTTCTTCCAGCCGAAGGTGCTGGCCGGTCAACGCGTGCTGGTCACGGCGGGGCCGACCTTCGAGGCGCTCGATCCCATCCGCGGCATTACCAACCATTCGTCCGGCAAGATGGGCTTTGCCATCGCGCGGGCGGCGCGAGAGGCCGGCGCCGAGGTCACGCTGATCGCCGGACCGGTCAACCAGCAGACACCGCGCGGCGTGCGGCGCGTCGACGTGCTGTCCGCGCAAGACATGCTCGAGAGCACGGTCAGCAACGCGCAGGACGCGACGATCTTCATCGCCACGGCCGCCGTCGCCGACTGGCGCCCGGCCTCGCACAGCGACCAGAAGATCAAGAAGGACGGCAGCGGCCTGCCGCCGGTGCTGCACTTCGTCGAGAACCCGGACATCCTGGCCACCGTGTCCAAGAGTCCGCGCGCACAGGGTGGCGCGCTGTTCTGCGTCGGCTTTGCGGCCGAGAGCGAGAACCTCGTGGCCCATGCCAGTGCCAAGCGCGAGCGCAAGGGCATTCCGCTGCTGGTGGGCAATATCGGCCCGCTGACTTTCGGGCAGGACCACAACAGCCTGTTGCTGGTCGATGCGAACGGCGTGCGCGAGCTGCCGCGGGCCACCAAGCTGGCGCTGGCGCGTCAACTGGTGGCTGAAATCGCCGCGCGCCTGCCTGAACGGAGACCGCCATGAACCCGCAATGGAACACGCCACCCAACGGTGATTTCGCGCGCCTGGTCGAACGGTTGGCAGCTGAGGCAGCCAAGCCCAAGCGACCCCCGGCCGAGAACGAGCATGTGCTCGATGTCGGCATGACGCCGTCGGATGCGCCGCGAGCCGGCGCCTCCCATCGGCTGCCGGCCACCATTCCGTCGCCGGGCGCGGTTCCGTCGCCCACGGCAGACCAGATCAGGTTGACGGTGGCCAAGGGACTGGCCATCGCCTGGCTGGTACTACTGCTCGCGCTGATGGCCGTGGGCGCTCCGGTGCCGGTGCTGACCCTGGTGTTCGTCGGCGGGCTCTGGGCGGCGCACAGCCTGCGTCGCCGGTTCCTGCCTCCGGGCGTGGCCAACTGGCGCGAATGGCTCGAACAAGTTGCAAGACAACAAACGGAAAGACGCAGCAAGTGAAAGTGGACGTACGAATTCTCGATGCGCGCATGGCGGATCAACTCCCCGCCTACGCAACCCCCGGCAGCGCCGGGCTGGACCTGCGCGCATGCCTCGATGCACCGGTCACGCTGGAGCCCAACGGCTGGCAGCTGATCGGCACCGGCATCTCGATCCACCTGGCCGATCCGGGCTATGCGGCGCTGATCCTGCCGCGGTCGGGCTTGGGCCACAAGCACGGCATCGTGCTGGGCAACCTGGTCGGCCTGATCGACAGCGACTACCAGGGCGAGCTCAAGGTGAGCGCCTGGAACCGCAGCAATACCTCTTTCGTATTGCAACCGATGGAGCGGTTGGCGCAACTCATGATCGTGCCGGTGGTGCAGGCGCAATTCAACGTGGTGAGCGAGTTCGAGCGATCGGACCGCGGCGAGGGTGGCTACGGGTCGACCGGGAAGCACTGAACCTGGAATTGGCCGTGGACCGCACTCAACCACGCGTTCGAATTCGAATTGCATCTGGTGCGTAAAGCGCGGAACCGTGGAATAACGGTGCGCTCCTACGAATACTCGTCATCCGAACGCGCAGGGGTGCGTTGGATGTCCGTGTATCTCAGTGCCAGTCGAGTCTCGGTCTCTTGGAATAGTCGATCATGAAAAAGCTTCCGCGTATGGTTTCCCTTGCCGCATCGGTGCTGGCGGTTGCCACGCTCTCGGCCTGTGTGGCGCCCGCGCCCTACACGACCAACCGCTACCGCTACCAGCCGCAGGTGGCTTATCCGGCGCAACCGGCGCCGTACACCGAATACGGCCGCATCGCCAACATCGAGGTGCTGCGCACTGAGCGCCCCGGCACCGGTACGGGGGGCGGCGGCGCTGTGGCAGGAGGCCTGATCGGAGGCGCGGTCGGCAACCAGTTCGGCCACGGGAGCGGCCGGGCCGCGGCGACCGCCCTGGGCCTGATCGGTGGCGCGTTGCTGGGCAACAGCATCGAGGCGCAGAACAACGGACCGCGCGTGTATGAGAGCTATCGCGTTTCGATCCAGACAGAGAACGGCGGTTATCGCGCGTTCGATGTGCCCAATCCTGGCGATCTGCGCATCGGTGATCGCGTGCGCATCGACAGCGGACGGATCTCCCGCTTCTGAGTCAGACCGCCTGAAGCTCAGTGCAGCAAGTCGTTGCCCGGTGCCATCGATGGCACCTTGAAGAAGCCGGTGCCCGCAGTGCCGCGGCCAATCTCTTCCTCGGTGGCTTCGCGCACGGAACGCACCGTGATGTCGAGCCGGATCGCGATGCCCGCCAGTGGATGGTTGCCATCCAGCACCAAGTGCTCGGGGTAGACCTCGCTCACCGTGTAGAGCACGTCGCGCGGCATGTCCGGGTTCACGCCTGCCGGTAGCGCGGCGCCGTCGAAGGTCATGCCTTCCTCGGTGCCTTCCGGGAACAGCGTGCGCGGCTCCAGGAACAGAAGCTGGTCGTTGAAGTCGCCGAAACCTTGCTCGGGTTCAAGCTGCAATTGCACCCTGGCGCCGGGTTCATGGCCCTGCAGCGCGGCCTCGATCGCGGCGAACAGGTCGTCGCCACCGACGAGAAATTCGACCGGCTCGTCGAGGACGTCCAAGACTTCGCCGAGTGTGTCTTTCAGCGTCCACGTCAGGCCGACCACGCATTGTTCAGAGATTTCCATCGCGATAATTCTCCCATGGAGATCAACATACCCCTCGCCCTGCTGGGCGGACTGAGCGCCGCGCAGTTCATGCGACGGCATTGGCAAAAGAAGCCGCTGTTGGTGCGGCAGGCGGTACCGGGCATGGTGCCGCCGATCTCCCGTGCCGCGTTGTTCGAACTGGCCGCGCGCGACGATGTCGAATCGCGACTCATCCGCCATGCGGACAAGGTCTGGACCCTGCGCCACGGACCCTTCGCGCGCCGGGCCATTCCGGCAGCGACGCAGGCCGCATGGACGCTGCTGGTGCAGGGTGTCGACACGCACCATGACGGGGTCCATGCACTGCTGCGGCAGTTCCGCTTTCTCCCCGATGCGCGGCTTGACGACCTGATGATCAGCTACGCCAGCGACCAGGGCGGCGTCGGGCCGCATTTCGACAGCTACGACGTGTTCCTCTTGCAAGCCTCGGGCCAGCGCCGCTGGTCGATCGGCCGGCAGCGCGACCTGGTGTTGCAGAAGAACGTGCCGCTCAAGATCCTCGAGCGCTTCGAGCCGGAGCAGACTTTCGTGCTGGATCCCGGCGACATGTTGTACCTGCCCCCGCGCTATGCGCACGACGGCGTGGCGGTCGGTGGCGACTGCATGACATGTTCGATCGGCCTGCGCACGCCTGCTGCCGACGAACTGGCCGCGGACCTGCTGGTGCGCATTGCCGAAGCCCAGGCGGATGAACTCGAAGACCCGGATCGAAGGGCGCCGCCGCGCTACCGCGACCCGCAGCAGCCCGCGGTCGAGCGGCCCGCCGAGATGCCGTCCGCGTTGCAGGCGTTCGCATTGGAGGCGGTGCTGGCCGGCCTGCGGCGAGATCCCGATGCGATCGATCGCGCGTTGGGCGAATCGATGACCGAGCCGAAGGCCAAGGTCTGGTTCGAAGCCAGCGAGGCCAACGACGTGACGCGCGGCGTTGCGCTCGACCGCCGCAGCCGGATGCTTTATGACGCGCGCCATCTCTACATCAACGGAGAAAGCTTTCGGGCCGCGGGCCGTGACGCGAGCTTGATGCGGCGCCTGGCCGATCGCCGCGCGCTCGAACCCGCGGACCTGACGCGAGCGAGCGACGACGCCCTGGCCTTGCTGGAGGATTGGCGCGAAGCAGGATGGCTGCATGCCGCCAACTGAGAGCCCCCAAGGCCGGGCTGTCCCCGGGCCGTCCGCTGCTGCGGCAGGGGATCGCGTCGAGACGGCAATGCCACGGCGACCCGAGCACAACGCGATGGCTGTGCTGCCCATCGGTCCGTTCGAGGGCCGCGAGGCTTTTCGCTCGCTTCTCAAGATGGCGATGGCAGAAGCCGCCCGACAGAACTGGCGCGAGATCGTCTTCAGCGACATCGACTTCGAAGATTGGCCGCTGGGCGAGCGTGCCAGCATCGAATCCTTGCAGGCCTGGGCCGCGGCAGGGCGCAGCCTGGTGATGGTGGCGGAACACTTCAAGGTCTTCGAACGCGAGCATGCCCGTTTTGTTCGCTGGCGCCAGATGTGGAGCCACATCACCGATTGCCGGGCCTGCGGGGGGCCGGGGCTGCCGACGGTCCCCAGCGCGATCTGGACGCCCTCCTGGTGCCTGCACCGTATCGACATCGACCATGCCCGGGGGATATGCACGGCGCAGCCGGAGCGGCGCCGTGCGGTGCGGGAAGCCATCGATGAAAGCCTGCGACATGGGCGACCGGCGTTCCCGGCATTTGCATTGGGTCTTTGACGTGAATGAATGCTTTGGTTTTCATTCGCCTGCCGCGCGGTGTCAGTCAATGCCGCGAATTGCTCCGGGCCGCAGCATCCCGTCAGGATGGAGTACTACAATTTTTGTCCTATCCCATCCAAAGGAGTCTTCATGAAAAAGACCGTCTTGCTCGCCTCATTGGCCGCTGTGACAGCACTGAGTGCGTGCGGCAAGAAGGAGGAACCGGCGCCGGCTGTCGTGACGCCGCCACCTGTGGTCGTGACACCGCCTGCCCCGCCGCCCGCACCAGCCCCTGCTGCGGAAGCGCCGGCTCCGGCTCCCGCCGCGCCTGCGGCCGATGCACCGGCAGCCGCGCCTCCTGCGGCAGCGCCAGCCGCGGAGGCCCCAGCGCCCGCGCCTGCAGCCGCCGAGGATCCGAACAAGCCCAAGGACGCCCCGAAGTAAGCCCCTCCAGCCCCGATCTGAACAAGCCATCCGCGAGGGTGGCTTTTTTGTGGGGTGAACGAACGGTGGCCTACACGTCGAGCCAGGGCGAACCGGTTGCAGCGTCGGCCGTGAGCATGTCCTGCTCGGCCGCGCCCAGGGCCTGGGCGAGTACCTGTCGCACGATGTCGGGGCGGTTGTTCTGTTCGCTGAGGTGAGCCGCCACAACATGCCGTAGCCCGGCATGCAACACGTTGCTTGCGATGTCCGCGGCAGCAGTGTTCGAGAGGTGTCCATAGTTGCCGCCCACGCGATGCTTCAGGAAGGCGGGATAGCTCGACTGCGCGAGCAGGTCGCTGTCATGGTTGCATTCGAGCAGCAGTGCGTCGAGCCCGGCCAGTTGGGCCAGTACGTAGGGCGTGACGTGGCCCAGGTCGGTCAGCACGCCGAAGCGGCGCGCACCATCGGTGCAGACCAACTGGAGCGGCTCGCGCGCGTCGTGTGGGACGGTGAAGGGGTGCAGCGAGAGGTCGCCGATGGTGATGTCAGCGCCGTCGCGGGCCAGATGCAGCATGCCTTCGAAGTCGCGCCCGCCGGTGGCGAGCCACGTGCCCTCGCTCATCCACACCGGGATTCGATGGCGGCGCGCCAGCATGTGCGCGCAGCCGATGTGGTCGCCATGCTCGTGTGTGACGAAGACTGCATCGAGTTGGCCGATGGTCCGCCCGGCGGTGGCCAAGCGCTTCTCCAGCTGCTTGAGCCCGAAGCCGCAATCCACCAGCAGTCGGGTGGTGCGGCCCGCGCTGGTCGCTTCCACCAACGTGGCGTTGCCGGTGCTGCCGCTACCGAGGCTGCGGAAGCGGAGCATCGAGCGCGACCGCCGCTGACCAGAGGCAGCGATGCCCATTCGTCGGCACCTGCGGAACCGGCTTTGCCGGGCCGGCGGGTTCGCCCCCTTGCAGGTTGGCGCCGCTGGCGCATTCGGGGGTGCTCTTCACTTCACATCACTTGAGGTCGTCAGCGATGACCTTCACGATGCGCTGCGCATTCGCCGAGGTCTCGGGCGCGCCCTTGTCGTTGAGCACCGCGACGGTGGTGGCTTCACCCTGGCTCTTGACCTGGATGCGGTACTTGATCGGCGGATCGGATTTGCCGGCCTGGCCGAGCGTGAGCATGCGGGCGATGAAGCCGGGGTCCTTGTTCGCATTCGGCGGCACGTAGCGCACGAAGTACGTGCCGGCCGCGCGGTCGCGGTCTTCCACGGTGAAGCCGGTGCGGTCCAGCGCCAGGCCGACACGGCGCCATGCGCGTTCGAAGCCTTCGTTGATCTGCACAACGGGTTGGCCGTCGACGGTGCTGACCTTGGAGGTCTGCACCACCGGACCGGCAGCCACCAGGGCCTTCGACTGTTCTTGCGACACGCCGAGCTTGACCATCAGGCGGCGCAGGAATTCGGCTTCCAGGTCCGGATCAGGCTTGCGCGGCTGCCAGATGGTCGAGTCCTTGCGGGCGGTGCTGTACACCTCTTCCATGCCGCGGTGGGTGATGTAGATCTCGGTGCCGTTGGGCGTGCGTTCCATGCGCGTGCGGAAGCGGTCGAGTTCGCCGGTGGAGTACACCGAGTCCATCAGCTTGCCGATGGTGCCGCGGATGATGTCCTGCGGCAGTTTGGCGCGGTTCTCGGCCCAGTCGGTTTCCATGATGCCGAGGTTGCGCTGCTCGGTGGTCAACAGGAAGCCGCTTTCCTGCCAGAAGTCGCGAACAGGTTCCCACAGCTGGTCGGCGGGTCGGCTCACGACGATCCAACGTTCGTTGCCGGCGCGCTCCAGGCGCACGTCGCCGATATTCGACACTGCGGTTGGCAGGCTCGGCGCATTGGCGATCCCAGCCTGGTACGAATTGGCCGAGACCGGTGCGCCGGGGAGGGCGTAGCGGTTGTCGCGCGAGAGCTGGGTCAGGTCGGGTGGGACTTCGAGGGTCGGGGCCTTGCCGGCGCTCTTGTAGTCAATCTTGTCAGGCTCGAGGACCGAGCAGGCCGCAAGGCTCGTGACGAGTCCGAGCAATGCAAGTCGCGAAATGTGGTTCAACGTCGTCTTCCTTCTGGATATCGCAATTCAATGGACGCATGCGGCGCCGCAGGTTGTGAGTGGCAAGTCGGCAAAAAGGTTGCATGCGCGAATGCGCATCGGGCAGGCGTCAGTGGAGCAGGCCGGTGGCCTTGAGGGCGGCCAGCACGACGGGTTGGGCTGCTTCGCTGAGACCGGTCAGGGGCAGGCGCAGCGCGTCTCCGCACAGGCCCATGCGCGCCATGGCCCACTTCACGGGAATGGGGTTGGGCTCGATGAAGAGGTTGCGGTGCAGCGGCATCAGTTCGAACTGGATGCGCATGGCGGTGGCCACGTCGCCGGCCAGAGCGGCCACGCACAGCTCGTGCATCTTGCGCGGCGCCACGTTGGCCGTGACGCTGATGTTGCCCTGGCCGCCGCACAGCATGAGGGCGACGGCGGTCGGGTCGTCGCCCGAGTAGACGGCGAAGTCCTTCGGCAGGTCGCGAATGAGCCATTGGGCCCGCTCGATGTTGCCGGTGGCTTCCTTGATGCCGATGATGCCGGGCACTTGTGCGAGGCGAAGCACGGTGTCGTGCGCCATATCGGCGACGCTGCGGCCCGGCACGTTGTAGAGCACGGTGGGCAGGTCGCCCACGGCTTCGGCGATGGCCTTGAAGTGCTGGTACTGGCCTTCTTGCGTCGGCTTGTTGTAGTAGGGCACGACCTGGAGTTGCGAGTCCGCGCCCACGCCCTTGGCGAACTTGGCAAGCTCGATCGCTTCCTTCGTGGAATTCGCGCCACAGCCGGCCATGACGGGCACGCGGCCCTTGGCTTGCTCGACGGAAACGCGGATGATTTCGCAATGCTCTTCGACATCGACCGTCGGCGATTCGCCGGTGGTGCCGACGACGCCAAGGCAGTCCGTGCCTTCGGCGATGTGCCAGTCGATCAGGCGGCGCAATGCGGGATAGTCGACGCTGCCGTCGTCATGCATCGGCGTGACGAGCGCGACGATGCTGCCAGTCAGTGGATCCAAGGGGGTTCTCTTTGTTCGGGCCGAAAAGCAGCCATTCTACTGATCAGACGTCCCACCCCCGCAGAGGCTTCGGTGCACCCCCTCAACGGGCGCACCCAGCGGCGCGGCGAAGCAGGTTCCGCGGGTGCTCACGAAGGGGCAACTAATTCGCGGGTGGGCTTTCAAGCGCGTGGCGCGGCAACGCGCCCGCCGGCCGCACGGCCGCGATGCGCTGGACGAATCGCGCGGGACTGTCCAGGAACCCGTCTTCGTAGGCGATCACGCGCAATCCTGCGCTGGCGGAAAGGAGTTCGCCGGGCTGCAGCAGGAAATCCGGGCGCGATGGCTTGCCGACGGTTTCGTTACCGGCTGCAAAAGTTTCGTAAAGCAGCACGCCGCCGGGCGCGACGGCGGCCACGATATGGTGCAGGAGCGGGCGCCAGAGGTAGTTGGTGACGACGACGGCATCGAATTGATCGCCGCCGAAGGGCCATGGCCCGTCTTCGATATCCGCTTGCAGGACGCGGCCGAAGGACGAGGCTGCAGCGATCGCTTCCGGCGACCGGTCCACACCGGTGACGACATGGCCGCTCCCGGCAAACCAGCGCATGTGCCTACCGGCACCGCAGGCCACGTCGAGCACGCTCCCGCCCTCCGGCACAAGGTGCGACCAGCGCACCACCCATGGCGACGGCGCGCCCGATCCATGCAGGGAGCTCAAAAGCAGGCCCAGAGTTGGTCGATGAGGGTCACCATGAAGCCGGGCCGGGTGTAGAGCGCGAACACGAGTGCCAGCACCATGCAGATGGCCAGCCACGTCGCGACACGACGGATGCGATGGCGGGTCTGGCTCGTCATGATTTCAGGCAGGCTGCGGCACGGCGCGCACGATGGCGCTTTCCTTCACCGGCAGGTTGATGAGCGCGGCGAACACGCCGAGCGCGATCGAGATGTACCAGACGATGTCATAGCTGCCGGTGCGGTCGTACAGCGCGCCGCCCAGCCACACGCCGAGGAAGGAGCCGACCTGGTGACCCAGGAAGATGAAGCCGCTGAGCATTGACAGGTGCGCCACGCCGAAGATCTGCGCGACCAGCGCATTGGTCGCCGGCACGGTCGAGAGCCACAGGAAGCCGATGACGGCCGCGAAGACGTACACCGACAGCGGCGAGATCGGCACGATCAGGAACAAGGCAATGGCGATGGCGCGGCCGAAGTAGATCGCCGCGAGGATCTTGCGCTTGGCGAATTTCTGCCCCAGCGAGCCGGAGGCGTAGGTGCCGAACACGTTGAACAGGCCGATCAGCGCCAGCGCATAGCTGGCCACTTCGGGGGACAGTCCCTTGTCGCGCAGGTAGCTCGGCATGTGCACGCCGATGAACACCACCTGGAAGCCGCAGACGAAATAGCCGGCCATCAGCAGGCTGAAGCTCGGCGTCTTGAAGGCTTCGGCCAAGGCCTGGACGATGGTCTGTTCACGCCTGCTGCCACCCGTCGTGGAAGCCGGCTCGCGCAGGCCGAAGGCCAGCGGCACCACCAGCAGCACCACTGCCGCCAATGCGAGCAGGGCGGTCTGCCAGCCCAGGCTGGCGATCAGATGGCCCTCGATCGGCACCATGAGGAATTGCCCGAACGAACCGGCCGCGGCGGCCACGCCCATGGCCCATGAGCGCCGCTCGGCCGGGATCTGGCGGCCGATCACGCCATAGATCACCGCGTAGGTGGTGCCGGCCTGCGCGGCGCCGATGAGCACGCCGGCGGTCAATGCGAACAGGGTGGGCGTGGGCGAGAGCGCCATGCCGACCAGGCCGAGCGCATAGCAGGCGGTGCCGATCAGCAGCACGCGGAAGGCGCCCAGCTTGTCGGCCAGCATGCCCGCGAAGACACCCATCACGCCCCATGAGAGGTTCTGGATCGCGATGGCGAAGGAGAAGGTCTGGCGCGACCAGTCCTGGGCCTGCGTGATCGGTTGCAGCCAGAGGCCGAAGCCGTGGCGGATGCCCATCGAGAGGGTGACGATCATGGCGCCGCACAGGAGCACCTGCTTCAGGCTGAGGGGCTGGGGGGAGGAGGGGCGCATGCCGGTCAATGTACCCAAAAGCCAGTGACCGTTCTTGCGCGCGCCTATTCGGGATTGTTGAAATATTGCCCGGCCATTGATGCGATTGGCGCATGTCCCGCCAGGGGAGCGACGCTTGCGGCGGCCGCCAACGGGGTTGCAAGCGGTGCTTGGATGTGAAGGAGGGATAGGCGGGGGGCGGCAGCCCGGGGGCGTTGGCATCTCGCGCCATTTGCCGCGCGGGTTCGCGTGTGTGGCTGGCTGCGCGAGCTGGATCGCGAAGTGGTGGCCTCGCGCATCAGGCACGGAAGTTGTCTGTATGGACATCCAGTTTTTGGCGGGCTGGCTCACTACAATCCGCCCCCATGGCAACCCCCAGCAAGACAATTCCCCAGGCGTATTCCGAAGGCTCGATCCGCGTTCTCAAGGGGCTCGAGCCCGTCAAGCAGCGGCCGGGCATGTACACCCGCACCGACAACCCGCTGCACATCATCCAGGAAGTGCTCGACAACGCGGCCGACGAGGCGCTCGCGGGCTACGGCAAGAAGATCAAGGTCACGATGCACCTCGACGGCTCGGTGAGCGTCGAGGACGATGGCCGCGGCATTCCGTTCGGGCTGCATCCGGAGGAACAGGCGCCGGTGGTCGAACTGGTGTTCACGCGGCTGCATGCGGGCGGCAAGTTCGACAAGGGGTCGGGCGGGGCCTACAGCTTCTCGGGCGGCTTGCATGGCGTGGGCGTCTCGGTGACCAACGCGCTGTCGACGCGGCTGGAAGTGGTGTCGTATCGCGAAGGCTCGGTCGCGCAATTGGCCTTCTCGGCCGGCGACGTGATCGAGCCGCTGCAGATCCGCGCGCAGGTCAGCGGCAACGGCGACCGCAAGCAGGGCACGACGGTGCGCGCCTGGCCTGACGCCAAGTATTTCGAGACGGCCACCTTGCCGGTGAACGAACTGACGCACCTGCTGCGCAGCAAGGCCGTGCTGATGCCGGGCGTGACGGTCACGCTCGTGGTCGAGAAGACGAAAGACACGCAGACCTGGCTCTACAAGGGCGGCCTGCGCGACTACCTGATGCAGACGCTCAATGGCGAGCCGGTGATCCCGCTGTTCGAAGGCGCGGGCCATGCGGACAAGAACGCCGACAACTTTGCCGAGGGCGAAGGCGCCGACTGGTGCGTGGCCTTCACCGAGGAAGGTCAGCCGGTGCGTGAGAGCTACGTCAACCTGATTCCAACCAGTGCTGGCGGCACGCATGAAAGCGGCTTGCGTGATGGGCTGTTCAACGCCGTCAAGGGCTTCGTGGAACTGCATTCGCTACTGCCCAAGGGCGTGAAGCTGCTGCCGGAAGACGTGTTCGCCCGCGCTTCCTATGTGTTGAGCGCCAAGGTGCTGGACCCGCAGTTCCAGGGGCAGATCAAGGAACGACTGAACTCGCGCGATGCGGTGCGGCTGGTGTCCAGCTTCGTGCGTCCTGCGCTGGAGCTGTGGCTGAACCAGCACGTCGACTACGGCAAGAAGCTGGCCGAACTGGCGATCAAGGCGGCGCAGTCCAGGCAGAAGGCGGGCCAGAAGGTCGAGAAACGCAAGGGCTCCGGCGTGGCCGTGCTGCCTGGCAAGCTGACCGATTGCGAGAGCAAGGACACGGCGCACAACGAAGTCTTCCTGGTCGAGGGCGACTCGGCCGGCGGCAGCGCGAAGATGGGCCGCGACAAGGAGTCGCAGGCGATCCTGCCCTTGCGCGGCAAGGTGCTGAACACCTGGGAAGTCGAGCGCGACAGGCTGTTTGCCAACAACGAAATCCACGACATTTCGGTGGCCATCGGCGTAGACCCGCACGGGCCGACCGACACGCCCGACATGAGCGGCCTGCGCTACGGCAAGATCTGCATCCTGAGCGATGCGGACGTGGACGGCTCGCACATCCAGGTGCTGCTGCTGACGCTGTTCTTCCGGCACTTTCCGAAGCTCATCGATGCGGGTAACGTGTATGTGGCCAAGCCGCCGCTGTTCCGCATCGATGCGCCGGCGCGGGGCAAGAAGCCGGCGTCGAAGGTGTATGCGCTGGACGAAGGCGAACTCACGGCCACGCTGGACAAGCTGCGCAAGGATGGCGTGAAGGAAGGCGCGTGGAGCATCAGTCGCTTCAAGGGCCTGGGTGAAATGAGTGCGGAGCAGTTGTGGGAGACCACGCTGAATCCGGACACGCGCCGCCTGTTGCAGGTGCAACTCGGCCGCTTGGATTTCACGCAGACTCAGGGAGAGATCACCAAACTCATGGGCAAGGGTGAAGCCGCCGCGCGGCGCGACCTGATGGAGTTACGTGGCGATGATGTGGAGATCGATGTCTAGTTGATGTGCGTCCTCGTCCTTCGGGAGGAGGATGTCCGGCTTGCGAATCACGAAGTGAATCAATCTGGCCTTTTCCGTCGATGGATTGCGCTGGTGCTGTTGCTGATCGCGCAGCACGGCGCGTTCGCGGCCGACATCTATGGCTACATGGACGAAAAGGGCATGGCGCATTTCGCATCGGAGAAGCTGGATGCGCGCTACCAGTTGTTCTTCAAGGGCGGGCAGAGCTTCGACACGACTGAGGGCATCGGCACGCCGGGGCGGCGCGGCAGTGGCAAGGTACCGGCGGTGTCGCAATCGCTGGTCGCGATGTTCGAGAAATCGCCGAACTACAAGGTCGCCAAGACCGCGTTGCAGGACGCGTCGAAGCGCCATGCGATCGACTATGAGTTGCTGCAGGCGCTGGTCGCGACCGAATCGGGCTTCGATGCGCAGGCGCTGTCACCCAAGGGCGCGATGGGCTTGATGCAGGTGATGCCGGCGACGGCCGAGCGCTACGGCGTGCAGGGCGACAAGCGCGGGACCATCGAAGAGAAGCTGTACGACCCGCGCATCAACATCGCGACCGGCTCGCGCTACTTCCGCGACCTGATCGCGATGTTCCCAGGACAGATCGAACTGGCGCTCGCGGCCTACAACGCTGGCGAAGGCGCGGTGCAGCGCGCGGGCAACAAGATCCCGAACTACCGCGAGACGCAGGACTATGTGCAGACGGTGTTGCAGCTCTACGCCTACCTGAAGCCTGGCGCGGGTGCCGGCACTGGGCGCGGGGGCAAGACGCCGGGGCGCGTGCGCATGGAGATGGTAGTGCCGAAGGGCGGGGCGGTGGGCCGTGGCAACATGCCGCCGGACTCGCGCAACATGCCTGCGATGCCGCACTTGCCCGAGCCGACCGCAGCGCCCGCCCGACCGCTCGAAGCGCCTGCGTCCTGAGACGGTGTGAACGAACCCGCCATGCCCGCTCGATCCGTCAAACAACGCCCGCTCGGCGGTGCAAATGCTCGGCTTGGCCCAAGCCATGGCTTTGCTTTGCGCCTTGATCGGACGCGTTTTGACGGCCCGCTCGACCACGCCGGATCGATTCACACCTTCTGAACGCACGCGCCGCCTTGTCGCCACCCGAGGAACCCGTCATGCAACGTCGATCCCTGCTGCTCGCCGCCACGACCTGTGCGTGGACCGGTGCGGCGCGCGCGCAGTCGCTGCCCGCGGCGCCGTCGGCCACCGAGCCCTTCGCGAAGTTGCAGGGCGGCGTGCCGCATCACATGACGCCGGAGCAGGAGTCGCAGCGCGTCATCGACAGCCCCGCCCCCAAGGGGCCCGCGGGCCGTTGGGTGACGCGTGCGGCCTTGCCGATTCCGCGCAGCGAGATGGCCTGGGCCACGGCGGCGCAAGGGCGCATGCATGTGGTGGGCGGCTATGGCGAAGGCGCGGTGAATCGCGACTATCACCACATCTACGACCCGGCGGCGGATCGCTGGCTCGATGGCGCACCGCTGCCTCGTGGGGCCAACCATGTCGCGGTGGCGGCCGATGGCGGCAGGGTCTATGCGCTGGGCGGCTTCGTCGAGCAGAACCGGCGCTCCGACACCAACGCCTATGTCTACGACATCGCGGCCAATCGGTGGAGCACGATCGCGCCGTTGCCGCGTCCGCGCGGCGCCGCGGCGGCCGTGGTGCTCGATGGATCGCTGCACCTGATCGGCGGTGCGTCGGAGCCGGCGGCCGAACGCGCGAGCGTCGGCTGGCACGAGGTCTACGACCCGAGGGCTGACAAGTGGACGACGCGCAAGGCGCTGCCCGGTGCGCGCGACCATGTGGGCTGCGTCGCGCACAACGGCCAGATCCATGTGATCGGCGGGCGCTTCAACACCTTCGAATACAACACCGACCTGCACCACGTCTACCTGCCGGCGCGCGACACGTGGGAGCTGCGTTCACCGCTGCCCACGGCGCGATCGGGCCATGGCCTGGTCGTCTACCGTGGCCGCTTCTACGCGATGGGCGGCGAGGGCGGTGTGCTGCTGCCCGGCGGCATTCCGAGGCAGGCCAAGGTGTTCGGCCAGATGGAGAGCTACGATCCCGCCTCCGACACCTGGCAGCAGCATGCGCCAATGCCGACGCCGCGACACGCGGTGGGCGCGGCGCTGATCGGCGACTGGATCTACGTCGCGGGCGGCGGCGCGGTGCTCGGCGGATCGGTGCAGTCGGCCGTGCACGAGGCCTTCACATTGGGGTGACGCCGCGCGGCGCATCCCTGCATTTCAATTTTTCTCTCGAAACTTTCTGCTCATGGACTCCGAACCGACGCTCGACCTCTTGCCACCCGAAGACGACGGCACCGGCATCACGCTGGCCGACTACGCGCAACAGGCCTACCTCGAATACGCGCTGAGCGTGGTCAAGGGCCGCGCGCTGCCCGACGTGTGCGACGGCCAGAAACCGGTGCAACGGCGCATCCTCTATTCGATGTCGCGCATGGGGCTCGGCTTTGGCGGTGCGAATGGCACGGTCGGTGCCAAGCCGGTGAAGAGCGCACGCGTGGTCGGCGACGTGCTCGGCCGCTTCCATCCGCACAGCGACCAGGCCGCGTACGACGCGCTGGTGCGCATGGCGCAGGACTTCTCGCAGCGCTATCCGCTGGTCGATGGCCAAGGCAACTTCGGCAGCCGCGATGGCGACGGCGCAGCGGCGATGCGCTACACGGAAGCGCGGCTCGCGCGTATCACCAGCCTGTTGCTGGACGAGATCGACGAAGGCACGGTGGACTTCGTGCCCAACTACGACGGCTCGACCGAGGAGCCGCGCTTGTTGCCGGCGCGCCTGCCGTTCACGCTGCTCAACGGTGCGAGCGGCATCGCCGTGGGCCTGGCGACGGAAATCCCGAGCCACAACCTGCGCGAGATCGCCGATGCCTGCGTGGCGCTGATCAAGACCAACGGCAAGCTCAGCGAAGAAGAATTGTTCGCCATCGTGCCCGGCCCGGACTATCCGGGCGGCGCGCAGATCATCAGCAGTGCGACCGACATTGCCGACGCGTATCGAACGGGACGCGGCTCGCTGAAGGTGCGGGCGCGCTGGAAGATCGAGGATCTGGCGCGCGGCCAGTGGCAGTTGGTGGTCAACGAACTGCCGCCCGGCGTGAGCACGCAGAAGGTGCTGGAAGAGATCGAGGAGATCACCAACCCGAAGATCAAGACCGGCAAGAAGGCGCTCAGCACGGAGCAGACGCAGCTCAAGGCGGCGATGCTGTCGGTGCTGGACGTGGTGCGCGACGAGTCGAGCAAGGACGCGGCGGTGCGGCTGGTGTTCGAGCCCAAGACTTCGCGCATCAGCCAGGATGAGTTCGTCACCACGCTGCTGGCACAGACCTCGCTGGAGACTTCGTCGCCGATCAACCTGACGATGGTCGGCATCGACGGCAAGCCGACGCAGAAGTCGCTGCGGCAGATGCTCAACGAGTGGATCGCGTTCCGCGAGATCACGGTCGAGAAGCGTTCGCGGCACCGGCTGGACAAGGTGCTGGACCGCATCCACATCCTCGAGGGGCGGCAGCTGGTGCTGCTCAACATCGACGAGGTGATCGCGATCATCCGCGCGGCGGAAGATCCGAAGGCGGCGTTGATCGCGCGCTTCAATCTCAGCGAGCGGCAGGCCGAGGACATCCTTGAAATCCGCCTGCGTCAACTGGCGCGGCTGGAGGCCATCAAGATCGAGCAGGAGCTCAAAGGCCTGCGCGACGAGCAGAAGAAGCTGGAAGACATCCTCGGCAGTCCGGCCGCCTTGCGCCGGCTGCTGGTGAAGGAAATCGAGCAGGACGCGAAGACTTTCGAGGACCCGCGCCGCACGCTGATCCAGGCGGAGAAGCGCGCCGTGGCCGAGGTGAAGGTGGTCGACGAACCGGTGACGGTGATCGTCTCGCAGAAGGGCTGGGTGCGTGCGCAGAAAGGCTGGGCCAGCGAGAAGGCGGCGGGCGGCAACGGCGCGCCGGCGGAGTACAGCTTCAAGTCCGGCGATGCGCTGTACGACGCCTTCGAATGCCGCTCGGTCGACACGCTACTGGTGTTCGGCACGGCCAAGGACAAGACGGTGCGCGTCTACACCGTGCCGGTGGCTTCGCTGCCGGGCGGTCGCGGCGACGGGCAACCGGTGACGACCTTGCTCGACCTGGAAAGCGGCACGCATGTGGCGCATTACTTCGCCGGGCCGTTGGGCGCGAGCCTGCTGCTGTCGAACACGGGCGGCTATGGCTTCATCGCGACGGTGGAGAACATGACCTCGCGGCAGCGCGGCGGCAAGGCCTTTGTCGACGTGGGCGAGGGCGAGCAGCTGTGCCGTCCGTCGCTGGTGGGCGGCGCGAGTGGCGCGGAGCCGATGCCGGCCGCGACGCATGTGGCCTGCGCGTCGACGGGCGGGCGCATCCTGACCTTCGACATCGCGGAGCTGAAGGTGTTGCCGAAGGGCGGGCGCGGGCTCACGCTGATCGACCTCGACGCCAAGGACACGCTCGCGGGCGCCGCGGCCTACACGCGCAGCGTGCGGATCGATGGCATCGGGCGCGGCGGCAAGGAGCGCGACGAGACGCTGGAGATCCGCACCCTGAACAACGCACGCGGCACGCGGGCGCGCAAAGGCAAGGCCGCCGACCTGGGATTCAAGCCAGCCAGCATCGTGCGCGTGCAATAGTCGCGCAACCCACAACAAAACCCGGAGACAGATTCATCATGGAAGTCGGAGCCATCGCCACCGGACTCGCCGTCGTCAGCGGCACCGCGTGCTTTTTCATCGCCCGCAAGCTTTCGCGCAACCGCAAGGAAAAGAAAGTGCAGAAAGAGGTGATCGTGGCGAAATCGAACGAGAGCCGGCAGGTCCGCCGCGCACGCGAACGCCGCGAAAACCGCTGAGATCGCACCGCGCTCGCCGCGCCATGCGGCGTTGCTCGTCCTTGTGGGCGGGAGCCCACGGCGTCCTCTCCCTTGCAGGGCGCGACTCAGCCTGAGGCTGAGTCCGTTCGCGCTGTCCAATGGCCCTCAAGGGCCATTGGAGCCGCAGCGCTCACCCTTGCCTGGCACGCCGATCGCGGCGCGCTCTCAGCGGTTTTTCCGCCCCGATCTACTGGGCTCGGTGACTACTTGAGCCCAGCCCACCAGCGCACGTTGGTGCGCGGCTGGCCCACGGTGACCACTTCACCGATCTCCGGCGTCGCGATGTCGATCCTCTTCTCCGCCGCCAGGTCCGCGATGCGGTCGAGCGGCGTGTGCCAGGTGTGGAAGGCGAGGTCGAAGGTGCTGTTGTGCACGGGCAGCAGCACCTTGGCGCGCAGGTCCTCGAAGGCCTGGATATCTTCCTCCGGCGTCATGTGCACCGACGGCCACCACGCGTCGTACTGGCCGTTCTCGATCATCGCCAGGTCGAAGCCGCCGAAGCGCTCGCCGATCTTCTTGAAGCCGTCGAAGTAGCCCGTGTCGCCGCTGTAGAAGATGCGCTGCGGCCCGCTCTGGATCACCCAGGAGGCCCACAGCGTCTCGCTGCGGTCAGAGAGGGTGCGGCCGGAGAAATGCTGCGACGGCGTGGCGGTGACCTGCACCTCGCCCTGCTTGGCCGATTGCCACCAGTCAAGTTCGGTGATGCGCTCGGCCGGCACGCCCATCGACAGCAAACGCTTGCCCACGGCCAGCGGCACGAAGAAGCGTTGCGCGCGCTGCGCCAGGTATTCGATGGTGGGCGCGTCGAGGTGGTCGTAGTGGTCGTGCGAGATGATCACGCCCTCGATGGCCGGCAACTGCTGCAACGCGATGGGCGGCGCATGAAAGCGCTTCGGACCCATGAAGCCGAAGGGCGAGGCGCGCTCGCTGAACATCGGGTCGGTCAGCCAGAACTTGCCGCGCAGCTTGAGCAAGGTCGATGCGTGGCCGATGCGGATGACGTGGTTGGCTTGCGGGTCGAGCGCTTCCAGTTGCGCGGTGGTCAGCGGTCGCACGGGAATGGCGTCGACGGGTACGGTATCGGTCTTGGTGCCGACCAGGAAGCGCCACCAGATCCGGGCCGCGTTGGCCGTGGGTTTCGCGTCGGGGTTCGGTGCGTTGACGAAGCCGCAGTCCTTGAACTGGGGCGACGCGGAATAGGGCGATTCGCAGGCGCCGGAACTTCCGCAGGCGGTGACGAGGGCGATGGCGGATGCGAGCAGCAGGCGGGTAGCGATCATCCGCTCGAGGATAGTTGAAGCGCCTCGCTGGCCACCGACTCTTTCGCTCCAGCGGCCCATCCTGGCGGAGGCCCTGCGCCGTACGCGCTCCGCAAGTGGGTCAGGCCTCGAAGGATCAGGATGCGCGCGTGACGGCGCTGTTGCACCGTTGCGCGTCGCCGACGTTCAATGGGACGCTGCGCAACCGGGTCTTGAGGGCGTCCAGCGCCAAGCGCTGCCAGGAGATTCGCTCGAGCCCCAACGCTGAAGCGCGGCGAAGGCATCGTGAGCCTCGGGGCCTGCCGCGCCTTCACCGATCGAGGTGGCGTGCAACGCACGATGAGGGGCTCGGTGAATCCCGGACTGCCAAGTGGCCTGGCGGCTGGATTCAAGCGCCGTGAAATCGAGCGCTCCAGCGAGCACCGGAGAGCGCCGTCAAGAACGTGATTTTTTGGACACTTTGTTTTGCATTGAATGCTTGTGGAAGACACAATTGTGTTACGTCGCTTAATACTTTCGCATGTGCGAAGTGACCCAACTCATGAGGTTCATGTGGCCGCGGCCGATGCATTGCAATCGTTGACGACAGCGCCCGCGTCGGCGCTTTCGCCGGCCTCGCGGTTTCGTGCCGACGTCAACGGCCTGCGGGCATGGGCGGTGATCGCCGTGATGCTCTACCACTTCGATGTGCCGGGTTTGGGTGGTGGGTTCATCGGCGTCGATGTCTTCTACGTGATTTCCGGTTTTCTGATGACCGGCATCGTGGTGCGCGGCCTGGAAAGCCCCCGCGGCTTTTCATTGGTGGCGTTCTACCTGGCCCGGGGGCGGCGAATCCTGCCCGCACTCGTCGGGCTATGCACCGCGTTGCTGCTGGTGGGTTGGTTCGTGATGAGCACCATCGATTACCGCTTGCTGGGCAAGCACGTCGCGTTCGCGTTGACGTTCCTGTCGAACCATCAGTTTTGGCGCGAGGCGGGTTATTTCGATGTTTCGTCGCACGACAAATGGCTGTTGCACACCTGGTCCCTGGCTGTCGAATGGCAGTTCTATGTGCTGCTGCCGCTGGCGCTGATGGGCGCGTGGAAGATCCGCCCGGGTCGCACGCTCCTGACGCTCTTGATGGCTGCTGGCCTGGTCGCGTCCCTGGGCTGGGCGCAGATCCTTGCGGCACGAGACCCGGGGGCCGCGTTCTACCTGTTGCCGGCGCGCGCCTGGGAGATGCTCGCTGGCGGGTTGGTGTTCCTGTTTCCGCAGGCAACCCCCGGCAGCGGTCGCCTGGGGTTGGCAATGGAGCTCGCAGGCCTTGGCTTGATCGTTGCCGCGGCGCTGTTCCTCAACGCGCTCCCGTCGTCGCAGGGCTGGCGCGGCCTGCTGCCGGTCTGCGGAACGGTCATGGTCCTTGTCGCGGCCCGCGCGCAGTCGCCATGGACCGGGAATGTCCTTGTGCAATGGCTCGGCACGCGTTCGTATTCGCTCTACCTCTGGCACTGGCCGGTCGTCGTGGGACTGCTGTACCTGGAGTGGCCGGGCGGGGCGGCGACCACCAGTTTCGGCCTGGCTTCGACCGTCGTGCTCGGCGCAGTTGCGTACCGCGTGGTGGAAGCGCCTGCCCGCCGGCACCTTCGAAAGCTGCCGCTGCCGGCCAGTCTCGCACTCTTGATGGTCGCGACCGCTGCGGTGGCGCTTCCCAGCAGGTGGGTGTGGACTCGGGATGGCGTGCCGGGGCGCCTCGGCGAACGGATCGACAACGTGGCGGAACAAAGCACCAACCGCAAGCCGAACCAGTACAGCTGCCTCACGATGTCGGGCGTCTCGTCGCCGTCATGCATGTTCGGTGGCCAGCGCTTGACCGCCATCGTGCTCGGGGATAGTCACGCGGATGCAGTGACGACGGCCGTGGCCGCGGCCGTTGCCCACGATGGCGACGGGGTGATGGACTGGAGCTATAGCGGATGCCCCAACATCTTCGGCGTCAAAAAGGTGCCGGGCCTTGCGCCTCTCACCGAAGACTGCGAAGGCTTCATGCACTGGGCGGTGAACAAGCTCGCGCAAGTGCCGTCGAATGTGCCGCTGGTGCTGGTCAGCCGCACCAGCTTCTACGCCATGGGGCGCGACGAATCGTGGCGCCCCGACGCTCACATCCCGCTGGTCTACTTCGACCGGCCCCATGAACACCCCGACGAGGACTTCCTCAGCGATTTTTCGCATCGCCTCACAGACAGTGCCTGCGCGCTCGCGAAGGACCACCCGGTGTACCTGATGCGCCCGATACCGGAAATGGGGATCGACGTGCCGCGCCAGGTGGCGCGCGCCATGGCACTCGGCAGGGACAAGGGCGTCTCCGTGTCCCTCGATGAGTATCGAAAGCGGCACGCGATGGTACTGGCGGCACAGGACGCCGCGCACGACCAGTGCGGCGTGAAGATCCTCGACCCGCTGCCTTACCTTTGCCCTGACGGTCGGTGCGAGTCGATGCGAGGCGGGCGCCCGATCTACTACGACGACAACCATCTGAGTGAATACGGGAACAAGTTTCTCGTGCCGATGTTTGCGGAAGTTTTCAGGACGCAGGGCTGAGGGCTTGGTCGAACGCGAGAGCCTCATGGCCGCTGCCAGGGAGTCGCCCAAGGCATTGTCGACCCCTTACTTCGGAAACAGAAAGTTCGCGCTCAGCCGAAACCCGAGGTTGTGCGGACCCGCGTTCGGACCCTCGGCCCAGTAGCGCAGTCCCGCCGTCAGGTTGACCGGTTGCTTGCCGAGGAAAAGCAGCTTGCCCACAGTGACGTTGATCGGCACGGACCATTGTTTGGCCTTCCAGTCGTAGCTGGATTCGGTGTTGACGGCGAAGGTCCAGGCCTCCTTCGTCGTGTAGGCGACGAAGGGCTGGAGGTAGGTGCTGCTGATGTTGCGTCGGTTCGCGTTGCCGCCGGCTGCCCAGATGTGATTGACCAGCGCGCCGTAGGTCCAGTGGCCGTCCTGCATCAGCACCACGGCGGTCGGGCCGCCGCCCCATTTGCGCGCACTCAACTGCGAGTCCGTTCCGGTGGGCAGGTAGAACACCGGGCCGACGCCCCAGATCGCGCCGCTGGGGCCGAGCGTCCTGGGTGAGAAGAACAGGCTCTGCTTGATGTCGCCGATCCCCGCCGGGCTGGTGCCTGGACGGACGTCGGTCTGGCTGATGATCGGCACGATGGTGCGGCTGATGATGTTCCATTCATCGTTCAGGCCGAACGGTGTGACAGGCTGCACATTCATCAGGCTGCGGTGGCCGTCCCGCGCGGTGCCGAACTGGCGGTCGTAGTTGTATTCGAGGGGCACGCTGATGAGTTCGGCCACCGGATTGACGAGCTTCTTCGCGAGGTCGTCCTGCGCCTGCGCGCCCGTCGCGACAAGGGACAACGCGCTCGTCAGGAAGGCGCAGGAAAGGCGAATGGTCATTGGCTCATCTCTCCGGTGGATGGACCCATGAAATCGCCACGCCCTGGTGCCGTCAACGCGACGAAGGTATCGGTTGGTGCATGACGAGGCAGTCGAAAGTACTGGTTGTCGGTGCTATTGCGGCGTTCGCGCTGCAGCCGCGCACGGACTGCAGAGTACGAACGGTGAGTTCGGGCGTTTTGGAAGCGAGGCCTACTTCGGCGACCTCTGCAACCGCATCGACACCGAAAACCGTTCGGCCGGATGCACCGTGACCGATACCTCGAACACTTCGCCGTCGTCGTCGAAGTAGCGTCGCACGATCTTCAGCGCAGTGGCGCCGGGCTCGAGTTGGAGCGCGGCGGCCATGGCGCGGTCCTGCAGGGTGAATGCGCGGACGTCCTGGTGGATCTCTGCGATGTGGCGGCCGTAGCGCTCCTCGATCAACGAACTGATCAAGGCATCCGGCGACGATTTCGCGAGTTCGGCGATCTCGGCATGGGCTGGGTCGATGTACACGTCGGTCCAGCCGACGGGGGCGGCCGCCTCGTCGCCGATCAGGCGCAGGCTGGAGATGCGCATCCAGCGCGTGCCGTCCGCACAGCCCAGTTCCTTCGCCAGTTCGCCGGTCGCCGTCTCATCGCCCACAGATTGGACCACCCGCAAGTGTTCGGCGCCGAACTGGACCAGATCGTCCACCGACGCCAGCGAGGGACGGAAGCTGGCCCGCGGCTTGGCCGATACCACGCGCGTGCCGACGTTCTTCCGCCGCGACACCAAGCCGACTTGCTGAAGCTCCGCCAACGCGGCGCGCACGGTGTGGCGGCTGGTGCCGTAGTGCTTGCACAGCTCCAGTTCGGTCGGCAGCAGGTCGCCCACGGCGAAGTGGCCGGAGGTGATCGCTTCCGTCAGGTGGCGGGCGATGTTGCCGAAGGTGGCCTTCTGCGGTGCGGGTTCGAGTGCGGCATTCATGGCAATGCAAGGGTAAACCCCAAATTGAAGATATGTTCGGACATATTAAAGTCTCATATGTCCGAACATATTGTCGCTCATCTCACTCCAACTTCAAGAGGCTCCATGTCCAAGAATCCTTCGCTCCCCATGGCCAGTACGGTCGTTGATTCGATCCTGTTCCGCGATGCTTTCGGCACGCAGAAGATGCGCCAGATTTTCTCCGACGGCGCGCTGATCCAGCGCTACATCGATGCTGAGGTGGCACTGGCGCGTGCCGAGGCGCGCTGCGGTGTGATCCCTGCGGAAGCGGCGGAGGTCATCGCCCGTGAATCGAAGATCGAGCGCATCGACTTCGACCACATGCGCGAAGAGACGGACATCGTCGGCTACCCGATCCTGCCGCTGGTGCATCAGATGGTGGCGATGTGCGGCGAGTCGGGCCGCTATGTGCACTGGGGCGCGACCACGCAGGACATCATGGACACGGCCGTTGCGCTGCAGGTGCGCGATGCGCTGGACAGCATCGACGCGGACATCCGGGAACTGCGCGCCATCCTGGCCTCGCTCGCCAAAAAGCACCGCGACACGCCGATGGCCGGTCGTACCCATCTGCAGCAGGCGCTTCCCGTGACCTTCGGCTACAAGGTCGCGATCTGGCTGGCGATGTTCGACCGGCACCAGCAGCGCATCGCCGAACTGCGTCCTCGGGTTGCGGTGGTCGAGTTCGCGGGTGCGGCGGGCACGCTGGCTTCGCTGGGCGACAAGGGCTTCGAGGTGCAGAAGGCGATGGCCGAGGAACTGAATCTCGGCGTGCCGGCCACGACCTGGCATGTGGCGCGCGATGGTTTCGCCGAAGCGGTGAACCTGCTGGCGCTCGTAACCGGCTCGCTCGGCAAGATCGCGCTGGACATCATGATCATGGCGTCCACCGAGTTCGCCGAGGTCTACGAGCCCTTCGTCAAGGGCCGCGGTGCGTCGAGCACGATGCCGCAGAAGCGCAATCCGATCTCCAGCGAACTGATGCTGGCTGCGTCGAAGGCGGTGCGCCAGCATGCGGGGCTGATGGTCGACGCGATGGTGCAGGACTTCGAGCGTGCGACCGGCCCGTGGCATGCGGAGTGGATCGCGATTCCGGAAAGCTTCATCCTCACCTCCGGCGCGCTGCACCAGGCCAAGTTCGCGCTCGGCGGCCTGATCGTCGACGAGGCCCGCATGGCGCACAACCTCGGCATCACCAAGGGCCTGATCGTGGCCGAGGCCGTGATGATGGGCATGGCGCCGCACATCGGCCGCCAGCAGGCGCATGACGTGGTCTACGACGCCTGCCGCGCCGTGAACGAAAAAGGCGGCACGCTGGCTGAGGCGCTGGCGGCCTTGCCCGAAGTCACGAAGCACTTCGACCGCGCCACCATTGATCGCCTCACCGATCCCGCCAACTACCTCGGCCTCGCACCGCAGATGGTGGATCGCGCGCTCGCGCTGTCGGCTCAAATCAGCGCCTGACGCAACCAGGAGAGAGACAACATGACTCCCACCCTCGCACCCACCGCGCCCATTGCGCCGCCTCCGGCGAAGAAGCTCCCCTGGTACCGCAAGCTCGGGATGCAGGTGCTGGTGTCGCTGGTGCTCGGCATCGTCGTCGGCTTCGTGTTCCCGAAGTTCGCCTCGCAACTCAAGCTGCTGGGCGACATGTTCCTGTCGCTCATCAAGGCCGGCGTCGCGCCGCTGGTGTTCCTGACGATCGTGCATGGCATCGCGTCGGCCGGTGACGTGAAGAGTGCAGGGCGCGTGGGCTGGCGCTCGATCGTCTATTTCGAGGTGATCTCGACCATCGCGCTGTGCGTCGGCATGCTGGCTGGCAACCTGCTGGGCATCGGCCAGGGCATGACCACGGTGGCGGGCGGTGCGGCAGCGCCGGTCGTGAAGGCCGCGGCGCCGCAGGGCTTTCTCGAATTCATGATGCACATCGTGCCGGACAACTTCGTCGGCGCGTTTGCCAAGGGCGAGTTGCTGCAGGTCGTGGTGCTGGCGGTGATGGTCGGCATCGGCATCCTGGCCATTCCGGAAGCGCGTCGCGAGAAGATCAACGGCGGCCTCGACTACATCTCCGAAGTGCTGTTCTCGTTCATCAACCTGGTGATGAAGCTGGCGCCCATCGGCACCTTCGGCGCGGTGGCGTATTCGGTGGGCAGCAATGGCTCGGCGGTGCTGGTGGCACTGGCGCAACTGGTGCTGAGCTTCTATGCGGTCATTGCGCTGTTCATCTTCGTGGTGCTCGGCCTCATCGCGAAGATCGCGGGCTTCAGCCTGTGGCGCTTCCTGCGCTACATCAAGGACGAGATCCTGATCGTGCTGGGCACGGCCTCGTCGGAAAGCGCACTGCCGCGCCTGTTGATCAAGCTGGAGCGCCTGGGGGTGGCCAAGCAGACCGTCGGCCTTGTGCTGCCTACCGGCTATGCCTTCAACCTCGACGGCACCTCGATCTTCATGGCGATGGGTGTGATGTTCATCTCGCATGCCTACGGCGTGCCGCTGACGGTCGACCACCAGATAGGCATCCTGCTGCTGATGCTGCTGACGTCCAAGGGCGCGGCGACGGTGTCGGGCGGATCGTTCGTCGTCTTTGCTGCGACGGTGACCTCGACCGGCATCCTTCCGGTGGAAGGCCTGGCAGTGATCTTCGGTGTCTACCGCTTCCTGTCGATGGCCATCTCGACCTGCAACACGATCGGCAACAGCGTGGCCGTGGTGGTGGTCGCCAAGTGGTCCGGCACCTTCGACCCGAAGGTTGCGGAGCGCCATCTCTACCCCGAGCGCTATCCGGAGATCGCCGCCGCCGATGCGCAACTCGACGACGGCAACCTGCTGCCGGAAGACATGCGCGACAGCAACCCGCATCCGACCGGCATCGACATGCGCTCCCCGGCTCCCGCCCGCTGAACCCCATCCGCTCTTGAACCCCATCCAACGTCCCAAGGAATTCATCATGACCTCGAAACTGAAACTCGCCGCACTCGCCCTGACACTCGCAGCCGGCAATGCGCTGGCCCAGGCCTGGCCCACGAAGCCGGTCATGTGGATCGTCCCCTTCGCGGCCGGCGGCCCGACCGATGCGATGGCGCGCAGCATCGCCGAGCGCGTCTCGCGCGAAATCGGCCAGCCGATCATCATCGACAACACGCCGGGTGCGGGCGGCACGGTCGGTGCGGCCAAGGCGGCGCGCGCCAACCCGGACGGCTACACCATGCTGGTCGGCCACATGGGCTACATGGGCGCGGCCCCGGCGCTCTACAAGAAGCTCAACTACGACCCGGTGAAGGACTTCGCCCCGGTGTTCCGCTTCCCCGACACGCCGCTGGTGCTGATGGTGCGCAAGGAACATCCGGCCAAGGACGTGAAGGCGCTGGTCGACTTCGGCAAGGCGAATCCGGACAAGCTCTTCATCAGCAACGCCGGCGTCGGTTCCACATCGCACCTGATCGCCGCGCTGTTCGCAGCGTCGGCCGGCATCAAGGTCTCGCAGGTGCCGTACAAGGGCGCCGGCCCGGCGCTGATCGACGTGATCGGCGGCCAGGTCGACGGCATGTTCGACCAGACCAACACCGCGCTGCCACAAATCAAGGAGGGCAAGGTGCGTCCGCTGGCCGTGACCTCGAAGGTGCGACTGCCGCAGCTGAAGGATGTGCCGACATTGGCCGAGACGGTGCTGCCCGGCTTCGAGGCCGCGACCTGGTACGGCATCTATTCGCCCAAGGGCACGCCGCAACCCGTGCTCGACAAGGTGCAGGCCGCCTACCTGAAGGTGATGACCGACAAGGCCTTCACCGACAAGATGCAGGAGCAGGCGATCCAGTTGCTGCCGGCCGATCAATACACCGGTGCAGCGTTGGGCAAGCACACCGAGAGCGAAGTAGCACGCTGGAAAGCGGTGGCGGCCAAGGCCAACATCACGCTGGACTGAAGAAGGTATGAATCTTTCTACTGCGGCCACCGATCTCGGGCCTGTGGTGTTGGCTCCGGCATCACAAGCGCTTTGCGCAGTTGTGAGCCTCTGCCGCAACTTCGTTGCCACCGCACGAGAGTGCGGCTCCGCTCCGCGACCCGAGCTCGGTGCCCTCGCTACGAAATCTTCACACCTTCTGACACCATGACCGCCGTTGCTGCGACTCGCATCGAGCGCGATGCCTTCGGTCCGGTGGAGATACCCGCCGACCGCTACTGGGGCGCGCAGACGCAACGCGCGCTTGGCGTGTTCGACATCGGGGAGGAGCGCTTTCCGGCGTGTCTCCTCCATGCCTTCGGACTGCAGAAGATGGCGGCCGCACGTGCCAATGCGCGTTGCGGCGCGCTGGATGCGGTGCTGGCGGAGGCGATCGTTTCGGCTGCGAGTGAATTGCGCGACGGGCGCTTCGATGCCCACTTCCCGCTCACGATCTGGCAGACCGGCTCGGGCACGCAGACCAACATGAATGCCAACGAGGTCATCGCGAACCGGGCCAACGAACTGCTGGGCCAGCCTTTGGGCACGAAGTCGCCGGTGCATCCGAACGACCACGTGAACGCGTCGCAGTCGTCCAACGACAGCTTTCCGACGGTGATGCACATCGTGACCGTGCTCGAACTGGCGCAACGTCTGAAGCCTTCGCTTGCCTTGTTGCGCGACAGCTTGCAGGAGAAGGCCAGCGCGTTCCATGACGTGCTGAAGATCGCCCGCACCCACCTCATGGACGCGGTGCCGATGACGATGGGCCAGGTGTTCGACACCTTTGCCCGCCAGGTCGGCCATGGCATGGACAGGATCGACGCCGCGATGCCGCGCCTGCTGTCCCTGCCGCAGGGCGGCACGGCGGCCGGCACCGGGTTGAACGCGCCAGCGGATTTCGATGCGCGATTCTGCGAGGAACTGCGCGCGCTGACGGGCCATGCCTTTACGCCCAACCCGTCCAAGTTCGAAGGCATGGCGGCGCACGACGCCTTGGTGGAAGCATCGGGCGCATTGAACGTGATCGCGACCTCGCTGATCAAGATCGCCAACGATCTGCGCTGGCTCGGTTCCGGCCCGCGCGCCGGTTTGGGCGAACTGAAGATCCCGGACGACGGGCTGACGAGTTCGATCATGCCCGGCAAGCGCAACCCGACCATCGCCGAGGTGCTGGCGCAGGCCTGCATGCAGGTGGTGGGAAACCATGCCGTCATCACGATGGCCAATGCCTCGGGCAACTTCGAGTTGAACGTGGCCAAGCCGGTGCTGATCGCGAATCTGCTGCAGTCGATTCGTGTGCTGGCAGACGCGTCGCGCGTCTTTGCGACGGGGCTGATCCGGGGCATCGAAGTCGATGAAGCGCGGCTGGCCGCCAATGTGTCCAACAGTCTTCTGCTGGCGACCGCGCTGAATCCGCTGCTGGGCTACGACAAGGTGGCGTCGATCACCGCGGAGGCCGTGGCCAAAGGCATCACGCCGCGGGAGGCCGCGTTGTCGATGGGGCTCATCGATGGCGAGACCTATGACCGCGTCGTCGACGCTCGCAAGATGGCCGGTGGATAGATTCGCTTCCGGGCCTCACGCCCCGGGCATTCATCAGGCCTGGGTCGCGTGCGGTCCCCAAATCACTTCGGGAACAGGAAGGTCACCACGAACCGAAAGCCCAGGTCCTTCGGCCCCGTGTCGGGGCTTTCGGCCCAGTAACGCAGTCCTCCGGTCAGGCTGATGGGCTGTTTGCCCACCTTGATCAGCTTGCCCACGGTGAGGTTGAGCGGCACTGACCACTGCTTGTTCTTCCAGTCGTAGGTCGACTCGGTATTGACGCCGTAGGTCCAGGCGTCCTTTGTCGTGTACGACAGGAAGGGCTGGATGAAGGTGTTGCTGATGTTGGGCCGGTTGGAGTCGCCGCCCCCGGCCCAGATGTGGTTGGCCAGCATGCCGTAGGTCCAGGGGCCGTCCTGCTTCAGCAGCACGATCGTCGGGCCGGCGCCCCACTTGCGCGCGCTCAGTGCGGATTCGGTGCCGGTGGGCAGGTAGAACGCTGGCCCAACGCCCCAGATCAGGCCACCCGGGCCGGGCGCCTTGGGCGAGAAGAACAGGCTCTGCGTGATGTCCCCCAGCCCCCACTGGCTCGTGCCCGGCTGGATGTTGGTCTGGCTCACAATCGGCACGATGGTGCGGCTGATCACGTTCCATTCCGCGTTGAGTTCGATCGGCACCACGGGCTGCACGTTCAACACGTTCTTGTGGCCCGAGTCGTCCGAGCCGTAGCGGTGGTCGTAGTTGTACTGGAACGGCACGCTGATCATCGCGGCGACGGGGTTGGACAGCTTCTTCGCCAGTTCCTCGGCGTCCTGTGCGTTGGCGGCCGGCGCGGCGAGCAGGGCGGCCAGGGCGAGAGATGCCGTGGAGGCCACGGAACCGGGTCGGAAGTTCATTCGCAGGTCCTTCAAGTGCAAGGCATGACAGCCCAAGCCCGATGGCGTGTCAATGGCACTCTGGGGCAGTCGGCAAGGGTGGCGCCTGCGGGCTGCGAGTGCTAGTGTGCTGTCCCCACAAGCGGAGAACACCATGCAGCGACGCAACGTGATGATTGCAGGTGGACTGACCCTGGCAACTGTTGCCACGCCGGCCCTGGCGCAGAAAGTCGCGCACCCGCACGCGGGAGCGCCCGGTCAATGGCGCCTGATCGGCACCACGCATGCCAACCACACCATCGACCATGACGGCATCGTGGTGGCCGGGCCCTTCGACAACTTCCGCCGCATCAAGTTCAAGGTCACGGACGCCTCGCTGAACCTCTACCGCCTGGTCGTTACCTACGACAACGGAGCGCCCGACAAGATCGAAGTGCGGCAGAACATCCCGCGCGGCGGGGAGAGCAGGGTGATCGACCTGCGCGGCGCGGGCAAGCGCAGCGTCCGCCGGATCGACTTCTGGTACGACACCAAGGAGTTGCTGAACGGCAGGGCGGATGTGACGGTGTTCGGGATGGCCTGATTCATCCCTTGCATGAGGTAGTAAAAAGTTCCAGGCGGCGGCACCGTCGGCAGTAAAGTCCCTCCCCAGCGCCCCCGCGCCGAGGAGGCCGACATGATCTTTCGCAGTCCCTGGCCCGACATCGACATTCCCGACCGCTCCGTCGGCGACCACGTCTTCAGGGATCTGGCGGCCCATGCAAGCAAGACCGCCTTCATCGATGGCCCCACAGGCCGCACGCTGACCCACGGCCAGGTGTTCGGCATGGCCCGGCGCGTGGCCGGCGCACTGCTGAAGCGTGGCCTGCGCAAGGGCGATGTCTTCGGCATCTTCTGCCCCAACCTGCCGGAATACGTCGTGGCTTTCCATGGTGTCGCGATGGCCGGTGGTGTGGTCACCACGGCCAGCCCGCTGTGCACCGCGGAGACGCTGGCCGAGCAACTCGGCGACAGCCGCGCACGCTATCTGCTGACCATCCCGCCCTTCATCGGTGTCGCGTTAGAGGCGGCCAAGGCGGCGGGCGTCGAGGAGGTGTTCGTGTTCGGCGAGGCCGGTGGCGCGACGCCCTTCTCTGCGCTGGTGGCCGAGGAGGCGGACACGTTCAAGGTCGAGATCGACCCGGCCCGCGACCTGATCGCCTTGCCGTACTCCAGCGGCACTACCGGCCGCGCCAAGGGTGTGATGCTGACGCACCGGAACATGGTCGCGATGCTGGCGCAGCTGGAAACCCTGTTCGGCGAGCGCAGGGACGACAAGTCGCTGGCGGTGCTGCCCTTCTTCCATTGCTACGGCCTGCTGGCCTTCGTCTGCATGACGGTGATGCGCGGCAGCGCGTGCGTGACGATGCCGCGCTTCGACTTCGAGCAGTTCCTGCAACTCATCGAGCGCCACCGGGTGACCTCGCTGATGGTGGTGCCGCCGATCGTGCTGGCGCTGGCCAAGCATCCGCTGGTGGCGAAATACGACCTGTCGTCGGTGGAGTTCATCAACAGCGGCGCGGCGCCGCTGGGCGAGGCGCTGCAGAACGAGGCCAGCGCGCGCATGGGCGTCGAGGTGCGGCAGGGCTATGGCATGTCGGAATGCACGCTGGCCGTGAGCGGACGCCGGCGCGATGGCGATCCCGCCAAGCCAGGCGCGGTCGGCCGCCTGCTGCCGAACATGGAGGCGCGCGTGCTCGACACGGCCACCGGCGAGGAGCTGGGCCCGAACCAGCGCGGCGAACTGGTCGTGCGCGGGCCGACCGTCATGCGCGGCTACTTCGGCAACGTGCAGGCCACCGATGCCACCATCGATGCCGACGGCTGGCTGCACACGGGCGATGTGGTGGTCATCGACGACGACGGCGAGTTGTTCATCGTCGACCGGCTCAAGGAGCTGATCAAGGTCAACGCGCACCAGGTCGCGCCGGCGCATCTGGAGTCGGTGCTGTTGACGCATCCGGCGGTGGCGGATGCGGCGGTGATCGGCATTCCGGATGAGGAGACGGGCGAGGCGCCGAAGGCCTTCGTGGTGAAGCGGGGCGATGTCAGCGACGAGGCGCTGATGGCGCATGTGGCCGGGCATGTGGAGCCGTATGCCAAGGTGCGCGCGGTGGAGTTCGTCGATGCGATTCCGAAGTCGCCCTCCGGGAAGATCTTGCGGCGGGAACTGAGGGAGCGGAACGTGGCTTGAGGCGTCGCCGCCGATGCTGCTCCGCGCACCCTGCGCGCGTGACGGGTGGGCCTGTCGATTCGCGCTTGGAAAGACTTATTTGACATTCCTTCAAACGAATTGCAATTCGCTCGACTGACTCGCCCATCGGGGTGAGAAATCGCGGGTTTTCCGGCGGCGATTTCCTGTGACTTGATGTATCGTCCCGGCCAATCCAGAGTGGTCAAGGGAGTGGAATGAGTCACGAATCCACGGGCGCGCAAGCGCCCGTTGTCATGTTGGGCGCGAATGCGTCCCCAAGGCCGGCGCCTGAGGCGCCATCTGTCACGGTCAACGCGTCGCTAGCCGCGCTCTGCACCATCGCCCGCTTCCATCAGATCGCGGCCGACCCGGCGACCCTCGCGCATCAACTCGGCCTGACCCCCAGCGATGCGGTTGACACCACCACGCTGCTGCGCGCCGCAAAGGAACTCGGCCTCAAGGCCAAGCTCTCGCGCACCTCGATGGATCGCCTGCCGCTCACGCCGCTGCCCGCGCTCGCCGTGGTCCGCTCCGAAGCCGGTGCCGACCGCATCGTCCTGCTCGCCCAATGCGACGCCCAACGCGTGCTGCTGCAAGACCCGTCCACCGGCTCGGCCCGCCCGGTCGTCGAGCCGATGGACACCTTCGCCGCCCGCTGGACTGGCGAGCTCATCCTCTTCACCAGTCGCGCCAGCCTCACCGGCGAGCTCGCCAAATTCGATTTCTCCTGGTTCATCCCCAGCCTGGTCAAGCACCGCAAGCTGCTGGGCGAAGTGCTGTTCATCAGTTTCATCCTGCAACTGTTCGCACTCGTCAGTCCGCTGTTCTTCCAGGTCGTGATGGACAAGGTACTGGTGCACCGCGGCATCACCACGCTCGACGTGCTGGTCATCGGCCTGGTGGTCGTCGTCACCTTCGAAAGCCTGCTCAGCGGCCTGCGCAGCTACGTCTTCAGCCACACCACCAATCGCATCGACGTGGAACTGGGCGCGCGGCTGTTCCGCCACCTGGTGCAACTGCCGCTCGCCTACTTCCAGGCCCGCCGCGTCGGCGACTCGGTGGCGCGCATGCGCGAGCTGGAGAACATCCGCAGCTTCATCACCGGCAATGCGCTCACCGTGCTGCTCGACGTCGTGTTCTCGATCGTCTTCATCGCCGTGATGCTGTTCTACAGCGTGCCGCTGACCCTGATCGTGCTGGTCAGCCTGCCGCTCTACTTCGGGCTGAGCCTGGCGGTCGTGCCCATCCTGCGCAAGCGACTGGACGTCAAGTTCGCACGCGGCGCGGAGAACCAGGCGATGCTGGTCGAGGCCGTCACCGGCATACAGACCGTCAAGGCCACCGCGCTGGAACCCGCCTTTGCGCGCCGCTGGGACAACCAGCTGGCGGCGTACGTCTCGGCCAGCTTCAAGACCCAGAACCTCGCGAGCTGGGCGCACGAGGGCGTTAGCCTCATCGGCAAGCTCGTCAACGCCGCCACGCTCTGGTATGGCGCGCATCTGGTCATGAACAACGAACTCTCGGTCGGCCAGTTCGTCGCCTTCAACATGTTCGCCCAGCGCGTGAGCGGGCCGATCATGCGCATGGCGCAGCTGTGGACCGACTTCCAGCAGACGGGCATCAGCATGGCCAGGCTGGGTGACATCCTCAACACCCGCACCGAAGTCCCGCCCAGCACCGCAGCGCAACTGCCCGCGCTCAAGGGCCGCGTCACGCTGGACAACCTGAGCTTCCGCTACCGGCCTGAAGCCAACCCGGTGCTGCAGGGCGTGAGCCTGGATGTGCGGCCCGGTGAAGTCATCGGCATCGTCGGGCGCTCGGGCTCCGGCAAGAGCACGCTGACCAAGCTGATCCAGCGGCTGTACACGCCCGAGCAAGGCCGCCTGCTGGTCGACGGCATCGACATCAGCCTGATCGACGCGGCGCAACTGCGTCGGCAGGTCGGCGTGGTGCTGCAGGAGAACCTGCTGTTCAACCGCAGCGTGCGCGAGAACATCGCCATCGTCGACCCGGCCGCGCCGCTGGAAGCCGTGATGCGCGCCGCGCAACTGGCCGGCGCGCACGAGTTCATCAGCGAACTGCCCGAGGGCTACGACACCATGGTTGGTGAGCAGGGGGCCAGTCTCTCCGGCGGACAGCGGCAACGCATCGCCATCGCACGGGCCTTGTTCACCCAGCCCCGCATCCTGATCTTCGACGAGGCCACCAGCGCGCTCGACTACGAGAGCGAAGCGATCGTCCAGCGCAACATGGCCCACATCTGCAAGGGCCGCACCGTCTTCATCATCGCCCACCGCCTGAGCGCCGTGCGCCACGCGAACCGCATCATCGTGATGGACAGGGGCCGCATCGTCGAAGGGGGAACGCACGACGCGCTGCTGAGCAAGCCCAAGGGCATCTACGCCCACCTGTGGTCCATGCAGTCCGGCATGCGCCCCACGACGGATGCCCAGGGAGCCACACCATGAGCACGACCCCGCATTCGCATCCACTCCCTCTCCCTCCGGGAGAGGGCGGGGGTGAGGGCAGCAGCGCTTCCATCCCATCAGCGCCAGCCACACGCGCAAGCCCTCGACGCGAACTCCTGGCCCGCTACACCGCCATCTTCCGAGCCGCCTGGCGCCACCGCCAAGAGCTCGCAGGCCCCAGCCGCCTTGCCGACGAAGCCGCCTTCCTCCCCGCCGCCCTGAGCCTGCAAGACACCCCGCTGCACCCCGCGCCAAGGCGCCTGGCTTTTGCGCTCATCGCGCTGTTCCTCTTCGCCCTGGCATGGGCCATCTTCGGCCACGTCGACATCGTCGCGGTCGCGCCCGGCCGCATCCAGGTCAGCGAGCGCACCAAGCTCATCCAGCCGCTGGAGCGCAGCGTCGTCAAGCGCGTGCTGGTGAAGGATGGCGACCGCGTCGAGGCGGGTCAGCCACTCGTCGAACTCGATCCCACCAGCGCCAGCGCCGACAAGGCCAATGTCGACGAGCAGCTCAAGTCGGCCCAGTCCGAAGCCCTTCGCACGCGCGCCTTGCGCATCGCCTTGGCAGGCCCGCAACGCGGCGCGCCCGAGCTGCCTCCGCAAGCGATCCCCTCCGGCTGGACCCCGGAAGACCTGCGCGCCGCCAAGGCCCAGCTCTCCGCCGAGTGGAGCGACATCACGGCCAAGCTCGCCAAGTCCAGTTCCGAGATCGCCCGCCGCCAGGCCGAGATCGCCACCGTGCGCGCCATGGTCGCCAAGCTCGAAGCGACCGTGCCCATCGCCCGCCAGCGCGAGAAGGACTTCAAGCAACTGGCCGACCAGGGCTTCATGTCCAGCCACGCCAACCAGGACCGCACGCGCGAGCGCATCGAATTGGAGCAAGACCTGGCCACCCAGCGCGCCCACCTCGTGGAAACCCAGGCGACGCTCCGCGAAAGCGAGAACACCCGGTCGGCCTACCTCGCCGAAACCCAACGCGGCCTGAGCGAGCGCGAGGCCAATGCCGACCTCAAACGCAGCCAGGGCACGCAGGAATACGCCAAGGCCACGCAACGCGAAAAGCTCACCACGCTCACAGCGCCAGTCAAGGGCACCGTGCAGCAACTGGCCGCGCACACCGAAGGCGGCGTGGTGACCGAGGCACAGCCCCTCATGGTGATCGTGCCCGACGACGCCAACGTCACTGCGGAGGTCACGCTGGAGAACAAGGACATCGGCTTCGTCGTCGCAGGGCAGGAGGCGGAGATCAAGCTGGAGACCTTCCCGTACACGCGCTACGGGACGGTAAAGGCCAAGGTGTCACGGGTCACGGCTGATGCGGTCAATGACGAGAAGCGCGGGGCAATCTTTCCGGTGACGCTGAGCCTGGAGAGGAACACGATCGACGTGGATGGCAAGCGGATCAAGCTGAGTCCGGGGATGAACCTGACGGCGGAGATCAAGACGGGGCAGCGGCGGGTTATTGAGTTCTTGTTGAGTCCGGTGCAGAGGGCTACAAGCGAAAGTTTAAGGGAGCGATGAATGAAAAATCGTCAAGAAGAATTTTAATAGATAATTTAATTGAAACGGTAAATCGAGAGCGCTAGGAGGGCGAATGGATAAAAAGCACCAATCGTGAATATTTTAAGAGATAGAAAAGACAAATCTTCGAAATATCTTGCCGGGGGTGTGCGAGTCGCTATTGTCGTTGGACTGCTCGCACTCGCAGTAGTCTCATATTATTTTTTCAGTAAGAAGGAAGGGGCGACTGATCAATATCAGGGCCGCCCACTTCTTCCTGCCGGATTTGCTTTATCAGCCGATTCGAAGGAGGTTGTTGGAAATTTGGGCGGGCTGCCGGTGAAATTTCCTCGAAACTTTGTCGACGGTGTCGAATACGACGGAGATCCGGGCTTTGGAGAAAAACGAGAACTTCCTGCCGCCAATAGAACTGCAGAAATGGGACTGCGCAGTCTGGGGTTTTTTGTTCGATCTCCAGAATTCTTGGTCATGGATCGCGAGCAGGCGAATGAAGATCGAAAAAAATACTCAAGATATACGACCCCGTGGATCAGTGTTTCCATTATCGCTGGCTCATACTTTGGCGATGGAAAATTTTTGGAGCGCAGTGTTGAGCGAATGAATGATGATCCGGGTTTCCAATATGAAAAACTACCGGGAAAGAAATTCGATCTTGATGCTTACACGCCAGTATCGGTGGATCCATCCAAAAGGTTCAAGGATCCGAAGACTGGATCTTACGGCAAGGATATGCGAGATCAGGACGTGTTTGTCTTTCTGGACAAGAAGACGGGTAAGGTTGAAACATACATCGAATGCAGCAACATCCAGCACGATGGCGCTCTTTGTCAGCAATATTTCTATTTGAGACTACCGTTGAGGGTTAAAGTTTCCGCCCTCTACCGCAGAGGGCAGCTGGAAAATTGGAGACTGATTCAATCGTCCATAAGAAGAGTGATTCTTGATTTCAAAAATAACTAATTGAAGGAGGAAATATGCCAAATAATTTGACGCGACAACAAATCGATTCGCATAAATCCATGCTCAATTTAGTGCGTGTTCTGGATATTTAACAAGCGCTGAGCGATCAGGGTTATCGCTACGCGGGCGTCGCGTGCGGGGATACGATCACTGGTGCATCTGCGCTTAGTACCTAAAAGGCACAGCATTGATGGGCGTTGGAAGCGAGGCTTGCAAAACTCTTTCGGTTCAGCAACTTGATCTTAATTGAAAATTTGTCATCAGTTTCTCTAATCTATTAAAAAAACCTCAAGGAGTAAAGTTAATGCCTTTTGTGAACGAACGAATATCGTCTGAAGATTTTAATAAATATGATATTGAGAGGATTATCAAAAATATAGAAGGCATCAATGCGCCTGCAACTACTATCGAAGACATTTTGGGTTGGACTATAGACAGGTCAAAAAACATCTTCCTGCTTTATGTCACGGCGTATGGTCAATTTGAGGATCGCCACGTAGAGACCTATGTGCTGTGGTGGGATGGTGCCGTGATCAAGGCTGATCTGGAAACCGTGGATGGCTCACGATCTGATCGCAACAGTACGCACATGATTCTGGAGTTGCCCAAGTTAATTTTGCCGAATGGATTTTCTACCGGGCGCGCACAAGTGCTTGATGTGCTGAAGGAAGCAAGAGTCTGCCGTGGTTCCCGTGGAGTCTTTGGTCAAGAAAAAAACTACACCATCGAATTCAGGTTTTAACTGGGAAAGAAAATAATGTCTATCGCCGCACCGAAGCGCAAGCAAATCAACTTATTTTCTATAACCCGGAAGAATGTTCCAGTGCCAGCGCTCTTCGCAATCTTGTTAATCAGCTTTCTATTGATGCCTCAGGAAAAGTAACAGTGACCTACAGTGGTTCTGTTGCAGGTGGAATTGGGAGTTCAGACGTTGTCAACTGGCTTAAAGCGAACAGTCCTGATGCAAGACTGATTGGCAACACTGAATTGGCAAAGTTTCTAAATGGCGATATCTTTAAGCAACACGTTAGCACGGTTTTTGGAAGCAATCCGGATATCCGCGGCACTCCTGCCTACGACTTTGTTGGCGGCGATCCACAAAGCAGCTTGTGGGCCACCAGCTCCAAGAACTTTGTAGATGGAGCCGAAGGCTCCGTGCGCTCCATCACTCCATTTGCAGACCCGTCGCGCGTGTGGGCGCAAACTGAGTTTGAAACTTTTCTGAACGACCCCAAGGCGACCGACTTGTGGGGCGTCTCACGGGAAGCATTTATTGGTTTTCGGGATTTATTGACTCGGGTTGGCATCGAGCCCGGCGATGCGCTGACCGCAGCGCGCGACCTGGCAACCTTCATCTCGCGCGAAAAACTCGGTGGAATCGACATCGCTCGAGATGCATCTGGAAATATTACGTGGGTGGACGCGGCCAAACTGCTGGGAGACCCGGCAGCCGCCAAGCCGATACCGGCCGATGCCACGATAGGTAGCTTGGGTGATTTGATGGGCGCCTTGTCCAAGTCGCAACTCGGCGAACTTAGTAGCTTGAGTAGTGCAATGGATGCCGTTTCCAACAACCAGACCTTTTGGCGAGGTATTGGTGCAACCGAGGCGGGTTTAGGTGTGTTGGGCGCATTTGCTTTAGGGTTCACCGCAGCTGAAGCCGCCATTCGCGCTAAAGAGGCCTATGACATGGATGATCCCATTACAGCCCAAACCATCGTCCGCGATTGGAGTTTGGGCACGGTGGGTGCTATGGCTGCGGGCGGACTTGCATTTGAAGGCGCTGCGATGCTTTTGGTACCGCTCGCGCTCCTTGGCCCTATCGGTATTGGCGCTGGAATTATTGGCGCACTCGGCACTAGTCTACTCGCCGCTTATTGGGGGCATCAAGCTGGCATAGGTTTTGGTGAAGCCATATCGAGCGCCGTAAATTCATTGTTCAGCGGTGCGCTCAACTGGGTGCCTCCCCGCCGCGACCCCTTGGTCCTGGACCTGAACGGCAACGGCATCACCACCAGCGGTATCAACCCGAATGCCCCCATCCTCTTCGACCAGGACGGCGACGGCACCAAGACCGCCACCGGCTGGATCGCCTCCGGCGAAGCCATCGTGGTGCGCGATCTCGATGGCAACGGAACCATCGACTCCGGCCGTGATCTTTTTGGCGACAACACCATCCTCACCCACGGCGCCCGCGCGGGCCAGAAAGCCGCCAATGGCTTTGAAGCCCTGGCCGACCTGGATGCAAATGCCAACGGCGTGGCCGACGGCAAGTTCGATAGCCATGACGTCGCCTTCTCCAGCGTCAAGCTCTGGAAAGACCTGAACCAGGACGGTGTCAGTCAGGCCAATGAGCTGCTCAGCTTTGCGGACCTGGGCGTGGCCAGCATCAATGTGGCGGGCACCGCCAGCAACGTGAACCTGGGCGGCGGCAACACCCAGACCTTCAGCGGCAGCTTCACCAAGGCCGATGGCACGGTCGGCAGTAGCGGCACGGCCCACATGGCGGGCAGCCTGCTTCTGGCCAACAACAACTTCTACCGCGAATTCACCGACGACCCGGCCGTCAGCACCGAGGCCGCGGCCCTGCCGCAGATGACCGGCAGCGGCGCGGTGCGGGATCTGCGGCCGTCCTGGGCACCGCACAGGCACTGGCGTTGCAGGCCCAACTGGCGCAGTTCGCCGCCGGCACCACCAAAGCGCAGCAACAAGCCAGCCTGGATGCCCTGATCCAAAGCTGGGGAGCCACCAGCGCGATGCCCACCAGCCTCCAGGCCAATCGCACACTGGCCAATCCGGCGGCTGGGGCGGGCTCCATCACGGCTATCGAACAGTTCGCGCAAAACAACCCCGCTCTGTACGCCCAGATGACGGCGCTAGAGCAGTTCAACGGACAAACCATTCTGGACAAGTGGGTGCGCTCCAGCGGCAGCAGCTTTGTGGTGAGCTACAGCGCGGAGCAGGCGGTACTCATCAACCAGGCATACGACGCGCTCAAGGACAGCGTGTACGTGGCGCTGGTGGTGCAGACCCGACTCAAACCCTACCTGGATTCAATCGAGTTGATGGTGGATGAGGCCGGGGTGCACTTCGACACCACAGCGCTGGCGAGCAAAGTGGACGCGGCGATCACGTCCGACAGCCGCAACGGCATCACCGACCTCATCGAGCTGAACCTGTTTGCCAATTCGACACTGCGCGAGGTCGGTTTCGACGGCATCGCGACGCTGCGTGCGCAGATTGCGGCGCTGCCTGTGAATGCACCGGTGCTGGCGGAGTTGGCCAGCTTGCATGTCTTGCAGGGCTCGGCGACGGGGACGGACTTTGCAGAGATTTATTTGGGGAATGCGGGGAATAACGACATCTTTGCCCGGGACGGCGACGACGTTGTTGACGGCGGCGCGGGCGACGACAACATCCGGGGCGAAAGCGGCAACGACACGCTGCTCGGCGGCGCCGGCAATGACGCCCTGTCCGGTGGGGCCGGCAACGACACCTTCGATGGCGGCGCGGGCAACGACACGGCCTACGGCGACGGTGGTAACGACACCTACCTGTTCGGCCGGGGTGATGGCCAGGACACCGTGATCGACTATGACGCGACCGTCGGCAACATCGACCGGGTCATCTTCAAGGCGGGTGTTGCCGTATCGGATGTGCAGGTCAGCCGGAACGGCGATGCACTCGTCTTCAAGATTAACGGCACCACCGACCAGTTGCAGGTGCAGAGCTACTTCAACACAGATGCGACCAATGGCTCGCAGGTGGAGGAGATCCGTTTCACCGATGCACCGGATACGGTCTGGACCGTCGCTGACGTGAAGGCCTTGGTGTTGACTGGTGGCGCGGGCAACGACTACATGACTGGCTTTGCCAGTGCGGACGTGATCAACGGGTGGGGTGGCAACGACGACATCTTTGGCCGGGACGGCGACGATGTGATCGACGGCGGCACGGGCGACGACAACATCCGGGGCGAGAGCGGCAACGACACGCTGCTCGGCGGCGCCGGCAACGATGCCCTCTCCGGGCTAACCGGCAACGACACCTTCGATGGCGGTGCGGGCAACGACACGGCCTACGGCGACGGCGGTAACGACACCTATCTGTTCGGCCGGGGCGACGGCCAGGACACCATGATCGACACCGACAGCACGGCCGGCAATGTGGACCGGCTGGTTTTCAAGGCCGGCGTGGCGGTGGCCGACGTGGTGGCCAGTCGGGACGGTGACACGCTGGTGCTGAAGATCGCCGGTACCACTGACCAAGCGCGGGTACAGAACTATTTCACCGACGATGCGACCAACCGCTCGCAGATCGAAGAGATCCGCTTCACCGATGCCCCGAACACTGTGTGGACCGTTGCTGACATAAAAACCTTGATCTTGACCGGTACCGCAAGCAACGACAATCTGACGGGCTTTGCCAGCGCGGATGTCATGAACGGCCTGGACGGCAATGACGACATTTATGGACGGGACGGTGATGACGTGATCGACGGTGGCGCGGGCAACGACACGCTGCTCGGTGGCACCGGCAACGATGCCCTCTCCGGATTGACCGGCAACGACACGTTCGACGGTGGTGCGGGCAACGACATCATGTACGGTGACGGCGGCAATGACGTCTTCCTGTTCGGCAAGGGCGATGGCCAAGACACCATCGTCGACACCGACACGACCATCGGCAACGTCGACCAGATCATCTTCAAGGCAGGTGTTGCGGTGTCCGATGTCCAGGTCAGCCGCAATGGTGACACCCTGGTGCTGAAGATCAGCGGCACAAGCGACCAGACCCAGGTGTCCAACTACTTTCGCGACGATGCCACCAACGGTTCGCAGATCGAAGCAATCCGCTTCACCGATGCACCCAATACCGTATGGAGCGTCGCCGACGTGAAATCCTTGGTGTTGTCTGGTACTGCGGGAAATGACACCTTGAGTGGTACAGCTGCCGCTGACGTAATCAATGGCTTCGGCGGCAACGACGACATCTATGGCCGAGAGGGCGATGACGTGATCGATGGCGGTGCAGGCGACGACAACATCCGGGGTGAGAGCGGTAACGACACGCTGCTCGGCGGCGCCGGCAATGATGCCCTCTCCGGATTGACCGGCAACGACACCTTCGACGGTGGCGCGGGCAACGACACGGCCTACGGCGATGGCGGCAACGACACCTACTTGTTCGGCCGGGGCGATGACCAGGACACCGTGATCGACACCGACAGCACGGCTGGCAATGTGGACCGGCTGGTCTTCAAGGCCGGTGTGGCGGTGGCCGACGTGGTGACCAGTCGGGATGGTGACACGCTGGTGCTGAAGATCGCCGGCACCACCGACCAGGTGCGGGTGAGCAACTACTTTGCCAACGATGCCGTCAACAGCTCGCTGGTCGAGGAGATCCGCTTCACCGATGCAGCAGACACGGTGTGGACGGTGGCAGCCATGAAAACCATGGTGCTGACCGGCACGGCTGGCAACGACAACCTGCAAGGTTACGCCACCAACGACACCCTCTCCGGAGGTGGTGGCAACGACGATATCTATGGCCGCAGTGGTGATGATGTGATCGACGGCGGGCGGGCGACGACAGCATCCGGGGTGAGAACGGTAACGACACACTGGACGGTGGCACGGGCAACGACACCCTCTATGGTGGCCTGGGCAACAACACCTACCTGTTCGGGCGTGGAGACGGGCAGGACTTTGTCTCCGCCATCAGCGATACCGCCGCCGGCAAGGCCAACGTCTTGCAGTTCAAGGCGGGGGTGGCGGTCAGCGACGTGACGTTGGGCACCTCGGGCGCTGCAGTGATTATCAAGATCAACGGCACCACCGATCAGATTACGTTCGCCAACGTCCTGTACCAGGACAACGTGGCCAATGCGTACAACCCGCTGCAGCAGATCCGCTCTGCCGACGGCACGACCTGGGACCTGGCCGCGATCCAGGCCAAGCTCTACGCAGGCTCGGAGGCGGCGGACACTCTCATCGGCACGCTCAACGCCGAGACCATCAACGGGCTGGGGGGCAACGACTACCTGTACGGCAAGGCCGGCAACGACACCTACTTGTTCAGTCGCGGCTACGGGGTCGACACCGTGACCGAAAACGACGCCACGACAGGCAACACCGACGTGGCGCAGTTCGGCGCGGATATTGCCACCGACCAGCTGTGGTTCCGTCAGGTCGGCAACAACCTGGAAGTGAGCCTCATCGGGACCGACGACAAACTGACCCTCAGCAACTGGTATCTGGGCAGCCAATACCACGTGGAGCAGTTCAAGACCAGCGACGGGCATACCTTGCTCGACAGCCAGGTGCAGAACCTGGTCAGCGCTATGGCGGGCTTTGCGCCGCCTGCGGCCGGGCAGACCACCCTGCCTGCGAACTACGCGTCGAGCTTGGCGGCGAACTGGCAGTAACAGCCACGTCCACCGCGAGTTCTCGGACGACCTGTCAGTGACAGCAAAGGCCCGAGTACTCTTTTGGACGACCAAGCCAATTGCGACAAATATTCATCAGACCGTTTGCTGATTCACTAGTTTCAAGAATTCAAAGAGAAACATAACCATGACATACGTACTTGAAAAGATACAGCCTATTGATGCTGAAAAAATTCTACGTGACGCGGAGCCCAACAGACCTATTTCATTGTCGCTTCTCAATGAGCAGTATTTTAAAAATAACCAAGACTTAAACTGGGCGATAGACCGATCACGCAACATGTATTTGCTTGGTGCACCCGTCAAACCATGGCAGGAAGTTGGACCAGGTTTTTTGTTCTATTTCAAAGGCGTGCTTCAAGAGTTTAATCTACAGAGCCATTTTCATGGAAATTTGGTGATTTTTCCTGGAGGCCCATCACCTACCACCATCCCCTCGATTGAATTTAAGGAGGAATTAACAGCTGCGTTTGCAGTGTTTGGTCGTCAGGGCTTGGGCCCTAATGATGGAAATCCAGGCAATGATTTGTTGAATGCCATTACTCCGGAATTCCAAGAGGGAGATCTGTAATGGCTATGGTTTATTCTACTGCCTACGGGCTAGTTGGTACTGCAGACTATAAAACCGTCGACTCTTTAATTAATCTCGTCAAAGGTATGTCTGGCGCAGTAATAGGCGCTACCTCTGAGAGTGTGCAGCTGCTCTACACCGGCAATATAAATGCGACCACCAAGGCCGGCGAAGCAGCGATCAAAATAGCTGAGACCAGCCAAGGTAAAGTATTTACCGTTGCCGATAGCGAAGTGGGGCGATTGTTGCAATACGACCAGTGTCGCAGGGAACTCCAATTTGCAGTGCGCAACGAAATACTTGCCAAAGCAGGTGCGACCACCGTAACACCGGCGTTGGCTGTAGAGATGGATGCGCGATATAACGAGGTTCTTTACGGTCAAACCCCTACAGGCGAGCGGATCAACTCAACATCCATGTAGGACGTTGGCTCGGCAAAATATGCAGGAGAAGCCAAGGGCATTTTTGGCATTCTTGCGCCCGAGGGGACATTTGAGCGCGGCGTCCTGGTGCAAAGTGAAATTCCAGCGCTATTGAAGAATCCAGACGCGCGTGTTGTCGGGGTTTCAGTCGAGGATTTGAATCGTCTCAAGGTCGATTTGGTTGCCAGCGGCACGGTGGCGGATGTAGCCGCCGCAGACAAGGTAGTACTCGACTACATCACCAGCGTTTCGGTACAACAAACCGGCAACCTCAAAGTTGCAATGGACGTTAACGGAACTGTGAGGGATGTTGGCAGCTCGGAATATTTTGACAAACTGGGGCTGCAAGAGTTGGGCAAGACCTTGCCGCCAGAGCTTGCGGGTAATTACGTCTCCACTTTGCAGATTCCTCAAACGGCAGCCAACGAAGTTGCCTTGTAAAATGCGGCGTTGGCCAATGAGCATGTTGTCGGCTATCAAAAAGAAGCTGTCGAACGTGCCCGATTGGGCGGTGATCCCATTGCTTTGGAAATGGCAAACAAAGGACTCAGCCGTGCCAATGCCGTGGGGATGGTCATGGCGGTGATGCTGATTGCGACCAATGCCGTTGCAGCGGAGCAAGAGGGCGACCCCGATAAGGCACATGCGATCGTGGCCAATGGACTGAAAGACCTCGCCGAGGGCGCCCTGATTTTCGGCGGGATCGAACTCGCCGCCGTAGCCATCGGGGCAATTGTCGGCCTGCCACTCGGTGCTGCTGTAGGTGGTTTCTTGGCTGTCTATGGCGCTTATGAGGCGCTCAGAATGGTGCCCACGCTGTTAAGTAGCATTAACACACTTGTCACCAACGCCCTGAACTGGGTAGCCCCCCGCCGCGACCCCTTGGTCCTGGACCTGGACGGCAACGGCATCACCACCAGCGGCATCAACCCCAATGCCCCCATCCTCTTCGACCAGGACGGCGACGGCACCAAGACCGCCACCGGCTGGATCGCCTCCGGCGAAGCCATCGTGGTGCGCGACCTCAATGGCAATGGAACCATCGACTCCGGCCGTGAACTGTTCGGCGACAACACCATCCTCACCCACGGTGCCCGCGCAGGGCAGACCGCCGCCAACGGCTTTGAAGCCCTGGCCGACCTGGATGCCGACGCCAACGGCGTGGCCGACGGCAAGTTCGATGGCCATGACGTCGCCTTCTCCAGCGTCAAGCTCTGGAAAGACCTGAACCAGGACGGTGTCAGCCAAGCCAATGAGCTGCTCAGCTTTGCGGACCTGGGCGTGGCCAGCATCAATGTGGCGGGCACCGGCAGCAACGTGAACCTGGGCGGCGGCAACACCCAGACCTTCAGCGGCAGCTTCACCAAGGCCGATGGCACGGTCGGCAGTAGCGGCACGGCCCACATGGCGGGCAGCCTGCTTCTGGCCAACAACAACTTCTACCGCGAATTCACCGACGACCCGGCCGTCAGCACCGAGGCCGCGGCCCTGCCGCAGATGACCGGCAGCGGCGCGGTGCGGGATCTGCGGCCGGCCATGAGCCTGGGCACCGCACAGGCACTGGCGTTGCAGGCCCAACTGGCGCAGTTCGCCGCCGGCACCACCAAGGCGCAGTAACAAGCCAGCCTGGATGCCCTGATCCAAAGCTGGGGCGCCACCAGCGCGATGCCCACCAGCCTCCAGGCCAATCGCACACTGGCCAATCCGGCGGCTGGGGCGGGCTCCATCACGGCTATCGAACAGTTCGCGCAAAACAACCCCGCTCTGTACGCCCAGATGACGGCGCTAGAGCAGTTCAACGGACAAACCATTCTGGACAAGTGGGTGCGCTCCAGCGGCAGCAGCTTTGTGGTGAGCTACAGCGCGGAGCAGGCGGTACTCATCAACCAGGCATACGACGCGCTCAAGGACAGCGTGTACGTGGCGCTGGTGGTGCAGACCCGACTCAAACCCTACCTGGATTCAATCGATTTGATGGTGGATGAGGCCGGGGTGCACTTCGACACCACAGCGCTGGCGAGCAAAGTGGACGCGGCGATCACGTCCGACAGCCGCAACGGCATCACCGACCTCATCGAGCTGAACCTGTTTGCCAATTCGACACTGCGCGAGGTGGGATTTGACGGCATCGCGACGCTGCGTGCGCAGATTGCGGCGCTGCCTGCCAATTCACCGGTGCTGGCGGAGTTGACCAGCCTGCATGTCCTGCGGGGCACGGCAACGGGGACGGATAACCACGAGGTTTATTTGGGGGATGCCGGGAACAATAGTTTCAACGGTGGAGGCGGTGACGATGTGATCGATGGGCGGATGGCAACGACTCTCTCAGTGGCGCAGCGGGCACCGATGTGCTCAGTGGTGGAGTCGGTAACGACACGCTCCAGGGTGGTGGCGGTAACGACGTGCTCGATGGCGGCACCGTCAACGACATCCTGGCCGGCAGCGTGTATGACACCTGGAACGGCAACTACAACGGAGCGGGCAACGACACCTACCTGTTCGGCCGGGGCGACGGCCAAGACAGCATTCACGACAACGACGGCACGGCAGGCAACCTGGACAAGCTCGTCTTCAAGGCCGGTGTGCTGCCGGCCGATGTGCTGATCAGCCGCTCAGGCGACAACCTGCTCCTCAAGCTCTCGGGCACCACGGACCAAGTCACCGTGACCAACTACTTTGGCAGCGATGCCACCAATGGCTGGCAGATCGAGGAAATCCAGTTCGCGGATGGATCGTTGTGGAAGATCCCCCAAGTAAAGGCCTTGGTCGCAGGCGCCTTGTCGCCCACCGTGGCAACGCCAATTGCCGACCAGAGGGCAGTTGAACAGTCCGCTTTCGACTGGACCATTCCGCCCAACGCTTTCAAGGACGCCGACTCCGGCACCGCCCTGACGTACACGGCGCATTTGGCGGACGGTAGCGCTTTGCCTTCATGGCTCGGATTCGATGCAGCCAGCCGGCGCTTCACGGGCACGCCAGGCAGTGAAGCACTGGGGGCGCTGCAGATCAGGGTCACGGTGACCGACCCGCAAGGGCTTTCCACGAGCGACGTGTTCGCGTTGACCGTCGACAAAGCTGCCGTAGCGGCGCCGGTGGCCATCAACGGTACGACAGGGGCCGACACCTTGACTGGCACGCCCGGCGACGATGTCATCAACGGCTTGGCAGGCGATGACAAGATCGACGGCGCAGGCGGTGCCGACGCAATGTCAGGCGGCACAGGAAATGACTTCTACCTCGTCGACAACGCCAACGACCGGGTGATCGAACTGGCTGGCGAAGGCGTGGACGCAGTGGAGAACCGAGTCTCCTATGCCCTGGGTGCCAATCTGGAGAACTTGCACCTCGCAGGCACCGCTGCCATCAACGGCACCGGCAACGCCTTTAACAACGTGGTGACCGGCAACACCAGCGACAACGTGCTGGACGGCGGCGCGGGCAACGACTGGCTGTACGGCAACGCAGGCAATGACACGTTCATCGTCGACAGCACCGGTGATGCTGTCGTCGAATTCCAGAACGAAGGAACGGATACCGTGCAGTCCAGCGTCACGTACGCACTCGGCGCCAATGTCGAGAACCTGACCCTCACGGGCACCGCCGCCATCAACGGCACCGGCAATGCGCTGGACAACGTGCTGACAGGCAACGCCGGCAACAACTGGCTGGATGGTGGTGCGGGCAACGACACCTACCTGTTCGGTCGTGGTGACGGCCAGGACACCATCGGCGACAACGACCTCACCGCGGGCAATGTCGACAAGATTGTCTTCAAGGCCGGCGTGGCGGTGGCTGACGTCTCGGTTAGCCGCGAAGGTGATGCATTGATCCTGAAGATCGCCGGCACCACCGACCAGGTGCGGGTGCAGAACTACTTCGGCAACGATGCCACCAACGGCTGGCAGATCGAGGAGATTCGCTTCACCGACGCACCGACCACGGTGTGGAACGTTGCCAGGGTCAAAGCCTTGGCGTCGGAGTCCGTGCCCGCCGAGGTGGTGCCAATCAACGGTACAGCAGGGGCCGACACGCTGACTGGAACGCCCGGCGACGACGTCATCAACGGCTTGGCCGGCGACGACAGGATCGACGGCGCCGGCGGCGCAGACGCAATGTCAGGCGGCACGGGCAACGACTTCTACTTCGTCGACAACGCCAACGACCGGGTGATCGAACTGGCTGGCGAAGGCGTGGACGCGGTGGAGAACCGTGTCTCCTATACGTTGGGCGCCAACCTGGAAAATCTGCACCTCGCAGGCACCGCTGCCATCAACGGCACCGGCAACGCGCTGAACAACGTGGTGACGGGCAACAACAGCGACAACGTGCTGGATGGCGGCACGGGCAACGATTGGCTGTACGGTAATGCAGGCAACGACACCTACTTGCTGGCCCGAGGTCACGGGTCCGACGTGGTGGTGGAAGAAGACGGTACCGCCGGCAACGTCGACATCGCATTGTTCGGCGACGACATCGCGATGGACCAGCTCTGGTTCGCCAAGGGCACGGGCAACGACCTGGTCGTCAGCGTCATCGGCACGGAAGACAAGTTCACCATCAAGAACTGGTACGCAGGGAATCAGCACCACGTGGAACAGTTCAGGACCAGCGACGGCAAGGTCTTGCTCGACACCGAGGTCCAGAACCTGGTCCAGGCCATGGCGGGGTTCGCTCCGCCTGCCGCGGCACAGACCACGTTGCCGGCGAGTTACCAGCCCAACCTGAACCCCGTGATCGCCTCCAATTGGCATTGAGTTGGCGGGGGTGGGCGGTGCCCGCCTCCCGCATCGCAGGCCCGCGGTGCGTGGCCTGCGAGATTGCGTTCACCGAGCCGTCGGGCCCCTTGTCGCATGCGCAAGGACGCCCTTCCTGGCCCACCTTCCTGACGCTTGAGATTCGTTGCCGGACTGCTCGTTCCGGATGAGGAATCGCCAGTTTTCCAACAGAGCTTTTCTGTGATTTGAAGTATCTTCAGGCCGACCAGAAAGACGAGGGTCAGGGGAGCGAAATGATTTACCAAACCGCGGGCGCGAACGCGCTCGCACGGCCGGCGCTTCGGGCGCAATCTGTCACGGCCACCGCATCGCCCACCGCGCGGTGCAGCATCGCGCGCTCTCCTCTGATCGCCTCCCCTCGAGGCCACGCAATCGCCCCCCGCACTCGACCGCTCGCCGCGGAGACCACTGCCCGCGCTCGCCATGGTCCGACGTGCCGCAGACCAACGTCCAGACCGCTGGCCCGGGGGCTCCCGCAGCCACCCTTTTCTTTGCCAGTGCCGTGTTGTTGTTCAACTGATTGAAAGTGCATATGTCCAGTTTTTGGGAAGAGATGCTTCTGGGTGGTCCCGTCCATGGTCTGCAGGCGTTGATCGGCATGCCCGCGCCGTTCCTGCCGGCCGCCTATGCCGTGTTTGCGACGGCGAACGCGCCCAAGTGGGTCGTCACGCCGGAGCAGATCGGCATCTACAAACGATCGGCGGACGGCACCTGGCAGCGCACCGACTGGGACGGCGGCCAATGGGTGTCCAAGCCGGGTGAGTTTGCGCAGGGCGATCTTCAGGGCATCCTGGAAGCCGACAGGCAGAAACTGCTCGGCATGAGCGACGCAGATCGCCTCGCGCTGGAAAGAACCTTGCAGGCGCAATTCCCACTTACGTACAAGATTCCGGAGGTGGATCCGGGTGTACACGTTGCCTACGAGCAGGCACGAGGCCGCTACGACCCGGTGGAGCCGCGAATGCTGGCGCTGGACCTCGACGGCGACGGTCTGGAATTGAAGAGCGTCGATGGCACCGTCTTCTTCGACGAGAACGGCGACGGCACCCGGACCCGGACCGGCTGGGTCGGCGCGGACGACGGCATCCTCGTGCGCGATCTGAATGGTGACGGCGCCATCACCACCGGCGCAGAACTCTTCGGCGTGGACACCGTCGGCCTCGATGGCAAGAAGGCGGCCAACGGCTTCGTTGCATTGCACGACCTCGACAGCAACCGCGACAACTTGTTCACTGCCGCCGACAGCGCCTGGAACCAGGTCAAGGTCTGGCGTGACCTCAACCAGGATGGCACGTCCCAGGCCGGCGAGCTTTTCGGACTCGGCGAACTCGGCATCTCGCTCATCGGCACCCTTGGCAGCGCGCCGAATGCAAGCAGCACCACAAACATCAATGGCAATCGCATCGCACGGGTCGACGGCACCAACATTGCCCGGGGTGGCACCGTGGTGGTCGGTGTCGTGGGTGCCGTCGACCTCGCGGCCAACAATTTCGACCGCGAGTTCGCCACGAACATTCCGCTCTCGGACCAGGCCAGGGCCTTGCCCCAGATGCAAGGCAGCGGCCGCGCTCGCGACCTCGGTGAAGCCGTCAGCAGCAGCCCGCAACTGGCCGCGCGACTCGCGGCTTTCAGCGCTGCCACCACGCGTGACGCTCAACTGGCCCTCATCGACGGCCTCATCACCGAATGGGCCAGGAGTTCGGGTTTCCTGAGCACGCTGGAGGATTACCTGAACGGCGGCCAGCCCGTGAAGGTCAGGCTCAACGTCACAGGGATGACGGGCGAGCAGTTCCGCAGCTTGATCGGCGTGCTGGACGTGTTCAACGGAGAGCGTTTCTATACCCCCGTCGGTGGCAGCACGCCGCAGCCCGACGGCATCTATTTCACGCCTGCAACAAAGGCACCCGACGGAACGACGACCAGCGATGCGGTCTTCGACATCATTCCGTCGGACTCGCAATTGAAGTCGCTCCAGCAGAGCTACCAGACGCTCAGGGACAGCGTCTACGGCGCATTGGCCACGCAGACGCGGCTGACGCCGTATCTCGATGCCATCGAGGTCAGCACGGACGACAGTGGCATTCATTTCGACACGACCGGCCTCACGACCAGGCTGGACACGTACAAGGCATCGAATGAACGCCAGGCGCTTATCGACCTGGTCGAACTCAACCGCTACCTGTGGCCGACGCTGGAAGCCGTCGGCTTCGAAGGCGTGGGAAAGCTCCGCGGCTGGGTCGAGGGCCTGCCGGCGAACTCGCCGATCCGGACGGATCTGGCAAGCCTCGGCGTCGTCATCGGCACCTCGACCTTCGGCACCTGGAGAAGCGACATCTACCTGGGTGACGGCAGCGGCAACTACTACCTCGCCGGTGACGGCCAGGACATCGTCGCCGGGGGCGGCGGCAGCGACACGCTGGAAGGCCAGGCGGGGAACGACCTGCTGCTGGGCGAAGCGGGTGACGACTACCTCCGTGGCGGCGATGGCGACGACATGCTGGACGGCGGCGTCGGCAACGACCACCTGTACGGCGGTGCGGGCAACAACACCTACTTCTTCGGCAGGGGCAGTGGCCAGGACGTGATTCACGCCAACTTCGACGGGGTGGTCGGCACGCTCGGCAGTGTGCGGATGAGGGCGGGCATCCTGCCCTCGGATCTCGTCCTCAAGCAAGCCGGCGACAGCGACCTGTACAGCACTGCTGGCGACCGCGCCCTGGAGATTTCCATCAGGGGGACCTCCGACAAGATCACGGTCAACGGCTTCCTCTTTGGAGACGACCCGGGCTCTGGCTACAACAGCGTCCGGCAGATCCAGTTCGAGGACGGCACGGTATGGGACACCGCCGCAATCCTGGGCAAGCTGCTCGCCGGCACGCCGGGCAATGACACCCTGCGCGGCAGCGTGGGCAACGACACCATCACAGGCGGCAAGGGCGATGACATCCTGAACGGCGCCGCTGGCAATGACACGCTCGATGGCGGCATCGGCAATGACACGCTGGTGGGCGAGGCCGGCAACGACACCTTGCTGGGGGGCGCAGGCAACGACACCCTGGACGGCGGTGCCGGCAGCAACACCTATGTGTTCGGCAAGGGCGACGGCCAGGACTTGATCCGCGCGAATTCCGACGGCATCGCATGCAAGCTGAGCACCTTGCAGTTTCGGGCTGGCGTGCTGCCTTCGGAGATCGAGTTCAGGCAGGTCAACGTCTCCCAGGCCGGAGGCAATCCTGCGCTGGAGATTTCCATCCGTGGCACCTCCGACAAGGTCACCGTCTCCGACTTCTTCCGTGCCGATGACCCGAGCGGCCCCACCAACGGCGTGCAGCAACTGCGCTTTGCCGATGGCACGACATGGGACATGGCCGCGATCCTGGGCAGGCTCTTCGCCGGCACGCCGGGCATCGACCTGCTGCGCGGCACCGTGGGCAACGACACCCTCACCGGCGGGGCAGGCTACGACAACCTGAACGGCGCCGCAGGCAACGACACGCTCGATGGCGGCAGCGGCTATGACACGCTGACAGGCGAGGCAGGCAACGACAGCCTGCTCGGCGGTGCGGGCGACGACATCCTGAGCGGCGGCGATGGCGACGACACCCTCGACGGCGGCGCGGGCTACGACAGCCTGCATGGCGGCACCGGCAACAACACCTATGTCTTCGGCAAGGGCGATGGCCAGGACGTGATCCGCGTGACCTATGACAACGCGGCAGGCAAGTTGAACACCGTGCGCTTGAGGGCGGGCGTGTCGCCCTCCGAAGTTGTGCTCAGGCAGGTCCTCGACACGGAACTCGGAGGCAACACTGCACTGGAGATTTCCATCAATGGCACGGTCGACAAGATCACGGTCAACGGCTTTTTCGGGGGAGATGATCCGGGCAATCTCAAGAATGGGGTGCAGCGGATCCAGTTCGCCGACGGCACGGTGTGGGACGTGGCGGCGATCCAGAGCCGGGTCCATGCGGGTTCGTCCGGCAACGATGTCCTGCGCGGCACCCTCGGCAACGACACGATGTCCGGCGGGGCCGGTGACGACAGCCTCAACGGCGTCGGCGGCAATGACACGCTCGATGGCGGCGCTGGCAATGACGCGCTCGACGGCGAGGCGGGCAATGACACGTTGCGCGGCGGCGCGGGCGACGACGCCCTGCGCGGAGGCGATGGCGACGATACGCTGGACGGCGGTGCGGGCAACGACAGCCTGAGCGGCGGCCCGGGCAGCAACACCTATGTGTTCGGCAAGGGCGATGGGCAGGACGTGGTGCATGGCATCTACGGCAGCACGTCGGGCGAGATGGGCACCGTGCAGTTCAGGGCGGGCGTCCTGCCCTCGGAGATCGTGCTCACGCAAGCCAGCGACGACGACGATCCGCACTACAACTACGCCGGACCCAACACTGGCGCCCTGCAGATTTCCATCAGCGGCACCCCCGACAAGCTCACCGTCAACGGCTTCATCAGCGAGACGAGCGGACCCGACAACGGCATGCAGATCCGGTTCGCGGACGGCACCGTATGGGACATCGCCACGATCCGGAGCAAGCTGTTCGCCGGCACCGCTGGCAGCGACACGCTGCGCGGCACCGCTGGCAACGACACCCTCACGGGCGGGACGGGAGACGACGACCTGAATGGCGCGGCAGGCGATGACACGCTCGACGGAGGCATCGGCGATGACACGCTCGCAGGCGGGGCGGGCAATGACACCCTCCTCGGTGGCGTGGGCAACGACACCCTGATCGGCAACGAGGGCAACGACACGCTGGACGGTGGTGCCGGCAACGACTTCCTGATCGGGGATACGGGCAACAACGTCTATCTGTTCGGCAGGGGCGATGGCCACGATGTGATCAACGGCAGGCTCGACAGGGAGGTGGGCGAGATCAACACCTTGCAGTTGAAGGCGGGCGTGTCGCCCTCGGAGATTGCGCTCAGGCAGGTCGATGGCAACGACTACGTGGGCAACTACGCAGCGCTGGAGATTTCAATCGTCGGCACGCCCGACACGGTCACGGCCAGGAGCTTCTTCCAGTCGGATGACCCGAAGTCTTTCTCCAACGGCTTGCAGCAGATCCGGTTCGCTGATGGCACCGTATGGGACATCGCTGCCATCCAGAGCAAGCTGTTCGCAGGCACGACGGGCAATGACACCCTGCGCGGCACGCTCGACAACGACACGATCACGGGTGGCGCGGGAGATGACACCCTGATCGGTGCCAGTGGCAATGACACGCTCGATGGCGGCACCGGAAATGACCTGCTGTCGGGAGAGGCAGGCAACGACATCCTGAGGGGCTGCGCGGGCAATGACGTCCTGATCGGTGGCGCGGGCAACGACACCTATGTGTTTGGCAAGGGTGATGGCCAGGACGTCATCCAGGCCGGCTACGACAGCGCGCTGGGCATGCTCAGCACCGTGCAGTTGAGGGCGGGCGTGTCACCCTCCGAAATCGTGCTCAGGCAGGTCTATGACAGCCAGTTCCAGACCGGCAACAGCGCCCTGGAAATCTCCATCAACGGCACCTTCGACAAGATCACCGTCAACGGATTCCTCTACAGGGACGAGCCGGGCACGCCCCACAACAGCGTGCAGCAGATCCAGTTCGCTGACGGCACCGTGTGGGACAGCGCTGCGATCCAGCGCAAGCTGCTTCCAGTGACAAGCGTCGAGGTCATTGGCAACACCCTCATCGGTACTGCCGGCGCGGACACGCTCGGCGGAGGCAACGGCAACGACACCCTGTATGGCCGCGCGGGCGACGACACATTGAGCGGCGGAGCAGGCAACGACAAGCTGTTCGGCGAGGCCGGCCGGGATGTCCTTCGCGGCGGCGATGGCAACGACACGCTGCAAGGCGGCGCTGGCGATGACTCGCTGGAGGGCGGTGCGGGCAACGACCTGTTGAGCGGAGGCGCCCACGACACCGACACCTATCCATTCTTCGTCGATGGTGCGGGCAACGATAGCTACCTGTTCGGACGCGGCGACGGCCAGGACACGATCGGCGACAACGACACCACGCCAGGCAACCTGGACAAGCTGGTGTTCAAGGCCGGCGTGGCGGTGGCCGACGTGCTGGCCAGCCGTGCAGGCGACGACGCCCTGATCCTGAAGATCGCGGGCACCGCCGACCAGGTCCGGGTGGAGAACTACTTCGGCAGCAATGCCACCAATGGCTGGCAGATCGAGGAGATCCGCTTCACCGACGCGCCCGCCACGGTCTGGACGGTCGCAGCCGTCAAGGCCCTGGTGCTGACCGGCACGGGCGCCGACGATGACCTGCAAGGCTACGCCAGCAACGACACGCTCATCGGCCGCGACGGCGACGACAGGATGCAGGGCGGGGAGGGCGACGACACGCTGGACGGCGGTGGGGGCAACGACTTGCTGACCGGCGGCACGCTTGCCATCTTTCATGGATTTGACGAAACGCCAGGCAACGACACCTACCTCTTCGGTCGCGGCGATGGCCAGGACACGATCGGCGACTTCGACACCACGGCCGGCAACCTGGACAAGCTGCTGTTCAAGGCCGGCGTGGCCGTGGCCGACGTGGCGGCCAGCCGGGATGGCGACGCGCTGGTCCTGAAGATCGCGGGCACCGGCGACCAGGTCCGGGTGGAGGACTACTTCGGCGGCGATGCCACCAACGGTTATCAGATCGAGGAGATCCGCTTCACCGATGCACCGGCGACGGTGTGGACGGTGGCCAGCGTCAAGGCCATGATGCTGGTCACCACGCTGCTGGACGACACCGTGCAAGGCTATGCCGCCGACGAGACGCTGCGTGGCGGCAAGGGCGACGACACGCTGAAAGGCGGCTACGGCAACGACACGCTTGCCGGCGATGCTGGCGACGACAAATTGTTCGGTGAAGTGGGCAAGGACCTGTTGACCGGCGGCGAGGGCAACGACGAGCTGCAAGGCGGGGAGGGCGAGGACACGCTGGATGGTGGCGTGGGCAACGACCTGTTGAGCGGCGGATGGTATGACCCGAGCCATGGATACGGCAATGCCGAGGGCAACGACACCTATCTGTTCGGGCGCGGCGATGGCCAGGACACGATCGTCGACACCGACACAACGGTCGGCAACCTGGACAAGCTGGTCTTCAAGGCCGGGGTGGCGGTGGCCGACGTGGTGGCCAGCCGGAAGGACGACGCGCTGATCCTGAGCATCGCGGGCAACGGCGACCAGGTCCGTGTGGAAAACCACTTCCGCGACCCGTACCATCAGATCGAGGAGATCCGCTTCACCGACGCGCCGGCCACGGTGTGGACCGCGGCCAGCATCCAGGCGATGACGCTGACCGGCACGGCCGGGAAAGACACCCTGCGCGGCGATGCCACCAACGACACGCTCCGCGGCCGCGAGGCCAGCGACACCTTGTATGGCGGGGACGGCAACGACACCCTCGCAGGCGACGCAGGAGACGACGCCTTGTTCGGCGAGGCTGGCCAGGATGCCCTGACCGGCGGCGATGGCAATGACACCTTGCAGGGCGGGGAAGGCGACGACACGCTGGACGGCGGTGCGGGCAACGACATCCTGAGCGGCGGCCTCTATCACGCGTTCGGGACCTATGTGACAGGCAATGACACCTACCTGTTCGGGCGTGGCGATGGGCAGGACACGATCAGCGACAACAGCACCGCGTCAGGCAACATGGACACGCTGGTGTTCAAGGCCGGCGTGGCGGTGGCCGACGTGGTGGTCAGCCGGCAAGACGACGTGCTGATACTCAAGATTGCCGGTACTGGCGATCAGGTCCGGGTCGAGAACTGCTTCAACAGCGAGGCCGACAGCACCTGGCCGATCAATGAGATTCGCTTCACCGACGCGCCGGCCACGATCTGGACGGTGGCCACCGTCGCAGCCATGGCGCTGATCGGCACGGATGGCAAGGACACCCTGCGCGGCTTTGCCACCAATGACACGCTGCGTGGCCGCGACGGCGTCGACACCCTGTACGGCGGCATCGGCAACGACACCCTTGCAGGTGATGCCGGAGACGATGCCTTGTACGGCGAAGCGGGCCAGGATGTGTTGACCGGCGGGGAAGGCAACGACACGCTGCAAGGCGGGGCCGGCAATGACACGCTGGACGGTGGTGCGGGCAACGACCAACTGAGCGGCGGCATTTCCAGCCCCTACGGCTTCCCCGGAGACCTCGATGGCTCGGGGAACGACACCTACCTGTTCGGGCGTGGCGATGGCCAGGACATGCTCATCGACGGCGACACCACGGCCGGCAACGTGGACACGCTGGTGTTCAAGGCCGGCGTGGCCGTGGCCGACGTGCTGGCCAGCCGGGATGAGGAAGCGCTGGTCCTGAAGATCGCCGACTCGGGCGACCAGGTCCGGATCTACAACTACTTCGGCAACGACGCCACCAGTGGCTGGCAGATCGAGGAGATCCGCTTCACCGACGCGCCGGCCACGGTGTGGACGGTGGCCAGCGTCAAGGCCATGGTGCTGACCGGCACGCCACTCGACGACACCCTGCAAGGCTATGCCACCAACGACACGCTCCGCGGCGGTGACGGCAACGACACGCTGTGGGGCCGGGCCGGCAATGACGTGCTGGCAGGCGACCTCGGTGACGATGTCCTGTCCGGCGAGGCAGGCGACGATGTCCTGGGCGGCGGTGATGGTGACGACAGGCTGGTCGGCGATGCGGGCGATGACACGCTGGACGGCGGCGCCGGCGACGACGCGTTGTTCGGCGGTAGCTGGGGCGGCACCTACAGCGGCTACGGTGATACGTCAGGCAACGATACCTACCTGTTCGGGCGTGGCGATGGCCGCGACACCCTCAGCGACTTCGACACCTCGGCAGGCAATCTCGACAAGCTCGTGTTCAAGGCCGGTGTCGCCGTGGCCGATGTGACGGCCACCCGGGAGGGCGATGCGCTGGTCCTGAAGCTCGAGAGCAGCGGTGACCAGGTCCGCGTGTCCAGCTACTTCGGCAACGACGCCACCGATGGCTATCAGATCGAAGAGATTCGCTTCACCGACGCGCCGACCACCGTCTGGAAGATTCCCCAGGTGAAGGCCCTTGTCACTGGCGCCCTGTCGCCCACCGTGGCGACGCCGATCGCTGACCAGAAGGTCGTCGAACAGGCCACCTTCAACTGGACCCTTCCGGCCAACGCTTTCAGGGACGCCGACTCCGGCACCGCCCTCAGCTATGCGGCGCGGCTGGCGGACGGCGGCGCCTTGCCCTCGTGGCTGGGCTTCGATGCGGTCAACCGGCGGTTTACCGGCACGCCGGGCAGTGCGGCGCTGGGCACGCTGCAGATCCGGGTTACTGTGACCGATCCGCAAGGTCTTTCCACCAGCGACGTGTTTGCGTTGACCGTGGACAAGGCGCCGCCTGCGCCTGCGGGCATCTACGGCACCGCCGGTGCCGACACCCTGACCGGAACGGCGGGCAACGACCTCCTCTACGGCCTGGCCGGTGACGACCTGATCTACGGCAAGGAAGGCGCCGACACCCTGGACGGTGGCACCGGCAATGACCTGCTCGACGGCGGCGCGGGCGACGACTCGCTGATCGGCGGCACCGGCGACGACAAGCTCGAAGGTGGAAGCGGTGCCGACGTGATGGCAGGCGGCACCGGCAACGACTTCTACTTCGTCGACAACGCCGATGACCTGGTGACCGAACTGCCCGGCGAAGGCGTGGATGCCGTGGAGATCCGCGTCACTTACGCCCTGGGCGCCAACCTGGAGAACCTGCACCTCGCGGGCACCGCTGCCATCAACGGCACCGGCAATGCGTTGAACAACGTGGTGACGGGCAACACCGGCGACAACGTGCTGGACGGCGGCGCGGGCAACGACACGATGTACGGCAGCGCGGGCAACGACACCTTCATGGTGGACAGCACCGGGGATGCGGTCGTCGAGTTCGCCAATCAGGGAACGGACCTCGTCCTGTCCAGCGTCTCGTTCACGCTCGGCGCCAACGTCGAGAACCTGACCCTCACGGGCACCGCCGCCATCAACGGCACCGGCAATGCGCTGGACAACGTGCTGAAGGGCAACACCGGCAACAACCTGATCGATGGCGGCAAGGGCAACGACACCTACCTGTTCGGCCGTGGCGATGGCCAGGACACCCTCAGCGACAACGACCTCACCGCGGGCAACCTCGACAAGCTCGTGTTCAGGGCCGGCGTGGCCGTGGCCGACGTCGCGGCCAGCCGCGAGGGCGACGCGCTGATCCTCAAGATCGCCGGGACCACCGACCAGGTGCGGGTGTTGAACTACTTCGGCAACGATGCCACCAACGGCTGGCAGATCGAGGAGATCCGCTTCACCGATGCGCCGGCCACGGTGTGGAACGTCGCCAAGGTGAAAGCCCTGGTGGCTGGCTCCTCGGTGCCCACGGAGGTCGTGCCGATCTACGGTACGCCGGGTGCCGACATCCTGTCCGGAACGGCGGGAGACGACGTGATCTACGGCCTGGCCGGCGACGATTCGCTCTACGGCAAGGAAGGTGTGGATGCGCTGGACGGCGGCGCCGGCAGTGACATGCTCGACGGCGGCGCAGGCGACGACATGCTGACAGGTGGCGCCGGCGACGATCTGCTGCAGGGAGCAGCCGGTGCCGACACGATGACAGGCGGCGTGGGGAACGACACCTACTTTGTCGACAACACCAACGACCGCCTGACCGAACTGGCCAATGAAGGCGTGGATGCCGTGGTGACCGAGGTTTCCTATGCACTGGGCGCCAACCTGGAAAACCTGCACCTCTCGGGCAACGCTGCCATCAACGGCACCGGCAATGCCCTGAACAACGTGGTGACCGGCAACTACGGCGACAACGTGCTGGACGGCGGTGCGGGCAACGACTGGATGTTCGGCAATACGGGCAACGACACATTCATCGTCGACAGCACGGGCGATGTTGTCGCCGAGAACGCCGACAACGGAACGGACCTCGTCCGGTCCGGCGTCGCGTTCAATCTCGGCGCCAACGTGGAGAACCTGACCCTCATCGGAACCGGCAACATCGACGGCGTCGGCAATGCGCTGGGCAACGTGCTGACCGGCAATGCCGGCGACAACTTGCTGGGTGGCTGGGATGGCGACGACACGCTGGACGGTGGGGCAGGCAACGACAGGCTGATCGGAGGCTATGGCCGCGACACCTTCCTGTTCGGGCGCGGCGATGGCCAGGACATCATCGATGACAACTACTTCCCGCCAGGCGAGGTGGACACGCTCGTGTTCAAGGCCGGCGTTGCAGCGGCCGACGTCAAGGCCAGCCGTGAGGGCAACGCGCTCATCTTGCAGATCGCTGGCACGACCGACCAGATGCGGGTGCGCGACTACTTCATTACCGATCCCAACAGCGGACAGAGCGGACAGATCGAGGAAATCCGCTTCACCGATGCGCCAGCCACCGTGTGGAGGCTTGCGCAGGTCAAGGACCTCGTCGCAGGCGTCACACCGCCCATCGTGGTGCCGGTCTACGGAACGGCAGGACCCGACACCTTGGCCGGAACGCCAGGCGACGATGCCATCTATGGCCTGGCCGGCAACGATGTGCTCCAGGGCAAGGAAGGCATCGATATCCTGGACGGCGGCGCAGGCGATGACAGGATCGACGGTGGAACCGGTGCAGACACGATGGTCGGCGGCACGGGCAACGACTTCTACTTCGCCGACGACCCCTACGACCGGGTGACTGAACTGGCCGGCGAAGGGGTAGACGCGATCGAGACTCGTGTCACCTATTCGCTGTACGCCAACGTGGAAAACCTGCATCTCGCTGGCACCGATTCCATCAGCGGCTACGGCAACGCCTTGAATAACGTGTTGACGGGCAACACCGGCAACAACGTGCTGGGCGGCGGTGAGGGCAATGACTGGATGTATGGCAACTCAGGGGACGACCTCTTCGCCGTCGACAGCGCCGGTGATGTCGTGGTCGAGTACGCCAACGATGGAACGGACGAAGTCTGGTCCACCATCTCGTATGCGCTGGGCGCGAACGTGGAGAACCTCCGCCTCTACTTTGCCGAGGCCGTCACGGGCACGGGCAATGCGCTGAACAACAAGCTGTGGGGCAGCAGCGCCGACAACCTTCTGGACGGTGGTGCAGGCAACGACATGCTGGACGGCAGCACGGGCGCGGACGTGCTGGAGGGCGGAACCGGCAATGACACCTACGTGCTCGCCCGGGGCCATGGTTCCGACGTGGTGATGGAGGACGACGCGACCGCCGGCAACGTGGACGTCGCCCTGTTCGGCGAGGGCATTGCCATGGACCAGCGCTGGTTCAGCAGGGGCACCGGCAACGACCTGGTCGTCAGTGTCATCGGCACGGAGGACAAGTTCACCATCAGGAACTGGTACGCCGGCAACCAATACCACGTGGAGCAGTTCAGGACGAGTGACGGCAAGGTGCTGCTCGACAGCCAGGTCCAGAACCTGGTCCAGGCCATGGCCGGCTTCTCTCCGCCTGCCGCGGGCCAGACCACGCTGCCGGCGAGCTACCAGCCTGCCTTGAATCCGGTGATCGCCGCCAACTGGCATTGAGCCCGACGAGCGGGCTGGTGTGTCCTGCAAGGGCATCCACGTCCGCTCGTCGACCCGCCAGGTTCCCCAGGCGTTGCATTGCCGTCCGTTCGAATCGTGCCTTCTGCGCGCATTCGGGTGGACTATTTTCACGTTCTCTCGAACTAATGATTTTTCGCTTCGCCATTGAGGTGAGGGCGCGCTGATTTTCAGGCGGCGCATCCCCGTGACTTGATGTAACTTTCGTCTACATCACGTGTGTGGTGTGACGAAGGGAGTGAAATGACGGGTTGCGAATCCTCTGGCATGCAAGCGCCAGGCGTCGCGTTATTGAACGCATCGACGGCGCCAGAGGCGAAATCTGTCTCGGCCAACGCGCCGTTCTCAGCGCGCTGCAACTTTGCGCGCCTGCATCCCATCGCTGCTGATCCGGCGGCCATGGCGATTCAATTCGGCCTGACGCCAAGCGACACAGTCGCCACTTCCGTTCTGCTGCGCGCGGCCAAGGAGGCCGTTCTCGAGGTCAAGCTCTCTGGCACTTCTGCAACGCCGCCATGCGCCAGGTGAGCCGGGCACCCCAACGTTGCCGGCCTCGTGACCTCGAAGGGCATGCCGCTCCCAACCACCCGGATTGGTAGAGCCGCAGGACGGTCCGCACGACCGGAATCGAGTCGGGAAGTCGTGTCGTCATGCACGCAATGCACCTTCGACGCGCTTTCACTCGGACGAAATTTTTAACCAGAAAAGGAGCGATGAAATGGCTTACTACGTATACGGCACCACAGGGGCCGACAGCATGGTCGGATCGGCGGGTGACGATGTCATCTACGGCCTGGAGGGTGACGACGTCCTCTACGGCCTGAATGGCGAAGACATGATCGATGGGGGGCCGGGCAACGACAAGATGAACGGCGGCCCGAACAGCGACACCTTCATTGTCGACAGCGAAGGGGATGTTGTCGTTGGTGGGGGAGCCAATTTCTTACCGGACCTCATCCTGTCCAGTGTCACGTGCATCCTCGGTTCTGACGTTGGCAACCTGACACTGACGGGTACCGGGGGCATCTCCGGCTACGGCAATGCGCTGGCCAATGTCATGAAGGGCAACGGCGGCGACAACATCCTGATCGGTGCCGGAGGCGACGACACATTGGACGGCGCCGCGGGCAACGACGTGGTGTCCGGAGACTATGGCAGCGACACCATCCTGTTCGGCCGTGGCGATGGCCAGGACACGCTCCTGGACAGCTTCATGCATCCGTGGGACATGGACACGCTCCTGTTCAAGGCCGGCGTGGCAGTGGCCGACATCAGGGCCAGCCGCGAGGGTGACACGCTGATCCTGAAGATTGCCGGCACGGACGATCAGGTCCGAATGCCGAACTACTTCAAGACTCAGTACATGTATGGGCAGGTCAAGGAGATTCGCTTTGCGGATGCACCGGCCACGGTGTGGACTGCTTCCCGGTTCAAGGATCTGGTGTCGCTCCCTCCGCCACCCCCGGTCGTGCTGATCGACGGCACGCCAGCGCCTGACACCCTGACAGGGACGACGGGTGACGATCTCATCAATGGCCTGGCCGGCAACGATGTGATCTACGGCAAGGAAGGCGCAGATACCTTGGACGGCGGCGCGGGCGATGACAAGATCGACGGTGGCGAGGGCGCTGATGAGATGTGGGGCGGCACGGGGAACGACATCTACTACGTCGACAACATCCACGATCGGGTGAACGAGAGGGCCGGCGAAGGCGTGGATGCGGTGCAGATCCGTGTCTCCTACACATTGATTGAAAACCTGGAAAACCTGCACCTCGCGGGCACCGCTGCCATCAACGGGACGGGCAATTCCTTGAACAACGTGATCACGGGCAACACCGGCGACAACGTGCTGGACGGGGCTGCGGGCAACGACACGATGTACGGCGGCTCGGGCAACGACACGTTCATCATTGACTGCGCGGGGGACACCGTCATCGAGTACGCCAACAATGGAACCGACCTCGTGCTGTCCAATGTCGCGTTCGCGCTCGGCGCCAACGTGGAAAACCTGACCCTCACGGGAAGTGCTGCCATCAACGGCACCGGCAATGCGCTGGACAACGTGCTGAAGGGCAACACGGGCAACAACCAGCTGGACGGCGGTGCAGGCAACGACACGCTGGACGGTGGCGCCGGCGATGACAGGATCGACGGTGGCGAAGGGGCGGACGCCATGTCGGGCGGCACGGGCAATGACTTCTACGTTGTCGATAACGCCAACGACCGCGTGACCGAGCTGGCTGGCGAAGGTGTCGACGCGGTCCAGATCCGTGTCAGTCATGGACTGGGCGCCAACCTGGAGAATCTGCACCTTGCGGGCACCGCTGCCATCAACGGCACCGGTAACGCCTTGAACAACGTCATAACGGGAAACACCGGCGACAACGTGCTGGACGGCGGCCTGGGCAACGACGCGATGTACGGCAGCAATGGCAACGACACCTATGTCGTCGACAGCGCGGGGGATACCGTCATCGAGTACCTGAACCAGGGCGTGGACCTCGTTCGGTCCGGAGTTTCCTTTGCCCTTGACCCCAACATCGAGAACCTGACACTCACGGGAACCGCAGCCATCAACGGCACCGGCAATGAACTGGGCAACGCGCTGACGGGCAACAGCGCCAATAACCAACTGGGCGGTGGTGCGGGCAACGACAGGCTGGAAGGCGGCGCGGGCGCGGATCTGGTCTTCGGCGGAACCGGGAACGACACCTACGTGCTCGCTCGAGGGCATGGGTCCGACGTGTTGGTGGAAGACGACGGCACCGCCGGCAACGTCGATGTCGCGTTGTTCGGCCCCGGCATTGCAATGGATCAACTCTGGTTCTCCAAGGGCACAGGCAGCAATGACCTGCTTGTCAGCGTCATCGGCACGAACGACAAGTTCACGATCAAGAACTGGTACGTGGGGAATCGGTACCACGTGGAAGAGTTCAAGACGAGTGATGGCAAGGTGCTGCTCGACAGCCAGGTCCAGAACCTGGTCCAGGCCATGGCGGGCTTCTCTCCGCCCGCCGCGGGACAGACCACGCTGCCGGCGAGCTACCAGCCCAGCTTGAATCCGGTGATCGCCGCCAACTGGCATTGAGGGCCGGCGAAGGAAGCGATGCGCTCGTGCGTCGCTTCCGTTGCCAGCTTTGAAGATGTTCAGAGAGTTGGTGCGGGGAACGGAGCGATGTCGGGGTCACGAGCCCCCAGGGCCGGGCTGCGCCCAGCCCGCCCCCCAAGGGTGATCGAGTCGAGATGGCAAAGCCACATCGACTCGAGAGCCCCCAGGGCCGGGCTGCGCCCAGCCCGCCCCCCAAGGGTGATCGAGTCGAGATGGCAATGCCACATCGACTCGAGAGCCCCCAGGGCCGGGCTGCGCCCAACCCGCCCCCCACGGGGCATCGAGTCGAGATGGCAAAGCCATATCAACCCAAGAGGAGTCGAGAAATGAAATTGAACACGCTGCCGGGCCACTGGTGCGCAGGCCTGGCCATCCTGGGTGCACTGGTGGCCGGTGGACCCTCCCAGGCAAAGCTGCTGGAAGAGCAGATGGACGTCCCGGTCAAGGTCAGCAACGCCTATGGCAAGTCCGTCGAGCAGTCCATCAAGGTGACGGTCTGGCGGGACGATGCCAACCCGGCCCCCGCGCCTGTACTCGTACTCAACCACGGACGAGGAGCCGAGGCACAGGACCGAGCCAATCTGGGACGCGCGCGGTTCTCGGTTGCCGCTCGCTACTTCGTTGCCCAGGGCTTCATCGTGGCCGTGCCGACGCGCGTGGGCTATGGGGTGTCGGGCGGGGAGGACGTCGAGGACTCCGGGACATGCAGCGCGAAGCGATACGAGCCGGCCTATGAAGCTGCGGCCGTGCAGACCTTGAGCGTGCTCGACGCGGTGCGTGCCTTGCCCGGTGCGGATCGAACGCGATCCATCGTGGCAGGACAGTCCTTTGGTGGCACTACCGCGATCACCGTGGCGGCGCTCAACCCCCAGGGAGTCGTGGCCACGATCAACTTTGCCGGCGGAGGTGGTGGCAATCAGAAGACTCAGCCTCAGCGACCCTGCGGGCCACAGAAGCTCGAACAGATGTTCGGCCAGTACGGCAAGACCGCGCGCATCCCCACGTTGTGGATCTACACGGAGAACGACCAGTGGATGGGCCCGACCTATCCGCGGGAGTGGTTCGACGCCTACAAGGCTGCAGGGGGCACGGGGGAGTTCGTGCAGTTCGGGCCGCAGGGTGAGGACGGGCACATGTTGTTCACGAAGTTTCCGGAGGTGTGGCAGCCGCGCGTGCGGGAGTTTCTGGACGGCATCGGCATGGCCAGACCGGCGAGGAGGGCGCCTGAAAGACCGTCGCCGGGGCCGGCCGCGAGCGGTGCAAGAAGCGTTGACGAAGACAAGGAGCAATGACATGTTGCAGTCTTCGTGGAGGCGGAGCCTGGTCGTGGTCGTTGGTGCTTGCATGGTCAGTTCGTGCGCGCAGCATTCGGGCGGGACGCAGGCCGGGTCGACGGCTGCGGCGTCATCCTCCGGACAAGCGAGCACCGTCACCGCTGTCAGGATGCCCGAGCCCTCGGCTGGATTACAAGCGAGACTGCCAACATTCCGCGACGTTGATCTCGACTACCAGCGCTACGACGCTGCAGCACCTGTCTTGCCCGAAGACTATCCCGCCAAGCGCTACGACGCGCCGAAATTGCTCCAGCGGTTCGTTGCTATCGCCAACGGTCCCCGGATTTCGCGCGCAGGCATCGAGCGGGAGTTCGGTATTCGATTCGTCCAACTGCCGAATGGTCAATCGCCTGCTTATCGAGGCGTTGCTCGTGGGCGCTATCCATTGGGGGATTCACTCTCGGAGTACCGGGATGATCCAGGGGATGGGGAATGGCGTTCCTTCAATCTTTCCATGGTGGGCTACAGCCCTGACACATCGGATCGACGCGCGGACGAGCGATCAATCAAGACTTGCGTTCTTGTTGGTGATCTCTACAGGGCATTGGGTCAATCCGGTTGGCAACGGATCGAACCGAACAAAGGCACGCACTATTGGTACAGAGTTTTCTATCGCCGGCTGGTGAATGGGCGCTCAAGAATGGTCGAGCCCTATCCTCCTACTCCGACTGGCAATGACTGCGTGCTTTCGCTTTATGTCGGCGAAGAACTCGAGTCCGAAGGCAAGACAGTCAAAAAGTAGCTCGGCACCAGCCTCCTACCCCCGCACCCGCGTCCTCTCATCAATCTGCTGCCGCCGATCCCGCAGCGAAGACTCGGTATGCGGGAACATCGGCTTGGCCGCGGTGGTGTGGATCGGCGTCGCCGTCGCGGGCAGCTTCTCCGCGGCCTTGGCCTGCGCCTTGCCCGCTCCGGCCGCAATGCGCCTGAAGGTCGGCATGACGGTCTTGCGGTCGTCATCGAAGTCGCCATGGTGCATCGCCTCCGATGCGTTCAATGAACCATCGGGCTCCGTGTTGGGCGTGAGCACGAGTTCGGCGCCGTGGGTGTTGAAGATCTTGCGCAGTTCCGTGTCGAAGGCCTTCTCCATGCCGAGGATCGGAACGCCATCGCGGAACAGCGGGATGCGGACCTTGTCCTCGAAGGCGTTGGAGACGAGGTAAAGCAGGGACTTGTTGTAGATCTTGGCGCAGTCGTCGTCGCGCTCGGTCTTGTCGTTGAGCGCATACACCGCGAGCTTGCGCAGCATCTTCGATTCCATCGCCGGCACGTAGTACTGCTTGAACAGGTCGACGGTGCAGGCGGGCGCCCAGAGGGTGCAGGTTTCGATCGGCAGGCTGCGGGCGGCCAGCAGCTTCACGATGGGCGCATGCACGATCGAGCCGGCGCTGTGGCCCACCAGGTGAATCTCGAAGGCCTGGCCATTCTTCTCGGCCGTCTTCGCCAGCTTCCTCAAGTGATCGGCGACCAGGACCGAGGCGCAGCCGGCGTTCGCGGCGAGCAGCGCGTTCTGCTTCATCTCGCTCCATGCAGCCTTGCCACTGAGGGCACGGGCCAGCGGCTCCAGCGCATCGTCGAGGCGGTCGAGCATGAAGTCCTTGGTGGCGTCCAGCGCGCCCTCGGGGCGGCGGCGGCTCACCGCGTCCTTGAGGATGTTGGAGAAGGTGGTCCAGTAGTCGGTGCGCCAGATGAAGGCCAGCGGATAGACCTCGGCCTTGAGCGGCTCGGGCCGGTATTCCGCGAGGCGTTGCACGGCGGATTGCTCGTTGACGAGGCCGCCGTGTGCGTACAGCAGCACGCGCAGCTTCTTCCAGCCAGCGGTCGCGGCCGGGATGTCCTGTTCGAAGACGTGGGCCAACTCATCGGGGTTGGAGCCATAGTCGCCGCCGGCCTTCAGCGCGCCGTTGTTGCCCACGCTCACGATGTGCGGACGCAGGTCCGCGAAGGAATAGGCCACGCTCTGCTTGGCAGTGGCCGCGTGCGCAGTGGCGGCCGATTGCTTGGCGCGCAACGTCACCGGCGCACCGAGCCGGGCGACCCACACGTCGGTGCCGTTGGCGAGCCAGTCGTCGTAGCTCACGCGCCCGAAGCCGCGCAGGCCCCATCCCGTGCCCCATGAGTTCTGCAGCCAGAAGCCTTCGTCGTCATACGCGACGATGGCGAAGGCATGGCCACCGGTGATCTGCTCCGACTGTTCGATGAAGCCATCGCTGCCCACGTCGTTCCAGCCTTGGTGGACCGTGGCCGTGGCGTACAGCACGCCGACCTCGGCGATGGCCGCATGCATGGCGACCAGGTCCTTGTGGTTGACGCGGAAGTAGGCGCCCAGCGGCCGGCGCACGCTGTCGGCGACGCGTGCCTTGGTCATGCCCTTGCGGTCTGTCTTGCCGGCCTTGAAGGGGTACAACTCCTCGGCGCAGATGCCGTGCTTGTGCCAGCCCTTCATCGCGCCGCGTGCGCTGGAACCGCTGTAGTCCTCGTCGGGCCATTCGTCATAGCGGCGCGCCAGGTCGTACAGCATGCGCGGGCTCACGGGGACCTTGTCGGGGATGACCCGCCTGCGAATCAGCAGGTAGTTGGCAACGGTTGCCAGGCCGAAGCCGGTGCATGCGCCCTCGGTGCCCTGGTCGAGGATCGGCACCGCGTGGTCGAGGTAGTCGCCCAGCGGGATGTGCGTCGGCACCTCGATGAGCGAGGGCGTGTACATGAGGTCGCGGAAGTCCAGCGTGTCAGGACGCACCGCGAGCGTGTCGGAAGGTGGGGGCACGAAGGGCGGAGGCGGTGGCTCCTTCTGGATCGCCTCGGCGCCGCGCAGCAATGCGTCCTTTGGCTCCGCGAGCTTGGCGGCGACCTTTGTCCTGGAAGGCTTGGCGCTGCCGGCCGGGAAGGCAGGCGCCAGCACCAGCTTGGCCCGCTCGTAGAAGCGCACGCGCTCGGCGGCGCCGTTCTGGCCGCCGTTGATGCGGCGCGTGATCTCGGTGAAGTTGTCCGCGTCGGCGAGTTCGTTGAGGCCCTTGCGCTTCCAGAACAGGCCGGCTGTCCTGAAGCCGACCTCGGGCGCAGCAGCAAGCTCCGGCTTGCCGACCAGGTCGAGGCCCAACAGGCCGCCGAACTTCTGGTAGTTGGCCCGGCCGGTCAACTGGATCGGGCCGCGGCCCTTGAAGCGCTTGCCATCGCCGGGCTGCGTGTTGCCCAGGGTCTTCGCCAGGTCGCTGGGCGGCTCGTAGCGCTTCTGCGCCGAGGTCGGGCCCCAGATCTCTTCCATGAAGTTGAACTCGCCGGACTCGTGCGCCAGTTGCGCGATGAAGGCGGCCGATCGTCGCAGCGTGTTGATCTCGAACTCGGCCATCGCCGCGTTCAGCGGGCCCAGGTACAGCAGGCGCTTCTTCTGCGAAGCGTGAACCATGATCTGCGCGAGTTGGGTGTCAGTCAGCACGGGGAGCCTCCTTTTGTGAATCTGCCTCGTGGCCGATCTTGCAACTCACGCAGGTCCAGGCGAAGCGCACCTAAGCACTATGTCTGCGAGGCTTCATTGACGGCGCCATAGGCCGTCCGTCAAATTGCCGCGTCCGTTCGACGGTGGAATAGTCAAGCTTCCACACCGAGGTAACCGGATGGATGAGACGCTGCGGGAGTTGGTAAAAACACGGCGCGAAGCATTGCATGGCACGGACGATGATCGCCGTGCCTGGGGTTTGGCGCTGTCGGGTGGTGGCATCCGCAGCGCTACTTTTTGCCTGGGCCTGATCAAGTCCCTGGCCGCACAACGGCAGTTGCTCAAGTTCGACATGGTGTCGACCGTCTCCGGCGGCGGCTACATCGGCGCGACGCTGGGCCGCCTCTGCACCGATGCCAAGTCCGCCGACGAGGTGCGCGACATCGAACGCGCCTTCGGCGACGTGGACCGTGCACGCTTCGGCTGGTGGCTGCGCGCCAATGGCCGCTATCTCATACCGGGCGGTATGCGCGACACGCTGTTCGCCGCGGCGCTGTACCTGCGCAACCTGCTGGGCACCCACATCGAGATCGCGATTGCCGCCTGCCTGGTCGGCATGGCGCTGGCCGCGAGCAACCTGCTGATGTGGGATGCCGTGTTCCGCGCGGTCGACCTCAACAACACGCAGCCCACCACCGCGCAGGCCGCCATCGGGCTGCTGGTGAAGGCGGCCACGCAGTTGCCCACGCTGTGGTTCGCGGCAGCGGGGCCGTTCATCGCGTCGATCGTGCTGTCGTGCGCGTACTGGTCGGTGCGTGACAAGCCTTCGGTCAAGTTCCTGCTGGTGCAGGTGGGCATGTGGTGCGTGCTGAGCATCGGCGCCAGCACGCTCGGCCCCATGCTCGTGACCTATGCCGGCGGGCCGAACTGGCTGTCGGCGGCCTTCGTGGCCTTTGCACTGTGCTGGGTCATCGCGCTGACCTGGGTGATGTACCGCAGCCGACGCCGCACCGCCGCACAACAGCGCAACGAGCTGACCGATGCGCTGGCCGCAGTGCTCAACACCACCTTGCTGATCGGCGTGCTGGGGCTGCTCGACCGATCGGCCTGGTGGCTGGCCGCGGAGAACCAGCAGATGCGCGCCTCGTACGGCGCGACGCTGCTGGTGGTGGCCGCGATCCTGCGCGCAGTGTTGCCGGTGCTGCTGTCGCAGAAGCAGCAGACACCCGGGCTGGAGAAGAGCATGGTGGCGGCGCTGGCCAGCGTGGTCGGCCTGGTGCTGGCCTTCTGCCTGGCGGCGTGGTGGATCGGCGTGGTGTATGCGGCGACCTTGCTGCAGGTGTTCCAGCCGGAAGGCCTGGAGTTCTGGCGCGGCTGGGCCTGGCTGCTGGCGATGTTCATCGTGCTGGGCGCCTATGCGTCGCTGACGGGCTCCAACTTCGCGTTCCTCAACATCTCGTCGCTGCACATGTTCTACAAGGCGCGCATCGTGCGTGGCTACCTCGGCGCGGCCAACGCGCGGCGCCTGGGTGCCAGCCCGACCGACCAGGTGTCGGGCCTGATGCCGCCGCAAGTGCCGGTGGGCGAGGTGGACGGGCTGGACGACATCTCGCAACTGCAATACGCGCCGCACCGGCATGGCGGGCCGGTGCACCTGGCCAACGTCTGCATCAACCAGACGCATGACCCCAAGCAGAAGCTGTTCAACCGCGATCGCAAGAGCCTGCCGATGACCATCGGCCCGCTCGGCTGGATACAGGCCGGCGGATCGGAGTGGGCCAAGGCCCATGGCGATGGCGCGATGACGCTGGGCGCGTGGACCGCCATCTCGGGGGCGGCCGTCGCGCCAGGCTTCGGCCGCCTGACCAAGCGCGGGATTGCTGCGCTCTCCGTGTTCGCGGGGTTGCGCCTGGGCTACTGGTGGAACAGCGCCGACGCCGGCATCCTGCAACGCGGCGCCGCGGTGCACGGCACGCGGCTGCTGACCAAGACGCGCTTCCTGCTGCTCGAATGCTTCGGCGCCTTTCCGGGCAGCAGCTCGGCCAACTGGTACCTGAGCGATGGCGGGCATTTCGAGAACACCGGCGCGTACGCGCTGCTGCGGCAGGAGGCCGCGCTGATCGTGATCGCCGACTGCGGGGCCGATCCGGACTACCGCTTCTGCGACCTGGAGATCCTGATCCGCCGCGCCCGCATCGACCTCAATGCCGAGATCACCTTCATGAAGCCGCGGCCCGGCGCCCACCTGCCGCAGTTGGATGCCTTCGGCTCGCTGAACGACCTGGCGTCACCGACCAGCCAGGCCTGCCTGGCGCTAGCGCAGGTGCGCTACGCCAGCGGCGCGACGGGGCAGATCATCCTGGTCAAGCCGAATGTGTCGGCCGCGCTGCCAGTGGACCTGGTCAACTTCAAGGCGGCCAACCCGCTGTTCCCGCAGCAGCCGACCACCGACCAGTTCTTCGACGAGGCGCAATGGGAGAGCTACTTCCGCCTGGGCGCCCAGATCGGGACGCGACTGGACGGCGAGCTGCTCGACATGGTGGCCGATGGTGCGCCGGGCCTGTTCATGCCCGACGATGGCCAGGCTGCGCAGGCCGCGACGGGCCCGCGTGTTGAGCCGGGCAGTGCGACGCCTGCCGCCACCGCCAGCACGGTGGTGGCGACGGTGAGCCGGCTGCAGGCGCGTGTGATCCGTGCGGGTGCGGTCACGGCCACCGTGGGCCTGGGCACGGCCGCGACCATTGGCGTGGCGGCGTGGCAGGGCATCGACAGTTGGCGTGCCCAGCGCGCCGACGCGGAGAAATCCGAGAACGCGGCCTTCAAGGATTTGTCGCAACTGTGGGCACGTTTGAAAAGCGGTGGCGTCAGCAGCGGCGATGCGCCTGCGTTGCTCGCGGCAGAGTTGCTGCGCACCGGCGACCTGCTGTGCCGCGATGGCGGCGACAACTTCATGGCCAAGTTTCGCCTGTCCGTGCGCATCGTCGACGACGCCAAGGCGGCCTGCACGCGCGAGCCGGTGGAGCAGCGCACGCCGGCCTGCGTGCGGCTGCTGGACCCGGCCAACGGCATCGACTGCCTGCAACCCGCACAGGCACCCGCCTGCGCGCCGCGCTACTGGGCACGCGACTACACCGGCTTGACGCCGCCCTCGCAGAACTGCAGCGGCACCTTGCCCACGCCATGGCCGATGGTGGTGTGGCTGCACGACATGCTGACCGGCGAGCCGGCGAGGGTCGCCATCGCCACGCGACCCGCGACGCAACGCGGCGCGCCGGGGCATCCGCCGCAACCGTTCCCAGTGCCCGTGCCACCGCCCCCATCAGACACCGGCAAGCCGCCCGACCTGCAGGTGCCCTCCGCAACACCCGTGCCGCCCGCAATCTCCAGCGCGGCTTGCGCAGGAACCGTGGTCTATGTGCTGATCTACGGCCCCGCCATGCGCGAGCAGGTCCGCGATTGGCGACGGCGCTGGCGCGAACTCGGGGCCTCGGTGCCGCCGACCGAGGACTTGATCAGCACCTCGCAAAGGCAGGGGCGTTCGCCGCCGCGGGGGCATCCGGTGCCGACCATGACCGTGCAGGACGACAGCGCGCTGGCCTGCACCAATGTGCTGCAACTGGCTGCGCCGTTGCCGGACGGGCAGGCCTGGAAAGTGATCAAGCTGCCGCCTTCGCTGAAGAGCACGCCGGGGGCGATCGAGGTGTGGTTGCCGCGGAGCAAGGACACGGCTTACTGAGCCAGCGCTGACGTAAACAGCCGCTCCCCTCGCGAGCGCAGCAGCGTCACCAGTCGCTGCGCCGCTGGCGACAGGTAGCCCTCCTTGCGATAGGTCACGCCCAGCTTCCTGCGCAGTGTGGTTTCCTTCAGCGGTACCTCGCGCAGGGCATTGCGCCGGCTGCCGCTGCCCAGCGAATGGCGTGAAAGGAAGCTCAGCAGGTCGGTGCGCGCAATCAGGCGCGGCAGCAGGGGAATCGAGTTGGCGTTGATCTGCACGGTCGGCTTGGCGAGGCCGTGCGACTGGAACACTGCGTCCAGCCATTGCCGGCTGGGAATCGACTCCACTGGCAGCACCCAGTTCCATTGCAGCAGTGCCTTCATGCTCACCTTGGGCAGGTCGAACACGGGGTGCTTCGGGCTGGTCGCGACGACCACCACATCCTCGACGATCGAGTGCGTGACGAAGGCATCGTCATGCTCCGGCATCAGCCCAATCAGCAGATCGATGGTGCCTTCGCGCAGGCGCTCGCGCAGGGCCATGCTCGGCGCGATCGTGATGTCGATGGTGGTGCCCGGCGCCTCGGCCAGCAGCAGGTTGCAGATCTCCGGCAGGACATGGTCGGCGGCGATGGGTCCGCTGCCGATGCGCACATGGCCGGCGTTCCCGCGGGCGAAGTCGCCGACCTCGCGCAGTGCCTCTTCCGTTGCGCTGCGCAACAGCCGTGCACGCGCCAACAGGACCTCGCCTACGGGCGTGAGCTGGATGCCGCGCCCCTTGCGCTCGAACAGCGCGCTGCCAAAGGCTTCCTCCAGGCGCTGCACGCACTTGGTCAGCGCGGGCTGCGTGCGGCCCAGCTTGTCGGCGGCCTGGCCCAGGTGACCCAGCTCGGCCACCGTCTCGAAGTACTTCAGGTCACGGAGGTTGATGTCCATTGATAAGCCGCAGGAATCGAAAGATGAACATTATCGAATAGACGGAATGAATGCGCATTCCCAGAATCGAGCCCATCAACACACGGAGACCGATTCATGCGCCACATTGCACTCCACGCCGGCCTGACCGCGCTGCTCGCCTTGCCACTCGCTGCCGCCCACGCGGCCGCGCCCGCCGATGACGTGATGCCGGACAAGCAGGACCCACGCGTGGTGGAGGTCGCGCAGTCCGACCGCGTCATCAACTCGATCGCCATCACCACCAGCGGCCGCTTCTTTGTGTCGATGCCCGGTGTCGAAGGCCCGGGCCCGCAGGTCGCGGAACTGAAGGACGGCAAGTTCCTGCCTTTCCCGAATCTCGAATGGAGCCTCTGGAAGGCAGACGCCGACCCCAGGAACACGCTGATGCACGTCAACACGGTGCGCGTCGGACCCGACGGCGACCTGTGGGTGGTGGATGCCGGCGCGCCGCGCGTCGGCGGCAAGGCCGTGCCGGGCGCGGCCAAGATCGTGCGCATCGACCTGAAGACCAACAAGATCAAGCGCATCTACCAGGCCGATCCGTCCGTGGTGCGCGAGTACACCTACTTCAACGACATGCGCTTCAACGGCAAGGTGGCCTACATCACCGATGCCGGCGCCATCAACCCCGGCATCGTGGTGCTCGACCTGGCCAGCGGCAAGATGCGCCGCGTGCTCGACACGCACCCCGCCACGGTCGCCACGCACGAGATGTATGCGGACGGCGGTCGCCGCATCGTGCTGAAGGACCCGATCCCCGACAACAGCGGCAAGCCGACCAAGGACAAGTTCGTGAACGTCGACCAGCTCGAAGTCAGCCCGGACGGCAAGTGGTTCTACTTCCAGCCCATCGGCGGTGCGCTGTCGCGCGTGCCGACCCGCCTGCTGGACGACCCGAATGCGCCGAAGGAGCGCGTCGACGCAGCCGTCGAAAAGGTCATCGACACCTGGATGGCCGCCGGCACCGCCATCGATGCGAAGGGCAACATCTACATGTCGAAGGTGACGAACCGCAGCGTGATGCGCATCGCACCCGATGGCAAGGTGACGACCCTGGTGTCAGACCCGCGCCTCACGTGGATTGATGCGATGTGGGTGACGCGCGAAGGCAACCTGTACATGCCCGCCGCCCAGCTGGACCGCACCTCCGCCAACCTGGCCGGCGCGCCGGCGCAGATCGAGTACCCGGTGCGGCTGTACCGCATCGCCGTCGGCGCCAAGCCGGCCGCCAACGACCACAAGTGAAAGAGGACGTCATGACTTTGACTGTTCTGGTCACCGCACCCAAGCTGGCGAAGGCAGGCGTAGACCTGCTCACCCAGGCCGGGGCGCGGGTGATCTACCTCAAGAATGCCGACAGCGCCGAAGAGGTCGAGCACCTGATGGCCACCGAGCCGATCGATGCGGTGATCTCGCGCACCGTGACCCTGTCGGCCAAGGCGATTGCCGCCTGCCCGACGCTCAAGGTGATTTCCAAGCATGGCGTCGGCGTGAGCAACATCGATGTCGATGCAGCCACCGCGCGCGGCATTCCGGTGTACGTGACGCCGGGCGCGAATGCGCAGTCGGTGGCGGAGATGACGCTCGGCCTGATGTTTGCCGCGGCACGTCGCATCGGCTGGATGGACCGTGAGTTGCACGAGGGTCGCTGGTCTCGCACACAGGATGGCGTCGAGCTGCAAGGCAAGACGCTGGGCCTGGTCGGCTTCGGGCAGATCGGCCAGCGCGTGGCCATGGTGTGCCTGGCGCTGGGCATGGAAGTCGTGGCCTTCGACCCTGCGTTGAAGGCCGGCGCAAGTCCCGTGGCTGGCGTCAGCATGCTGCCATCGCTTGATGCGCTGCTGCCGCTGTCCGATGTGCTGAGCCTGCACGTCCCGCTCAACAAGCACACGCGCAACATGCTGGGCGCGGCGCAGTTCGCGGCTATGCCGCGCGGCGCGATCCTCGTGAACACGGCGCGTGGTGAGGTCGTCGATGAGTCCGCGCTGATCGACGCGCTGCAAAGCGGCCAGCTTCATGCCGCCGGGCTCGACACCATGGCGCAGGAGCCCTTGCCCGCGGGCAGCCCGCTCGCCGCGCTGCCCAACGTGGTGCTCACGCCGCACGTCGGCGGCTCCACGCCAGCCGCATTGGCCGGCATGGCAAGCGGTGCCGCACGCAACGTCCTTGGCTGGCTGCAGGGCAGCCCGGCCGACCCGTCCGCCTGCGTCAATCCGCAGGTGCTTCGTACCCACACATCCACTACTTCAGAAGTCGCAGCATGACCACCAACCCCATAACCTCCGCGCCCGTGCAATGGCCCGCGGGCTACCGCATCAACCCCCGCGCCGAAGGCCCCGCGGCCGATATCGTCGCCGCGTTCCGCGAGATCCCGGTGGCCGCCATCGGCGACGCCATGAGCCGCAACATCGGCACCGTCGGCCTGCGCCAGTACCACGGCCGCCTCGACACCGTGCTGTGCGGCCCCGCCGTCACGGTGCGCGTGCGCCCTGGCGACAACCTCATGATCCACAAGGCGCTGATGATGGTGCAGCCCGGCGACGTGCTCGTCATCGACGGCGGCGGTGACGTGTCGCAGGCGCTGGTCGGCGGCCTGATCCGCACCACCTGCGTCGCGAAGAAGCTGGGCGGCCTGGTCATCGACGGCGCCGTGCGCGACCTGTGCGAATGGGCGGAGGAGGGCATGCCGATCTTCGCGCGTAGCCATACGCATCGCGGGCCGAGCAAGGACGGCCCGGGCGAGATCAACGTGCCGATCGCCTGCGCCGGCCTGGCCGTGTTGCCCGGCGACCTGATCGTCGGCGATGCCGATGGCGTGATCGCCATTCCCGCCGCTGAAGCCGCAGACGTGCTCTCGCGATCCCGCGCCCACCTGGTCAAGGAAGCCAGGATCCGCGCCGACAACGCGGCCGGCAAGTCCGACCCCGAGCGCTTCGACGCGACCTTGCGGGCCAAGGGCCTGCCGATCTGAAGCGACTTCGCAATCAAACGCGCAACTGCGCTGGAACGCCATACAGCACTGCCTGCGGCGCTCCGCCTTGTCCTGCGCTCGATTGCAAAGCCGTATGAACCGTCACTCTTTCAAGAACCCAAGAGGCATTTCCATGAACAGACGCAATCTCATCCTGTCGACTTCACTGGCGCTCGCAGCCGCCGCCGTCGCGCCTGCCGCGACTTGGGCCGCCGAGGGGGCGTACCCCAGCAAGCCGATCAAGCTCATCGTGCCCTTCCCGCCCGGCGGCGGCACCGACACCACCTCGCGCCTCGTCGCCGAGAAGTTCACCGCGCTGCACAAGTGGATCGTGGTGGTCGACAACCGGCCGGGCGCGGCCGGCAACATCGGCCTGGACGCGGTCGCCAAGTCTGCGGCGGACGGCTACACCATCGGCATGGGCCAGGCCGCGAACCTGGCCATCAACCCGGCGTTGTATTCGAAGATGCCGTTCGACCCGCTGAAGGACTTCACGCCGATCGTCGAGATCGCCGTGCAGCCGGTCGTGCTGGTGGTGCGCGACGACTCGCCCTACAAGACGCTGGCGGATCTGGTCAAGGCTGCGAAGGACAAGCCCGGGACGATGAGCATCGGGCAGGCCGGCAGCGGCACCGTGGGTCACCTGGCGGGCGAGCTGCTTTCGCGCCGCGCCGGCATCCAGGTCCTGCAGGTGCCGTACAAGGGCGCCGGCCCGGCCATGACCGACCTGCTCGGCGGGCAGATCCCGGCCTACTTCGGCAACAGCGTCTCGGTGATGACGCAGGTGCAGGCGGGCAAGGTGCGTGCGCTGGCCGTGACTTCGGCGCAGCGGCTACCGGCCCTGCCCAAGGTGCCGACCGTGGCGGAACAGGGCTTTGCCGGCTTCGAAGCCGTGACCTGGCTCGGCCTCGTCGGCCCGGCGAAGATGCCTGCGGACGCCGTCACGCTGCTCAACAAGGAGGTGGTGTCGATCCTCGGCCGCAAGGATGTGCAGGAGCGCCTCTCGAGTGAAGGGAGCATTCCCGTGACCGGCACGCCGGCGCAGTTCGCCGCGCTGATCAAGGCCGAGCATGCCAAGTGGGGCGGCCTGATCCGCGAGGCCAGCATCAAGCTGGACTGAGGCCATGGAAAAGATCGATTGCGCCGTCATCGGCGCGGGTGTGGTCGGGCTCGCGATTGCGCGTGCCCTGGCGATGGCGGGTCGCGAGGTCGTGATCCTGGAGAGCGAGAACGCGATCGGCACGCAGACCAGTGCGCGCAATTCCGAGGTGATCCACGCCGGCATCACCTATGCGCCCGGAGCGCTCAAGGGCCGGCTGTGCGTGGCGGGCAAGGCTGCGCTCTATGACTACTGCACGGAGCTCGGCATCGGGCACCGGCGCATCGGCAAGCTGATCGTCGCCACGCAGGAATCGGAACTGGCGGATCTGCACAAGTACATCGAACTCGGCGCGGCGCATGGCGTCAACGACCTGCGCCTGCTGGGCGCCAACGAGGCGCGCGCGATGGAGCCCGAGGTGCTGTGCGTCGGCGCGCTGCATTCGCCCTCGACCGGCATCGTCGACAGCCATGCGCTGATGCTCAGCTACCTCGGCGATGCGGAGCGCCATGGCGCCACGCTGGCGTTGCAAAGCCCGGTGACGGGCGGCGCGGCGGATGACGATGGCGTGGCGCTGGAAGTGGGCGGTCCCGAGTCCATGCGGATCCATTGCCGAACCGTCGTCAACGCGGCGGGACTGGGGGCGCAGCGCGTGGCCAAGGCGATCGCGGGCATGCCGGCCGAGCAGGTGCCGACGCTCTACTACGCCATCGGCCACTACTTCAGCCTGGCGCGCAAGTCGCCGTTCAACCACCTCGTGTACCCGACCGGCCGCGACGGCGCGTTGCGCGCGCATGTCACGCTGGACCTGGGCGGGCAATGCAAGTTCGGCCCGGACCTGAGCTGGCGCGACGGCGTGGACTATCGCTTCGACGCCTCGCGCGAGGCGGCCTTCTACGATGCCATCCGCCGCTATTACCCTGGCTTGCAGGACGGCGACCTGCAGCCCGGCTACACCGGCATTCGCCCCCGCCTGGCCGGCCCGGGCTCGTCGCTGCACAACACCGCGACGGACTTCGTCATCCAGGATTCAACGCAGCACGGCATCCAAGGGCTGGTGAACCTGTTCGGGATGGAGTCGCCCGGCCTGACTTCGTCGCTGGCGATTGGTGACTACGTGGTGGAGCGGATGATGGCGACGGCGTGAGGCATCACGCGGTCCGCTGGAACCAGGGCAGGGACAGCAGCGCTGCCGCGATCTCGATCACCGCCGACACCCGCTTGGCTTGTGCCCGATACCCGGGGGGCGGCGGGGTCGCCCGCGACGTGGCGAGAAATCGTCAGGCCCCGGAACCGACCTTGCGGCGAGGCTTCTTCGCGGCGCCGCGGGTCGCTTTTGCCGGTGTCTTGACCGGGGCAAGTGCAGCCGTCTTCGCAGCCCGCTTGCGTGCGGTCGCGGTCTTTGCCACATCCACCGCCAACGCAGCTTCCCCCAGCACCGCCTTCTTGAGTTCCTCGAAGGCTTCGGCGGCATAGCCCGCGAGTTTCTCCACGTTCGGCACGGCCTCGGGCATCGCCAGGAAACCGATCTGCAGGCGCTCGTCGAGCGTCACTGTCGTCACGTTCAGCAATTGACCCGCGGGCACCACGGACACGGGCAGCGCCCACGATACCGGGGCGCCCATCAGGTAGCGCTTCTCCGTGAAGCCGAAGGGGTTGGACACCATCAGGTTGGCCACAGGCAAGCCCGTTTTCAAGCCGATCTTTTCGACCAACGCGGGCACGCCGTGCACGAGCGTCGTGTAGAGCATCACCGTCTCGTTGCTGGATTTTTCGATCACGTCCTTGACCGTTGCAGTCTCCGCGCGAATCGCCGCGAGGCGTTCTGCCGGACCCAGCCCCGGCGCGCCGAGCGGGAACTGAAGCACGGCGATCTGGTTGCCGCCTGCCGCATTCGCCAGCGCAATCGGCATGGCCGTCACCAGCGGCCGGTTCGCGCGCTCGCCTCGCTCGTTCAGGTAACGCGCCAGCGCCATGTCCAGGGCGGCGAGCAGCACATCGTTGACGGTCGAGCCGGTCGCCTTGCCGATGGCCTTCATCTCGCCGATGGGCAGCGTCGAGAAAGCCAGCGAGCGCTTTGCCGAGGCACGCCCGCGCAGCGCACCCGGAACGCCGGCGTAAGGCAGCGACAAGCCTTTCGCCCCCGAAACGCCGAGCGCCTTCAGGCCCTGCTGCGCCAGCATGGCGTAGAGATCCGCGGCGGTCGCGGCGGTGCCGCCCACCTTGCGCAGCAGGTCGGTCAGGCGGTTCACGACCGATGCGCGAACGGGGTCGGGCTGGGCGCGCCGGGGCAGGGCGTCCCACATCGCACGCACCTCGAGGTCATCGGGCGAGACGGCCAGCCAGTGCGAGATGGCCTGCACGAAGCCGCGACCGTCGATGATGCCGTGATGCGTCTTGCCGTAGAGCGCCACCTTCCCGCCTTCGAGGCCGTCGATGATGTACATCTCCCACAGCAGCCGCGTCAGGTCGAGGCGCGATTCATGCAGCCTGCAGACTTCCGCGCAAAGGTCTTCCAGGCTGCCGGGCGCTTCCAGCGTGATCCGGTGCACCTGCTTCGACACATCCGCTTCGGCGTCGGGTTCCAGCGATGGCATGGCCAGGGGCGGCGTGCGCAGCCTGTAGTTGAACGGTGCGCCCGCAGGCCGCTCCAGCATGCGGGCCATGAGGCGGTCGGCAAAGTCGGCGCGGCCGCGCGCGGGCGGATCGAGCACGACGAGCGGTCCGATGTTGAAGGGACGCTCCGGCGTCTCCAGCAGGAACATCGCCAGGTCGATCACGGAAAGAGCGGGCATGGATTCGCCTCCTGCGGACCGAAGTCCAATCGGCGGGCCCGGTGCCCCCGCGCGCATCGCCTCCTGCTCCCTGAAGCGTGGCCTACGCCATCAGGACGGCGATGTTGCGCCGCCTTTGGCGATCCGACAAGAATTTTGGGCTGGTGCGTCAGTGCGCGTCCGGCTCCTCCGGTGCGGACAGGCTCAGCGTGACCCGGCCGATGTACCGGTTCGTCATGATCGACAACTCCAGGCGCCGGAGCGTGCGTGCGAGTTCGGCTTGCGAATGCTCGCCTTTTAGCTCGACACGTGCCACGACGACAACGCGTTCGGGCCCGATGAATTCCCCGTAAAGCCAGGTGACCCTTTTCACTTCGTGCATGGCCGCCAGCGCGCGCAAGGCGCCCAGGCGTTGCGCCGGCGACAGCGGCGCGCCCGCCAGGAAGCGGCGATTCGTGAGGATCAGGTACAGGCCGCCCACGCCCATCAGCAGCCCGACGATGAACGAGCCCGCCGCGTCCCAGGCCACCTTGCCCGTCCACTGGTGCAGCGCCATCCCTGCCGCGGCCACGACGATGCCGACCAGCGCGATGAAGTCCCCGATGACGACGGTGCGCAACTGCGCGTCGGAGGTCTTGAACACATGCGCGAAGACGCCGTGCTCCAGCTCGGCCGCCCGCTTGCGCACGAAGGCCACCGCCTGCGCGAACGACCAGGTCTGCAACACGAACGAGCCTGCCAGCACGACATAGCCGATGGCGTAGTCGGTCGTCATGTCCGCCGTGCCGAGTTGATGCAAGCCACGCCAGACGCCGACTTCCGCGCCCACGGTGAGCATGGCCACCGACCCGAACAGCGACCACACATAGGACTCGCGCCCGTAGCCCAGCACATGGGTTGCATCCGGAGGCCGCCGGGCCGCGAGATACGCAGCGACCAGGAAGCCGTCGGTGACGGTCCCCACCCAGGAGTGCACCGCTTCGGCCAGCATCGATGCCGAGTCGGTCATCACGGCGGCCACCGTCTTGATCACCGCCAGCAGCACGCCCGCGCCCAGCGCCAGGTACACGACCCTCCTGACATCGCGCCCGTCGTTGTCGACGCCAAGTTGGCGGTGAAATCGGTGGAAGGCCCTCATTGCATCAATCCTATCCGTCACTGCGCTGGCGGCGTGCGGGACAAGTTGCCGCCACGAGAGCTGGAAGGATGCACGGGCGTTCGACCTTTGGCCGCAAGGCGGCCCACCCGGGCCCGGCTATCTCGGCGTCAGGCGGCCATCAGCGGGCCGGTCGCTGACAGACCATGGTGCCCGTCTTCTTGTCCCAATGACATTTCTTCGACTTGGCGGCCGACGCCGTGGCGGGCGCCAGCATGGCAACTCCGACAAGGGCGAAGACGCCGGCGAGGATCAGTTGCTTGATGTGTTTCACAAAATGCCTTGAGGATGGCGCCCCTGCATGCCCTCGCACTGTTGCAGGGACGATGAACACCAGAGGGCGGAGCTTGCGAGGAGGGGACAGCAGGATTCGTCCCCATTTGTACCTCTGCGCAGCGTGCCCGGCAAATGCGTGAATGGCACATGCCGGCCATCATGCTGTGTGATCTGGCCTGTCCGGAGGGGATCGAACCCCCGACAACCTGCTTAGAAGGGTAACTTCAGGGTTCGCCAAGACATTTCAGGACATTGCAGATGCACCCCGCAGACCTGCACTGCATAAGAGAGATCTTGCCTATGACCACTCATAACGTTGCATGACGTTGCATAATGGTCCACACTATTTGGACCATTTTTTGGACCACTGGAATGGCAGTGGTCCACGCAATCCGCAAGATCCCCTATGAGCATCGAGCGACCCGCCCTGATGCGCCGCCTGGCGCATGAAACCGGCCTGAGCCTCACGGACCTCCAACCTGTGGCAACCACCGTGCGCCGCTACATCGACAAGGCGCACAGCGGCGACGTGGCCGGCTTGCACCTGGTTGTGTCGCCTGGTGGCAGCATGTCCTGGTCGGTGCGCGTCACCAACCCAGCAACCGGCGAGCGCCCCCGGCTGCGGGTTGGGGATGCCAAGACCATGCTGATTGAGACGGCCATCGAGCAGGCGCGCAAACTGCACGAGGCTGCCGGCGACGGCGACGACCCTAAGGCGCAGCGGCAGGCCAACAAGCGCAAAGCCAAAGAGACTGCCGCGGCACGCAAGGCCGCCCGGCGCACGGTGCGCGAACTGCTGGACGTGTACTTGGCCAAGCAAAAGCGCCTGCGCAGACCCAGCGTGGTGCTGCTGGACGCCTTCTACAGCGAACCCAGCGCGGAGACGTTGACGAGCAAAGGCGTCTCGCGAGTGCAGCTCAAGCCCGTGCTGGCGATGCTCGGCAAACCTGTGGCCGACATTGACGACCGCGCCGCCCAGGCGCTGATCCGCAAGTACGAGGCACGCGGCCTGTCGCTGGCCCAGCATGCGCTCACGCATATGCGCGCCGCCTACAACGTCGTGCTCAAGGACGCCACCGAGCGCGCAGCCTTCGGGATCGAGCGCAACCCTTTCGCCGGCTTGGCCGTCTCCGAAAGGGCCGACACGACCGCGGAGGAAGACGAATCCGGGCGCAGCGTGCGCGCCCTCAGTGAGAGCGAAGTGCAGCGCCTGTGGCGGGGCCTGCACGAGACCACCATCGTGACAGGCGGGCAGGGCGCCCAAATGGAAGTGAAGGCGGAAGACCGCACCCGTTTAGCGCTGCTGCTGGGGCTGGCCTGCGGGCAGCGCGTCGAGCAGACCCTGATGACGCGCGCGCAGGACATCGACTTCGACGCCAAGACCTGGAGCATCCCGGTTGCACACCGCAAGATCAGGCGCAAGCTGCGCAAGTCGAGCCGACCGCAGGATAAGCTGCCGCATGTGGTCCCACTGCATCCGCTCGCACTGGACCTGTGGCGACAGGTTTTTGCGGCACGCACTAGCACGGTCAACCCCTGGCTGTTTCCTGCAACCGACCGTGACGGCAAGGAACTGCTGGAAGCCCGCGACCATCGGTCGTTGTCGCGCTTCGTGTCGCGCTGGTGCGAACGCCATGAGGTGGCCCCCTTCACACCGCGCGACCTGCGACGTACATGGCATACCCTCGGCGGCAAGTGGCGCCTGGACTACGAGGTGCGCGAGCGCATTCAAGATCACGCCATGAAGGGCATCGGCGCGCTGCACTACGACTTCCACGACTATCAGGAGGCGATGAGCGAGCTGATGGACGCCTACGGCGCCAAATTGGCCGCGTTGGTGACGCCTGACGCTTCAGGAAATGTCGTGACCCTTGCTGACGCACGCAAAGCGGCGTAGATTCATACCGGGCCTCACAGTCGGGGAAGCAGCATCGGATGCCGACCCCGACTCCCAACTGAAAATTCTTGAACGCCGGGTGCACCCGGATCCGCCTGCGGTATGCGGCGGCGTCCACGCCGATCAGGACGTAAAAGAGCACTGTCACCGAGATGAGGAAAGCGCACCGCAAGCTGCGATCAGCATGTGGAACTCGATGCTTTCACGCGACTCATCATGGACACTTCATTGCCCGAAACGACTGCTCAGTCGTTCCGCATCATCGACACAGCCGAATTCCTCAAGAAGGCGCGGATCAGCAAGTCCACGCTATGCCGCCTTGAAAAGAGCGACCCCACCTTTCCCAAGCCCGGACAGCTCGCCGCACGCGGCTGCCGCCTGTGGCTGGAGTCGGCGGTGGATGCCTATCTGATTGCCAAACTGAGCACACCGGCCAAGCCAAACACTGCGCGCGTGGCGAAGGCTGTGAGTGCAGCGGCCCACGAGTGCGCGAAGGAGAAACGCCGCGCCACTCGGCTTAAGAAGCGAGGTCCTTCGTCAAGCCCAGAAAACCCCGAGTTGCGCGCGCTCGCCGTGGCGAAGGCCGCGGCGGCGAAGCGTTCGCGCAAGACATCGGTTTCGACCGCGACCCCGTAAGGCAAAACCCCCGCCGGCGACGACCGGACGAGGGCTGCGTTTACACGTCGGCTGACCCGAAGCGCACTTGGACAAGGTGCTGCGAATTTTGGCAGTCGCCAGATGCGGACGCAACCGCTCGCGGGCTCGCTGGTTTTCACATTGGAGACCAAGATGTCAATAGCCCTGAAGGGCGCTCGCTATCGCGGCCAAGCCGCAAGAGCACGAGAGCTGACCCAAACTAAGCAGGCGGGCGCAACAGGCTCCCGCATTTCCTTTTCCGATGTCCCGTTGAACCGCGCAGAGCGACGCGCGCGCGGTCGTGCGGAGCGAGCGGAGCGCAAGTCGGCGACCAAAGGGAAAGGTGGCCGGAAGTGACCTCGAATCCGCCCGTCTTCATCCTGCCCCAAGGCTTCACTATCGGAACCATGGCCCGGCTGCTGCGCACGCACGGCGCGTCGCAGCGCGACGTGCAGCAGTGCCTCGGACAGAGGTTCGTCCTCGCTCCGCAGGAGCGCGATGCGCGCGAGCTGGCCGATGTGATGCCCGAGCATGTACCCGCCTGTGTCGCCTACCTGGAGCAGGTTGCGCCGGAGTTGCTGGTGCGAGCGGTACCGATGGCGCCGCCGTGTGTACCGCCGTCATCACCACCACCATCGCCACCAGCAGCACCATCGCCGCCACCAGCTCTACCAAAAGCTCTGTCAGCAACGGCGTTAGCGCCCTCATCCGCCAAGGCGCCGCCGAAGCCCAAAGCGCCGGCCATCAACTTCGACGCGATCCCGCACGAGTTGCAGGCAGGTCAGTTTTTCGTCATGTGGCGCTTCGTACCCAAGAAGGACAAGCAGGGCAAACTCAAATGGACCAAGCCGCCCATGCAACGCGACGGCTCCTTGGCGTCAACAACCAACTCCGCGACCTGGTGCAGCTTCGATGAAGCCCGCGCAGCTCTCGCGCTGCGCAGGCCGAATGGATCGCCATTTTTCGATGGAATGGGGCGCGTGTTTTGCCCTGACGATCCGATGCAGACGTTCGGTTTCGACTTGGATAATTGCATCGCGCCCGATGCCAATGCCGCGCGCAGGCTTTCCGCCGATGCGCAGGAGGCCGTCCGCGAACTGAGCACGTATGCCGAGCTGTCTCCTTCGGGTGACGGCGTGCACATCATCGGCAAGGGCAAGCTACCTGGCGCGCACTATACGAACAACAAGCTGGGCCGCGAAGCCTACGACTCGTCCAAAGCTGGCCGGTACCTGACGATCACTGGTCAGGTGTTGCCTGGTTTCGATGCGATTCGCCAATCTGACTCGGCCATGCTGGCAAAGTGGCACGCCTTGTGGGACACCCATGCACCAAGCAACCGGGCCACACCGCCGCATGGCGCACGGGCGCAGGAACCGACAACCAGCCCTGGCTCAGTGCAATTCATTGCCAACGTCATTCTTGAGGGGCGTGGCCTGCCGCAGGACGCAGTTGACCTAATCCGCCATCAGGCTGGTCTGGACAAGCACTACAACAGCGATGGCAGCCTAGGCGTTTATGCAGCCTGCATCGAGATGGCCCGCGCGGGGTTCACCGATGTGGAGATGATCTCGGTGCTGACCGATTCGGAGAACGCGCTGGCCGAAGTCGTGCTGCGCCGACGCGCGCACAGTCGGCAGTCGGCTGCCCAATGGTTGGTCAAGTACCAACTCAAGCAAGCGCGCAAAGCTGCGGCGCAGGGCCTTGGCGCCGCACAGGTGCAGGGCAAGGGCGATCACTATGGAGTAGCAATGGCGTTCATCGACCGCATCGAGATGGAAACGGGGCACCGGCCCGTCTACTCGCGTGGCAGTTTCTGGACCGTGAACGACAACCTCTGGGAGCCACTTGCGCTGGACCAAGCTGCGGTTCACGTTGGACGACATTTCGGTGGGCGCAAGAACGTAATGAAGTCGGGCGACTTCAAAGCCATCGCCACCCTAGCAGCCAATGCAGTGGAAGACGCCGACTTCTTCGACGCGGCACCAGCCGGGGTGGCGGGACCGGATAAATTCTGGCGCGTAGACGGGGGCAAGGTCGTGAGCGAGTTGCTGACACCCGACCACCGCCAGCGGATGCGCCTCCCGACCGAACCGGAATTCGGCAGCCCGCCGCCCATGTTCATCAAGGTGCTGACCGACAGCATGGGTGCGCACGCGCGTGGAAATGAACAAGTTCACCTTCTGCGGCTGTGTCTGGGCGCCGCGCTGGTGGGCACGCTCTGGAAATATCGGGTCGCGCTGTGTCTGAAAGGACCGACCACCGCGGGCAAGTCCGTTGTCCTAGCCGTGTTCAGGAGCCTGTTTCCAAAGGACATGGTGGGCGCCACCAACCCAGCAAAGTGGGACAAAGAATACTTCGTGGCGGCGCTGGCGGGGCGGCGATTGAACATCGTTGGAGAACTGGACAGCCAAGCGCCGATTCCCGGGGGAGCATTCAAGACGGTGACAGGTGGGGACGTCATCGAGGGGCGTCACCCGACACATCGACCCTTCCATTTCGTTTGCCTCTGCGCCCACATCTTCAACGGCAACCAGTTGCCGCCGACCACCGACCGCAGCAATGCCTTCTTCGTCCGGTGGCGCGTTGTGGTGTTCGAGAAGGCTCGCGCGAGCGGCGAAGTCATTGTCAGTCTGGCCGACAAGATCATCGCCACCGAGTTGGCTCAAGTGGCGGGGTGGCTGCTGGAAGGTGCTGCTGTACTGCCACAAGGCACGCTGCCCACGACCGCTGCGCACGAAGAAGAAGTCAGGAGATGGCGCTACGCGAACAATTCAGCCGCAGCCTTTGCTGTCGATCCGTCTTGGTGCTCGCTCGTGTCGTCGGCGGAAATATCGGGGGAACTTCTCTACAGCAGGTACTGCGTGTACGCCAAAGAAACTGGTACGCAGTCGTTCAAGCGCACGACGTTCTACGACAACTTGATGGAACTAGGTGGGGCGCTCGGTATTGCCAGGATCGAACGCAACCACGCAGTCTGGTTTGCCGGCATTCAGCTCGTTGCCCACGAAACGCCGTTTTTCGACCTTGAACGTGTTCCCGCGCCGCTACCCACCACCGAGCTGGGGGCGAAGCCGCCGTGAAGACAAGGGTGAAAAGGGTGATTTTTTGCTACCCCTGCACGTTCATATAAGCGGTGTGAACGAAGAGAGAAAGAGAACCTACACCTCCCCCCTAAAAACACCCTGTTCACCCCCTGCGCAAATTGGCACTCGCCAGCAAGCGGTTTCGCGCCAGCTCACGCTTCAGAGCTTCAGCCCGCGTCTGCGGCGAACTGGCAAGCAGCGCTCGATCGCGGGCACGCTGCTGCTCCTGTGCGGCCCACACCCGCACCGGCTTGCGGCCCAATGGAGAGTGCCACTTCGCACCCGGTGGCGCGGGCCGCAGTGTCTTGCACCACGCTGCTTGCTCCGACGCGCAGGCCATATCGACATGGTGGCCCGCAGGTTCGATCAGCGCCTCATCCTCCTGCCGCAGCCGGTCCGCGACCACCTGGGCTCGCACATCTGCCAGCATGTCGATGCCCGACCGCGCCAGCAGGTAGGCTTTCCAACTCGCCTTGTCCAATGTGGCGGGCGCCATGTAGGTCGGCTCAACGCCGTTGGCGCGCAGCCATTCGTCCCGTCGGCGGACGCCGTCGGTATCGAGCAGCACGGTGAACCCTTGCACGAAGGGATCGCGCTTCCAGAGGACTTTCATGCGCGCCGCGTGCTGCCGTTCGGCCCGCTGCGCGAGGGGCTGCTGCTTGCGTCGTCCAGAACGATCCTTGGGGTTGATGTAGTCGCTCAGTCGCCGTCCGCCATGGCACCAGCAAAACGCCCGCCCCGGAGTCACCGCATGCCCGCACTGAACGCCACGCCTGGTCGTCGCCCCACATCGCACGCGGTTGACGAAAGCCTCGGCCTGGGCGGCGCGCCGCGCGGCGTCATAGAGTTGACGGATTTGAGGATCGCCGAAATCCGGGCTGGGCATATAGGCTCCTGAGAGACGCAATATATTCGCGCACTTCACCAGGCATCCGCAAGCAGCATGGAGATGGATTCCTAAAGATGCACCACGTTGCACTAACATGCTTCAATCAGCGCGCCGCCTGCCCCCAATGACCCGCTACAGCAACACTTTCTTTCCTGAATCCACCTTTTCCGGCGTCTCTCTCCGCACACTCTGCTTCCGCGCCGGACGCCTACCGCGATGAGCCCATCGGACTTTATTCCCGGCAGCACCATCTGGTTCTGCGGGAAACGTTGGCGCGTCACCGCATTCGATGGACTGCTGCACCTTGTTTCCACGGACGGCCCCGAACCGCGCGAGAGTGCTGTGGTCCACGATCAAGAATTCGGTGGTTGTTTCAGCGCCAATGAATTGGCCCGAGATGCCGCACCCGGACCGTGGAGCTATCTCATGTCGCCGTTTCATACCGAGGCCATCATCGAATGCCCTGCGGGCACGGTGGCCGAGCTCAATCGACACTGGGCTGTCCGCGATACCGAGACGGACGACGAGCGGCGACAACTCGCGCAGCAGGTTGAGACGATGGGCAGCTTCGAGGCCACAGTGCATGTCATGGCCAATGGGCCCCACTACCGGCAAGCCTTGGCCAAAGCCCGCGCCATCCTGGCGGAAGGGGTGGCTGATGCATCTCAGCAGGCATTGGTAGTCATCGATGCCGCGCTTGAGAGCTAAGTTCGTGCGAGCGCCTCAAACCAGTCGCCCTGAAGAGCCCCTGAATGGCGAATTGGATCTCGATCGGAACGTTAGGTCGCGCACAGTAGTGCAGCACAACGAAACAATAAAGCCGCAAGCGGTGGCGAACCCAATCAATTCGTCGTCACTTTGATGCGCGAAGGCGTCTTCTGGCATTCCCTTCCAAACGCCCAAGGCCGCATCGACTCGATCGTAGTCGCTGGTGGAGGTGAGGTAGGGAAACCACGTGCCATATTCGTGGGCATAGTTGATTCGGTTGCGGAGCGTTGAGAACCACTTCGTGCCCCCGAAAGGCTCAGCCAAACGCTGCAATTTGTCTAGGAGCGCAACTAGCGCCTGACCCTCAGCATTATTGCCTTGAAGCACCACGCTCCCGATTTCATTAAAGAAGTCGCGCGCCACGGACCACAGCGCGTCATGTGTTGCGGACGTATCGAGCGGACTGCAAATCAATTCCCTCGCCCCGTCGTTACTTTTAACGAAATAGAGACCTGCGTTAAGCGATCCGCTGCCTGAAAAAAACAGCGCGACATCCTTATTGATTGCTTTCAAGTTAGCCGATGAAAGACGAACGCACGCCCAGCCATGCAGTCGCATTAGCGAATGCATGGCGAAAAAAGCTGCATAGTAGGCCCGTATCAGGAGCCAACCAGTTGACCGGGGGAAAGTCGGATTCTTCACGCCAACCAATATGGATTCGAAAGCTGCAGAGGCGAAGCGATCTGCCTCATGCGCGAAGTATTGAACCGCACCATGACGGTTGCCAATGTAGAGGGTTGTTTCTTTGCCGTCCATGGCAGAGACCGTCAAATTGCGTGACGCGAAAAATCTATCGGTATTACACGATCGTGCACCCGTGCAATCTGTCAGCCCTCCCAGCCAAAGGAGGCGCATTGAATTTGCGATAGCCATGGCGGCTGTAATACCGCCGCCTAAATGCTAAAGTCCTTTTTTATGAGTCCCGCCAAGAGTTCCGAAAGAGTCTTAACGCTAATTGCGGCCTTGTCAAACTTGCTAGCAGTGAGTTGGTCCGCAATGGGGTTGATGACGGCAGCAAATTTAGCCTTGTTGAAACTCTTGCCATGCTGGGCCGCGGAGATTCGGGCCACTTCAGGGAACGTGTTCATGATGGCCCGGAAGACCGCAGGCGAAGTTATGCGATTGTGCAGACCAAGTTGTTCGAGCACATCTGCGAACGCTGCAAGGTACGCATTGGTGATTTCGAAGACCGACTCAGGCGTGGGCGAGCTGAAAACGGAGAGCGCCGACCTGAATGCGTGCCCGAAAGTGACGCGCGATATCTTGTTAGACTGGCGTGAAGAGGGGCTCATGAGTCCGAGCAACGTACTGGTGCTTTGAGCAGCGAACAGATCAAAAGTCTCACGTAGTAAGACATCGCGATCGTTTTCACGCTGCGCAAGTTGCTTGATGTCCAAGAGCAACTCGTTCGGCACTGCTCGTTGCTTGGTATTGATGTCAATAAACAGGCGCGCCTCTTCAGTGTGTGAAAGACCCGAATACACGACGACCGGAACCCGAAATGCAGAGGAGGCCAAGGAAAAACCGTACACGCGATGCTGGCCGTCGAGCACCAAGAATGACTTCGGGGTGAAGGTGAATTCAGCGGTTTTTCCTCCACCGACAACGGCAAAGTTCGCATCAGGCTGTGCTGAAAGAATGATCGATCCCGGAATGGTCCCAGCTCCAGAGTCGATGTAGTCGGCGATGTCCTTTGCGCGCTTTGCGTCCAAGACCCGTTGAAATCCAGCTTGAGGGTCTTCGTGCCTAGATGTCACGAAGCAGCATTTCGCTAGAACATTCGTCGGCATCGTCAAGCTGAAGAACTGTTTCGCGCCCTGCTGGATAAGCGAGGCAGAGTAGCGCACACGAGCGCCAACTGTCACGGGGGCGTCGGGGTTGGTCTTGAGGAGTTTCGAAGCCACTGCGACCTTTCAAGTTTTTTCTGATGTTAAGGGACACTGAAGGCAGGCCAGCCCGGACAATTCGGTTTGTTTCGGCGCTGAGAGTGCTGCCTTGCTGTTGAGTGCAGCGGGTGCCTCCCGGTGCAGAGTCGCCCCCTTTGCCTGCCCGAATATGAATTGCTTGCCCACGTTTACCTTGTCCGCTTCCCTGACCGTTGAAGCTTCCCTTCCGTTCTATGCGCACCATGTTCGCGGCGCTGTGTTCGGCGTCCTCATCGGCGACGCCTTGGGCGTGCCCTACGAATTCCACGCGCCCGAGGAACTGCCGCCCAAGCACCTGATCGACATGACCCCGCCCAAGGGCTTTCGTCGTGCGCATGCCGGCGTGCCGCCCGGCACCTGGAGCGACGACGGTGCGCTGATGCTCGCGCTCCTCGACAGCCTCACGACCGTCACGCCGTTCACGGTGGACGACTTCGCCCAGCGCATGTTGGCCTGGCGCCGCGATGGCAAGTACACGCCGGACGGCGTCGTGTTCGATGTCGGCATCCAGACGAGTACCGCGCTCCAGCGCATCGCGAAGGGCACGCCGGCAGCTCAGGCCGGCCCGGTGGGTGAGCGCGACAACGGCAGCGGCGCGTTGATGCGCGTGCTGCCCGTGGCGTTCATGGCGACCTCGGATGCCGAGGCTGTGCGCCTCGCGCGCTTGCAGGGGCTACCCACCCATGGGCACCTGTGGTCGCAGCTCGCCTGCGCGCTGTATGTGCTCGTCGCGCGCGAGTTGCTCGCCGGGCAGCCCTTCGATGCCGCGTATGAGCGGGCGTGCGCGGCGTTGCCCGCGTTCCTCAAGCCTGATGAGGCTCAGGTCTTCAGCACGCTGCTCGCAGGCCGCACGCCAGGTCGCGGCAGCGGTTTCGTTCTCGACTCGCTGTGGTCGGCGTTCGATTGCCTCGCGGCAACCAGTTCGTTTGAAGACGCCGTGCGCAGCGCCATTGCCTTGGGCCATGACACTGACACCACGGCTTGCATTGCCGGTGGCCTGGCCGGCGCGCTGTACGGCCCGCAGGGCATCCCCGAGCGGTGGCGGCAGGCGCTGCGTGGCCGTGGCCTGGTAGACGCGGCGCTGGCTGCAATCGCATTGGACGTGGGCGACGCATGCGACGATGCCCTGAAGCGTGCCGAGTACAACGACGCAGGGCGCGTGATGCTTTTCCATACGACCACTCGCGAGCGTGCGCAGTCGATCCTGGCGGAAGGCTTCCGCAACGGCAGGCTCTCGGGCGTCGAGGAGGCCGTCGGGCGGGGTGTCTCGCTCGCGCTGGAGGCCGTGGGCATACTACATGAAGTGGAAGGGGACGCGATCATCGAGATCGAAGTCCCTCGCGAAGTGAATTTGCGCGAATACTTCGTCGTGGAAGATGGCATGCCAGTTTGGGAGCTACTGGTCCCCGCCGACGTGGTCACTGCATGGCCCCGACGACTCAAGGGCCAGGTGCGGCCCTGAAGACGTGGCAGCTTGGGCGATGGTCGGGCTGGTGTAGACGGCAAATTTCGCTCGGCGCGGGATTTCGATGCTTCGCATCACTTCATGTAGCGCAACGCCAGCTGCAAGATGCACTTCGCATCCGCCCGGCCCACGCTGCTCAGAACTCGCTCTCGGGTATGGACTGCGAGGTCATGTTGCCGAATTGCACCTTGTAGAGGGTCAGGGTCACGCTGCTTGATGTAGTGCCGCGATCGTCGGCAAATTGCTTCAGCACGAACGGCTCGGTTTTGGAGATTGACCCCGTACTCAAGTCTTGGTAGCGAACGTCGTAGTTGCCGGCAGAGACGCTGCGCGCGGTGAATTTTCCGTGGGCCGGGATAAAGATATGACGCACTCTCCCACTGCCTTTGCTCCTGCTGTCCGCGCGCAAATCGACAACCTTGACATATGCGTTCGAGTTCATCTGGCTGTTGTCAATCGTCAGCGTTGAAAGCCCGTTGTTGTTCAACTGCCTGAAGCCAGGCAAGTACCCCGCCGATGTCGGCCAACGTTGACCATTCGGCGTTCGAGGATCGCCTGCCGCTTTGGCGGTGGCTGAGAAAATCTCACCGTCACCGAGCCCACGATCTCGCGAGCGTGTCGAGACGGGCAATGTCTGGGTCGCGACCTTCGGACTTGCGGATAGGGACGCCTCTCGTGGCGTCTGGGGTGACTGACGTGTCACTGGGGTGGCGGGCTCTTGCGTTGCTACGACCGCACGCACTACGTGCTGCTCGGGCTGCGTAGGGAATGACGACGCCAGCAACACCATGACAAAAATGAACGACGCCAAGCCGCCGAGCATGTAGAGGGCGGTGAGGTCATTGGGTTGCGACGGTTTGAGGCTTGATTTCCCGGCGGCGTGTGAAGGAGAGGGATTGAAGTCGCTGGAATGCGGGGTTCCACGCGCAGCGCGTGCGGCGTTCGCGGCAAGCACCTGCTCAGATGCTTGACCAGTCAATTTTTCCTGTGAAGTAATCCAAGCGTCATGTGCTGCCCGTTTGTTCGGATCAGATAGCTCAGCGTAGGCGGCATTGAAGATGGCCATCACGCGGGCCGCTTCGGCGCTGCCCGGATTCTTGTCGGGGTGGTGCTTTTGGCTCAGCGCGCGGTAGGCGGCGCGAATGACTTCCGCGGGCGCGTTCCGCGCCACTTTCAGGTTGTCATAGTGGGTATGAACTTTGAGAATCAATTTTCGCGAGCGTGGAAGCGCACGGTTCCATCATTCGCTGGACAGAATGCGCTCGAAGAACGCAGCTCAGACAGGAAGAGTGTCGGCGCGAGGAGCTGCGTGAAGCTCGGGCCGATACGAGCCCACCTCAAGCTGAGGTGTGGATCGGGCGTGCGCAGCGAGGCGCTGCGGCTCAGCACAATTTTAGTTGCGCGGGTCTCGTCCACGAGAGGAGACCGGAGGATATGGAATGCATGCGTGAACTAGTTCCACCCAGTCCTCGTCCCTCGGTCCTGAGCCCAGCGGCACCTCCTTTGGGAACCTGCTGTTTCACTGGCCAAAGCTAAGATCGGTTGCACTGAAGCCTCTCCTCACATGCTCGAAACAACCAAAAAGACCCTCTGGGCCACCGCCGACAAGCTGCGCGCCAACATGGATGCCGCGGAGTACAAGCACCTCGTGCTCGGCCTGATCTTCGTCAAGTACACCTCGGATACCTTCGCCGCACGCCGTGCCGAACTCATGCGCCGCTTTGGGGACAGCACCGACCCCTACCACCTGTCCGACGCCACCGATGATTTGATCGAGTCCGAACTCGAAGACCGCGACTACTACAAGGAGGTCAACGTCTTCTGGGTGCCGGAGGCGGCGCGCTGGGAAAGCATCCGCGCTGCCGCCAAACAGCCCGAAATCGGCAAGCGCATCGACGAGGCGCTATCGTTGGTCGAGGTCGAGAACCCCAAACTCAAGGGCATCCTGGACAAGCGGTTTGCACGTGCGCAACTGCCGGACGGCAAGCTCGGCGAACTGGTCGATCTGGTGTCCACCATCGGCTTTGGCCAAGACGCCGCGCAGGCCCGCGACGTGCTCGGCGAGGTGTACGAATACTTCCTCGGCATGTTCGCCAGCGCCGAGGGCAAGCGCGGCGGCCAGTTCTACACGCCCCGCAGCATTGTCAAGACGCTGGTCGCTGTGCTTGCGCCGCACCACGGCAAGGTCTACGACCCTTGCTGCGGGTCCGGAGGCATGTTCGTGCAGAGCGAGGAGTTCATCGAAGCGCATGGGGGCAAGCTCGGCGATGTATCGATTTACGGGCAGGAGGCCAACCCGACCACGTGGCGCTTGGCTGCCATGAACCTCGCGATTCGAGGCATCGAGTTCAACCTTGGCCGCGAACCCGCGGACACCTTCGTGCGCGACCAGCATCCCGATCTGCGAGCTGATTTCATTCTCGCCAACCCGCCATTCAACATCAGCGACTGGTGGCACGCGAGCTTGATGGGCGATGCGCGCTGGCACTACGGCGATCCGCCGCAGGGCAATGCCAACTATGCGTGGCTCCAGCACATGCTGCACCACCTCAAGCCAACGGGCCGTGCGGGCATCGTGCTTGCCAATGGCTCAATGAGTTCACCGCAGAACGGTGAGGGCGAAATCCGCCGGGCGATGGTAGAGGCCGATGTAGTTGAGGTCATGGTCGCACTGCCCGGCCAGCTCTTTTTCAACACCCAGATACCGGCTTGCCTGTGGTTCCTGGTCAAGGAGAAGCGCGCACGCCAAGGTGAAGTGCTTTTTATCGACGCCCGCAAGATCGCAACCATGATCAGCCGAGTGCAATGCGAGCTAACAAACGAGGTTGTCGAGCGCATCGGCGCCACGGTGGCAGCATGGCGTGGTGAGACAGGAGCGGGTGCGTATCAGGATGTGGCCGGCTACTGTCGCACGGTGCCGCTGGCCGAAATTAGCGAGCACGGGCATGTGTTGACGCCGGGCCGGTATGTCGGCGCCGAAGAAGTAGAGGACAACGACGAGGAGTTCGCCGACAAAATGCAGAAGCTCACCGAGAAGTTAGGGGAGCAGATGGCCCGTGGCGCTGAGCTTGATCAACTCATAAGGCAGAAGCTGGGAGCACTCGGGTATGAGTTCTGAGCTCACTGACGAGTTACAGACCCGAACTGGGGGGCGGCCCGCATCGAAGGGCGTCATACGCGGCATGTTTTCCCTGTCCGTCGGCATGCCGACATCGATACCGCCGCAGGGATGGCGCTGGGTTTCACTTTCAAAGGTCGCCCGATTAGAAAGTGGCCATACACCAAGTCGGCGGCACCCCGAGTGGTGGGGTGGTGATATCCCGTGGATCGGAATTCGCGATGCAACGCGAAATCATGGCGCGACGCTTCTTGACACCGAACAGCACACCAATGAACTTGGCATAGCGAACTCATCAGCCCGGGTGCTTCCAGCCCACACGGTATGCCTGTCTCGAACAGCATCGGTTGGCTACGTTGTTGTGATGGGGCGGCCAATGGCGACAAGTCAAGATTTTGTGAATTGGGTTTGTACCCCCGCGCTGGATCACAGGTTCCTCAAGTACATCTTGTTGAGCGAGCACAAAAGCATGCTGCGGTTCGCCAGCGGGACCACTCACCAGACTATCTACTTTCCCGAAGCCAAAGCTTTTCACGTCTGCATTCCAGAGGTCAAGCAACAGTTCGCCATCTCGGATGCACTGCAAGCACTCGACGACCGCATCGCGCTGCTTCACGAATCCAATTCCACTTTAGAAGCCATCGCGCAGGCGATGTTCAAATCGTGGTTCGTCGATTTTGATCCAGTCCGCGCGAAGCAGCAAGGCATCGCTCCTACCGGCATGGACGAGGTCACTGCGGCGCTGTTTCCTGATGACTTTGAGCAATCGGAGTTGGGAATGGTGCCTAAGGGCTGGGCTTACGATAGCCTCAAGGATGTTGTCTCAATATTTGATTCACAGCGCGTTCCGCTTGCCGGGCAGGAGCGAGCGAAGCGACAGGGAATCTATCCCTATTTCGGCGCAGCCGCACTGATGGACCACGTCGATAGCTATCTCTTCGATGGAATCTTCCTGCTAACTGGTGAAGATGGGTCTGTTGCCGATTCCAATGGTTTACCCGTCACTCAGTACGTATGGGGAAAAATCTGGGTCAACAATCATGCACATGTGCTGCAAGGAAAAGAAGGGATCAGCACTGAGCATCTACTACTTGCATTTAGACGTATGGACATTCGCCCCTACATTACGGGGGCCGTTCAAGCAAAGCTCAGTCAAGCAAATATGTGGAGAATCCCGTTTCTTCGGCCTACGCGCGCGGTAGCTGAAGTCTTTGGGTTGATGATTGCCCCCCTGTTCGAGCAGATTCGTCAAGGCACAGAGGAGGCCAAGACTTTGAGCGCGTTACGTGACACTCTGCTCCCTCGCCTTATATCTGGGCAGTTGCGTATCCCAGACGCAGAGACCCTCACCCAGTAGGACGCGCCCATGACCGAAGACCAGCTCGAACAGGAAGCCCTCGGCTGGCTCACCGATGTGGGCTACACCCATGTCTACGGTCCCGACATCGCGCCTGATGGCGCGTCGCCCGAGCGCCCAGACTACCGCCAGGTCGTGCTTGTCGAGCGACTGCGCAACTCCATTGCCAACCTCAATCCCGGCATTCCCGCGACCGCCCGCGACGATGCCCTCAAGCAGGTGCTCGACCTTGGCATCCCGGCGCTTTTGTCGGCCAATCGGCGCTTCCATCAGCTTCTTGTCACCGGCGTTCCGGTGGAGTTCCAAAAGGACAGGGAAACGCGTGGCGACTTCGTCAAGCTGATCGATTGGACTGCCCCCGCGCGTAATGAGTGGCTTGCGGTCAATCAGTTCGCCATTAAGGGCCCGCAACGTCCTCGTCGCCCCGACATCATCCTGTTCATCAACGGTTTGCCACTTGTGCTGTTCGAGCTCAAGAATCCAGCCGACTTGAAGGCGGACATCTGGAAGGCATACGAGCAAATCCAGACGTACAAGGAACAAACACCTGATGTGTTCCAGTACAACGAGGTGCTCGTCATCTCCGATGGCACCGAGGCGCTGCTGGGCTCACTGTCAGCGGACCGTGAACGGTTCATGGCGTGGCGCACGATTGATGGCGTCACGCTCGACCCACTGGGCCAGTTCAACGAATTGCAAACGCTGGTGCGAGGCGTCCTGGCCCCGACCTATCTGCTGGACTACCTGCGCTTCTTCGTTCTTTTCGAGGACGATGGCAAGCTCGTCAAGAAGATCGCGGGCTACCACCAGTTCCACGCCGTGCGGGCCGCAATTGCGCAGGTGGTTGCGGCGTCACGGCCTGATGGCGTGGCATCGACCAAAGGCAAAGGCGGCGTGGTCTGGCACACCCAAGGCAGCGGCAAGAGCATCACCATGACGTGCTTCGCGGCGCGCGTGATGCAGGAAGCCGCGATGGAAAACCCCACCATCGTTGTCATCACCGACCGCAACGACCTTGACGGCCAACTGTTCGGGGTGTTCTCGCTCGCGCAGGACCTGTTGCGCGAACAGCCCGTGCAGGCAACTACCCGGCAAGACCTTCGCGCAAAGCTTGGCAACCGACCTTCCGGTGGCATCGTCTTTGCGACCATCCAGAAGTTCATGCCGGGCGAGGATGAAGACACGTTTCCAGTGCTCTCCGACCGTCACAACATCGTTGTCTTGGCGGATGAAGCACATCGCACGCAGTACGGCTTCGAGGCCAAGCTCAAGACCGTCAAGCAGCGTCCGGCGACGGTCACCGTGCTGACCACCGGATCGGGAGAAGCCGCCGCACCCGGAGTCGCCTCCGCACCGTCTACCTCGACCATTGAGCGATACCAGGTCGGCTACGCCCAACACCTTCGCGATGCATTGCCCAACGCGACCTTCGTCGCGTTCACCGGCACGCCAGTCTCCAGCGAGGACCGCGACACCCGCGCCGTGTTCGGTGACTACATTCATGTCTACGACATGCAGCAGGCGCGCGAAGACGGCGCCACGGTGGCGATCTACTACGAGTCGCGGCTCGCCAAGCTGGGGCTCAAGGACGAGCTGGCCGGCATCGATCCAGAAGTCGATGAGCTGGCTGAGGACGAGGAAGACAGCGAGCAAGCCAAGCTCAAGAGCCGCTGGGCCGCACTCGAAAAAGTCGTGGGCGCCGAGCCCCGTATCGCGAGCGTGGCGGCAGACTTAGTGGCGCACTTCGAGGAACGCAGCAAAGCGCAGACCGGAAAGGCCATGGTCGTCGGGATGAGTCGAGATATCTGCGTGCACCTGTACGACGAGATCATCAAATTGCGCCCGGACTGGCACGATGCCGACCCTGAGAAAGGCACCATCAAGATCGTGATGACGGGCTCCGCGAGCGACAAGGCACTGCTGCGCCCGCACATCTACAGCGGCCAGGTCAAGAAACGGCTGGAGAAGCGTTTCAAGGATCCCGCTGATCCCTTGCGCATGGTGCTGGTGCGAGACATGTGGCTGACCGGGTTCGATGCGCCCTGCGTGCACACCCTCTACATCGACAAGCCAATGAAGGGCCACAACCTGATGCAGGCCATCGCACGGGTCAACCGAGTCTTTCGCGACAAGCAAGGCGGCCTGGTGGTCGATTACATCGGCATCGCCAACGAGCTGAAATCGGCGTTGAAGGAGTACACGGCCAGCAACGGACGTGGACGGCCAACGGTCGATGCGCATGAAGCCTACAGCGTGCTCGCCGAGAAGCTCGACGTGCTGCGAGCCATGCTGCACGGCTTCGACTACAGCAACTTCCTGACCGACGGCCACAAGGCACTGGCAGGTGCCGCTAACCATGTGCTTGGCATCAAGGACGGCAAGCAACGCTTTGCTGATACCGCACTCGCCATGAGCCATGCGTTCACGCTGTGCTGCACTCTCGACGAGGCCAAGGCGGTGCGCGAGGAGGTTGCGTTCTTCCAAGCCGTCAAGGTGATCTTGACGAAGCGCGACCTCACGAAAAAGCGTCGCACCGATGAAGAACGCGAACTCGCGATCCGCCAGATCATCAACTCGGCGGTGGTTTCCGATCAGGTCGTCGATGTATTCGATGCGGTGGGCCTCGACAAGCCCAACATCGGAATCCTCGACGATGCGTTCCTAGCTGAAGTGCGCAACCTGCCCGAGCGCAACCTCGCCGTTGAACTGTTGGAGCGGTTGCTCGAAGGCGAAATCAAGAGCAGGTTCGCCAGCAACGTGGTCCAGGAGAGGAGGTTCTCCGACATGCTGGCCAACGTCGTGCAGCGGTATCAAAACCGATCCATCGAAGCCGCGCAGGTGATGGAAGAGCTGATCCAGATGGCCAAGAAGTTCCGTGAGGCCGCCGGACGTGGCGAGGCTCTGGGACTGAGCGAAGACGAGGTGCGCTTCTATGACGCGCTCGCCAACAACGAGTCGGCGGTGCGTGAACTCACCGATGAAACTTTGAAGCTGATCGCGAGCGAACTGGCCGCGAACCTTCGCGCCAACATGACCGTTGATTGGTCGGCCCGTGAGAGCGTTCAGGCAAAACTCAGACTGATGGTCAAACGGATATTGCGCAAGTACAAGTACCCGCCTGATCAGCAGGAGGGCGCCGTTGACTTGGTGCTGCAACAGGCGAAGGCGCTGGGCGAGGCTTGGACCTAGCGCAGGCATGTACATGACCCCCACTATGCTGCTGCCGCGCGCCGGGCGACGGGCTTCCATCGTGTTCCGAGCGCGCGCGGCAGTGCGGCACGCCCTGTGCGCGTCCGGAAGGCCATCGGTCATGAGCGCCACCTACTTCATTGCCGGTAGCGTCGTCTGGTTCTGCGGACAACGTTGGCGTGTCACCGCAAACGATGGGCTGCGGCACCTCGCTCGCGGGGAGGGTGCGCAGGCTCATGAGAGCATCGTGATAGACCAGCAGGAAATCGGCAGGTGTTGCATCACCGATGAGCTGGCCCGCGATGCCGCATCGGGGCCGCAACACGAGTTGTGCATGAAGCGGTTCGTTGCCTCACTGCTCGCCCTGGCTCTGGCCGGGTTCGCGGGCAGCGCGCAGGCGGTGGATTGGGGCGACTGCGTGGACCAACTAAACAAGCTGCGCCGCGAAGCCTCGGATGCCTCCGATGCCGCGAGCGAAGCCGATACCCGCGCCCGAGAACTGGAGGACTGCAAGAGCGACCCGCAGGGGCGCGACCGGTGTCGGGATGAGGCGGATGGCTACCGGACCGCCGTGGAACGCTTCAAGAGCCAAGCGAGTGACGTGCGCGACCTCGTGCAGCGGGCCAGCACGCGCTGTGGGTACAACTTCGCGCCGGCAGGCGTGCTGCTGCCAGGCATGATCGGTCCGGCGGCGGCGAGCCCCGCCAACCCCTTGTGTCAGGCGTACCGCAACCAGCTCGGCAAGATGCCCACCGAGAGCCTGCTGAAGGTGTGCATGGGCACCCAGCCCGAAGCGTTTTGCAGGCAGTGCCTTCAATAGCCCGCGCGGCTCTCCGCAGACGAACCTGCCACTTCCCATGCCCGCCGAGTCAACGTTCACCTGCACCGTCGCCGTCGCGACCTTCCCGGACGGCGCAGCCGTCAGCAGCCCGCACAGGAAGCCGCAAAACAGAACGCGGCCCGTGATCGCCTGGGCCACCCGCGCGCCGCAGTACGACGAGGAGACACGCACGCAAAAGCCGCAGGTGCGGTTCCACTCGGAAAAGCTAAGGGCCGAGGCGCTGGAGCTGTCGTGGGGCCCCTATGGGCGGACCCACGACACGAAGGAAATCGACTTGGACATCGACATCCCCGAGCAGGCCGCCCTGGTCGCAGCGGCGATGCAAAAGTTGCGCCAGAGCTGCGAGCGACGCCAGCGGGCGCTCGACAATTGGGATGGCGAGGGCGATGGTCCAACCTTTGTGCCGGTCGTGCTGCGCTCGGGGGATTCATTCATCCGGCACTTCTGCAATGGGGGCAAGGTGGAATGCGTGCCCGCCAAGGAAATCGACATCGAGATGACGCAGGCGGAATTCGATGAACTCAGCCAATCGTATGGCCGGTTCGTGCCGAAACCGAAGTCCCCGTCCTGGCTTGCGAGACTGTTCGGCACGAAACGACCCGCCGTGCCCCTCATCGGCAACCTGAAACTCAACTTCGACTGAGGGGCAACGCCCCTGCACGAAACCGGCTGCGGGTTTTCACGACTCAATGGACACCTTGTGCGCGTTCTTGGCGGCCAGCTTCGCGCGAACAGCATCCCAATCAAGCATCACCAGCACAGGCTCCTCTTTCCGGGCCTCGGGCGCGTAGGCGCGGAGGGCGACGGAACGAACTTGCATCGCTTTGGAGTACCTTTTCAGAGCGACCAAAAAGGCAAGCCGCGCGTTTTCCACATGCGGCTTGACCAGCTTGCGAAGGTCAACGTGGACTTCGCTGAGGCTGCTCACATAGGCGCGCGAGGCGACGCGCAGATCGACGGCGCCGGGCGTTTCCTTCAACGTTCCCGCCCTGAAGTTGCGATTTCCTTCAAGCTCGCTGCGGTTCGCGTGAAAGCTCAGGGATTCCGCCCAATGGCGTTTGCCATGGCTACCCCCAACGTTGTGAACAGGCAGTCGCCCGTGTTGGGCAACATTGCGCAGACCCTCCATGAATCGATAGTGGAAATTGTCGTCGAAGGCTTTCGCCATCCGCGCTTTTGCCTCCTCGCCGAAGGAAGGCGTAATCGGCAAGTGTTTGAAGTCGCCCTTAACCTGATCCACGTAGGTCCGGGTGGTGGTCAGCAGGTTCATGACGTGCCGGTTGAGCACGTTGAACCACTCGGACCCCTTCTCGTACCACGCCACTTCGCTCTCCACCTTCGCCCGCAGCCCCAACTCCACCGCCGCGACCTCCAGCGCAAGCCAGTTCGCCAACAGAAGCTCGAACTTTTGCTCAAAGGCAAGGGCGTCGGTGAGGATCGAACGCGACTGCTTGAGTTCATCGAACTCGGCTTTTGTGAGCGGCACCTCGGGTCCGTTCAGCGCGTGAAGGTAGTGGCTGCCTGCTGCGGGTGTGACATCGCTCATAGGGCACGAATCCTAGCCGGGCGCAAGTTGGTCGCCGCGGCCAAAAGTGGCTTTACCGGGAAATTGCGAGCCTGGCCCCATAAATTTATTTTCGGGGGAGTCAATGCACCCCTGGGGGGGCGGGTGCGGGCTCACGCTGCACCTGGCCGGCGCGCCAGACCGGCGCAGGCGCTTCGATCAGGATGGGCCGGGGCGGTGCTGGCCTGGTGCCCGCCGCACGCCTCCTGGAGCGTTTTGGCGGGTTGATATTGCGGTGGACGTGTCGGCGGGCCGAATTGCGACAGGTGGGCAGGCCGAGCGGAGAGCTACCTTGTCCAGCCGAAGATGAGGTCCATCGCCACGCAAGCCGCGCAGAACAGCAACGGCACGAGCATGGCTTCGAGCCGGGCAGCCTGCGCGAGCAACTCCGCTGCCTCTGCGGCAAGGCGCTCGGAGTCATCGGTGCGGAAGGTGTTCATGGCTGGTCCAGAAGGTGTTCATGGCCTGGCCCATTTTGCGGTTCCCGCATGGCATCGGTGACCGATTGGACCATTTTTCGGACCACGAATGTCAGTGGGTGGATTGATGTTAGTAGCCGCTATCGAAACACACCACGTAAATATGGCCTGTCCGGAGGGGATCGAACCCCCGACAACCTGCTTAGAAGGCAGGTGCTCTATCCAACTGAGCTACGGACAGCGGTGCAGCAGCGAGTGCGCCGCGAAGCTGTCGATTTTGCCATGCACTGCTCGGCGAGCCCTGGCGGTCGGCTCAACTGTTGCCCGCAAGCGCGCCCTGGAAGAAGGTCCGCGCCGACTGCATGAAGTACGCAGGCACCCGTGGCCCGTGATAGGCGAACTGCACCGACTGGTCCTTGTCGGCTTCCGTGCCGGCCGTGTTGTCCCGCTCAGCGCTTTGGCTGCCTACGCAAAACCCGCGCGCGCCGCGTCGTACGAATCGCCCGACCCCCATTTCTTCCAGGTCCACCACGCCCAGCGACGTCGCCGGCATGCCGTGCGCCCCGGAAGTAACCCGCCGCTGCCAACGTGGTCGCGAAGATGGCGGTCGGGTCCTGGGCGCCGCCTGCATCAGCACCGGCCGTTTCGGCAACCAGTTGCGCAGGTCATTGGCGACGGCGGCCTTGCGCAGCCCAAGTCGGGATTTGCAGTCCAACGGTGAGGCGGTCGAGAGGGATGTGTTGGTCGCCGGCAATGCATCGCCGGGGCAAGGCGTGGCGGAGACATCGTTGGCCCAGGTCGTCAGGTAGCTCTGGCGCATGAGGTTGCCGGCGCCATAGTTGATGGCCACGCTCGAATTCACAGGACCGGGTGCCGATATTTTTTGCAGGGCTGTTGCATACGCGCTTGCCCTCGAAAGCAACAATCGGTGGCGCGCTTGGCGCTTCCGGTCCGCACATGCGTCGCCTACGATCTCAGGATGGAACACTTATTCGCACCGAAACCGGCGCAGTCCTCCAGCGAGGACAACTGGCTGTGGGACTTCGAAAATCTCTCGACCGAAGACGCGAAGTTTCTGGAAGTGCTGTCGCAGAAGGAGGAACTGGTTGGCGAACTGTGGCGCGAACGGCTGTCTTCCGAGCCATTCGCGCTGAAATTGGCAGCCGAGGCACAGGCAAGGACGGGCGATCCGATGGCTTACTACCTCTCCTTGGCCAGATCGTACCCAACCTCGGTGCCGACGACCCCGACCACCGCATCTTCTACTCTCGCACGGCTCGCGCAATTGAAAGCGGAAATGACGAGACTGGCGCTGGCCAGCGAGCAGAGCTGCCGACCCGTACGTCCCGAGTACCCACTGGCGGCACCCTCGGCTCCGTCGTGTTTGGCCGGCGCCGCCGCCAATGGCACAGAGTCCCCCGATCAACGTGGCTAGGACGGCTAAAAAGCAAAATGCCTGCAACAACTAAAAATCATTGCAGGCATTCACTTTTTTGGTCGGGGCGAAAGGATTCGAACCTTCGACCCTCTGGTCCCAAACCAGATGCGCTACCAGGCTGCGCTACACCCCGACAAGCCTTCGATTATAGCCTGTCCGGCGTACAAACCCGGAAAATCAGCGCTTTTCGTACTGTGTCTTGCCAAAAAGTATGTCCCGCGAGGCATCGCTCGTCAGCGGCTTGCGCAACTCGGCCAGCACCTTCACGCCGCGCTGCACGGCCGGACGCGCCGCGATCCCATCGAACCAGGCCTTCAGATGCGGAAAATCGGTGAGCGTGATGCCCTGGTTCTCCCAACTGCGCAGCCACGGGAAGATCGCGATGTCGGCGATCGAGTACGTCTTGCCGGCGATGAACTTGCTGGTCGACAGTTGCCTGTCGATCACGCCATAGATCCGCTTCGCTTCGTTGCTGTAGCGGTCGATCGCGTAGGGCAGCTTCTCGGGCGCATAGAGGCGGAAGTGGTGCGCCTGGCCGAGCATCGGGCCGACGCTGCCCATCTGGAACATCAGCCACTGCAGCACGTCGAAGCGTGCCCGGTCGCTGGTGGGCATCAGCTTGCCGGTCTTGCCGGCGAGGTAGACCAGGATGGCGCCGGACTCGAACAGGGAGATCGGCTTGCCGTCCGGCCCGTTCGGGTCGGTGATGGCCGGGATCTTGTTGTTGGGGCTGATCTTCAGGAACGCCGGCGCGAACTGGTCGCCCGCGCCGATGTTGACCGGGTGCGCCACATAGGGGAGGCGGCACTCCTCCAGCATGATGTGGACCTTGTGGCCATTGGGTGTGGGCCACGAGAAGACGTCGATGGGGGCTTGTACAGGCATGGCGCGCAGCTTAAACGTCGCGCCGATTTCTTGCTCACGCGACCGATGTCCTGCCCGCCAGGTGCTGGTGGATCAAGGCCACCGCCGCCGCGCCTTCACCGATCGCGCCGCCCACGCGCTTGACCGATCCCGATCGCACATCGCCCACCGCGAACACGCCCGGCACGCTGGACTCCAGCGCCGCCGACTGCCGCGCCGGAAAGCCGCCGCTGGCCGCAGAGCCGGTGAGCACAAAGCCATGCGCATCGACGGCCACGCCGCAGCCTTCGAGCCAAGTGGTCTCGGGCTCCGCGCCGACGAACAGGAAAATATTGCGTGCCGCGCAGTGGTATTCGGCACCGCTGCGGTGGTTGCGCCACGTTGCGCCTTCCAAGCCTCTCTCGGGCTCGCCATGCAGGCCTTGCAGTTCGGTGTACGGATGCAGCTCGATGTTCGGCGCGGCTTCGATGCGGTCGATCAGGTAGCGCGACATGCTGGCCGCCAGCGACGGCGCGCGCACCAGGATGTTGACCTTGGCCGCATGCTGCGAAAGGAACACCGCTGCTTGTCCCGCCGAGTTGCCGCCGCCCACCAGCCCGATCTCCTGCTGCGAACACAGCTTGGCCTCCAGCGCGGAAGCCCAGAACCAGATGCCGCGGCCTTCGAAGTCGGCCAGTCGCGGCACGGAAGGGCGCCGATAGCGCGCACCGCTGGCAATCACCACGGTGCGCGAGCGCAGCTTGCGGCCGTCGGCCAAGGTCACCGACAACTCGCCGCTGCTGTTCGCCTGGCTGCAATCCATCGACACGACCTTGGCCGGGATCAGCATCTCGGCGCCGAACTTCTGCGCCTGCACATACGCGCGACCGGCCAGCGCGCCGCCCGAGATGCCCGTGGGAAAGCCCAGGTAGTTCTCGATGCGCGCACTCGCGCCGGCCTGGCCGCCGTAGGAGCGGCAGTCCAGGACGATCACGCGCAGGCCCTCCGATGCGGCATACACCGCGGTCGCCAGCCCGGCGGGGCCAGCGCCTACCACCACCACATCGAACAGCTCCGTGTGCTCATCGGAGTCGATCATGCCCAGGCACCGCGCCAGCGCGTCTTCGCTCGGGTTGATCAGCACCGAGCAGTTCGGGCAGACCACGAGCAGTTGCGCCTCGGCGTACTGCTCCAGCATGGCCGCAGCATCCGCATCCTGCGTGGCATCGACCACGTGATACGGGTGGCCATTGCGGCTGAGGAAGTTCTGCAGCCGCCGGACGTCCGCTGAATCCGGCGGCCCGATCAGCACCGGGCCGCTCGCGCCGGCCTCGATGAGTGCCACGCGCCGCAGGATCAGCGCGCGTACCAGGCGCTCGCCCAGGTCGGCCTCGGCAATGATGAGCGCGCGCAACTGATCGGGCGGCACCAGCAGCGTCTCGACTTCGTTCATCGCATGGCCGTCGACGAGCGCGACGCGGCCCGACAGTTGCCCGACCTCGGCCAGGAACTGCCCCGGTCCCTGCTCGGCAATCGGGGTGATGTTCCCCAGGCCGTCGCGCTGCGTGATCGCGACCACGCCCTTGAGCACCACGAACATCCCCGGCCCCGGCTCGCCGGCCGTGAACAGGCAGGTATCGGCCGCGTAGTGGCGCACGCTGCCAAAGCGCGTGATGCGCGCGATGTCCGCTGCATCCAGCACCGGGAACATCTGGTGCCTGCGTGTTTCGACTTCGACCCGGTCTTCGGTTGCCATGCAATCAATCTCCTGAAAGCGGCTCCCTGCGACCGGCCGAGTTTCACGCATTTGCCATCGCGATGACACGCGGCTTTCATGGTGCCTGACCAGACTCCCGGGACATGAACGAGCTACCCAACCCCGTATTCCCGATCTCGCAAATCGGCCTCCGTGGTCCGCAGCAACCGGTGTTGCTGTACAAGCCGCAACGTGCCGCGCCCCTCACCAGGGCCGGCCACACCGTGCACTGGGCCCGCCACCAGGACGAAGTGCGCGCCGCGCAGCGCCTGCGCCACGCCGTCTTCGTCGGTGAAATGGGGGCGCGCCTCAACTCGCCGATCCCTGGCCATGACGTCGACGTGTTCGACAACTTCTGCGAACACCTGCTGGTGCGGGACATGGCCGATGGCCAGGTCATCGGCACCTATCGCGTGCTCACGCCTGCGCAGGCCCGACGCGTCGGCGGCACCTACAGCGACACGGAGTTCGACCTGACTCGGCTGCGTGTATTCCGCGACCGCATGGTCGAGTTGGGCCGCAGTTGCGTGCATGCGGACCATCGCCACGGCGGCGTGATCCTGGCCCTCTGGCGCGCGCTGGGCGATTTCATGACCCGCAACAGGCTCGACACCATGGTGGGCAGCGCCAGCATTCCGATGAGCCACCTCGGCGTTGCAGGTGGCGATGCTGCGGCCAGCATCTGGCGCCAGGTTTCGGCCACGCATCTGGCGCCGGTGCAATATCAAGTGCAGCCGCGACTGCCGCTGCCAGTGGATCGGCTCGACGGGAGCCTCGATGTCGAACCGCCGGCGCTCATCAAGGGCTATTTGCGCATGGGCGCCAAGGTGCTGGGCCCGCCGGCATGGGATCCGGATTTCAACAGTGCCGATCTGCCGATGCTGGTTCGCATCGCCGACCTGCCGGCGCGCGCCCGGCGGCACTTCCTGGCGTAGAAAAAAGTGTACTTGGCCGCTGTCGTCATGAAATCGTCACACAATCGTCATATGTTCGAGCGCCGCCGAATCGCAAGGCGACTTGTTCCAGAATCGATCACATGCTCCCCGCAGCTGAAGACCCCATCCGCGTTGAACTTGCCCACCCGGCAGCGGCCACGCCGACAGCCCTCACACCGCTCGACCGCGACCATGCCATCCTCGCCTTCAACAGGCGCGTTCTCGACTGGGCCTACCGCCCTGAAGTGCCGCTGATCGAGCGCTTGCGCTACCTGTGCATCGTGTCCTCCAACCTCGATGAGTTCTTCGAAGTCCGCGTCGCACCGCACCTGATCGCGGCCGACGCCGGTGACCGCAAGGGCAACTACACGGTCGAGTCTTTCGAGACGCTGGCCGCGGCCTCGCATGAACTCGTGGGGCAGCAGTACGCGCTCTACAACGACGAGTTGATGCCCGCCTTCGCCACCCACGGCATCCGCATGATCTCGCACGGCGAGCGCAACCCCGCGCAACGCAAGTGGGTGCAGGAATACTTCGAGCGAGAGGTGCGCCCGTTGCTGATCCCGGTGGGGCTGGATCCGGCGCATCCGTTCCCTCAGGTGGCCAACAAGTCGCTCAACTTCATCGTGCGCCTCGCGGGCAAGGACGCCTTCGGCCGCGAGAACCCGATTGCCATCGTCAAGGTCCCGCGCGTGCTGCCTCGGGTGGTGCGCATGCCGGCAAGGATCTCCGGCGGCCAGACCCTGTGCATTGCCATTTCCAGCATCGTGCGCGCGCACCTGGCCAGCCTGTTTCCGGGCCGCGAGATGGGCGACTTCTCGCAGTTCCGGGTCACGCGGCATTCCGACCTGGCGGTTGACGAGGAAGACGTGAAGAACCTGCGCACTGCGTTGCGGCAGGGGCTGCAGCATCGGCACTTCGGGCAGGCGGTGCGGCTGGAGGTGTCGGCCAGTTGCGCCGAGTCGCTGGCCGGCTTCCTGATGGCGCAGTTCAACCTGCCGGCGCAGGCGCTGTACCGCGTGCATGGCCCGGTGAACCTGGCGCGTCTCACGCAATTCATCGACCTCATCGATGCGCCGTCATTGCTGTTTCCGCCGTACCAGCCTTCGTATCCGGTCACGCTGTCGCCGGTGCAATCGATCTTCGAACAGTTGCAGTCTGGCGACGTGCTGATCCACCAGCCTTTCGAAAGCTTTGACGGCGTGATCGCGTTCTTGCGCGAGGCCGTCTATGACCCGGCCGTGCTCGCCATCAAGCAGACGATCTACCGCACCGGCACCGACTCGGCGCTGATGGACCTGCTGCGCGAAGCCGTGCGGCGCGGCAAGGAAGTGACCGTGGTCGTTGAATTGAAGGCGCGCTTCGATGAAGAGGCCAACATCAACTGGGCCGAGATGCTGGAGTCGATCGGCGCGCAGGTGGTGTATGGCGTGGTCGGGCTCAAGACCCACGCCAAGATGATGCTCATCACGCGCCGCGAGGGAAACAAGCTGCGCCGCTATGGCCACCTGGCCACCGGCAATTACAACCCGCGCACCGCCCGGCTCTACACCGACATCAGCCACCTCACGGCCGATCCGCTGCTCACGGCCGACATGGAAGCCGTGTTCGTGCACATGGCCGGCCAGAACAGGGTGCCCAAGCTGCACCGCATGTGGCTGGCGCCCTTCGACCTGCACAAGAACACGATGGCGCAGATCGATGCGGTGGGCGCGGCGGCGGCGGCCGGCAAGCCGGCGCGCATCGTCGCGAAGATGAACGCGCTGACCGACGAGGCGCTGATCGCGGCGCTGGTGCGCGCGGGGCAGAAGGGCGTGAAGATCGACTTGATCGTACGCAGCGCCTGCACGCTGCCGGCGCAGGTGCCGGGCCTCTCGCACAACATCCGGGTGCGCTCCATCATCGGCCGCTTCCTGGAGCATTCGCGCGTCTTCTACTACCGCATCGGCGAAGACGAGAGTCTTTATCTCTCAAGCGCCGATTGGATGAACCGCAACATGATGCGGCGCATCGAGGTGGCCTGGCCCGTGACCGATCCCCAACTGCGGCAGCGTCTCATCGATGAATGCCTGGTCGCCTATCTGCACGATGGGCTTGATGCCTGGGACCTGGAGGCCAGCGGCACGTATCGCCGCGTCGATCGCGCCGCCAATGGCCATGGTGCGCAGGGCGCGCTCATGGGCCGCTATGCATCCCACGGCCTGAGCCGTGCGGCTGCACGCGACTGAACCTAGAAAAAGCAGTTGACCGCGCTCAACCTTTGGATAAGCAGCATGGAGCCTGAAACTTCTGCCTTCGATCACGTCTGCCGCCGGGGTGAAAGCGCTATGCACCCGATTGCACCGCGCTCGACGCGCCATGCGGCGTTGCTCGGCCTTGCGGGCATGAGCCCGCCGCGTTCTCGCGCCTTGCCTGGCACGCCGATCACGGCGCACTCGGGCGCATCCAACTGCTTTTTCTAGGCTGAACATTTTTCAAGGACACAGATGGATCTGATTTTCTGGCGCCATGCCGAAGCCGACGACTGGACCGAAGGCTGCGACGACATGCAGCGCTCGCTCACCTCGCGTGGCGAGAAGCAGGCCAAGCGCATGGCCGGCTGGCTCGACCGGCAGTTGCCCGAGGGCACCCGCATCATGTCCAGTCCGGCCCGGCGCTGCGAGCAGACCGTGCTGGCACTGGGCCGCAAGTTCAAGCTGCGGGAGGAACTCAGCCCGGGGACGACGGCGGATGCGGTACTGGCCGCTGCCGGCTGGCCGAATGGCAAGTCCGTGGTGCTGATCGTCGGTCATCAGCCTTCACTGGGCCAGTCGATCGCGCAACTGATCGGCTTGCGCGCGGAGAGTTGTCCGGTGCGCAAGGGCTCGGTCTGGTGGCTTCGCGCGCGCGAGCGGGATGGGGATGTGCAGACGATCGTGGTGGGGGTGCAGTCGCCGGAATTGCTGTAGTGGTTGAAGCGCGCCGAGGTCATCGGTGTGCGCCGCGTCCAACTGCTGCGCTGCTCAACAGCCCCCATGGCCGGGCCATGCCCAGCCCCCCGCGGGGGATTGAGTCGCGATGGCAAAGCCACATCGACTCAACAGCCCCGCAGCGTCACAGCCCAATCGGTCTTCTGCCAGGCCACGACTTCCTCGCGAAGCAAGTGCGCCGATTGGGGAAACTCCTCGGCCCATCCGTTGCGCGCGGTGATGCCGAAGGTCCGGCCAGCGGGCGCAGCGAGCTTCAACGCATCGGCCTGCGGGTCGCGCCGGGCGTGGCACAGGATGACCGCAAGCCGCAGCGCCAGCAGTTGGCGCGCGAAGACTTCATCGTCCAGGACCGGCCCGAGCTTCCGCAGCTTGCCGCGATGCCCCAGCACCAGCTGGCCCAGCGCGTGCATCTCGTTGACCGCGAAGCCGGGCGCGTCCGTGTTGTCGAGGATGTAGGCGCCGTGCTTGTGGTATTCGCTGTGCGAGATCTGCGTGCCGATCTCATGCAGTTGCGCCGCCCACGACAGCTTGCGCAGCGCCCGGCCTGCGCGGCTCGTGGTCGCGCCGCCGCGTGCGGCAGGGTCGAGCTGCACATACAGCGCTGCGGCCGCATCGCCGACCCTCTTGGCTTGCGCAGCGTCGACCTGGAAGCGAGACGCCAGCCGTGTGACGGTGCCCGCGCGCAGGTCGGCAACGCCTTCATCCCGCTCCAGCAATTCGTAAAGGACGCCGTGCCGCAATGCGCCCTGCGCGACGTTCATTTCCTCGATGTCGAGCAGGTCGAACACGGCGCGCAGCACGCTCACCCCGCCGCCGATCACGGCCTTGCGGTCTTCGCGCATGCCTTCGATGCGCAGCCTGTCGGTGCTGCCGGCCCTCAGGAGGCGGTCGATCAGCCAGTCGAGACCGCTTCGCGTCACCATGCCCGTCGGCGCCACACCCGCCGCCGCCAGCACGTCCCCGACGGCGCCTATGGTGCCTGAGGCCCCATAGGCCGCGTCCCACCGGTCGCGGGCATAGAGCGACAACGCCTCGTCCAGCACGGCCGTGGCGGCGACCTGCGCGGCGCGGAATGCGGCCACGGTGAACTGGCCCTTCTCGAAATACTTCATCGACCAGGCGACGCTGCCGACCCGGTACGACTCCATGATGTCGGCCTGCAAGGCCCGGCCCAGGATCATCTCGGTCGAGCGGCCGCCGATGTCGACCACCAGCCGGCGTTCCTGGTCGGACGCGTCGGTCTGCGGCAGCATGTGCGCCACGCCCTGGTAGATCAACCGCGCCTCTTCGCGCCCAGGGATCACGTCGATGCCGAAGCCCAGGATGGTGCGGGCACGCAGGAGGAACTCGTCGCGGTTGCGCGCCTCGCGCAAGGTCTGCGTGGCGACGGCGCGCACCTGCGAACCCTTGAAACCGGCCAGGCGTTCACCAAAACGCGCCAGAGCGTCCCAGCCGCGCTGCATGGCGTCGGGCGTGAGGTTGCGTGCGGCGTCAAGGCCGTTGCCTTGGCGCACGGTCTCCTTCAAATATTCGGTGCGGTGGATTTGACCGTGATCCAACTGGCCGATCTCGAGGCGGAAGCTGTTGGAGCCGAGGTCGACTGCGGCGAGGCGGGTGCCGTTTTGCATTGGATGTGTGTGGCTGGGTGGGCTTCGATGGTAAGCCCGGGTGGAAGTCGGATTGGCAAACGCAGAAGTTGCAAAGGTACGCAGAGGACGCAAAACAGGCAGGAAGGCCTTCCAGATTTCCTTTTGCGCCCCTTTGCGGAACATTTGGGACTTCTGCGGTTGGCTGCCCGCATTCGGTATTGGGCTGCCCGCATCGCATTCTCACGGTGCACATGACAGCCCTGTGACACGCCGCCAACGATGTCATATGGCTGTCACACAAGCTTTCTAGAGTCCCGGCAGGCCCTGACTCAGGGTTTGCCTCTACTTCACAGGAAGCCATCATGAAAACGACTCTTCGATTCGCAACCGCCGGCTTTGTGGCCGCCGCCTTCGCCTCGGTCCCCGCCTTCGCCCAGAACGTCACCGGCGCCGGCGCCAGCTTCCCCGCACCGCTGTATTCCAAGTGGGCCAGCGACTTCAACAAGGCCACCGGCACGCAAGTCAACTACCAATCGGTCGGCTCGGGCGCCGGCCTCAAGCAGATCGAGGCCAAGACGGTCGACTTCGGCGCATCGGACATGCCGCTCACCGACGATGAACTCAAGGCCAAGGGCCTGATCCAGTTCCCTACCGTCATTGGCGGCGTGATCCCGGTGGTCAACATCGCCGGCATCAAGCCCGGAGAACTCAAGCTCAATGGCACCGTGCTGGGCGACATCTACCTTGGCAAGATCACCAAGTGGAGCGACCCTGCCATCAAGGCACTGAACGGTTCGCTCGCCTTGCCCGACGCCGTCATCGCGCCGGTGCGCCGCGCCGATGGTTCCGGCACCAGTTTCCTGTTCACCAATTACCTGAGCAAGGTCAACGCCGACTGGAAGAGCAAGGTCGGCGAGGGCACGGCCGTCAATTGGCCGGTGGGTACGGGCGGCAAGGGCAACGAGGGTGTCGCCGCCTTCGTCAAGCAACTGCCCAACTCGATCGGCTACGTCGAGTACGCCTATGTGAAGCAGAACAAGATGGTCTACGCGCAGTTGCAGAACGCTGCGGGCACCATGGTGTCGCCCGAGGACGGCGCCTTCAAGGCCGCTGCCGCCAATGCCGACTGGAACAAGACCTTCTACCAGGTGCTGACCAACCAGCAAGGCAAGGACGCCTGGCCCATCACCGGCGCTACTTTCATCCTGATGCAGAAGGTGCAGGAGAAGCCGGCCAACGGTACCAGCGTGCTGCGCTTCTTCGACTGGGCCTACAAGAGCGGCGACAAGACGGCCGACGACCTGGACTACGTGCCGATGCCTGATGGTGTGAAGACGGCCATCACCAAGGCCTGGGGCGACATCAAGGACGCATCGGGCAAGCCCGTCGCGCCTGCGCTGGTCAAGTAACTCAACCGGGTTCGGCGCACCGTGAGCAGCAATCCCTACGAACGGGCGCCGGGCTCGACCTTGTCGGAGCAATCCTTGTCATCCACCTTTCCCGCCAATGCGCGCGCGCTCGACCTTGCGGCCGAACGTTCGGCCCTCAATCCGCCGCCCGCCAAGCGTCCCCGCACCGGCGCGCTGACCGACCAGTTGTTCGGCTGGGCTGCCAAGGGCGCTGCGTTGCTGACGCTTGCGCTGCTGATCGGCATCCTGCTGTCGCTGCTCGTCGGCGCCTGGCCCGCCATCTCGAAGTACGGCCTCGGCTTCCTGACCAGTTCTGTGTGGGACCCCGTCAAGGACGAGTACGGCGGCCTCGTGATGATCTACGGCACACTGGCCACCTCGCTGATCGCGCTGGTGATCGCGGTGCCGGTGAGCTTCGGCATCGCGCTGTTCCTGACGGAGCTGTCGCCTGCATGGCTCAAGCGTCCGCTGGGTACGGCCATCGAACTGCTCGCGGCCGTGCCTTCCATCGTCTACGGCATGTGGGGCTTGCTGGTGTTCGGGCCGATCCTGAGCACCTATGTGCAGCAACCCTTGCAATCATTGCTTGCCGGTGTGCCGTACCTCGGCGCGCTGGTGTCCGGTCCGCCGGTGGGCATCGGCATCCTGTCGGCCGGCATCATCCTGGCGATCATGATCATCCCGTTCATCGCCTCGGTGATGCGCGACGTGTTCGAGGTGACGCCGCCGCTGCTGAAGGAGTCGGCCTACGGGCTTGGCTCGACCACCTGGGAGGTTGTCTCCAAGGTCGTGCTGCCCTACACCAAGGCCGGCGTCATCGGCGGCATCATGCTCGGCCTGGGCCGTGCGCTCGGCGAGACCATGGCCGTGACCTTCGTGATCGGCAACACCAACCAGCTCAATTCGCTGTCGGTGTTCGAGGCCGCGAACAGCATCACCTCGGCACTGGCCAACGAGTTCGCCGAAGCCGGCGCGGGCATGCACCAGGCGGCGTTGATGTACCTCGGACTCGTGCTGTTCTTCATCACCTTCGTGGTGCTGTCGCTGTCGAAGCTGCTGCTGCAACGCATGCAGAAGAGTGAAGGGAAGAAGGCATGACCACGGCAGAGAAATTGCTCGCGGTGAAGACGCTCAACGAGATTCGCGCGGCGAAGTTCGCGAGCCGCAATCGCATGAACCGCATCGCGCTCACGCTGTCGCTGGCGGCCATGGCCTTCGGCGTGTTCTGGCTCGTGTGGATCCTCTGGGAGACGCTGCGCCAAGGCATCGGCGGCCTCGCGATCGCCACCTTCACCGAGATGACGCCACCGCCGAACGAGGCGGGTGGTATTGCGAATGCGATCTTCGGCTCGCTGGTGATGGTCGGCATGGCGACCTTCGTCGGCACGCCGATCGGCATCATGGCGGGGATCTATCTGGCGGAATACAACGCCAAGGGCTGGCTGTCGACCGTGGTCCGCTTCGTCAACGACATCCTGCTGTCGGCGCCGTCGATCGTGATCGGGCTGTTCGTCTATGCGGTGGTGGTCACGTACTTCAAGAACTTCTCCGGCCTGGCGGGTGCATTGGCGCTGGCGCTCATCGTGATCCCGGTGGTGATCCGCACGACGGAGAACATGCTGCAACTGGTGCCGCCGGGACTGCGCGAGGCCGCCTATGCGCTCGGCACGCCGAAGTGGAAGGTCATCATCAGTATCACGCTGCGTGCCGCACGCGCGGGCGTCGTCACCGGCATCCTGCTGGCCGTGGCGCGCATCGCCGGAGAAACGGCGCCGCTGCTGTTCACCGCACTCAACAACCAGTTCTGGACGGCCGACATCTCGCAACCGATGGCCAGCCTGCCGGTGACCATCTTCAAGTTCGCGATGAGCCCCTACGAGAACTGGCAGCAACTGGCCTGGGCCGGCGTGTTCCTCATCACCGTCGCGGTGCTTGGCCTCAACATCCTCGCGCGAGTCCTCACGCGCAACAAGCTTTGAAAGACAACATGTCAGCCACACTCGCACAGCCCGCGAACCATGCGGAGCGCTCCAAGATCTCGGTCAAGGACCTGAACTTCTATTACGGCAAGTTCCACGCGCTCAAGGGCATCAACCTCGAGATCCCCGAGAACAAGGTCACGGCCTTCATCGGCCCGTCAGGCTGCGGCAAGTCGACCTTGCTGCGCACCTTCAACCGCATGTTCGAGTTGTATCCGGAACAGCGCGCCGAAGGCACCATCGCCCTTGACGGCGAGAACCTGCTCACCAGCAAGCAGGACGTGGCACTGATCCGCGCCAAGGTCGGCATGGTGTTCCAGAAGCCGACGCCGTTCCCGATGTCGATCTACGACAACATTGCCTTTGGTGTGAAGCTGTTCGAGAACTTGAGTGCCAGCGACATGGACGACCGCGTCGAATGGGCGTTGAAAAAGGCCGCGCTGTGGACCGAGGTGCGCGACAAGCTGCAGCAAAGCGGCTCGGGCCTTTCCGGCGGCCAGCAGCAGCGCCTGTGCATCGCACGCGGCATCGCGATCAAGCCGGAAGTGCTGCTGCTCGATGAGCCATGCTCCGCGCTGGACCCGATCTCTACCGCAAAGATCGAGGAACTGATCGCCGAGCTGAAGAGCGAATACACCGTGGTCATCGTGACCCACAACATGCAGCAAGCTGCGCGTTGCAGCGACTACACCGCCTACATGTACCTGGGCGACCTGATCGAGTTCGGCGCGACGGAACAGATGTTCTTCAAGCCGAAGCGCAAGGAGACCGAGGACTACATCACCGGCCGTTTCGGCTGAGCCAGCGGCCCATGAACCTGCTGCGCAACGCAATCTCGCATCTCCGGTGCTCAGCGTACCGAGGTACGCCTCCGCTCCTCGATGCGACCTTGCGCCGATCGCTACGGTTCCTGGACCACTGCCTCTACAGTTGATCAACGAAAGAAATGTCATGACTGAAAAGCATCTCTCCAGCCAGTTCGACAGCGAACTCAACGCCGTCTCCTCGCGCGTGATGGAACTCGGCGGCATGGTCGAGTCGCAGATCCACAAGGCGGTCTACGCGTTGTCGCAATTCGATGCCGACGCCGCCGACCGCGTGATGGAAACCGAGCACCGCGTCAACTCGATGGAAATGGAGATCGACCGCGACCTCTCGTCCATCATCGCGCGCCGCCAGCCGACCGCGCGCGACCTGCGCCTGCTGATCGCCATCTCCAAGACCACCGCCAACCTGGAGCGCGTTGGCGACGAAGCCAACAAGATCGCGCGCATGGTCAAGTCGATCATCGAGAGCGGCTCGGCCCGCACGCTGCCCTCGACCGAGATCCGCATCGCCGCCGACCTGGCCTCGGGCCTGTTGCGCAAGGCACTCGACGCCTTCGCGCGTCTCGACACGGTGGCGGCCGTCTCGATCCTCAAGGAAGACGACCTGATCGACCAGGAGTTCGACGGCTTCGTGCGCAAGCTGGTCACCTACATGATGGAAGACCCGCGCACCATCTCCGCCAGCCTCGACCTGCTGTTCCTGGCCAAAGCCATCGAGCGCATCGGCGACCACTCCAAGAACATTGCCGAATTCATCATCTACATCGTCAAGGGCGAGGATGTGCGGCACACTTCGATGGAAGAGATCGAGTCGGCGCTCCAATAGGCTCTCCCCCAGGTCGCGCGCCCTGCGTGCGCGCTCTCACCCCCTCGCCGGGGGGCAACACCGGCGGCCCGGCAACGCCGGTTCCGCGGTGTTTCACGAAGGAGTTGTTGGTACTGGATACCTCGCAGTTATGAAGAAGCCCAAAGTCCTCATCGTCGAAGACGAATCCTCGATCGCCGAACTGATCGCCGTCAACCTGCGCCACAACGGCTTCGAGCCGCTGTGGGCGGAAGACGGCACGGCGGCGCAGCGCGAGATCGACGCGGGCCTGCCGGACCTGATCCTGCTCGACTGGATGCTGCCCGGCCAGAGCGGCCTCCAACTGGCGCGCCAGTGGCGCAAGGACCCGCGCACCAAGGCCATCCCGATCCTCATGCTCACCGCGCGCGGCGACGAACCCGACAAGGTGGCGGGCCTCGACGCCGGCGCGGACGACTACATCACCAAGCCCTTCTCCACGCAGGAGATGCTGGCGCGCATCCGCGCCGTGCTGCGCCGCCGTGCGCCGGAGACCGTGACAGAGCGCGTCGAGATTGGCGACTTGGTGCTCGACACCTCCACCCACCGCGTGACCTGGCAGACGCAATCGCTGAAGGTCGGCCCGACCGAGTTCAAGCTGCTGGCCTTTCTGATGCAACATGCCGAGCGCGTGCACAGCCGCTCGCAACTCCTCGACAAGGTCTGGGGCGACCACGTCTACATCGAGGAACGCACGGTCGACGTGCACGTCAAGCGTCTGCGCGAATCGCTCGGCGCCGCAGCAGCCATGGTCGAGACCGTGCGTGGCGCGGGCTATCGCCTGACTACCCAGATCACGGCCTGACCAGCGCGTCGTGACACAGGCTTCCCACGCCGCTCCCGGCGCGGATAATCCCCCGCCATGCCCTTTCGAATTGCTACATTTTTAATAGCGTCCGCCATAGGCGCAGCGGGCGCTTGGGCGCTGTTCGATTGGCACCTTGCTGCCGCGGGCGCATGGCTCGGCGCCTTGCTCTGGCTGGTGCTCGACGCCTGGCGCGCGGGCCGGCTGCTGCATGTGTTGCGCACCGATGTGGCCCACCTGCCTTCGCGCGGGCCTGGCGTCTGGGGCGAACTGTCGGAGCGCATCCGCAAGCTGCTGCGCGAGCGCGAAAAGCACACGCAGCAAGCCCAGGACCGCCTGCAGGAATTCCTCGCCGCCATCCAGGCCTCGCCCAATGGCGTGGTGCTGCTCGACGAGCAGGGCCGCATCGAATGGTGCAACCAGACGGCGGCCGCGCAGTTCGGCATCGACGCCGAGCGCGACCTGCTGCAGCACCTGGCCAACCTCGTGCGAGACCCGGCCTTCGTGGCCTACCTGGCATCGTGGAACTACAGCCGGCAGGTGCTGATCGACGGGCCTGCGCACAAGGGCCTGCGGGGCGGCCATCCGGTGCGTCTCTCGGTGCAGGTCCATCCGTACGCTGGCAATCGCCGCATGCTGCTGACGCGCGATATCACCGCGCTCGAGCAGGCCGAAACCATGCGACGCGATTTCGTCGCCAACGTCTCCCACGAGATCCGCACGCCGCTCACGGTCCTGGCCGGCTTCATCGAGACGCTGCAGAACCTGCCACTGGACGCCGAGGAGCGCGCGCGCTACCTGCGCCTCATGGGCCAGCAGTCGCAGCGCATGGAAATGCTGGTCAACGACCTGCTGACCCTGTCCAAGCTCGAAGGCAGCGCCGCGCCGCCGTCGAACCAGTGGACACGCGTGCGCGCCTTGCTGTCGCAGTGCGAGGACGAGGCGCGCGGCCTGTCGGGGCGGTTGGCGTCGAACGGCCACAAGATCAACTTTTCGATCGAAGCCGATTCCGAGATCTCGGGCGCCTCGTCCGAGTTGCAAAGCGCCATGTCCAACCTGCTGAGCAATGCGATCCGCTACACCCCCGGCGGTGGCGAGATCGCGGTGACCTGGAAGCTATTGCCAGACGGCCGTGGCGAATACGCCGTGCGCGACAGCGGCCCGGGCATCGCGCCCGAGCACATCCCGCGGCTCACAGAGCGCTTCTACCGCGTCGACCGCAGCCGCTCGCGCGAGACCGGCGGCACCGGCCTGGGACTGGCCATCGTGAAGCACATCGCCCAGCGACACGGTGCCGAGTTGCGCATCGAAAGCACGCCCGGGCACGGCTCGCGCTTCGCGCTCTTGTTTTCGCTCAGCCGGGTACGAACTGCGCGCGCCGTGGCGGCTTGATCGCGCGCCACAGCAGCCCGACGAACAGCAGGGCGGTGAGCCACAGCGCCGCCGCACTCATCAACCAGTAGGCCAGCGGCGATTGCATGGCCTCCCACGGTCCCAGCCCGCGAAAGGCCAGCAGGTAGCTGCCGCCCAGCCCTCCGCCCCACAGCAGCGCGCAGTAGATGACGAGTGGCGCGACCGTTACGCGATAGCAGCGCAGCACATACACGCACATGGTCTGGACCGCGTCCGCCGTGTGGTACGCGGCGGCGGCGCACAGCAGCACCACAGCGAGCGCAGCGACCTCGGCATTGCCCGAGTACACGCCGGCCAGCCACCCGCTGAGGAACACCATCAACGCACCGAGCGCCAGCGCCATGCCGATCATCAATTCGAAGCCCTTGCGGCACGCGCGGCGTGCCAACTGTGGCTCGCCGGCGCCGAGCCAGAAGCTCACCCGCGCACTGGTCGCGATGGAAAGCGACATCGGCACCATGTAGGCCACGCCCACCAGGTTCGATGCGATCTGGTGCGCCGCGGTGGCCACCGTGCCCAGCCGAGCGATGAACAGCGCCATCAGCGTGTACGAAGTGATCTCCACCAGCACTGCAAGACCGGCCGGTCCTCCCAGCCGCAGGAACTGGGCCAACTGTTGCCAGTCCGGCGCCTCCAGCCGTTGCCAGAGCTTGTATTCGCGATAGAAGCTCGCATTGCGCAGCAGCCACATCGCGCACAACAGCATGCTCCAGTTGACGATCAGCGTGGCCCAGCCGCAGCCGATGAGGCCCAGTGCCGGCATCCCCGCGCCACCGAAGCAAAGCCACACCGACAGCGGTACCTTCAAGACCAATGACGCGGCTTGCAGCCAAGTCACCAGTTGCGGTTTGCCAAGGCTCTGGTTCAGCGTGCCGAAGAGTCGGAACAGCAGCGCCGGCGGCAAGCCGAATGCCAGCACGAACAAGTACTGGCCCACGTCATGCCGCATGGCCTCCGGCACGCCGGTCCAGCGCATCAACGCGTCCGGATTCATCATGACCGCCATGCCCAGCACCATCGCCAAACCGCAAAGATAGAGCGATTGCCGCACCGACCGGCCGACCTCTGTCGTGCGCTGCCCGCCGTGCAGTTCAGCCCACACCGGCAGCAGCGCTTGCAGCACGCCCATCAGCGACACATACACGCTGATGAAGATGGCCGACCCTACCGCCAGGGCTGCCAGCGCGCCTTCGTCATAGCGACCCGCAATGATGGTGTCGCAAACGCCAAAAGCCATCACGGCCAGTTGCCCGACCAGTACCGTGCCCGCATGGCGCGCGATCACGCGCCACTCGCTGGTCCGGATGCCCGCGCTCACGGCGTGATGCGCTCATACAGCAGCAGGTCGTCTGTGGCGCTGCTCGGGCGACGCAACGTTCCGTCGAAGCGCCACTGGTCCAGGTCGATGACGTCGTGCAGGCGGGCAATCACGTCGGGATGGACAACCAGCCAGCGGCAGTTATGCGATCCGGTAAGCGGCTGCAATTGGAAATGGCCGTGATGCAGCAGCGCCGCCAGTTGCGCGCGCTGCAGCCCCAACTCCGAAATGCACGTCGTATTGCCCACGCGCTGCGAGATCATCTGGACTTGCGGTGCATAGCTGCGTGCGTAGTCCAGCACTGGCAGCCACAGCGTCATGACCAGCAGCCAGCACAGCGTGGTGCCACCTGCGGGCAGCACCAGCGTCTTCCACAGCGCCGCCTGGTGGCGGCCCGTGCGCCAGCGCACCAACCACAACCAGGCGACGGTGGCCACCAACGCAAAAAGGAATGCCGTGGCGGAAAAACTGGGCACGAAACCTGGCGCCAATCGCGCCACATTGGCCGCGGGCTTGGGCGGAATCCCGGTTTGCAGCGAGACCCAGTAAAGCCAGATGAAGATCGCCGAGGTCGTGAAGGTGAGCAGCGTCAGCCAATCCAGTAGTGCCGCCACGCTGCGTCGGAAGGTCGGCAGCGCAAAGGCCGCCAGCGTCGCGAACGCTGGAAGCGAGAGCAGCAGCGAGCGGTCCGAGAAATCGGTCGTGATCGTGGCGGCGAGCGGCACTATCACGAACCACAAGGGAAGGATCACATGGCGCGCCGTGAGTTGCCGGCGCCAGCGCCATAGCGTCCAGGCTGCCAGCGGCAGCGCCGGCCAAAGAAACCACAGCAGCAGGTTGACCAGGCTGCGCAGGTCCTTGACCAGCGAGATTCCTTTCGTCGTACCCGGCAGCACGACATGCCACCCGAACAACCCGAATGAAGCGGCAAGCGCACCCGCTGTGACCCCGACAACGATCACCGCGATCATCGCGTAGAGCGGATAGGCACGGCCTTCGGCTTCCGGACCGCGTTCCGCGGTGGGCAGGCTTCGTTCGCGATCCATGGCAAGGAACACGATGCAGCCACCACAGAGCATGAGTGCCACCACGGGCGCCCCGCTGAGCGCCATGCCGATGCCGCCCAGCGCTAGCGCCGCCAGCGCACCCACGGGGCGGTAGGGCAGGGCGGCGATACCGTAGAACAGACTGGCCGTGAAGAACAACTGCGCGAGTGCCGGCGTGGTCTCGTGGCCGAGTTGCAGCAGTCCCAGCGTGGCCAACAACGCGAGCAGGGCGCCGTCCGCGATGGCGCGCGCATAGTCCGTGGGCCTGGCCTCGCCGCCGAAGGCAAACGCGACGGGCTGGGCTCGTGGCGTGCGAGCCAGGTAGTAGACGGCATACCAGGTCGCGGTGAACGTGCCCCAGAGCAGCAGGGCAAAGACAAAGCGCACCGCCAGGTCGGGGCTGATCCATGCCGGCGCCAACTTGATCGCTCCGGCGCCGATCCAGTAGGGCAACAAGGCGGGCGTCTCCGGCCGCAAGCCGAACAGCAGGGGATCGAACCAGCGCGCCGCGCCTTCGGTGCTGCGAGCTAACTCCGCCATGTAGCCGAATGCCGCGACGTCCGCGGTTTTCCATGGGCCACGGCCGACCAGGCCCGGCATCAGGTAAGCCGCGCAAAGCAATATCAGCGCGACCCGCGGCATGCGGCGCACTGCGGCCTGGGCAACGATGGCGGGCGTCGGCTGGCTCAACGGAGGGGCATGAAAGGAGACGTCTCGAACGAAAAAAAAGGCAGCGCGGTAAACCGGGCTGCCTGGACCTGGAGCGGCAAGCTTACTTGGAAGCGGCGCCGGTGGTCTTGCCGAAGCGATTGCGGAACTTCTCGACGCGACCGCCCATGTTGTCGACCGACTTCTGCGTGCCGGTGTAGAACGGGTGCGATTCGCTGGTGGTGTCCAGCTTGAACAGCGGCAGTTCGCGGCCGTCGTCGGTCGTTCCCATTTCCTTGGTGTTCGCGCACGAACGGGTCACGAACTTGAAGCCGTTCGACATGTCGACGAACAGAACTTCGCGGTAATTCGGGTGGATGCCTGCTTTCATGGTCTTTCCTTTGGGGTCGATGCGAGAGCCACGCCGGGCGAAATCCAGGCCGCACTTTTCGCGAAGCCTGCTATTATCGCATACTGGCGCATTTGCAGGCAAACACCGCCTTTATGACCACCAGAACACTGCGCGTCGGCCTCGTCGGCTACGGATTTGCAGGCCAGACTTTTCATGCGCCAGTGCTCTCCGCCGTGCCCGGGCTGGCGCTGGGCGCCATCATGAGTTCGCAGGCGGCCAAGGCGCAGGCCGACTGGCCGGGCGCCACCGTCGTGCCGGACCTGCCCACCATGCTGGCGCTTGCCGACATTGACCTGGTCGTCGTTGCCACGCCCAACGAGGCGCATTTCCCGGTGGCCAAGGCCGCGCTGGAGGCCGGCAAGCACGTGGTGGTGGACAAACCGTTCACGCTCGACGCGGCCGAGGCGCGCGCTTTGGCGGACCTGGCGCAGCAAAAGGGCCGGGTGCTCGCCGTCTATCAGAACCGGCGCTACGACGCCGATTTCCTGACGCTGCGCGACGTCATCGCCAGCGGCAAGCTCGGTCGCCTGGTCTTCTTCGAATCGCACTTCGACCGATTCCGACCGGAGGTGAGACAGCGGTGGCGAGAGCAGGACGTGCCCGGCGCGGGCCTCTGGGTCGACCTGGGCGCGCACCTGGTCGACCAGGCGGTGCAACTGTTCGGCAAGCCCGACACCCTCCAACTCGACACCGCCACCCTGCGCGACGGGGCCCGCGTCAACGATCATTTCCACGCGCTGCTTCGCTATGAGGCGGGCCCGCACGCCCCGTTGCGCGTGGTGTTGCACGCGAGCACCCTGGCCGCCCATGCCGCGCCGCGCTACATCCTGCACGGCACCCGGGGCAGCTATGTGAAGCACGGCGTCGACGTGCAGGAAGACGCGCTGAAGGCCGGCGAGCGCCCGGGCAGCGAAGCTTGGGGCGTCGACCCCTTGGTCGGGGAACTGAAGGTGCACGCGGTAGGCGAATGGGTGCAGACCATCGAGTGGCCCAACCGCCGAGGCAACTACGTCGACTACTACGTTGCGGTTCGTGATGCGATCCTCGGCACCGCCCCGAACCCCGTGCCACCGGAGCAGGCCGTTGCCTTGATGGAGCTGCTGGACCTCGGCACCCAAAGTGCCAAGGAAGGCCGCGCCCTCGCGCCATGAAAAAAGCGCGCTGCCCTTGAAGGGGCAACGCGCTCTTGCGGGGCGGACAACGGACGTAGAAGGCGTGAAGAATTCGTAGCGAGGGCGCCGAAGTCGGGTCTGCGGCGCGGACCCGCACTCTCGTGCGGTGACAACGAAGTTGCGGCGGAGGCTAACAATTGCGCGAAGCGCTTGTTATGCCGGAGCCAACACCGCAGGCCCGAGATCGGTGTCCGCAGTAGAAAGATTCGCGCCTTCTACCCGCCGCGACGCATCATGTCGAAGAACTCGACATTGGTCTTGGTCGCTTTCATGTTCTTGAGCATCAGCTCCATCGACTCGATCTCGTCCATGTTGTACATGAGCTGACGCAGGATGCGGGTCTTCTGCAGGATCTCGGGGGCGAGCAGCAGTTCTTCGCGACGCGTGCCGCTGCGGTTCAGCTGGATCGAGGGGAACACGCGCTTCTCATAGAGGCGGCGGTCCAAGTGGATTTCGCTGTTGCCGGTGCCCTTGAACTCTTCGAAGATCACTTCGTCCATGCGGCTGCCGGTGTCGACCAGCGCAGTGCCGATGATGGTCAGCGAGCCGCCTTCTTCGACATTGCGCGCGGCGCCCAGGAAGCGCTTGGGGCGCTGCAGGGCGTTGGAGTCCACACCACCCGTCAGCACCTTGCCCGACGAGGGCACGACGTTGTTGTAGGCACGGGCCAGGCGGGTGATCGAGTCCAGCAGGATCACCACGTCCTTCTTCAGTTCGACCAGGCGCTTGGCGCGCTCGATCACCATTTCGGCGACGTGCACGTGGCGCGCTGCGGGCTCGTCGAAGGTCGAGGCAATGACCTCGCCTTTCACGGTGCGCTGCATTTCGGTCACTTCTTCAGGCCGCTCGTCGACGAGCAGGACCATCATGTGGACGTCCGGGTAGTTGGCGCTGATCGCGTGGGCGATGTGCTGCATCATCACCGTCTTGCCGCTCTTGGGCGGCGCCACGAGCAGGGCGCGCTGGCCTTTGCCGATGGGGGCGATGATGTCGATGATGCGGCCGGTGATGTTCTCGTCGCTCTTGATGCCGTCGCGCTCGAGCTTCATCTGCTCCTTGGGGAACAGCGGCGTCAGGTTCTCGAACATCACCTTGTGCTTGTTCTGCTCGGGCACGCCGTCGTTGACCTTGTCGAGCTTGGTCAGCGCGAAGTAGCGCTCGCCATCCTTGGGCGTGCGGACTTCGCCTTCGACCATGTCGCCGGTGTGCAGGTTGAAGCGGCGCACCTGGCTCGGGCTGATGTAGATGTCGTCGGTACTGGCCGTGAAGCTGGTGTCGGGGCTGCGAAGGAAGCCGAAGCCGTCGGGCAGGATCTCCAGGACGCCATCGGCGAAGACCTGTTCGCCGGCCTTCGCGCGCTTCTTGATGATGGCGAACATCAATTCCTGCTTGCGCATGCGGCCGGTGTTTTCGATCTCAAGCGCTTCGGCCTGCTTGAGGACTTCAGACACGTGGAGTGCCTTGAGTTCGTTTAAGTGCATTGAATGACCCCTCTGCGGGGTAGCGACTGAGAAACGGGGGGAGGTTTGAACTGTGAGACGAGAGGTGCCTCACAAACCGGGGAACTCGAACCGGGGCGCTTGTGGCGTGCCGGTGATCTGCTGCCGATTATGCAGCAAATCTGGAGGCCTACGCCTTGCGCGTAGACCTCCGTATTCAATCAGGCGAGTTGCTGGTCGATGAAAGCGGTCAACTGGGCCTTGCTCATGGCGCCGACCTTGGTGGCGGCCAACTGGCCGTCCTTGAACAGCATGAGCGTGGGAATGCCACGAATGCCGAACTTGGCGGGGATGTCGCGGTTCTCGTCGACGTTCATCTTGGCGACCTGGAGCTTGCCCTCGTAGGTGCTCGAGACCTCGTCGAGGATGGGCGCGATCATCTTGCAGGGGCCGCACCATTCCGCCCAGTAGTCGACCAGCACGGGCTTGCCGGCCTGCAGCACGTCGGCTTCGAAGGAGGAATCGGAGATGTGTTTGATGAGGTCGCTTGCCATGTCTTGTCCTTTGGGTGCGGTGAGCAGTAGTGCCGCTAAAGTGCGGGTCATTGTGACAGAAACCAAGATTGGCCGTGCCGGGCGAGCGGGCTATCGCGGCCATAGTTTTCCCCCTGACAACCCATCGGAAAGCCGGCTTGCATGACCGGAGTCTGGCGCCATGTTGTCGCACCCATCGAATCGAATGACCCAGAAGAAAACCCTTGCCGTTGTCGGAGGCGGCCCCGCGGGACTCATGGCCGCTGAAGTGCTCAGCGCGGCCGGCGCGCAGGTTCACGTCTACGACGCCATGCCCTCGGTGGGTCGCAAGTTCCTGCTGGCCGGGCGCGGCGGACTCAACCTCACGCATTCGGAGCCCTTCGATGTTTTCGCGACCCGCTTCGGCGCGCGGCAGGCGCAGGTGCGGCCGATGCTCGCAGCCTTCGGGCCACGACAGGTGCAGGATTGGGCACACGGACTTGGCATCGAAACCTTCGTCGGTAGCTCGGGCCGGGTGTTCCCGAAAGACATGAAGGCCGCGCCGCTGTTGCGCGCGTGGCTGCATCGCCTGCGTGCCGCGGGCGTCCAGTTCCACATGCGCCATCGTTGGCTGGGTTGGGAAGACGACAGCGCGCCGCCGACCGCATTGCGCTTCGCCACTCCACAAGGCGAGCAGCACGCGAGCCCCGATGCGGTCGTGTTGGCGCTGGGCGGCGCGAGCTGGTCGCGGCTGGGTTCCGATGGCGCCTGGTGGCCGTGGTTGCAAGCGCGGCAAGTACAGATGGCGCCGCTGCAGCCCGCCAACTGCGGCTTCGACGTGGGCTGGAGCGCGCATTTCGCCGACCGCTTTGCAGGCCATCCATTCAAGTCGGTTGCCCTGTCGTTCACCGACAGGCAAGGGCGTTCATTCGCGCGCAAGGGCGAGTTCGTCGCGACCGCAACCGGTATCGAAGGCAGCCTGGTTTACGCGGCCTCGGCGCTGTTGCGCGACGAGATCAACGCCGCGGGCGGCGAGGGCGCGACCTGCCACATTGACCTGCTGCCGGACCGAACTGAGGCACAGGTATTGGCTGCGGTCAATCATCCCCGGGGTGCCCGGTCGCTGTCGAGCCATCTGAAGAGCCGACTCGGACTGGATGGCATCAAGTCGGGCCTGCTGCACGAGCAACTCACCCGCGAGGAAATGCACCAGCCGAAACGCCTTGCCGGGGCCATCAAGGCGCTGCCATTGCGCGTCCGGGCCGCGCGTCCTGTCGACGAGGCGATCAGCACCGCGGGCGGTGTGCGATTCGATGCGCTCGACGCGAACCTGATGGTGGCGGCGTTGCCTGGCGTGTTCTGCGCTGGCGAAATGCTCGACTGGGAGGCGCCCACGGGTGGGTACTTGCTCACGCTCAGCATGGCCAGTGGGGTTGCCGCTGCGCATGCAGCCCTGCGATGGCGCAATGCATCACGAATGAATACCTTTGCCTGATATGCAGTGTCGGTGGGGCGCGACGACAATCCCTTGAGACATTCAGGGGGTGCCGATGAGGCCAAAAGTAGAGATCGAGAAGATCCGCGAGAGCTATTTCAACTACAGCGTCAGCACAGAGAGCGGCAATGCGATCTACGCCTGTGAGGGCCTTTATTCGATTGCAGAGTGCATCCACGATGCGGCCACCGCGCTGGGCCACAATTTTCCGATCACCACACTTGGCTACGAAGGCTTCGTGCTGGGCGAGTTCTCGGTGGAGATGATGGAGCACTCCGCCAAGCTGCTGGAGCGATGGCTGGAGGCACTCCTGAACGGGCTGGCGCCGAATGGCCGGGATGGCGATGACTGCCGTTGGCAGCCATTGAAATGAGGTTGACGAGCCTTACCCCCGGCACTGACTCCACAGTTAGGGCTGCTTGGTTCCCCACCTGACCCGGTTGGCCGCTTCACCATGCGGGGAGGCCCGTCAGCCGACATTGTAGATGACGGATTTCACCAGACCATCAACGAGGTCTCCAAAGCCGCGTCGGCGTAGTAGAGCCGCACGCCGACTTGGTACTTGCGGCCCTTCTGCAGGCGCATGCTCACATGCGCATTCAGGTCGGTGCCGCTGTCGTCGTTGCCGGCGATCTGCACGTTGCCGGTGGGTGTGACCTCGAACAACACCAGCACCGTGTCCGAGGTGCCGAAAGTGCCGACGTCGTAGGTGCGGGTGCGTGTCGGCGCGAACTCGAACACGCGCGTCTCGCCGGCCTTGAGCTTCAGCAACTGCGACAGGCCGACCTTGAGTTCCGGTATCGCTGGCGCCTTGACGCCGGGATAGGACTGCGCCACCCAGGTCTTGTCAGCCGCGGAGAGGCCGCCCTTGGGCGTCAGGCCATTCGAGTATTTCGCCGGCGCCTGGATCAGTCCCGCCTCGAATTGATACTCCATGACGGAGTCGGGGTCCCAGGTGGTGCCCTTTACTTCGGCTGGGGGAATCTTGCGCAGGATGTTCCAGTCGATCTGGTCGTCGGGCCAGGAATTGGGCGGCCCCCGGAAGTAGTCCAGCACGGCCTGGCGGTTCCAGGTGATGCCGGCATTCGGATTCTGGTGCTCATGCTCGAGACCCAGCGTGTGGCCGATCTCGTGCAGCGCAGTGTCGCCGCCATAAGTCGTGTTCAGTGGCCATCCGTAGTTGAGGGTGCGCTCGGCCGGATCCCGGGTGTTGAGCACGTCGCGGCCCACGTATGACCAGGAGCCGTCGTTCTGGTCGAAGCCGATGCGGACCATGGCGTCGGCAGGATGGTCGACTTTCTTGAATGTGATGCCGAGACCCAGCTTGGCCCAGGTCGCGAACGCGTTGTCGACGGCGGCGATATCGCTCGCGACGCCAAACCAGGCAGACGGCACCGCATCGCCCTTGCGGAAGCAGTAGTAGGTGAGCGTGGTGCCGTTCACCCATTTCTTGCTCGCGCTCAATATGGCAAACGCGCGGCCGGCCGGCACGTTGCGGTCGAAGGTGCGCGGGGTCTGCACGGGTTGCGCGCAGTAGCGCAGCCGGGTCGGCTTTGCGGCTGCGGCGGGCTTGGTTGCTTTCGCACTGCGCTTGGTGCTGGGGGCATCGGCCATGATGTGTCTCCTCCTTCTACGGGGCTTTCATACTAGTGAGCCGTGACGGGGTTTACAACTGCATAACGGCATACATCCCGCGCCATAGCGGTCCATGACCGACCCCTAAAATGCCCCGATGTCCTATCTCGTGCTCGCCCGCAAATACCGTCCCCGGAACTTCGAGGAGATGGTGGGGCAACAGCACGTCGTGCAAGCGCTGTCGAATGCACTGACTACCCAGCGCCTGCATCACGCCTACCTGTTCACCGGCACGCGCGGCGTCGGCAAGACTACCGTGTCACGCATCCTGGCCAAGTCGCTCAACTGCCCGGGACCGGACGGGCAGGGCGGCATCACGGCCACGCCCTGCGGTGTGTGCCAGGCGTGCAAGGACATCGATTCGGGCCGCTTCGTCGACTACACCGAGCTCGACGCAGCCTCCAACCGTGGCGTCGACGAAGTGCAGTCGCTGCTGGAGCAGGCGGTCTACAAGCCGGTGCAGGGCCGCTTCAAGGTCTTCATGATCGACGAAGTGCACATGCTCACCCCCACCGCGTTCAACGCGATGCTGAAGACGCTGGAGGAGCCGCCCGAGTACCTCAAGTTCGTGCTGGCAACCACCGATCCGCAAAAGGTGCCGGTCACGGTGCTGTCGCGCTGCCTGCAATTCAATCTTCGGCCGATGGCGCCGGAGACCGTGCTGGAGCACCTGACGCAGGTGCTGCAAACCGAGCAGGTGCCGGCCGAGGTGCAGGCGCTCCGCCTGCTGGCGCGTGCGGCGCGTGGCTCGATGCGCGATGCGCTGTCCCTGACCGACCAGGCCATTGCCTTTGGCAACGGCACCCTGGTCGAGGCGGGCGTGCGACAGATGCTCGGCACGGTCGACCGTGGGCATGTGTTCAGGCTCATCGATGCGCTCGCGGCGGGCGATGGCAAGACCGTGGTCGAGACTTCGGAAGTGTTGCGGCGCGATGGTCTCTCTGCCGCTTCGACGCTGGAGGAAATGACCACCGTGCTGCAGGCCATGGCGGTGATGCAAGCCGTGCCGGCACGGGCAGGCCTTGCAGATGGCACCGACCCCGATGCGGCCGAGACGGCGCGTTTGGCGGCATCCATGCCACCTGACGAAACGCAACTCCTCTACAGCCTGTGCCTGCATGGCCGGGGCGAGTTGGGCCTGGCGCCCGACGAGTACGCCGCGCTCACGATGGTGTTGCTGCGCTTGCTGGCATTCAAGCCATCCGGGGAAAAAAAAACTCTGAATGACCCGGTTCGGGCGGGTTTGCCGGCAGAGCGCGTCGCTGTCGTTGTCGCGCCGGCGGCTTCGCCCGTAGTCGCCGAGGCTGCAACGGCTTCGGTTGCAGCCGGGGCAAAAGCCTCGGCTGCGGCACCGGCTGAGATGGCCCAGGTTGTCGCAGCGCCACCCGGTCATCGCCTGGCGGTGGTCGAGCCGCCTGCGCTCGCGGAAGCCAGGAAGGCTTCAGTGATCACGGATGCCGCACAGGGCACGCCCGCCGTGGTCGCGATCCCGGTCCGCGTTCAGCCGCCGCCCGGCGCGCGCGACATGGCGAGAGAAAGGCCTTCCGACACGCCGCTCGTGACAAGCGAAGACGGCGACTACTGGCACGATACGGTCATGCAACTGGTGGTGGCCGAGACTATCGGCGCGCTCACGCGCGAACTGGCCTTGCAGTCGCAATTGGTGGCGCGCGACGTGGACCAATGGTTGCTGCGCGTGGAGCGTGAATCGCTCAACCAGCCTGCCAGTCGCGAGAAGCTTCAAGCGGCGCTGGCAACGCTCGGGCATGGCGTCAAGCTCATCGTGGAGATCGGCAACGTGACCGACAGTCCGGCGCGCCGCAACAAGTTGGACTCCGAAGCCCGACAGCGCGCGGCGGAAGAGGCCATCCACAACGATCCGCTCGTGCAGAGCATGATGCGCGACTTCGATGCCCGCATCGTGCCGGGGACGCTGCGGCCGGTGTAGGGCCGGGCGTCTTGCGGCGGTTTAGCATTCACCCATCTATTTTTTCAACCATTCAGGATCAAACCCATGTTCAACAAAGGACAACTTGCCGGCCTCATGAAGCAGGCGCAAGCGATGCAGGAGAACCTCAAGAAGGCGCAGGAAGAACTGGCCACCATCGAGGTCGAAGGCGAATCCGGCGCGGGCCTCGTGAAGGTCGTGATGACCTGCAAGCACGATGTCAAGCGGATCACGATCGACCCCAGCCTGCTGGCCGACGACAAGGACATGCTGGAAGACCTCGTCGCCGCCGCCTTCAATGCCGCGGTGCGCAAGGCCGAGGAAACCAGTGAGCAGAAGATGGGCAAGCTGTCCGCCGGCATGCCGGGCCTGCCGCCCGGCATGAAGCTGCCTTTCTGAAACATGTTGCTCGCCCCCAGGTCGTCGCGCACTGCGTGTCGCGACTCTTCCCCCCGACCGGGGGCAATACCAGCGGCCCGGCGGAGCCGGTTCCGCGCTATTCCCGGAGAGGGTCTCGCGAGGTCCAAGGTGTATGGCTGATTCCAGCTCGCTCGATGCACTGGTCGAGGCCTTGCGTCGACTGCCGGGGGTGGGCGTCAAGTCTGCTTCGCGCATGGCGTTCCACTTGTTGCAGCATGACCGCGAAGGCACGCAGTTGCTTGCGCGCGCACTGCAACAGGCGGCCAGCCAGGTGCGGCACTGCGATCGCTGCAATACCTTCACCGAGGCAGACATCTGCAACGTCTGCAGCGATCCGAGGCGCGACGCCAGCAAGCTGTGCGTCGTGGAGACGCCGGCTGACCAGGCAGCGCTCGAACGCACCGGCGCGTTTCGCGGCTACTACTTCGTGTTGATGGGCAAGCTGAGCCCGCTCGATGGCATCGGCCCCAAGGACATCGGCTTGCAGAAGTTGTTCGACCGAGCGCTCGACGGCCACGTGGTCGAGGTGATCCTGGCCACCAACTTCACGGCCGAGGGCGAAGCCACGGCCCATGTGATCGGCGAGGCGTTGCGCCAACGCGGCCTTACGGTCACGCGATTGGCGCGTGGCGTGCCCGCGGGCAGCGAGCTTGAATACGTCGACTTGGGGACGATTGCGCACGCATTGGTCGACCGGCGTTGACGGGCTGGGTGGCCCCGTTCTTTACTGGACGTCCCGTTGATTTTTCCCCTCGATCAGAGGACTTCATTCTTACGTGGAAACCCGCACGGGATGTTCCCGATGCAGGTGGGGGTGTCGCTCCCTAAGCTCGGGTCAACTTCACACAAGCAACGACGGCTTTCGCGTCGCTCCCATGCTCAACCGCCGTACTTTCACCACCGCTGCAGCGCTCGGCGCCGCAGCGATCGCAGTGCCTTTCGTCTACGCACAAGGCAAGCTTGAAAAGACCAAGGTTTCCATTGCAGTGGGGGGCAAGGCAGCGTTCTACTACCTGCCCTTGACCATCAGCGAGCAACTCGGCTACTTCAAGGCCGAGGGCCTCGATGTCGAGATCTCCGACTTCGCCGGTGGCTCGCGAGCGCTGCAGGCTGTCGTCGGCGGCTCGGCGGATGTGTGTTCGGGCGCGTTCGAGCACACCATCAACCTGCAGGCCAAGAACCAGTACTTCCAGTGCTTCGTGTTGCAAGGCCGGGCACCGCAGATCGCCGTGGGTGTCTCGACCAAGAACATGCCCACGTACAAGTCCATTGCAGACCTCAAGGGCAAGAAGATCGGCGTCTCCGCGCCGGGGTCGTCGACCAACATGGTGGCCAACCTCGTGCTCTCGCGCGGCGGCGTCAAGGCGAGCGAGGTGAGCTACATCGGCGTGGGTGTTGCGGCCGGTGCGTTGACGGCGCTGCGCGCGGGACAGATCGATGCGATCAGCAACACCGACCCCGTGATGACGATGCTCGAGCAGAAGGGCGATGTGAAGATCATCAGCGACACGCGCACGCTCAGGGGCACGCAAGAGGTGTTCGGTGGACCGATGCCTGCGGCCTGCCTCTATGCATCGTCGGAATTCATCCAGAAGAATCCCAACACCTGCCAGGCGCTCGCCAATGCGATCGTGCATGGCCTCAAGTGGCTGCAGACAGCCGGGCCGGGCGACATCATCAAGACGGTGCCTGAAACCTACATGCTGGGTGACCGGGCGCTCTACCTGGCGTCCTTCGACAAGGTGCGCGAAGCGATTGCCGTCGATGGCCTGGTGCCTGCCGAAGGGCCGAAGACGGCGCTGGCCGCCATCGGCAGCTTTGACAACACGGTCAAGCCCGACAAAATCGATGTGGACAAGCTCTACACCAATGAATTCGCCAAGCGTGCCAAGGACAGGTTCAAAGCCTGAACCGCAAGCGCATCACGACCCGGCTTCGGCCGGGTTTTTTGTTTGGATCTGAACACCAACGACGCAGCCCCATCCATGCCTGACTACGCGCTCGAACTCCTGGACATCAGCTGTACCTTTCGCTCGAAGGATGATCCCTCTCAACGCTACACGGCAGTGGCCGATACCACGCTGCGCGTCCGGGCAGGCGAGTTCGTCTGTGTCGTCGGGCCTACGGGCTGCGGCAAGTCGACGCTTCTCAATGTGGGGGCCGGGTTGCTGGAGCCCTCGTCAGGTGCGGTCAAGGTGTTTGGCGAGCCATTGCTCGGCATCAACCGGCGCGCTGGCTACATGTTCCAGAGCGAGGCCTTGATGCCATGGCGCAGCACGCTCGACAACGTCTTGGTGGGCCTGCAGTACCGCGGCGTGGCCGATGCCGATGCACGCGCGCAGGGCGAGGCCTGGCTGGCGCGCGTGGGCCTGTCGGGCTTTGGCGATCGCTATCCGCATCAGCTGTCTGGCGGCATGCGCAAGCGTGCGGCGCTGGCGCAGACGCTGGCGCTGGACCCGGACATCATCCTGATGGACGAGCCCTTCAGCGCACTCGACGTGCAGACCCGCCAGCTCATGGAGAACGAGGTGCTCGACCTTTGGGCCGCGAAGAAGAAGGCGGTTCTCTTCATCACCCATGACCTCGACGAAGCCATCGCGATGAGCGATCGGGTGGTGGTGCTTTCGGCCGGTCCGGCGACCCGTCCGATCGGCGAGTTCAACATCGACCTTCCGCGCCCGCGCGACGTCGCCGAGGTGCGCACCGATTCGCGCTTCGTCGAACTGCACACGCAGATATGGAACGTGCTGCGCGATGAAGTGCTCAAGGGCTATGCGCAGCAGTTGAAGAAGGCAGCCTGACATGCTGAACGAACGCAATGCGCGTTTCTGGCAACTCGCGTTGCTGGTGGTCATCCTGGTGGTGTGGCACGTCGCTTCGCGCAACCAGCAGTTCGCCTTCTTCGTGGGCGAGCCGATCCAGGTGGCGGGGCGCGTCTGGAGCTGGTTCCTGCCTTTCGATGTGCCGGCCAACGCATTTTTCCCGGACGGGCTGAAGGGCAATGCGGACGTGTACCTGCACCTCGGCACGACGCTGGTCGAGACCTTGCTGGCCTTTGCCATCGGTACCGCGGTGGGGCTGGCCTGCGGGCTGTGGCTCGCGCTGGCGCCGACGGCCAGCCTGATCCTCGATCCATACATCAAGGCGGCCAACTCGATGCCGCGCGTGATCCTTGCGCCGATCTTCTCGCTGTGGTTCGGACTGGGCATCTGGAGCAAGGTGGCGCTGGCGGTCACGCTGGTCTTCTTCATCGTGTTCTTCAACGTGTACCAGGGCGTGCGGGAGGTCAGCCCCGTGATCCTCGCCAATGCGCGCATGCTCGGCGCCAACCAGCGGCAACTGTTGCGCACCGTCTATCTGCCGAGTGCGACCAGTTGGGTGTTCTCCAGCCTGCATACCTCCGTCGGGCTGGCCTTCGTGGGTGCCGTCGTTGGCGAGTACCTGGGTTCGGCACGCGGCGTGGGGTATCTGATCCTGCAGGCGGAAGGCACCTTCGATGTCAACACGGTATTTGCAGGTATCGTCGTGCTCACTGTCTTCGCCCTGGTGCTCGACGCCGTCGTGGGCGTGATCGAGCGGCGCTTGATGAAGTGGCAGCCGCGCAGCGGCGAAACTGAGAAGCTTTAGAACCCATACGCATCCGGGAGCAAAGATTGAGCGACAACCACGCGCACGCCGCAAAGAACCATCCGCGGGGCCTTCTGCGCTCTCGCCATACCGCGGCGCGGGTCTCGAACGAAGAACTGTTCTTCGACTTGGTCTATGTCTTCGCCGTCACGCAGTTGTCTCACTACCTGCTCGATCACCTGACCTTGCTCGGTTCGGTGCAGACGCTGTTGCTGTGGTTCGCGGTATGGCTCGGCTGGCAGTACACGGCCTGGGTGACCAACTGGTTCGAGCCTTCTGCGCTGCAGATCCGCCTGGTGCTGTTCTCGATCATGCTGGTGGCGCTGGTGATGGCTTCGGGGCTGCCGCAGGCCTTCGGCGAGCGGGCGATGGTGTTTGCCTGTTGCTATGCGGGCATCCAGGTGGGACGCACGCTGTGGGTCTTGCTCGCACTGGGCAAGCACGATGCGCTGGTGCCCAACTTCCGCCGCATCCTGGCCTGGACCTCGATGGCCGCGGTGCTGTGGGTGGCAGGCGCGTTGGCGGATGGCTACCTGCGCCTGGCACTCTGGGCTGCCGCGGTGCTGTGCGAATACGCGGCGCCGATGATCGGCTTCAGGTTCCCGGGTCTGGGTCGGTCCAGCACGGCCGACTGGACGATCGACGGCGGCCATCTTGCCGAGCGTTGCCAGCTTTTCGTGATCGTGGCCTTGGGGGAGTCGTTGCTCGCAAGCGGTGTGGCCTTCGGCCAGGCGAAGGAATGGGCGGTCGGGGCGGTGTTGACCTTGCTCGTGACCTTCCTCGGAAGCATCGCGATGTGGTGGATGTACTTCGACACGAGCAGCAAGGATGCGGCCCATGTCATCGAGCACTCCGACGACCCTGGCGGCATCGGGGCCAAGTTTCACTACACGCATGTGGTGCTGGTGGCCGGCATCATCGTCTCGGCGGTGGCCGACGAGCTCGTCATCGGCCATGGCGAGCACCATGTGGAGTGGAAGTACCTGGGCGCGCTGATCGGCGGGCCGGCCATCTATCTGTTCGGCAATGCGCTTTTCAAGCGCGTGGTGTACGGCTTCACGCCGCAGTCGCATATCGGCGGCTTGGCGGCACTGGTCCTGATCGTGCCGTTTGCATCGCATCTGTCGGTGGCGACGGTGGGGATGCTGACCACTGCCGTGATGGTGGTGGTGGCGCTGCTGGAGTCGGTGTGGCGGCGGCGGTCGCGCGCACGGGTTGCTGCGCACTGAGATTGCGGTTGCCGGGGGAGTAGCGAATACCGCGCGCCTTGTCGAAGGCTGCGCGTGTATGGCCCGCGCGGCTCGCCAAGGGGACCCGGTTCAAGCCGCCGGGAGGGCGCTGCGCGCCGCGGATGCGCGGCCCGCCGAAGGCTCGACCGGCATCTCCCTAATGCTTCTTCTTTGCCGGCGCGGCAACGACCTTGTCGCGCGCCGCTTGCTTGCCAGCCTCTCGCGGGGCGGCCGCCGGCTTGGCGGGACTGCGCGACGTGGCCTTGGCAGAAACTTGCACGACCTGCTTGCTGGGAACCGTGACCCTGACCGGAACCCCGCTTCGCTGAGAAGTGACGCGTACCGGAGCCGCACCGCTGCCGACACGGGCGATTGCCATGGTTCGCACCTGCACATAGACCACCACGCTGGCGCCGCGCGGGAACTTGTGGTTGGTGCGCACGTCGTTCCAGTCGGCCACATTGGCGGCACTCAGCCTGTAGCGACTGGCAATGCTGGCGGGAGTGTCATTGCGGCCGGCCCTGACGGTTGTGCGGCGCGTCACGATCTCCGGCTGGAAGCTTAGGTGACCGGTGTCGGCCACCACCGCGGCAACGTCCTCCTGCACCTTGGCCGAGCGCGGAACGATCAGCGTGGAGCCGGCCTTGATCAGCATGCGCGGCGGAACGTTGTTGATCGCGCGCAGGTCGGACTCGCTCATGCCAGCGCGCTGGGCTGCCTCGGAAACGGTCATCGTGGTGTCGACGGTCCAGGCCGTCCAACTGGCGTACTGGCCTTGCGAATAGGCCTCGAAGTTTCGCGTGAAGACGGCCGCGTTGTCCCATGGCAGCAGGATCTGCGGCGTGCCGGCGGCAAGGATGATCGGCTTGTGCGCGGCGGGGTTGAGCGCGCGGAAGTCCTCGATGCGCACGTCAGCCAGCTTGGCGGCCAATGCGACGTCGAGGTCGCGTGTCAATGTGACGGTCTGGAAGTAGGGGTGGTTGGGGATCACCGGCAGGTCGGTGTTGAAGGCCTGCGGGTTGGCCACGATGTTCTTCACGGCCTGCAGCTTGGGCACGTAGAGACGCGTCTCCGCCGGCATGTTGAGGTCGCTGTAGGTGGTGGGCAGTCCCAGCCTCTGGTTCTTGGCAATGGCGCGGCCCACGCTGCCTTCGCCCCAGTTGTAGGCGGCCAGCGCGAGTTGCCAGTCGCCGAACATGTTGTAGAGCTTCTGCAGGTAGTCGAGCGCGGCGCGGGTCGACGCGAGGACGTCGCGGCGGTCATCGCGGAAGATGTTCTGCTTGAGGGCGTAGTCGGTGCCGGTGGCCGGCATGAACTGCCACATGCCGGCGGCGCGCGCGCTGGACACGGCCTGGGGATTGAAGGCGCTTTCGATGTACGGCAACAGGGCCAGTTCTGTCGGCATGTCGCGCCGCTCGAGTTCCTCCACGATGTGGAAGATGTACTTGTTCGATCGCTCGGTCATGCGCTGGATATAGTCCGGCCGGCTGGCGTACCACTGCTCGCGCTCGTGAACCGCGTCGTTGTCGAGGTTCTGCATCTTGAAGCCGCGGCGGATGCGGTCCCACATGTCGGTGGGCGGCGCCAGGGGCGCGACGTTGAGCGCGCTGGCATTGCCGTTGGCGATGGGCTTCAGGGGTTCGCTCGGGAATACGGCGGTCGCACCGGTCGCGGCGGAAGAGCTGGTGGATTTGGCGGTTGGCGCAGTGCCGGTCGCGCAGCCCGCGAGCAGCAGGGTGCCTGCAATCCAGGCGGCTAGCAAAAATTTCATCGGAAGTCGGATTTCCATGGGTGCAGTGCGGTGTGGACCAGTGCGTCACTTGCCACGACAGAATGGGCGGCGTGGACGCGCATTGCTTCAGGGAGGATGGCTTCGCGGATGCGAAGAATGGGGTGGGTCTGGCGCATGGCGACTGGCCGCATGGGTCGAATGGCAACGCCATCGTCATGATCGGCGCAGCGGTGCGTGTCTAGAATCGCTGCCAGTTGCGGCTCGCCGCGCCCGAGTGTATCGAACGTCGGCTGGGCAGGGCCCGGGTCTACCTCCAGGGGATCGGGCCCGCGCTTCAGCATACAGGTGTAGTTGTCAGCCAAAGCGGGCAGCGGAACGAGGGTCATGAGCGGTCAAATTATAGGTTTGCAGGATTGGTTAGAGACCCCGCCCGGCCGCTATCTGCTGGCCTGGGAGCAACTGCAATTCGATCAGGCCGTCGCCGACATGTTCGGCTACCACGCGCTCCAGCTCGGATTCCCCGCCGTCGACGCCCTGCGGGCGAACCGCATGAGGCACCGCTGGCTGGCGCTGCCGCAAGTGCCGTTAGTGCCCGCAGGCCCGGGCAGCGCCGAACTCGCCCCGCACGGGGGTTTGAGTCGAGATGGCAAAGCCACATCGACTCAAGAGCGAGAAACGACTTCCGCGGCATTGTTCACGGACTTCGCCGCGCTGCCGTTTGCCGCCAACAGCATCGACCTGGTGCTCCTGCCACATGCGCTGGAGCTCAGTGAAGATCCGCATGCCACCTTGCGTGAGGTAGAGCGTGTGCTTGTGCCGGAGGGGCGCGTGGTGATCTGCGGCCTGAATCCGCACAGCCTGTGGGGATTCAGGCAGCGGCGTGCGCATTTGTGGCGCCGGCTGGGCTTGGGCGAACTGTTCCTGCCCGAGGCAGGCGAGTTCATCGCCTACCGGCGCATGCGAGACTGGCTGCGGCTGCTCAGCTTCGAGGTGGAATCGGGGCGCTTCGGCGCCTATCGGCCGGCGGTGCGCAGCGACGCCTGGCTTGAGCGCTATCGATGGTTCGACAAGGCGGGCGAGCGGTGGTGGCCGATCTTCGGTGCCGTGTACTTTCTGGTGGCGGTCAAGCGCGTGCGCGGGCTTCGGCTGTTGAGTGCCGATTGGCGCCGCGCCGCGGCCCGGGCGAATGCGCCGATGCCGGTCGCTGGCAAGGTGCACCGCGCACCGCCGCCGCCACGACCCTGATTTTTGAAGATGCAAGGACGAACGAGTTGAACGAGGTACAGATCTACACCGATGGCGCCTGCAAGGGCAATCCCGGCCCGGGCGGCTGGGGCGCATGGCTCAAGTCGGGCGCGACCGAAAAGGAGATTTTTGGCGGCGAACTGAACACCACCAACAATCGCATGGAACTCACGGCGGTCATCGAAGGCCTGGCGGCGCTGAAACGGCCTTGCAAGGTGGTGCTCTACCTCGACAGCCAGTATGTGCGCCAGGGCATCACCGAATGGGTGAAGGGCTGGAAGGCCAAGGGCTGGATGACGGCAGCCAAGCAGCCGGTGAAGAACGTCGAGTTGTGGAAACGGCTCGACAAGCTCGTGCAGGAAGGCGGCCACACCATCGAATGGCGTTGGGTCAAGGGCCATTCTGGCGACCCGGGCAACGAGCGGGCGGACTTGCTGGCCAACAAGGGGGTGGACAAGGCGCTCGGACGGATTTGACCCATCCCCGATGGCCCTGCGGTGCCCGGACGGCCGCCAGCCGCCGCTGCTCTTGCGGTTCGTCCAAGCCTGCGCAGGCAGGCTTGGAGCCGCGGCCCTCAGGCCCTCCAGGGGGCGCACCCAGCGGCCCGGCAAGCCGGTTCCGCGGGTGCCCAAGCACAGGCGTTGCTGCCCTCGGGCCGCCCTGATCAAGACCCCCGAACGTGCCGCGCGCAGACAGTGAATCTACAGATGCTTTGGCGGCGGCAGCACCTCGCCCATGCGGGCTCGCAGCAACAGGTCGTCGACGATGCGAAGTCGGCGGCTCAGTTCACGGCCGATGTTCATCTGGATGAGCGCGAACTGGGCCGTGTTGTGCTCGTACAGCCGATAGAGGTTCGCGGGCGTCAGTGCCACCGCACTGCAGGGCGCATCGGCGCGCACGGAGGCGCTGCGCGGTGACAGGTCGAGCAGTGACATTTCGCCAAAGCAGTCGCCCTGCTTCAAGCGATGCAGCAACAGGCTTCGGCCCTTCCAACTCTTGTAGATGGTGACGCGGCCGGCCTCCAGCACGAACATGCCATGGGGCGAGTCACCTTCCTGGAAGAAGAAGTCGCCGGCGGGGACTTCGACGGTGGGCGCGGGCGCCAACAGGAACTCCAGCGTGTCCTCGCTGATGCCGCCGAAGATCGGCATTTGCTGCAGCAACTCGATGCGGGCGGCCAGCATGCCTAAGGCCTGTTCTTGCCAATGACGGAGATCGCCAATCGGAAGGGAAGGGATGTCGAGGCGGCGCACTCCACGTTGCACGACTTGCGAGTGCCATTGCGCACACTGCGTCGCGCGTCTTGATTTGTCCACTCTGTCATGTCTTTGCGAGTCCGTCAGTAGTGTGAACAAGGCCCTGGCTAGATGACGCCGTCGAACATCATCACGTCGACCTCGTCACCGGGCGAAACACTGTCTTGTGCGTGGTGCAGCACAACCAGGCCGTTGCCCTCGACCATCGAACTCAAGACGCCCGATCCCTGGTTGCCGGCGATGCGGACCTCGGGCAATGTGCCGGGCGTGCAGGTGACCCGGCCGCGTTGGTACTCGGTGCGGCCGGGCTTCTTGCGGATCGAACCCGCGCTGCGTGCCCGAAGCATGGGCGGCGGCGCAGCATTGGACGCGTTGCAGCCCATGAGCCGAAGGAGGGCGGGGCGCACAAAGGCGAGGAAGGTGACCATGACGGCGACGGGATTGCCGGGCAGGCCGAACAGCACCGTCGCGCCGGATTCATCAGCGGCGCCGGGCGTCCTGGGAATCAGTCCGACGGCCATGGGCCGGCCCGGCCGCATCGCGACGCGCCAGAAGGCCATGTCGCCCAGTTGCCGCATCACGGCACGCGTGTGGTCGGCCTCGCCGACGCTGACGCCGCCGCTGGTGATGATGGCGTCGGCCTTGTTGGCCGCATCGGACAGCGCGGAGGCGAGCGCAGCCGGGTCGTCCCGCACCATGCCGAGGTCGACCACTTCGCAACCCAGGCGCGTGAGCAGGCCGAAAACCGTGTAGCTGTTGCTGTCGTAGACGGCGCCTTCGCGTGGAGGCTCGCCCAGGCTGAGGATTTCGTCGCCGGTCGAGAAGTACGCGACGCGGAGGCGGCGGAAGACGCAGGCTTCGGCCTGCCCGAGGCTGGCCAGCAGGCCCAGCGCCGCCGGCATGAGGCGCTCGCCTTGCAGGAGCGCGGGGCGGCCCTGCTTCAGGTCTTCGCCAGCGAAGCGGCGGTTGTCGCCGCGGCGCAGTGCATTGGCGGGGAAGCGGACGGCGTCGCCATCGACGGTGCAGAACTCCTGCGGCACGACGGTGTCGAAACCGGCCGGCATCACCGCGCCGGTCATGATCTTGAGCGCGTCGCCCCGGGTCAACGTGCCACGCCAGGCGGCGCCCGCGAGCGCGGTGCCAGCCACGCGCAGGCTGACGAATTCGGACGAAGACGCGTCCAGCACGGAGCCATCGAATGCGAAGCCGTCCATGGCCGAGTTGTCGTGCGGCGGCACGTCGAAGGGCGAGATCACGTCCTCGGCCAGCACGCGGCCCAGGGCCTGGAACAGGGGCACGGGCTCCCGGGCGCGCAGGATGGCGGGTTCGACGAGGCTGGCGAGAAAGGCCTGCACGCCGTCCACGCTCAGTGCCTTCGGGTCATAGCCGGCCAGCGCGGCCGCGATATCGGCGACGCGGCTCATCGGTTGCGGTGGGTTTCCAGCGCCGCGAGTTCAGCCAGCGTGTTGGCGTTGAAGAAGGCGTCGGGCGCATCGCCTTCGCGGTCGAAGGGCACGAGAACGGTGCGGTGCTGCGCGGTCCATGCATCGATCTTGCGGCCACCGGACTGCGTGAAGCGCACCAGGCTTTCGAGCAATGTCGTTGGAAGCAGGCAGAACACGGGCTGCGCGCGCAGGATCGCAGGACCGCCGTTGTCCTGGGGTTCCGGCGCGCTGACCATGGCGATCTCCGCGTCGGCCTCGACGAGCGCATCGGCCAGGCGCCTGGCCAGGTCGGGCGGGAACAGGGGCGTATCGCACGGGACCGTCAGGAGCCACGGGGTCTCGCAACGCTCCAGTCCGGTCAGGAAGCCGGCCAATGGCCCGGCATAGTCGGCCAGCCCGTCGGGCCAGACCGGGACGCCGAACGATTCATAGGCCGAGAGATTGCGATTGGCGTTCACCATCATCTCGCCGACCTGCGCGCCGAGGCGCAGCACTGCATGCAAGGCCAGCGGCGTGCCGTTGAACTTCTGCAAGCCCTTGTCGACGCCGCCCATGCGGGAGCCGCGACCGCCGGCAAGGACGAGGCCGGTGATGTCCGAGACGGGGATTGGGCTGTCGCGCATCGTCAGCCGCCGATGTAGCTCATCTCGACACGCCGCGCCGCACCGGCGTCGGTGCCCTGCTCAGGATCGCGCATCGCGCGCAGTTCGGAGTAGCGGTCGGCGCGGCCCTGCCAGATGTGGCCGATCGCCGAGAGCACTTGCGTGTCGTCCGCACCGCCGCGCAACAGCGGGCGCAGGTCGTGGCCGTGGCTCGCGAACAGGCAGGTGTACAGCTGGCCCTCGGTCGACAGGCGCGCGCGGCTGCAGTCGTGGCAGAAGGCTTGCGTGACGCTGCTGATCACGCCGATCTCGCCGCCGCCATCGGCATAGGCCCAGCGCTGGGCGGTTTCGCCCGGTGCACTGGCTTCGAGGGGCCGCAAGGGGAACTCCCTGGCGATCAGCGCGACGACCTCGGCCGATGGCATCACTTCGTCCATGCGCCAGCCGTTGGTGGCGCCCACGTCCATGTATTCGATGAAGCGCAGCACCACGCCGGTGTGGCGGAAGTGACGCGCCATCGGCAGGATCTCCTGCTCGTTGGTGCCGCGCTTGACCACCATGTTGACCTTGATCGGCCCGAGCCCGGCGGCATGCGCCGCATCGATGCCCGCCAGCACATCGGCGACCGGAAAATCGACATCGTTCATGTGGCGAAAGACCGTGTCATCGAGGCCGTCCAGGCTCACCGTGACGCGCTGCAACCCGGCGACCTTCAGGGCAGAGGCCTTGCGCGTGAGCAGGGAACCGTTGGTAGTGAGAGTGAGATCCAGCGGCGCGCCATCCACGGTGCGCAATTGCGCGAGTTGTTCGACCAGCACCTCGATATTCTTGCGCAGCAACGGCTCGCCGCCCGTCAGGCGGATCTTGCGCACGCCGTGCGCGGTGAACAGGCGCGCCAGCCGTGTGATTTCCTCGAAGCTCAGCAAGGCCGAATGCGGCAGGTACTTGTAGTCCTTGTCAAAGACTTCCTTCGGCATGCAGTAGCTGCAGCGAAAGTTGCAGCGGTCCGTGACGCTGATGCGCAAGTCGGTCAGCGGTCTTCCGAGCTGGTCTTCGAGGTGCCCGATGGCCGGAACCCGCGCCTGCGGAACGTCTGCGACACGGCGTGCGCGGCCAATTTCGGAGACGGGGATGACTTTGCTGTTCATGGGGGAGGTCAATTTACTCCATCGCTTCGGCTTGGGGCTTGTACTTGAGGCGACTTGACCACGGCTGCGTAAACCATGACGTGGCCGCGGACTCGTCGGAGCTTCGCATTCCGCGGCGATGCGGCCGCTTCAAACGCAGCGCGCGCCGTCCACCTCGATGCACACCCCGCTGATGAACGCGGCCTCGTCGCTCGCCAGGTACAGCGCGGCGTTGGCCACGTCGAGCGCTGTCGAGAAGCGCCCGAGCGGAATGGTGGCGAGGAACTTGGCCTTGCGCTCATCCGTCACCGGGCCGCCGGCGAACTCGGCGGCCAGGCCGGTGTCGGGGTTGAACACCGGGTTGATGCAGTTGACGCGGATGTTGTCCGGCCCGAGTTCGGCGGCCAGCGACTTGCTGGTGGTGATGACCGCGCCCTTGGAGCCGTTGTACCAACTCAGGCCGGGGCGCGGGCGCACGCCGGCCGTCGACGCGATGTTGATGAAGACGCCGCCGCCGTTGGCGCGGAACGCCGGCACGGCGTGGATCGTCGAGAGGTAGATGCTTTTCACGTTGACCGAGAAACAGCGGTCGAACTCATCCTCGCTGACCTCCAGGGCAGGGCGGTTGCGATGCGTCCAGCCGGCGTTGTTGACCATGACGTCGAGCTTGCCGTGGCGTTCGACGGCGGCAGCGACCAGCGCCTGCATGTCCGCGGTCTTCGTGACGTCGGCCGCGAAGAAGGAGGCCCGTCCGCCGTCGCGCAGGATCGCCTCGACCACTTGCTGGCCAGCGGGCGCATTGACGTCGTTGACGATGACTTGCGCACCCTCGGCCGCCAGCCGCTTTGCGATGCCTTCGCCGATGCCGCCGCCCGAGCCGGTGACGATGATGGATTTGCCCTTGACGCGCATGAAGTCTCCTGGAGTTGTCTTGAATCGATTCTTGAAATTTTCAGATGCCCGTGCTTCAGCCGTGCCGCACCGCAACGGTCTTGAGCGTGGTGAATCCGAACAGCGCCTCGAAGCCCTTCTCGCGCCCATAGCCAGAGGACTTCACCCCGCCAAAGGGCAGTTCCACGCCGCCGCCGGCGCCGTAGTTGTTGATGAACACCTGGCCACTGCGCACGCGCTTGGCCATGCGGAACTGGCGCGCGCCATTGGCCGTCCAGATGCCGGCAACCAAGCCGAACTGTGTGGCGTTGGCCTGCGCGACGGCCTGGTCCTCGTCGTCGAAGGCCATCGCAGCCAGCACCGGGCCGAACACCTCTTCCTGCGCCAGCCGGTGCGTCACCGGCACGTCCCGCAGCAGCGTGGGCGCCTGGTAGAAGCCGCTGTCGGGCGCCTCGTCGACGATCACACCCTGGGCCACCATCGGGATGCCGGCATGCTGCGCGTCACTCAGGAAGTCCCAGACGCGTTGCTGTTGCGATTGCCGGATCAGCGGGCCGACATCGAGATCCATCGCCGCAGGGCCGACCCGCAGCGCTTCAAATGCGTGGCCAAGCCGTTCGAGCAGGGGCTCGTAGATGCTGCGCTCGATCAGCACGCGCGAACCGGCCGAGCAGGTCTGCCCCGCGTTCTGCACGATGGCGTTGATCAGTACCGGAATGGCCGCGGCAAGGTCCGCGTCCGCAAAGATGATCTGCGGGCTCTTGCCGCCCAGTTCCAGCGTTACAGGGCAATGCCGTTCGGCCGCGACTTGCTGGATCAGCGTGCCGACCTTCGGGCTGCCGGTGAAGCTGATGTGGTCGATGCCGGGATGCCGCGCCAGCGCATCGCCCACCTCATGGCCGTAGCCCGTCACGATGTTGATCGCGCCGGGAGGAAATCCGACCTCGGCAGCCAGTTGGGCCACACGGATCAAGGACAGGCACGCGTCCTCCGCTGGCTTGACCACGCAGACATTGCCCGCCGCCAGCGCGCCGCCCACGCTGCGGCCGAAGATCTGCATCGGGTAGTTCCACGGAATGACATGGCCGGTGACGCCATGCGGTTCGCGCCAGGTGAAGACGCTGTAGCCGTCCTGGTAGGGAATGGTCTCGCCATGGAGCTTGTCGCAGGCGCCGGCATAGAACTCGAAGTAGCGCACCAGCGCCAGCGCATCGGCCCGCGCCTGCTTCACCGGCTTGCCGCAGTCGCGTTGTTCGAGCAGTGCCAACTCATCGGTGTGCTCGGCGATCTTCTGCGACAACTTGTAGAGCAACCGGCCGCGCTCCGCCGCGCTGACCTTCTGCCAGACGTTGTCGAAGCAGTCGCGCGCCGCGCCGACCGCGTCATCGATGTCGGCCGCGTTGCTGCGCTGCAGCTCGTCGAAGGCCTGGCCGTCGGACGGGTCCAGGACAGGCAGCGTGCGGCCGGAGGCGGAGACGACGCTCGTGTTGGCGATGTAGTTGAGTTGCATGGTGGAGGAGAAATTGGCGCGTCGGTCAGGGCGAGATGACGTCGAGTCTCGGGTAGTAATTGCGATAGCGCTTGGCATCGCGGGTCAGCAAGCGTAGCCCGTTTACCAGGGCGTGCGCACCGATGTAGAAATCCGGCAGCGGCGAGCGCGCCCGGCCCGTTCCTGCGCCCGGCGCGCTGCGATAGGCGCGAAACGCCTGGCCGGCCAAGAAGGCTGCATCCCACGGCAGCGGTTCGCGCTTGAGTGGAAGGCCAGCGAGGGCGTCTTCCAGGTCGGAGGCGCGTTCGAACCGGGGGCTGAGTTCCGCCAGGATCAGCGGATTGATGACGAGCGCGGCTTGCTGGCCGAGGCGGTCGAGTTGGTCGAGCGACCACTCGGCCCATTGGGGATCGTCGGCCAGCACGTCGATCAGCACATTGCTGTCGACCAGCGTGGCCGATGATCGGGTGAGATAGCGCGCGTCGGCCTCGGCGGCCCGCGAAGCACGACTAGCCACGCAGGAAGCGCATGAACTCGTCGGTACCCATGCCCTTGAATTGCGCCGCGGTGGCGGAACCGCGCACGCGCTGGAAGGCAGTGCGCACGGACGAAACGGCGGCAGGCGCCCGTCGCAAGACGACGTCGCCGTTGGCACGCACTTCAAACTCCACCTCGCTGTGTGGATGCAGGCCAGCCTGCTCTCGCACGGCCTGCGGGATCGTGACCTGTCCCTTGCTCGTGATTTTCATGGTTTCCCTGATTCTTACTGATAGAAGTAAGAATCTTACGGCTCACGCCGATGCTCGGCAAGCTTTCAACCGCTCGGGGGCATCCGCCTTTTACCTACAGCCGGAGCGGGGCTCTTGCACACAGAATGAGCGATGCGAATTCACCTCGGTCTCTTAGTCTGCCTTGCAGCCGCATGCAGCAGCGTGCTCGCGGATGAAATCAAGCTCCCGGTCGAGAGCGGCGACAAGGGCGCCGTCTACGTCAGCCCCAACGTGAACTCCACCGAAGAGTCGGTCAACACCAAGGGCGCGACGGTGGGCGTGGAGCGCCCCGACGGCAGCAAGACCTTCGGCGGCATGGACACCTCGGGAGAGAAGCCGACCTATTCGGCGGGGGCGGAGACGGGTGGCAAGACCTCGTTCTCTGTCGAGGCCCATTCGGATGGAAAGAGCAACGCCGGCGCCAAGGCCGGCGTGAAGATCAAGTACTGAACAAGTTACTTCTTGATCTGCCGCACCGCGTCCAGCATCTTCTCGACGTGCTTGGCGGGATTCAGGCTCTGGTAGTAGGTCACGACCTTGCCGTTCGGCGCGATCACATACGAGATGCGGTTCGCATACTCCGGCCGCGTCTGCATGACCGCGTCGAAAGACTGGGTGATGCTCCGGCTCGCGTCCGAAGCCACCGGGAACTTGCCTTGGCAGGCCTGAGTGGAGAATTTCGACAGCGTCTCCATGTCGTCGGTCGACACACCGATCACCGACGCATTCAGCGCGGAAAACTGCTCCATCGCATCGGCAAAGGCATGGGCCTCGATCGAGCAGCCCACCGAGAACGCGGCCGGAAAGAAATAGAGCACCACGGGCCCCTTGGTCAGCGCTTCCTGCAGCGAGTAGGTGAAGGGCTTGCCCGCCATTGCGGCCGGCGCGGTGAACGACGTCACCTTCTGCCCCACATCCAGTGCACCGACGGCTGGCGTGGCAAACCCGATTGCGAGCATCATCGGCACCCAGGCAAGCAACCGGTCGAATCGCAACGTCATGGTCAATTCCTTCAGGCAGATGGGCGCCATCATATTTCGCCTCTTTTTGCGCCGCAGGCTCGGAGGCATGCTGGCCTTGGGCATGGCCGGGCTTCTCGCGGCCTGCGGTGCGCTGCCGATGCGCAGCGCGACGCCGCAGGCCGCCGCGCTCGCGCCCAGCCCCGACACGGCGCTGGCAAAAATCGTGGCCGCATCCACGCCGCCGGGCGAGCACTCCGGCTTCCGGTTGATGCCGCTGGGCGTCTATTCGCTCGACGCGCGCATCCAGCTCGCCCGGCGCGCGCAGCGTTCGCTGGACCTGCAGTACTACGTGCTCGAGAACGACGGCGCCGGCGGCTTGCTGTTGCGCTCGCTCAAGGAGGCCGCCTTGCGCGGCGTTCGCGTGAGGCTGCTGATCGATGACCTCTACACGGCGCACACGGACCAGTTGCTGCTGGCCCTGTCGACCACGCCGAATATCGAGGTGCGGCTGTTCAACCCGTTTTGCTGCGCGAGGGGCAGCCTGGCGGGCCGGTTCGCCGCCTCGGCATCCGACATCCCGCGGCTGAACCACCGTATGCACAACAAGCTCTTCATTGCCGATGGCGTAATGGCAGTGGCCGGCGGACGCAACATCGCTGACGAATATTTCGTGCTCAACGATGCGACCAACTTCGTCGACATGGATGCGCTCATGGTCGGCAAGGTCGTCCCGCAACTCGAAGGGATCTACGACACGTATTGGAACAGCGACGTGGTCTACCCGATCACGGACATCGTCAAGCCGCAGCGGGGCCGCACGGCGATGATCGAGGACTTCGACCAGCGCGTCGGCATGCGTGCGCGGCCGCCCAAGATCGTGCTGCCTTCGACGGACGTGTTGGGCTACGGCCCGATCGGCGAAGAGCTCGATGCTGGTCGGATCGGGCTGCTGTGGGGGCCCGCCAATGCGGTCGCCGACCCGCCCACCAAGCTGCGCTACATGTCGGATGACGAGGCACTGGCCACCAGCGTCACGATGCGCTTCTGGTCGCAACTGCTCATCGCCGAAAACGAAGTGCAACTGACCTCGCCCTACCTGGTGCCGGGGGAGAAGGGCATGGAAGCCTTCGGGGCGCTGCGCAAGCGCGACGTGAGCGTGACGCTGCTGACCAACTCGCTCGCAGCCAACGATGAACCCCTGGTGCACAGCGGCTATGCGCGTTACCGTGAACGGCTGCTGGAATCGGGCTGCGACCTTTATGAACTGAGTCCGGCGCGCACCACCAAGAACCAGCGCCTCGACATGTTCGGCAAGTCGCTCGGCCGCCTGCATGCGAAGACTGCGGTGGTCGACAAGCGCAAGCTGTTCATCGGCTCCGTCAACCTGGATCCGCGCTCGGCCACGGACAACACCGAGCTCGGCATCATGGTCGACAGTCCGCAGTTGGCGCGCGAACTGCTGCGCATCATCAACATCAGCAAGTTGGAAAGCGCCTACCGCCTGCGATGGGTGACCAACAAGCGCACCATCGAATGGCTGACGATGGACGAGGACAAGGAGGTGGTCCTGACCTACGAGCCGGAATCGACCTGGCTGCAGCGCCTCAAGAACAACTTGCTGGGGCCGCTGGTGCCGGAGGCCTTGTTGTAGGGCTCGGAAGGCATCAAGATTTCGTAGCGAGGGCGCCAGCCGGGAGGCCGTTTTGCGGAGCGGAACCGCACTCTCGTGCTGTGAGCATCACAGGCCCGAGATCGGTGACCGCAGTAGAAATATTCATGCCTTCAGCGCGGCCGCATCTGCGCCGGGTCGTAGAAGAATTCTTCCTCGGCGATCCGGTCGCCTTCCCAGCGCTGCCAGGCGAGCTCCTCGATGTGCATGCTGCGCCCATCCTTGCCGGTGAAGTCGAAGGTCCAGCGGATGACCACGTGGTCGCCATTCACCAGCGCCGGTCGCACGCACCTCGACACCACCGACGCCGTGCGCGCGAGCACTGCGGTCTCGTTCGCCACCAGCGCAGGTCGGCCGCGTCGCGGCTCGGACTGGTTCTCGCGCATGCTGGCGTTCTGGGTGTAGTAGTCCTCGATGGCCTTCACATGGTCGCCGCCTTCGACGGCGGCGATGAAGGCCTCGAGCCTCTCGGCGCTCGGCACGTCGGTCAGGACTTGATCTTGACCTCGACGCGCCGTGCCTCGGAGGCCGGCCCATCGGCTTGCGCCTGCTCGGGCTTGGCCAACTCGACCTTGTCGGCCGGCGCACCGGCTGCCTTCAGAGCCGCGGCAACAGCCTCTGCGCGCTGCTTGGCCAACTCGGCGTTCTTGGCCGGGTCGCCGCTCGCGTCGTGGTAGCCGCTCACCAGCGCGATGTTGCCGGCTTGCACCGCCTTCACCACGTCGGCCAGCGACTCCTTCGCATTCGGTGCGATGTCATTGCTGCCGGTCGCAAAGTAGAACTTCACGACGCCGTTCTCGATCTTCACCATCGCGCTTTCGCCACTCGCAGATGCGGCCGGGCCAGGCGCCGGAGCCGGTGCCGCGACCGGCGGCGGCGAGACCGGCGCGCCCGTTGCCTTCACGCCATGGAACTGCACCACCAGCGGCACGATCAGCAGCGCCACGATGTTGATGATCTTGATCAGCGGGTTGACGGCGGGGCCGGCCGTGTCCTTGTAGGGGTCGCCCACGGTGTCGCCGGTGACGGCGGCCTTGTGCGCCTCGCTGCCCTTGCCGCCGTGGTGGCCGTCCTCGATGTACTTCTTCGCGTTGTCCCATGCGCCGCCGCCGGTGCACATGCTGATGGCAACGAACAGGCCCGTCACGATCGTGCCCATCAGCAAGCCGCCCAGCGCCTTCGGTCCCAGCACAAGGCCGACCACGATCGGCACCACCACCGGCAGCAGCGACGGAATCATCATTTCCTTGATCGCCGCGCCTGTCAGCATGCCCACCGCCTTGCCGTACTCGGGCTTGCCGGTGCCTTCCATGATGCCGGGGATGTCGCGGAACTGGCGGCGCACTTCCTCCACCACCGCACCGGCCGCACGGCCCACGGCTTCCATCGCCATCGCGCCGAAGAGGTAGGGGATCAGCCCGCCGATGAACAGCCCGACGATCACCATCGGGTCGCTCAGGTTGAAGTCGATCGCCTGGCCGAAGCCTTCCAGCTTGTGGGTGTAGTCGGCGAACAGCACCAGCGATGCGAGGCCGGCCGAGCCGATGGCATAGCCCTTGGTCACTGCCTTGGTCGTGTTGCCGACCGCGTCCAGCGGATCGGTCACGGCGCGCACGCTGTCGGGCAGTTCGCTCATCTCGGCAATGCCACCGGCGTTGTCGGTGATGGGGCCGTAGGCATCGAGCGCGACCACGATGCCGGCCATGCTGAGCATCGACGTCGCAGCGACTGCAATACCGAACAAGCCGGCCAGCGAATACGACGCCAGGATCGCGATGCAGACGAAGATCACCGGCCATGCCGTCGAACGCATCGACACGCCCAGGCCCGCGATGATGTTGGTGCCGTGACCCGTGGTCGAGGCCTGCGCGATGTGCTGCACCGGCTTGTATTGCGTGCCGGTGTAGTACTCGGTGATCCACACCAGGGCGGCCGTCAGCGCCAGGCCCACGAAGCACGCGCCGAACAGCTTGAGTTGGCTGCCGCTCGCGGCAATCGCGTTGTCCGGAATGAGCCAGCTCGTCACGAACCAGAACGCGATCAGCGACAGCACACCCGCCACCGCCAGGCCCTTGTAGAGCGCCGGCATCACGTTGACCATGCCCGGCGATGCCTTCACGAAGAAGCAGCCGATGATCGACGCGATGATCGACACGCCGCCCAGCGCCAGCGGATACATCACTGCGTTGACCGGCGCTGCCGTCACCATCAGTGCGCCGAGCACCATGGTCGCGATCAGCGTCACCGCATAGGTCTCGAACAGGTCGGCCGCCATGCCGGCGCAGTCGCCGACGTTATCGCCCACGTTGTCCGCAATCACCGCCGGGTTGCGTGGATCGTCTTCCGGAATGCCGGCTTCCACCTTGCCCACCAGGTCGGCGCCCACGTCGGCGCCCTTGGTGAAGATGCCGCCGCCCAGCCGCGCGAAGATCGAGATCAGCGACGAGCCGAAGGCAAAGCCGATCAACGGATTGAGCACGTGCGACAGTGCCTTGCTGTCCGTCTGGCTGGCGCCACCGAGGAACCAGAAGAAGCCTGCGACACCCAGCAAGCCGAGCCCGACCACCAGCATGCCGGTGATCGCGCCGCCCCTGAAGGCCACATCCAGCGCCGGCCCGATGCCCTTGGTGGCAGCCTGCGCCGTGCGCACGTTGGCCCGTACCGACACGTTCATGCCGATGAAGCCGCATGCGCCCGAGAGCACCGCGCCGATGATGAAGCCGACGGCCGTGGTGAAGTCGAGGAAGACGGCGATGAGCACCGCCAGGACCACGCCAACGATGGCGATGGTCGTGTATTGCTTCGCAAGGTAAGCCGACGCGCCCTGCTGGATCGCCGCTGCGATTTCCTGCATTCGCGCGTTGCCGGCATCCTTCGCGAGGATCCAACTGCGGGCCCAGAAGCCATAGGCTACGGCCACAAGGCCGCAGACGATGGCAAGTATCAGGGGGGTGTTGCCGATCATGCTTTGCTTTCTCCAGGAGTTCATTGGGACTGGTGGAGACGGATAGCAGTAACCCTGCGCGCAACGCGTACGGGTCTGAGCTTCCGCCGCGTTGCTTCCTCGAAGCCTCCGGTACAAAACCGGAGACCGATTGGCCAACAGGTCCAATTTAACAGTGAAAAGTCACAATCCGTATGACTTGGCAATGACGCGCGTCTTAAACTTCGGGTTTGTCCGAGTCGCTCGCTGTTTCCTTCAATCAACTTATAAAAGACATGTCATTCGATAAAGTTTCTCCAGGAAAGAACCTCCCAGACGCCTTCAACGTGGTCATCGAGATCCCGATGAACGCCGATCCCGTGAAGTACGAAGTGGACAAGGAATCGGGCGCGATCTACGTGGACCGTTTCATGACCACGTCCATGCACTATCCGGCCAACTATGGCTATGTCCCGCAGACCTTGAGCGGCGACGGCGACCCGGTCGACGTGCTGGTGATCGCTCCCTATGCGCTGCCGCCCGGCGTGGTCTGCCCCTGCCGCCCCCTGGGCATCCTGATGATGGAAGACGAAGCCGGCGTCGACGGCAAGGTGCTGGCCGTGCCCACCGACAAGGTGCTGCCGATCTACAGCCACTGGAAGTCGATCGACGACGTCAACTCGATGCGCCTGAAGACCATCTCCCACTTCTTCGAGCACTACAAGGACCTGGAAGCCGGCAAGTGGGTCAAGATCCTTGGCTGGAAGGGTCTGGACGAAGCCCGCAAGGAAATCCTGGACGGCGTGGCCGCGTACAAGTCCAAGGGCTGATCCTTATCTTGCCGATGGCCACAGGAAAAGCGCCGTTCCCGGCGCTTTTTTTACGTCCGCACGGACCGCGCTGCGCGACCGCTGGCCGAAGACCTCAGCCCGACCGGAACGGGCTGCGCTCGTCCAGGTGTTCCATGTAGTTGGCGATCCCTTCGCCCTCGCGTTCAAGGAAGCGCTCGACCGCATCCGCGAACGACGGATGCGCCAGCCAATGCGCGCTGGTCGTCTTCACCGGCATCAGCGCGCGAGCCATCTTGTGCTCGCCCTGCGCGCCGCCTTCGAATCGTTGCACCCCATGCGCGATGCACCACTGCAGCGGCTGGTAGTAGCAAGCCTCGAAGTGCAGGCAATCCACGCGCTCCAGCGCACCCCAATAGCGGCCGTATGCCACCTCGGGGCCGACGCTGCCATCGGTGCGCGGCTGGTCGTCCGAGAGCGCGATCAGGCTGGTCGCGATCGGATGTCCCCCGCGCTCGGCAACGAACAGAAGCCAGGTGTCGGGCATCGTGTCGGCCATCCGCTGGAAGAAGTCCCGCTTCAGGTAGGGCGGATTGCCGTGTTCCCGGTAGGTGCGGGCATAGCAGCGGTAGAAGAAATCCCAATCGTCCGTCGAGATGTCTGCGCCCCGTGCCCATCGAAAAGTGACGCCCGCGTCCGCCACCTTGCGGCGCTCCTGGCGAATCTTCTTGCGCTTGTCGTGGGACAGGCTGGCGAGGAAGGCCTCGAAGTTCAGGTAGTTGGTTTCGCCGCCTGGCCGCCCCAAGGCGAAACGTACCCCCTCGGGGGGTAGCGAGGACACGTCAGTGCCGAGCGTGGGGGGCACAGTTTCGCCGCCGGGCCGCCCCAAGGCGAAACTCACCCCCTCGGGGGGCAGCGAGGACACGTCAGTGCCGAGCGTGGGGGCCACAGTTTCGCCGCCGGGCCGCCCCAAGGCGAAACGCACCCCCTCGGGGGGCAGCGAGGACACGTCAGTGCCGAGCGTGGGGGCCACATTTTCCCAATGAAACTGCACGGTGTGCCGAAGCATCAGCCCCGCATCGACGCACGCGACGATGTCGTCGTCGGCACCGAACAGCAGGTGCAAGGACGACAACCCAGCCTGCCTGCACCACTGCACCAGCCCCTGCGCCAGCAACGCCCGGCTCTGTGCATCCCGTGCCAGCAAGCGAGCCCCCGGCACCGGCGTGAACGGCACCGCCGCGACCGCCTTCGGGTAGTAGCGCAGTCCATGCTGCTCATAGGCATTGGCCCAGGCCCAATCGAACACGTACTCGCCGTACGAGTGATCCTTGATGTAGACCGGACAAGCGCCGCCGAGCCGTTCACCTTGCCAAAGCGTCACGAATGCCGCGGTCCAGCCACTGGCCGGCACGGCACTACCGCTCTCATGCATCGCATCGAGGTACTCGTGCCGCATGAAGGGGCTCGGCGAGGCTTGCATCGCGAGCAATTCATTCCACGCGCGCGCATCGATCTCGGAAGGCGCCCCGTGGATTCGCAGGATGGGCTCGTCGGACCCAAGTCGATGTGGCTTTGCCATCTCGGCTTGACCCCGCGCGGGGGGCGTGTCGGGCTCGGCCCGGGCTTGGGGGCTCGGAGGGCGCTGCGTCATGGCTTGCGCGCGCCCAGGTATTCGGCAATCCATATTCCGCCCAGCACCAACGCCAGCGCTGCCGCGTGGAAGCCCGAGAGCGGCTCGCCCAAGACCAGCACCGCAAGCAGCGGCCCGAAGATCGGCACCAGGTTCAGGAACACTCCGGCGCGCGCCGGCCCGATCAGCGTCACCGCCCGAATGAACGTGAGCTGCGAGATGTACGACGGAAAGGTGCCGATGAACAGGATCAACAGCAAACCCTTCACCGTGGGCACGATGAAGTTGCCCATCGCAATTTCGGCCACCAGCAGGGGCAGCGACACGATGCTTGCCACGGCTGCCGTCGCCGCGAAGAATACGATGGCCGGCACGGCCGGCCGCCGGCGCAAGCCAAGCGCATAAAAGGTGTAGAGCAGGCAGGCAATCAGCATCCACACGTCGCCGATGTTGAACTGGAACTGTGCCAGCCGCTCCAGGTGCCCCTGCGAAGCAACCACCGCAATCCCGGCCAGCGTCAGCGTCACCCCGACGACCTGCAACACCGTGATCCGGGTGCGGTAGAGGTACAGGCTGCCGATCAGCACCAACACCGGGATCGTGCCCTGGATGATCGCGATGTTGATCGCGGTCGTGTGATGCGCGGCGGTGTAGAAGAGGGCGTTGAAGCCGGTAAACCCCAGCGTGCCCATCAGTACGACAAAGCGCCAGTGCGGCACCAGCGCGCGCCAGTGCGTGGCGATCTCGCCGCGCGAAGTCAGGCCGAGCGCGACGCAGCACACGATCCACCGCGCGGAAGTCACCAGCATCGGCGAGGCCTCGCCGACCGCGAGCCGTGCCGCCACGGCGTTGGCGCCCCAGATCAGCGTGGTGAACACCAGCAACAGCCACGCCTGGCCATTGCCCCATCGGACCAGCGTTGCGAAGCCGGAAGCAGCAGGGGAGACGGGGGGACTTGCACTCATCGACCCCGGAGCCTAACAGTGCGTGAATGACATAATCGGCCGCCCCCTTTTCCGAAACCCCGGGAGAACCTCCGCAATGAAACAGATCACCGCCATCGTCAAACCCTTCAAACTCGAAGATGTGCGCGAGGCGCTGGCAACCGTTGGCGTGACCGGACTGACGGTCACCGAAGTCAAGGGCTTCGGCCGCCAGAAGGGCCACACCGAGCTTTACCGCGGTGCGGAATACGTGGTCGATTTCCTGCCGAAGATGAAGGTCGAGGTGGTCGTGAACACGGACGACGTCGAGCGCTGCATCGAAGCCATCGTCGGCGCCGCACGCACCGGCAAGATCGGGGACGGCAAGATCTTCGTCACCAACGTCGAGCGCATCGTCCGCATCCGTACTGGCGAGCAGGACGAAGCCGCGATCTGATCCGTCGGGCCTGGCAGCCTGCTAAAGCACCTCGGCGAGCTTGTCGCCACGCGGGTGGCGGCGCGCTTCTTCCAGCAGTTCGCGCAAGAGCGCGGCCGGCTCGACGCCGCTGCGCACCAGACTCATCTGCCAGTCGCCCATGAAGCCTTCGCGCACGCTTTGCGCGAGAAAGTCCAGCATGGTGTCGTAATACCCGGCGGTATTGAGAATGCCGACCGGCTTGTCGTGGTAGCCAAGCTGGCGCCAAGTCCAGATCTCGAACAATTCCTCGAAGGTGCCGATGCCGCCGGCCAGGGCCACGAAGGCATCGGCGCGTTCGCCCATCATGGCCTTGCGTTCGTGCATCGTTTCGACGACGTGAAGCTCGTCGCACAGCGGATTGGCCAGTTCCTTGTCGACCAGTGCCTTGGGAATGATCCCCACCACCCGGCCGCCGGCGGCACGCGTGGCCTCGGCCACCGTGCCCATCAGGCCGGTACGCCCGCCGCCATAGACGAGCTGGCCGCCGTTCTCGCCGATCCAGCGGCCGACGGACTGTGCTGCTTGTGAGTGTTCGGGTCGCTCGCCGGGGCGCGAGCCGCAATAGACGCAAATCGAAAAATCAGGGTTCATGCCCCGATCATGCCGCGTTCAAGTGACGAATCGCGTGCAGAGCGCAGCAAGCCAGATGCCGCCCGACAGCAGCAGCGCCAACAACACCGCGGCGCTGCCCATGTCCTTCGCCCGCTTCGACAGGTCGTGCCATTCCGGCCCGATCCGGTCGATGGCCGCTTCCACGGCGGTATTGAGCAGTTCCACGATCATCACCAGCACCACGCTTCCGGCGAGCAGAGCGACTTCCATCCAACTGCGGCCGAGCCAGAAGGCCAGCGGCACCAACACGATTGCAATGAGAACCTCTTGCCGGAATGCCGTCTCGCCCCAGCCTGCGCGCAGGCCATTGAGTGAGATCAGCGTCGCGTGGAAAACCCGCGCGAATCCGCTGCGGCCCTTCTGAGGATTGACGACAGGCTCAGGCTGGCTCATCGACGGCTCATTGGCTTGGAAGCAATCAGGCGCGTGCCGGCCCAGGCGTCGTGCCAGAACTGCCCTTGCGGGTGGAATCGCGCAAGCAACGCCCAAACGGCTACCCAACCGGCCAGCAGCAACGTCGCTTCCCCGCCCGACACCTTGAAGGGCGCCATGACCGCCAAGGGCGGCAGGAACCAGATCCAGCTCAGCAGGTAGCGTAGCAGGGCCCGGCCTTGCTTCAGGGGCTGGCCATGGCGGTCGACCATGCGCAGGCCCCAGGTCTTCATCGCGAGCGTCTGCCCGTGGATCCAGAACCAGACGAAGTACAGGCCGAATACGACGAACAGGAATGCCTGCAGCAAGTGCCGCCGCTCGTCCATCGCGTCGCGCATTTGCCCCAGCGTGCTGAACAACCACCCCGACACGAAGACCACGGCAAACAGCAACATGCCCTCATAGGTCCAGCAGGCCATGCGGCGCCAGAGGCCAGGGGCGGTGAGATCCGGCAGCGCTGGAGTGGACGGAGAGGCGGGGGTTGCGGGGTCGGAATGAATGGTGGCGCCAGCGTTCATGGGCCCGGCGCCGGGTCAGGGCGCGGAGGAGGGTTGCTCGGTTGTGCGGACCGGTGGAATCGTAGCAGGCGCCGCAGGCGCACTGGCAGCGCCCGGCGCGGGAGTCTGGGCCTCCGCCGCAGGGGGCACGGGTGTGTCGGCGGTTGCTGCGGGCGCCGGCGCCGCAACGACCGGAGCCGGCGGTGCTGACGGGGTTGCAGGCGCTGGCGGTGGGGCGAGCTGGATGCGAGGGCTGTGTTCGCCCTTGCCAAGCAGGGAGGTCGTTGGCGGCACCGGCGCGAGCTTCCTCTCCGGCACGGGGCGCACCGGGATGGCGGCACTGGGTTGGCGCATCTGCGCACGCTCCGCCCAGTCGCGCTTTTCGTCCTCGCTCAGCGCCTGATAGGCTTCCCATTTGGCTTTCCGTTCGTCAGCCGGCAAGCGATTGACTTCGGCGAAGTTCAGCCGTGCCAGCGCGCGCTGTTGAGCGCTCAGGGTGGCCCATTCGCTCATCCGGCTGTGCAGCGTGGCCTGGTCCTCCGGCTTCATGGAATCGAAATTGCGCGAGATCGCCAGCCATTTGCTTTTCTGGACGCCGCTGATCGTGTTCCAGTGCGGCGCCAGGGGCTTCAGGGCGGCTTGCTGGCCGGGCGTCAGGCTGGTCCATAGCGGTTTCGAAGCGACCGGGCTCTTGCCGTTCGCCTCCGATGTCCCGGCAGGGGCGCCGGGCTGCGCGCCGGCAGGCGTCGCCTGCAGCACAGACAATGCCGCTACCGTCATGGCGACGAGCAGGCTGCCACAAACGACAACGCCCGACGTTTGCGGGCGCATCGATGGGCGCGGCGACGCGCGAGAGGCCGGGGGTAGAACCATGCGGGAGTGGCGGAGATTCAATGTGAGGCAGTGTCGCTGGCGTGTGTCTTGAGGAATTGCGCGAAGCCCGGGTCGGTGAATGCGGCGGGCGGGAGGTCGTCCGTCAGCAGCGCGGCATCGACTTCGGCCATGTCGTTCGCGCGATTTTCGTCCTGCACGATGCTGATCGTGATCATCCCGATCACAAGCGCAATCAGCGGCACAACGGCGCCGATGCGTGTCCACCAGCCACCCCCCAGCGCAGCGGCGCCACCCGACGACACGAGCACCTCCGTAGGATGCAGCGCCGGGGCGAGCTTGCGTCGGGCGACGGCCTGCTGGCGTGCGACACGCAAGCGCTCCCCGATGTCGTGCGGAAGTTCGGCATTGCCGGCCGAAAGTCGGTTCGCCAAGCGACGGGCGAATTGCTCTTCAAGAGCGGAGGGGGTCTTCGAAAGTGTTGCGTTCATAGCGATATACCTTTGGCCGTGAGCGCTTTGCTCAGGGCATGAACGGCGCGGGAACAATGGGTTTTGACACTGCCTTCGGAACACCCCATCGCTGCGGCGGTCTCGGCAACGTCCATTTCCTCCCAGTAACGCATCAGAAACGCCTCTCGTTGACGCGCCGGGAGCGCAGCGATCTCTTCTTCGATTTCGTGGAATATCTGCGCACGACGGGTGGTGTCCTCGGCACTTTCGGTCTCGCGGGAATCGGTGGGGGAGTTGAAGTTTCCCAGCAGATCGAATTCGCCGTCGTCTTCAGGGGCTTCGAAGTCGCTCAGGTTCGAAAAAAGTGCCCTGCGGGTCTTTTGGCGGCGAAACCAATCCAGCGTGCAGTTCGACAGGATGCGCTGGAACAGCATCGGCAACTCGTTGGCCGGCTTGTCGCCATAGTGTTCGGCCAGTTTCATCATGCTGTCCTGCACGATGTCGAGCGCCGCTTCCTCATCGCGCACGTGGTAGACCGAGCGCTTGAAGGCGCGTCGTTCGACACTTTTGAGGAAGTCGGAGAGTTCTTTTTCGGTAGCCAAACGGATATGGACGCGGTGAAGCGCAGCGTGGGTTGTCTCTTCCAGGCGTTATGTTTTGGACGGCGCGGATTATCGCATCGGCAGTTTTGCCTGCCGGCTACCCGAAATTCGGCCATTTGAGGTGTCATAATCGCAGTCGCACGTCAAAACGCAAACGGGTCACTGTCCGGCGGAGCATCCAGTCCGCTCATGGCTTTGGCCTCAAGTCCCGACGCGACCTCACAAGGGTTGGCAAGGGGCACCCAAGGTTTTTCGTTCCCGAAAATCACAAAGGTTGATCATGGAAATCTCCAAATCGGAACTCGCTTCCGCAGCAGCCGCATCCTCCGGGATGGGCAACCAAGCACAAGAACTCATGGGCGCGGAGGTGCTGGTCAAGGCACTCCAGGCCGAAGGCGTCCAGTACATCTGGGGCTACCCCGGCGGTGCGGTTCTCTACATCTACGACGCGCTCTACAAGCAGGACACCATGCAGCATGTGCTGGTGCGGCATGAGCAGGCGGCCGTGCACGCGGCGGACGGCTATGCACGTGCCACCGGCGAAGTCGGCGTGGCGCTGGTCACCTCCGGCCCCGGCCTGACCAACGCGGTCACCGGCATCGCGACGGCCTACATGGACTCGATCCCGATGGTCATCATCTCGGGCCAGGTGCCGACCGCGGCCATCGGCCTCGATGCCTTCCAGGAATGCGACACCGTCGGCATCACGCGGCCCATCGTCAAGCACAACTTCCTCGTCAAGGACGTGAAGGACCTGGCACTGACGATGAAGAAGGCCTTCCACATCGCACGCAGCGGCCGTCCCGGTCCGGTGGTGGTGGACGTGCCGAAGGACGTGTCCTTCAAGAAGACGCCTTATTCCGGCTACCCGGAAAAGTTGGAGATGCGCTCGTACAACCCCGTGCGCAAGGGTCACGGCGGCCAGATCCGCAAGGCCTTGCAACTGTTGTTGAACGCCAAGCGTCCGTACATCTACACCGGCGGCGGCGTGTTGCTGAGCAATGCCACCAACGAACTGCGCACGCTGGTCGACATGCTGGGCTACCCGGTCACCAACACGCTGATGGGCCTGGGCGCCTATCCGGCGAGCGATCGCAAGTTCCTGGGCATGCTTGGTATGCACGGAACCATCGAAGCCAACAATGCGATGCAGACCTGCGACGTCTTGCTGGCGGTGGGTGCGCGCTTCGACGACCGCGTGATCGGCAATCCGAAGCACTTTGCGCAGAACGAGCGCAAGATCATCCACGTCGACATCGATCCGTCGAGCATCTCCAAGCGCGTGAAGGTTGATATCCCGATCGTCGGTGACGTGAAGGATGTGCTGACCGAACTGATCTCGATGATCCGCGAGAGCACCACCAGGGCCGATGCAGGTGCATTGGCCGATTGGTGGAAGACCATCGAAGCCTGGCGCAGCAAGGATTGCCTGAAGTACGACCGCGGCAACACGGACGTCATCAAGCCGCAGTACGTGGTCGAGACGCTGTGGAACATGACCAAGGACGCCGATGCCTACATTACGTCCGACGTCGGGCAGCACCAGATGTGGGCCGCGCAGTACTACCGCTTCGACGAGCCGCGTCGCTGGATCAATTCCGGGGGCCTCGGCACCATGGGCGTGGGCATTCCCTACGCCATGGGCATCAAGCTGGCCAAGCCGGAAGCGGAAGTGTTCACCATCACCGGCGAAGGCTCGGTGCAGATGTGCATCCAGGAACTCTCGACCTGCCTGCAATACAACACGCCGATCAAGATCGTCTCGCTGAACAACCGCTATCTGGGCATGGTGCGCCAGTGGCAGGAAATCGAATATTCCGGCCGCTACAGCCACAGCTACATGGACGCGCTGCCCAACTTCGTGAAGCTGGCGGAAGCCTACGGTCACGTCGGCATGCTGATCGAGCGCCCGCAGGACGTGGAGCCCGCGCTGCGCGAAGCCCGCAAGCTCAAGGACCGTACGGTGTTCATGGACTTCCGCACCGACCCCACCGAGAACGTGTTCCCGATGGTGAAGGCCGGCATGGGCATCACGGAAATGCTGCTGGGTTCCGAAGACCTTTAATCCGGACTCCGAACGCGGAAGAAAGTTAAAAGTTACGTAGCAGTCGCAAAAGTAGACGTCGAAGACTTTCGGCGTTCCTTTTGCGACCTTTGCGAAAGCTTCTCGACCTCTGTGTTCGGCTGCCCGATCCCGCTTTAATCAACCTGTAGACGAATCTATTGCCCGCCAAGCCCGCGCATTACCGTGCACGGGGGAGGGCGGCGAAAAGAGGAGTCCATCGCTTATGAAACACATCATTGCCGTCCTGCTCGAGAACGAGCCTGGCGCACTTTCCCGCGTGGTGGGCCTGTTCTCGGCCCGTGGCTACAACATCGAATCCCTCACGGTCGCGCCGACCGAAGACGCGAGCCTCTCGCGCATGACCATCGTCACGAGCGGCTCGGACGAGGTCATCGAGCAGATCACCAAGCACCTCAACCGCCTGATCGAAGTCGTGAAGGTCGTCGACCTGACCGAGGGCTCCTACACCGAGCGCGAGCTCATGATGGTGAAGGTGCGCGCGGTCGGCAAGGAGCGCGAGGAAATGATGCGCATGGCCGAGATCTTCCGCGGCCGCATCATCGACGTCACCGACAAGAGCTACACCATCGAGCTCACCGGCGACCACGGCAAGAACGACGCATTCCTGGAGGCGATCGAGCGCAGCGCGATCCTCGAGACGGTGCGCACCGGCGCCAGCGGCATCGGCCGTGGCGAGCGCATCCTGCGCGTCTAGTCATGTCGCTCGCCCCCAGTCTGCGCGCACTGCGTGTCGCTTCGCCAACCCGCTACCGGGGGCAACACCCGCAGTCCGGCAAAGCCGGCCCTGCGGTGTTTCTGGAAAACACACGGGGTTCTGCAAATGCCCCATCCCACCACTCACACTGAATTCAACGAAGGAGCATCTCATGAAGGTTTATTACGACAAGGACGCGGACCTCAGCCTCATCAAGGGCAAGACCGTCGCAATCATCGGCTACGGTTCGCAAGGCCATGCGCACGCACAAAACCTGAATGACAGCGGTGTCAAGGTCGTGGTCGGCCTGCGCAAGGGCGGCGCTTCGTGGGACAAGGTCGGCAAGGCCGGCCTGCAGGTCGCCGAAGTCGCCGATGCCGTGAAGTCGGCTGACGTGGTCATGATCCTCCTTCCGGACGAACAGATCGCCAACGTCTACAAGAACGACGTCGCTCCGAACATCAAGGAAGGCGCATCGCTCGTCTTCGCACACGGCTTCAATGTGCACTACGGCTTCGTGCAGCCGCGCGCCGACCTGGACGTGTGGATGGTCGCGCCCAAGGCTCCTGGCCACACCGTGCGCAGCACCTATGCCCAAGGCGGCGGCGTCCCCCACCTCGTGGCCGTGCATCAGGACAAGTCCGGCAAGGCCCGTGACCTGGCCCTGAGCTACGCCACCGCCAACGGCGGCGGCAAGGCCGGCATCATCGAGACCAACTTCCGCGAAGAAACCGAGACCGACCTGTTCGGCGAACAAGCGGTTCTGTGCGGCGGCACGGTCGAGCTGATCAAGGCCGGTTTCGAGACGCTGGTGGAAGCCGGCTACGCGCCCGAAATGGCGTACTTCGAATGCTTGCACGAGCTCAAGCTGATCGTCGACCTGATCTATGAAGGCGGCATCGCCAACATGAACTACTCGATCTCGAACAACGCCGAATACGGCGAGTACGTCACCGGCCCGCGCATCGTGACCGAAGAGACCAAGAAGGTCATGAAGCAAGTGCTGAAGGACATCCAGACCGGCGAATACGCCAAGAGCTTCGTGCTGGAAAACGCCGGTGGCGCACCGACGCTCATCAGCCGCCGTCGCCTGAATGCCGAGCACCAGATCGAAGTCGTCGGCGACAAGCTGCGCGCGATGATGCCCTGGATCAAGAAGAACAAGCTGGTCGACCAGACCCGTAACTGATCGCCTCTGCGAGAACTCAAGTCGATGTGGCTCCGCCATGTCGACTTGATCCCCCTTGGGGGCCGGCCCGGACGTGGCCCGGCACTGGGGCTTAGCTGGCCACCCGCGGGTGGCCTTTTTCATTACTGGCGCAAAAAGGCGCCTGAACTACACTGCCACAGATGCGAATCAACCCCCGTCCTGCTATGAAACTGATAGCTGAATGCGCCCAAGGCGCGTGCGCTGGAGGGCAGTTCGATGCATGACGACACCGTGCACAGCGAAGTCGTGCCGCGCAAGCGCCGCAAGGGCATCTACATCCTGCCGAATCTTTTTACGCTGGCCGCGCTGTTCGGCGGCTTCTATTCGATCGTGATGGCGATGAATTCGCGTTTCGACCTGGCCGCGATGGGCGTGGGCGCCGCGATGATCCTGGACAGCCTCGACGGTCGTGTGGCACGGATGACCAACACGCAGAGCGCGTTTGGCGAGCAGATGGATTCCCTGTCGGACATGGTGTCCTTCGGCGCCGCGCCGGCTCTCATCGCTTACGAGTGGTCGCTCAAGGGGCTGGGCCGCTGGGGCTGGATCGCGGCGTTCGTTTACTGCGCCTGCGCGGCCCTGCGCCTGGCACGTTTCAACGTCAACACCGGCGTGGTCGACAAGCGCTGGTTTCAGGGGCTGCCGTCGCCGGCGGCCGCTGCGATGGTGGCGGGGTTCATTTGGCTCATGACCGAATCCGGCAAGCGGGGCGGAGAAGCCCTGTACCTGACGTGGAACCAGATCAGTTGGCTCACCTTCGCTTTCACGCTGTACGCGGGCCTGACGATGGTGACCAACGCGCCGTTCTACAGTTTCAAGGACATCCAGATGAAGAAGAGCGTGCCGTTTGCGGTGATCGTGCTCATCGCGTTGGGCATCGCGGTCATCAACATCGACCCGCCGACGGTGTTGTTCGGCGTGTTCGTGGCGTATGGGTTGAGTGGCTACGTGGTGTATGCGTGGCGCAAGGCCAAGGGGCATCCGGTAAGCGTGATCAGCACATCGACCGACGAACCCGATGAGCGCGGGCTGCACAACTGATTTTGTGTCTGCTACACTCGCCACCCTCATGCAAAAGATTTCGCTGGCCCTACTACTGATCCCCTTCGGGCGGAGACGGTAGCGCACGCGCAAACCTTTTCACACGGCCCGTTCGCACCAGCAACGGGCCGTTTTGCTTTGGGTTGCTGGTTCACCACCCTCAATGGAGAGAATCAAATGTTGAAGCAACCCGACCGCAAGTACCGCGCGTTCGCACCGATCGGCCTCAAGGACCGCACCTGGCCGGACGCCGTGCTGACCAAGGCCCCGATCTGGCTGTCGACGGACCTGCGCGACGGGAACCAGGCGCTGGTCGAACCCATGGACATCGCGCGCAAGATGCGGATGTTCGAGCAACTCGTGGCGATCGGCTTCAAGGAGATCGAGGTCGGCTTTCCCTCGGCCTCGCAGGTGGAATTCGACTTCGTGCGAAAACTCATCGAAGAGAACCGGATCTCCGATGACGTGACGATCCAAGTGCTCACCCAGGCGCGCGACCATCTCATCACGCGCACCTTCGAGTCGCTGCAGGGCGCGCCGCGTGCGATCGTGCACCTCTACAACGCCGTCGCGCCGGTGATGCGCAAGGTGGTGCTGGGCATGGACGAGGACGAGATCGTCGAACTCGCCACGACGCATGCCGAAATGTTCAAGGACTGCGCGGCGAAGCAGCCCCACACGCAGTGGACCTTCCAGTACTCGCCGGAAATGTTCTCGGGCACCGATCTCGCGTTTTCCAAGCGCGTGGTCGATGCGGTCACCGCCGTCTGGGACGCGACCCCGCAGAACAAGTGCATCATCAACTTGCCTTCCACCGTCGAGCATTCCACGCCGAACATCTTTGCCGACATGATCGAGTGGATGCAACGCAACCTCGCGCGGCGCGACGGCATCGTGCTTTCGGTCCATCCGCACAACGACCGGGGCACGGGCACCGCGGCCGGGGAACTGGCGTTGATGGCCGGTGCCGACCGCATCGAGGGCTGCCTCTTCGGCAATGGCGAGCGCACCGGCAACCTGGACCTGGTGAACGTCGCCCTCAACCTCTACACGCAGGGCGTGTCGCCGGAGCTGGACTTCTCACGCATCGACGACATCCGCGCGACGGTCGAGCACTGCAACCAGATCCCGGTCCACCCGCGCCATCCGTACGTCGGCGACCTGGTCTACACCTCGTTCTCGGGCTCGCACCAGGACGCGATCAAGAAGGCCTTCTCGGCGCGCAAGGAAGGCGACATCTGGGACATGCCCTATCTGCCCATCGACCCGAAGGACGTGGGCCGCAGCTACGAAGCCGTGATCCGCGTCAACAGCCAGTCCGGCAAGGGTGGCATGGCCTACTTGCTCGAAAGCGAATACGGCATCGAGATGCCGCGCCGGCTGCAGATGGAATTCATGCAGACGGTGCAGCGCGTGATGGACGTGGCCGGCAAGGAATTGAGCGCGGCCGACCTCTACGCCCTGTTCGAGCGGGAGTACGGCCTGAAGACCGTGCATGCCTTGCAACATCGCGTCTTGGAGGAGCAGGGCGAGGGTGACAAGGCATCCATCGTGCTGCGCGGCGACCTGCAATGGGATGGCGAGACTTGCCACATCGAAGGGCGCGGCAACGGACCGATCGATGCCTTCATTCATGCCCTCGTCGACGCCACCGGCCATGCCGTGCGGGTGATCGATTACCACCAGCACGCGATCGGCGCCGGCGCGGACGCCCAGGCGGTGGCGTATCTTGAATTGCGCGTGGACGAGTCGCAAACTCTGTTCGGCGTGGGCATCGATGCGGACACGATTTCGGCCTCGCTGAAGGCCATCGTCTCGGGCCTGGAGCGTGCGCGGGGGCAGGGCGCGCGCAGCGCACAATCGGTGGCTGAGCCGGCCTGACGCGCAGAGCGGCATTTTCAAAGTACGGAGAGAGACACGATGACCGACCAGCTGATCATTTTTGACACCACCTTGCGCGATGGGGAGCAATCCCCCGGCGCGTCCATGACGCGCGACGAGAAGATGCGCATTGCCCGGCAACTCGAACGGCTGAAGGTCGACGTGATCGAGGCCGGGTTCCCGGCCAGCTCCAACGGTGACTTCGAGGCGGTCAAGGCCATCGCCAACGTCATCAAGGACTCGACCGTGTGCGGACTGGCGCGGGCCAACGACCGCGACATCTCGCGCACGGCCGAGGCGCTGAAGGGGGCGGCCCGCGGTCGCATCCACACCTTCATCGCGACTTCGCCGCTGCACATGGAAAAGAAGCTGCGGATGACGCCCGACGAGGTGTTTGAGCAGGCCAAGCTGGCCGTGCGCTTCGCGCGCAACCAGATCGGCGATGTGGAATTCAGTCCGGAGGACGGCTACCGCAGCGACATGGACTTCCTGTGCCGTGTGCTGGAAGCCGTGATCGCCGAGGGCGCGACGACAATCAACGTGCCGGACACCGTGGGCTACGCGATCCCGGAGCTCTACGGCAACTTCATCAAGACGCTGCGCGAGCGTATTCCGAACAGCGACAAGGCGATCTGGTCGGTGCATTGCCACAACGACCTGGGCATGGCGGTGGCCAATTCGCTGGCCGGCGTGAAGATCGGTGGCGCGCGGCAGGTCGAATGCACGATCAACGGCCTGGGTGAGCGGGCCGGCAACTGTTCGCTGGAAGAAATCGTCATGGCCGTGAAGACCCGCAAGGACTACTTCGGGCTGAGCATGAACATCGACACCCAGCACATCCTCGCGGCCAGCCGCATGGTGAGCCAGACGACCGGCTTCGTCGTGCAGCCGAACAAGGCGGTGGTGGGCGCCAATGCCTTCGCGCACGCTTCGGGCATCCACCAAGACGGCGTCCTGAAGGCCCGCGACACCTACGAGATCATGCGCGCCGAGGACGTGGGCTGGACCACCAACAAGATCGTCCTGGGCAAGCTCAGTGGCCGCAACGCCTTCAAGCAGCGCCTGCAGGAACTCGGCGTGACCATGGAAAGCGAGGGCGACATCAACGCGGCCTTTGCACGTTTCAAGGAACTGGCCGACCGCAAAAGCGAAATCTTTGATGAAGACATCCTCGCCTTGGTCAGCGACGAGGACGGGTCGCACGTTGGTGAGCAGTTTGCATTTGTATCCTTGTCTCAACACAGCGAAACTGGCGAGCGGCCGCAGGCGCGGGTGGTGTTCACGGCCAATGGCAAGGAAGTCACCGGAGAGTCCGATGGCAACGGGCCGGTCGACGCCTCGCTGAAGGCGATCGAGTCGCATGTGAAGAGTGGGGCGGAGATGGTCTTGTATTCGGTGAATGCGATCAGCGGATCGACCGAAAGTCAGGGAGAGGTCACTGTGCGCCTGCAGAATGCCGGGCGGGTGGTCAACGGCGTCGGGGCCGATCCCGATATTGTGGTGGCCTCGGCCAAGGCATATTTGAGCGCCCTCAACAAGTTACAGAGCCAAGCTGAGAGAATTGCCGCGCAAGGTTGAGTGACGGAGCGTTCTTTTGTTTTCGAATGAGGAAGCGAATGCAAGTAACTGATATTGCGTGTCTTTTTCTAACTCGTTAAACTGCGCGCTTCCTTTCGCCCGCTGGAGATTTATCAATGCCCGAAGCCCGCCTACATCGAGTTTCCAGCCAGCGGTTCCAATCCGCCTTTCGCATGATCGCCGTCGCTCTGTGTGCCACGGCGTTTTTATTGCCTGCTTCGCAGGCGGCCAAGCATCCGGATGCGGGTTCGACCAAGAGGGCGCAAGCCAGTGCTGGGGCCAAGCAAAAGCCAGCCGTCGCCGCCAAGTCTGCGCCGGCCAAGGCCGCGCGCGCATCCAAGGTCGACCGCGCCGAGAAGGCCGATCGGTCCGTTCGCGCTGGCAAGAACGTGGTCGCAACGGTTCGCACGCGCCATGGAAGGACAGTGGTTGCAGTGCAGCGCCGCTCCGTGGTCCGGCTGGCCGATGCCGCACCGCCAAGGCTTTCGTACGGCCAACTCGCCGGCCTGCACAGCCAGGACGAACTCGACCTGAAGTCGAGCGTGGCACTTGTCATTGATCAGGACACGCGCGAAGTGCTGTTCAGCAAGAACGACCATGCCGTCTTGCCGATTGCATCCCTGACCAAGCTGATGACCGGCTTGCTCGTGAGCGAAGCGCGTCTGCCGATGGACGAGCCGATCATGATCACCGAGGAAGACATCGACACCGAGAAGTTCAGCCGCTCGCGCCTGCGTGTCGGCACGACCCTGTCGCGTGGCGAACTGTTGCACTTGGCGCTGATGTCCAGTGAGAACCGTGCGGCGCATGCGCTCGGCCGCACCTATCCCGGTGGCTTGGCGACCTTCGTAAGCATGATGAATGCGAAGGCGCGTTCGCTTGGAATGAAGGACACCCGTTATGTCGAACCGACCGGCCTGTCGAGCGGCAACCAGTCGAGCGCGCAGGACCTGGCCTTGCTGGTGAATGCCGCGTCGGCCGACGCGACGGTGCGTGAACTTTCCACGTCGCCGGAGTACCAGGTCGAGGTCGGCAATCGGATGATGCAGTTCAACACGACCAATCGCCTGGTGAAGAACCCGGATTGGGACATTGGCGTGCAAAAGACCGGCTACATCTCGGAAGCGGGCCAATGCCTGGTGATGCAGACGAAGATTGCGGGACGCAAGCTGATCATGGTGTTCCTGGATTCCGCCGGCAAGCTGAGCCGCATCGGTGATGCCGAGCGCGTTCGCCGCTGGGTGGAGGCCACGCAGTTGATGTCGACGCCTGCGGCGCGGCATCAGGCGCTGACGGTCGGCGTTGCCGGGTAGCTGAGCCCACCCCGAGAAGCGCCTTCGGGCGCTACCCCCTCGGGGGGGCGCGCACCCAGCAGCCCGGCAAAGCCGATTCTGCGGGTGCCTACGAAAGGGGCTTGCTGTCGCATCGCTCTGCGACAAGCTCGCTTCAAAAGCCCCGGCGCACGAACTGTTGGCGGTCCGCGGTGACTGATATATGACTGGCTGATTCCTTCAGGCCGAAGATGCGGCCGGCGCCTCGCTGCTGTGACCGAGCGCACCTGAAATCTCGTTGGCGGTGGCTTGCAGCTTCGGCAGCCAGCCGTCGTCGAGTCGATCTGCAGGTGCCGAAATCGACAGGCCAGCAATGAGCTTGCCCTGGTCGTCGTAGATGCCGGCAGCCATGCAACGCACCCCCAGTTCGAGTTCCTCGTTGTCGCGCGCGATGCCGTATTGGCGCGCTTTCGACAATTCGCGTTCCAGTGCCGGCAACTGCGTGATGCTGTTGCGCGTATGGCCGGCCAAACCGGTGCGCGTGGCATAACTGCGGACGCGTTGCGGATCGTCGGCCGCCAGGAAGAGCTTGCCGGTGGAGGTGAGGTGCAGCGGCGCACGGCCGCCGATGGCGCGCACCACCTGCATGCCGGAACGCTCGCTGTACGCCCGCTCGATGTACACGATCTCGTCGCCCTGGCGCATGCTCAGGTTGACGGGTTGCTGGGTGAGCTTGTGCAACTCGCGCATGGGCGTCAGTGCGGCGTCGCGCACATTGAGACGGCCCTTGACCAGGTTGCCCAGTTCCAGGAGGCGCATGCCAAGTCGGTAGCTACCGGCCTCCGGCCGATCGACGAAGCGGCCCACGGCAAGGTCGTTCAGGATGCGGTGCGTGGTGGAAGGGTGCAATCCGGTTTTCTCGCTGATCTCCTTGAGCGAGATGGCTTCCTCGCGAGAGGCCAGCACGTCGATCAAGGCAAACATGCGTTCGATCACCTGGATGACAGGTGTCGCAGTGACGTCGGATTGGGGTTTTCTCATGGGCGGCGGTACGGGGTTGTATCGCCTGCCATTTTACTTTGTGAAATCGTCTTGCGCTTGCCAGCGGCCGTCTACCAGCAATTCGTGTGGCGAATAGAGGGCCTTGTAGTTCATCTTGGCACTGCCCGAGATCCAGTAGCCGAGGTAGACGTGCGGCAGGCCCAGCGTGCGGGCCTGCGCGATCTGCCACAGCACGCCGTAGTTGCCGTAGCCGGCGCCGGCGTCGGGTTCGTAGAAGGTGTAGACGGCGGAAAGTCCGTCGTTCAGGACGTCCAGGATCGACACCATCTTGAGCGCGCCCACGCTGCCGTCGGGCAGGGTCTCGCGGAATTCCACGAGGCGCGAATTGACCCGGCTTTGCAGCAGGAACTGCGTGTACTGGTCGATGCTGTCGTGGTCCATGCCGCCGCCCGCGTGGCGGCCGTTCTGGTAGCGCAGGTAGAGCTGGTAGTGCTCTGGGACGAAGCAGAGCTTGAGCACGCGCGCCTGCAGGTTGCCGTGGCGCGACATGGCACGGCGCTGGCTGCGCGTGGGCTTGAACTCATCGACCTTCACACGCAGCGGCACGCAGGCGCGGCAGCCGTCGCAATAGGGGCGATAGGTGAACATGCCGCTGCGCCGGAAGCCTGCCAGCACGAGGTCGGAGTACGCGTCGTTGTGGATCAGGTGGCTGGGCGTGGCGACCTGGGAGCGCGCCTGACGGTCCGGCAGATAGCTGCACGGATAGGGTGCAGTCGCATAGAACTGCAGCGTGTGGAGCGGAAGATCCTTGAGGTGCGTCACGTCAGCGGCGAAGGTCGCGCAAGCAGGAGTTCGTCCCAGTATAAAGGGTCGAAATGCCATGCGGGGCCCTGCTGCTTTCGCGCGCGCGTCACGTGCGAGATGAACGCGCTGCGTGGCATTTCCCGGGCGCCCAGGCTGGCCAGGTGTGTGGTGTTCTGCTGGCAGTCGATCATGGGCATGGCGTGGCGGCGGCAGAAGCTCACGAGCGCGGCGAGGGCGATCTTTGACGCGTCAGGCTGGCGCGCGAACATGGACTCGCCGAACACCGCGCGGCCTATGGCGACGCAATAAAGTCCGCCGGCCAGGCGGCCATCGATCCAGGTTTCGACGCTGTGCGCATGGCCGGCCTGGTGCAGGCCGATGTACGCCTCCACCATGTCCGGCACGATCCAGGTGCCCGACTGGCCGGCGCGCGGCGCGGCTGCGCAAGCCCGGATCACGGCCCCGAAATCATGGTTGATGCGCACCTCGCAGCCGTCCTGGCGACGGAATTTCTCGAGCGTCTTCCGCAGCGACCGGTGCAGTTGAAAGCGCGCCACTTCCAGCACCATGCGGGGGTCGGGGCTCCACCAGAGGATGGGCTGGTTGTCGCTGAACCACGGAAAGATCGCGTTGCCGTAGGCCTCCAGCAAGCGCTCCACGCCCAACTCGCCGCCAGCGGCCAGCAGGCCGGGCACGGGGGCGTCGGGGCCCCAGGCCAATGCCGGGTCAGGCAGCGATTCGCCGGGCGCGATCCATGTGATTTGCATGCCGGAGGTATACACGCGTTTGCGTGTCCTGCCCCAGGATCAGAAGGATTCCACGGGCAGGCCTACGTAGTTTTCTGCGAGCGAGGTGGACGCGGCGCGTGAGTTGACGAGGTAGTCGAGTTCGGCTTCCTGGATCTTCTGGCCGAACTCGCCGTTCTCTGGAAACCGGTGCATCAGCGAAGTGAACCACCAGGAGAAGCGTTCAGCCTTCCAGACGCGGCGCAGGCACAGTTCCGAGTAGCGATCGAGGGCGGACTGGCTGCCTTCGCGGTAGTGGATCTCGAGCGCGCGTGACAGGAAGCCGACGTCGGCGGTCGCGAGGTTGAGGCCTTTGGCGCCGGTAGGCGGAACGATGTGGGCGGCGTCGCCGGCCAGGAGCAGGCTGCCGAAGCGCATGGGCTCGGCGACGAAGCTGCGCAACGGCGCGATGCTCTTTTCCAGCGAGGGGCCGGTGACCAGGCGCTCGCAGGCTTCGGGGTCGAGGCGGTGGCGCAGCTCGTTCCAGAAGGCGTCGTCGCTCCAGTTCTCGACTTTCTGGTCGCTCGCCACCTGGAGGTAATAGCGACTGCGGCTTTCGCTGCGCATGCTGCAGAGCGCGAAGCCACGTGCAGTGTTGGCATAGATCAGTTCGCGCGAGACCGGCGGCACATCGGCCAGGATGCCGAGCCAGCCGAAGGGGTAGACCTTTTCGTAGAGGTGCACCGCGTCGGCGGGAACGCTGGCGCGGCTGATGCCGTGGTAGCCGTCGCAGCCGGCGATGAAGTCGCAGGCGATCTCGTGCGTGGCGCCGTCCTTCTGGTATCGCACGGTGGGCTTGGCGGTGTCGAAGTCGTGCAGGCTCACGGGCGCTGCGTTGTAGATTGTTGTGAGGCCCTCGGCGGCACGGGCCGCCATGAGGTCGCGCGTGACTTCAGTCTGGCCATATACCGTTACCTGCTTGCCGCCGGTCAGGCCGTGCAGGTCGATGCGGTGCCGGGCTCCCTTGAAGAGCAACTCGATGCCGTCGTGCGGGAGTCCTTCTTCGAGTGCGCGCGTGGCGACGCCGGCCTGGCGCAGCAGGTCCATGGTCACCTGCTCCAGCACGCCGGCACGGATTCTGCCAAGCACGTAGTCGCCGCTCTGGCGTTCGAGAATGATGTTGTCGATGCCGGCACGGTACAAAAGCTGCCCGAGCAGCAGGCCCGCGGGGCCGGCGCCGATGATGACGACTTGCGTTTTCATGAGGTGTCTCCTGGATCAGCCTCGAGCGTAGGTGGCGGGCATCGGGGACAGAAGACCTGCCGCAAGGGCTGTGTGCGATGATTGGCATGCCTGCGCGATGATCGCGCAGCAAGTCGATCAAGGTATCCGAGTGACCATCGCCAAACCGGATTTCATCGAAGGCATCGCCAAGGGCATGGCTGTGCTGGAGAGCTTCGACACCGAGCGCCAGCGCCTCAATGCGACGCTGGCGGCTGCGCGTGCCGGGCTCACGCGTGCGGCTGCGCGACGCCATCTGCTGACCTTGACGCATCTGGGTTACCTGGAGACGGACGGCAGCTACTTCTGGATGTCGCCGAAGGTGCTGCGGTTCTCGGGCAGCTACCTGGCGTCGTCGAGGTTGCCGCGCGCGTTGCAGCCGACGCTCAACCGCCTTGCCGCGCAGACGCATGAGTCGTTTTCCGCGGTGGTGCTGGATGGGGAGGAGGTGGTCATCATTGCGCGCAGCGGCAGCTATGGGGCGCCCACACGCACGCTGGCCTATGGACTGCACCTGGGCGCGCGGCTGCCTGTGCACGCAACGTCGACGGGCTGCGTATTGCTCGCGTCGATGAGCGCGGCGAGCCTCAATGCCTGGCTCAAGGGGCGCATGCTGCCACGCTTGACGCCGCACACGCTGACCCAGGCCAAGGCGCTGCGCCAGCGCATTGCGCAGGTGCGCGCGGACGACTTCTGCATTGCCACCGAAGAGCATGAACTGGGCGTGCAGGCCATGGCGGTGCCGCTGCGCAACATGCAGGGCCACACGGTGGCGGCGCTCAATGTCGTGCTCCCGGGCGGGCCGCGTTCGGAAGCGCAGTTGCAGCATGAACTGTTGCCACTTTTGTTTGATGCGGCGCGAGAAGTTCGCGCAATGTTGTGAGTTCTTGAAAAGTCCGAAAAAGCCACGCTATAATTCGAGGCTCAGCAATATTCCTCGATAGCTCAGTTGGTAGAGCGCCGGACTGTTAATCCGTAGGTCCCTGGTTCGAGCCCAGGTCGAGGAGCCAAGACAAAGAGCCGCATGGCCACTGGAAAGCCCGCTACAAGTTTTGTAGCGGGCTTTTTCACTTGCGCGAAGCCGAGTCATCTCACAGTCATCTGGGAGGGAAAAGGCGTCTTTGAGGTCCATGGCGGTCCCTCCGAGGGGAGTCAAACGACAAGACCCTGGACTCCACAACCAAGGTGGACCTCCCAGCCCACGATCTTGCGGCTGTGCAAGTCCAGGATCAGGTGGCGGTGGAACCAATGCCCGAGCACCAGCGCGGGCAGGTCACCCCGTGCCGCCTCAACCGGCATAGCGCCCTGCAGCCCCGCGCCCTGCAGGCCGCGCCCGCGCAGCCACTTGCGCACCAGGTTCGCATTGAACCCGTGCGCCAATGCCACTGCCGCCACCGATGCGCAGGCTGGTCGCACTTGGCGCATCCCGGTCCGTTGACCATCCAGCGCTTGATGACCGTCCCTGCAGCCCTGCCGTCTTGCCCCGGGGAATGCACTCATAGACGTCCTCAACACTGCGCATAACGTCTGGGCTTTGATCAAAGCAGGAGACGTTCCGATGCCCCGTCAGCTATGGCTTCCCACCGCTTGCGCGGTGTTCGCATTGCAGCTCACCGCCTGTGGCGGCGACAACGACCACGGCTTTGTTCCCGCCATATCACCTGTGACAAGAGACACCACTCACGGCATCGTGGTTGGCGTTGACGGATCCGCTTCAACTGGCACCTACGCATGGAAAGGCGTGCCATTTGCCAAGCCGCCCGTTGATGAGCTGCGCTGGAAGGCACCTGCCGACCCGGTCGCGTGGACGACACCGAAAGCGACGCAGGAGTTTGCGAACGCCTGCGTCCAATACGGTCGCATCTACGGACCCGGAGCCAACAACAAATACGATGCCACCATCGGCTCGACCCTGAACCAGGCGGTCGGCTCCGAAGACTGCTTGTACCTGAACATCTGGCGGCCATCCAACGGCGATTCCAAGTTGCCGGTCATCGTCTTCCTGCATGGCGGCAGCAATGTGTCCGGCTACACCGCCGACCCGGTGTACGACGGCGCCATGCTCGCAAGAACCGCCAATGCCGTCGTAGTGACTACCAATTTCCGTCTTGGCATCTTCGGATTCTTGAACATGCCGCAACTCAAGACCGGTGCAGACGCCAGTGAGGATTCTGGCAATTTCGCATTGCTCGACAGCATCAAGGCCTTGCAGTTCGTCAATCGCAACATCGCCAACTTCGGCGGCGACCCGGACAACGTGACCCTGATGGGGCAGTCGGCAGGTGCCATCAACGTCTATGCGTTGATGACCTCGCCCTTGATGGTCAACGCAAACCCGAAGTTGTTCCATCGCGCGGTGCCGCTCAGCGGAGGCCTTTCGCTGGCGACCAACCTCGCTCCGGGCCGCCTGCCTACGCTCAACCCCGCATCAACGGCCCTTGCACAGGGCAACGCGCTGCTGTCGAACCAGTTGATCGCCGACGGACTGGCAACGGACACGGCCTCGGCGCAGGCCTATGCAACGGCGCAAGGCAACACGCAGATGGCCGCTTATCTGCGCGGCAAGAGCCCGTCTGTCCTGTTCGCCACGCTGCTCACCAAACTCTCGGTGTTGGGCCTTTCGGGTTCGGGGCCGATCCCGGAGGGCACCGTGCTGCCGGTCGATCCGATCGCATCTATCAACGCGGGCAGCTATCTGAAGGTGCCAGTGCTGGCGGGCAACACGCGTGACGAGGCCAAGCTGTTCCCTACATTCCTGGCCCTCTCGCCTGCTCTGGGGGGTGTGAGTGGGCGCCTCGTCAGCGACGCGCAGCTGTTCTCGACGCAATTCAGCTACAACCCGGAGGCCGCGCCTGCCGTGAGCATCGAACAGTGGATTCCGTCGGTCTACCTGCCGGTAACCACACCGATGACGGGCTTCAACGCACGCACCGATCTGCTGAACCAGCTCTTCTTCATTGCGAGTCGTGACAACATCCTCGATGCGTTGAAGTCAAAGCAAGCGGCAGTCTGGTATTACCAGTTCAACTGGGACGAAGAGCCTGCCCCTTGGAACGATATCTACGGTGCAGCGCATGCTTTCGACTTGCCCTTCGTCTTCGGCAACTTCGGCCCTTCCCTGTTCGCGAACATCGCGAATACGCAGGCCAATCAGCCGGGGCGTCTCGACTTGTCCAACGCGATGATGAAGAGCTTGGGTGCCTTTGCGAAGGCAGGCGATCCGAACTCGGCAGTCCTCGGTACCACCTGGCCTGCCTGGCCATCAAAGCTCAACTTCGACGCAACGGCGACCGCGAAGGTCATCGCGGTGAAATAACCACTCGTTTCTCGACGCCGCCTCAGATGCGCCTGTCGAAGTACCTCAACGACATCGTCGAACAAGACCATCGCGCGATCAACGCATCGTGCGACTGATGCTCGGATTCAACGATTCAACGATTCAACGATTCAACTTCCACTGGCCTGCGACCTTGATGCAGGTCTCGTGCATGCGCCAACTCGCGCCCACCGCGCGTTTGCGTCGTCGAAAACAGCGGCCAGCACCGGCAGGATCTTGATCGACCATCGATGAACCGTGGCGTGATCGACGAGTACGCCGCGCTCGCCCATTCATCTCCTCGATATGACGAAAGCTCAGAGGTAAGCCTCCGCCGGCATTTGGCGCCGCCCTCACGAGGAACGAGAAGAATCACATTGATATGCCGCGCGAAACAACGCCCTGGACACGGTCGCCAGCGACGATGACTTATCAAGTGCGAGCACCCGTAGCGGCAGTGAACGCGCCTCGGCATTCGGGGAATCTTGAGGGGATGTGGCCCAGGCGGCCCTGGCGACATCGATCAGCGCTGACTCATCGGTCGATTGATCCACAAGGACGACGACTCTCGCCAACGGAACGCGCCAGATCAGGTACGTGAGCTCAAAAACACTGCCACGGTTCTCGCGCGCGAACCCGCGAAGATCGACTAGCACCACGTCAGATGCGACCGACAGCTTCATGGCTGCCGCCTGCCAGGCGTCGACATAGCAACAAATCTCGTTCACCGGATAGCGGAGATCGCCTTCGAGTTCGCTCCGGAGCCGCGTCAGTCGTCGGTCCACGTCCGCCTCGGTGTTCAGGAATTGGGCATCGAGGCGCCGGAGAAGAAAACATTCGAGCATCCACGACCCGAGCGTGCGCATTGCGAGATCGGTCCCTGCGAGCAGATCCACGCGGCCCACACGTCGCCACATGTCTTCCAGCGCGTCAAGAAGGCGCTCGCGTTTGTCGGCGCTGCCGAACACGCGCAGAAGCAGGAGCCGCTTCGGAGAACTGCCTGAACAAGACTTCCAGGCCACACGCAGTAGTGCATGCAAGAGAATGAAATAGGCGATCAAGCTGCCCCCGAAGATCCCGTAGACAACGTAACGCTCGGCAGGCGACATGGTCTCGACCTGGACGCCGAGCAGTGCGAGCGTGTAGATCGCCAGGTACATCCAGCAAACATGGAACTGCAGCGTCGAGGGCGACACCCAGCGGGTTGTCTCAAGGCCGACAAAGCCCTTGAAGAAGAGCCAGACAACCAGGCATTGAAGGACGCCGGCTGGCACGGCGGTGAGGAGAGGACCAATCGGAAATGGGGGCCGCAGGAGTTCGTCCGCAGCAACACCGGCGGCCCCGATGGCCGCCAGGGGAACTGCGTACGTCCGCCGGTCCGCGCTCCGCAAAATGCGCAGGAAAACCCAGACTGCTGCCGGCACGGCCGCCCACGCGAATGCAAGCAAGAGGGAAGCCGGCCAACGGTACTCGGGGCGTTGCTTGAACACGCCAACATCTTCGGGCAGGGCATGGGTGCTGACCACCAGCGAGACCACCGCAACGGCCGTGACAACAAAGACGAGAATCGGGGCGATGCCCACCCAGAAGGGTCGCAGGCGTCGCTGCACGAGAAGCAGCATCGCAAGTGCTGGCCATGCATACACGTTAGCCAAGTCCAGTGCAGTGGCAATCGCCAGCGAAGCGCTGCCCGAATACCAGCCGAGCTTCGCGATCGCCATCATGATGACGACGCAATACGTGAGGCCGATGACGGCCCAGGTGCGCCACGAGTGCGCGACGACATTCGCCAACACGATGAGCCCTGGAAGCGCCGCAAACAGCACGACAAGTGAAAGTGCCCGGTGCCAATCTGGCGGCGCCACCCACGCGTGCAACACAACCAGCGTGCTCCAGAGCGCACCGCCCGAGATCAGATAGCAACGCTCGACGGATCTTGTGATGGCGTTGGCGCGGTCGACGGCCCGCTCGGCAGCGCTGCCAATGAGCCGCAAGTCTTCCTCGCCGATTCTCTCCACCCTCAGCGGCTGCGACGCCTCCGCCAATGGCATCGGTGCAGTCACCGGCGGCAGAACCGCCATCGCGCCAGACTTGAACATCGACATCACAATTGCCTTGCGATATCGCCATCCGAACAAGGCGGCGGCGGTAATGAACGTCGCCGGCATCCCGAGGATGAAGAAGAGCCAACGCATCTTTTCCTCCTGACACGCACGCACGAGGGCACCTGAAAAATCTCGTTGGTGCTCGTACGAGCCAAGCCTTGACCTCAAACGCTAGCCCGAAAAACTCACCAATACAGGATCGGCAGGCCCGTGCAGGAGCGCGTCGATAAGGGTATCTCACGCCAGTTTCAACCGAAGGCTCCCGCTACCGCTGGGTCTCAAGACTTCATGCATCGCCGTTCGAGCGAGGCACTCGTCGTTCTACGCCAGCATCATGGCGACGACAAGTCTGACCATGCATGCGTCATCTCCACCTCGGGACACGGCGTGTTTCGGCGCGCTACCTCGCGGCGATGCAAGCCGGCCATCGTTGAGGAGCACGCAGCCCCGCAACCCTCTGTCCATCTCTCTTGTCAGTGCGGTCCTTCTTCGAGCAAAGCGCGCAGCAGCATCCGCGCCTTTTCCCAGTCACGGCGAACGGTTCGGTCGGTGGTGCCGAGCGCGTCCGCGATTTCCACCTCGGCGTAGCCGCCGAAGTAGCGCATTTCCACCACCTTCGCCAGCCGAGGCTCGACTTCCGCGAGCACCTCCAGCGCCTCGTGAACCCAGACCAACTCACTCTCGCCATTCGACGTGCTTTCTTCTACCTGGGTGTCGAGCGTGATGAACTTCGAATCGCCGCCACGGCGATCGGTCAGTCGCCCGCGCGCTTCGTCGACGATCACCGACCGCATCACGCAGCTGGCATAGGCGAAAAAGGCACGCCGGCTCTCAGTCTGCAATTCCCCGCGCCGGATGAAGCGGAAGTAGGATTCATGCACGAGTTCGGTGGTGTCCAGGGACGAACAACGTCCCATGCTTCGCAACCGGGATCGGGCAAGGCGACGAAGTTCGCCGTAGGCTGCAGCGAACAGCGCGTCCTGTGCTCCGGGTTCCTTCGCGTTCACGCGGTGGATCTGTGCCGCAATGTCGTCGTCCATGGTCCGCTCCTGTTGTTCGCCCAAATCGTACGAAGCCGTCGACGCGCTGTCGCTTGTTAGTTCTTACGATGTCCGCGGCGATGCGAACAGATCACGGCTGGAAGGGCATTGGCGCGGGCTTGAAGTGGAGACAAGGCTGACCCCAGATCGGGGTTCGCCTTTTGGACCCGTTCGGCGAATCTTGTCATTCACGCATCGTTTGTTCAGACGAGGCGGCACCTGCCCACCGTGAGCCGAATTGTGCAAAGATTGAAATCGGGCGGACGCTGCCCCGGGGCAGCCAACTTCAACCCAATGTGGGGGCGACCCATGGACATGCGACCTGTGACCGTGGCGCTGGTGGAGGACGAACCCGAGGTTCTGGCTGCCATCGCAAAAGTGATTCGGGCGAGCCCGAGACTGCACCTGTTGCAGACCAGTTCGACTGCACTGGACGTGATGCGTTGGTTGGCGAAGAACCCTGTCGACGTGTTGCTGGTCGACCTGGGTCTCCCCGATCGCCCCGGCACTGACGTGATCCGCCTGTGCCGCAGCCTGCAGCCGAAATGCGAGATCATGGTGCTGTCCACCTTCGGCGATGCTTACCACATGCTTCAGGCTTTCGAGGCCGGGGCCCGAGGCTACCTGCTCAAGAATGGGACCGAGGACGAATTGGCGACCCATGTGCTGAGCTTGCACGCGGGCGGCGCGCCGATGTCACCGATGATCGCCAGCCAGTTGCTCTCGCGGTGGCAGGAAGGCGCCAGGAAGCCGCCCGTCCCCGTGGCTCGCAGCGATCGCAAGATCGACGCGCTGTCCCCCCGCGAACTCGAGGTGCTTCAACTCGTGGCGCGCGGCTGCACGTACTCCGAGACCGCAACGCACCTCAAGATCTCCGTCACCACCGTGCAGGCGCATGTGCGCAACATCTACGGAAAGCTGGACGTGCACAACAAGGCGGAGGCCTTGTACGAGGCGCGCCAACTGGGTCTGCTCGACTGAAGCGACATGGCGCGGTGTTCTCATGCCCGCTTTTCGTGTTCTGTTCGTTGCCACTGCCCTATGCCTTTGGCTCCTCTCGCTGGGCGGGTGTGTCCTGGTGGATGGGAATGACGAACGACGGGTCGAACGGGCTCGCTTCCTTTTGGCCGATGACGCGTCGCCACCGCCGGAGGATCGATCATGGGCCGATGTCCGGCTGCCCGACAACTGGTCGCGGAGCCGCCGCCAGACCGAAGGCATCGGCTGGTACCGGATTCCTCTGGACCTCGCTACCGGCGCGCCGGCCCGCTTGGGAATCCTCGTTCCGCGCCTGTCGATGAACGGCGAAATCTTCGTCAACGGACAACGTGTGCTGTCGGGTGGGCGCTTGACTGACCCGGTGACCCGCAACTGGAACACGCCATTTTTCGTGGAGGTGCCGACCGCGCTGCTGCGGCCGGGCGCAAACGTGCTGGACATCCGGCTCTTCGCATATCGCAACAGCAATGGGGGACTCGGATGGGTGTATTGGGGCGAAGCCGGCTCGCTGCAAGCCAGGGGGGCGAGCCTGTATGCGCTGCACGTCAAAGGTGCCGTGCTCTCGTTCGCCGTGGCGGTCGTCGCCGCGTTCATCGGCATCGCGACGTGGGTTCGGATGAACCGCGAACCCATCTACGGGTTGTTTGGCCTGGCCATGATCGCGTGGGCGGTCCGCTACACCAACTACTTCGTGCAGGATGCACCGTTCAACGCCACGGCCTATGCGGTACTGGTCCATTCCGCGCAGGGCTGGTTCTTCATCTTCTTCACGCCGTTCCTGCTGCGCCTGAGCAAGCTCCGCTGGCCCACCCTGGAGTGGACGCTGTTGGGCATGGCGATCGTCGGCACGGGGTGCATCTACGCGGCATTCCAGGGATGGATGGCCCTGGGCCTGGTGATCGGGCTCTGGATGTGCGTCTGGGTGCCCGGCTCGGCGGTCCTGCTCGCGATTTCGGCGCGCAATGCGTATCGATCGCGCACAACCTCGGCGGTGCTGGCGGGCATCGTTGCCTGGGTCTACGTGCCCTTGACCGTACGTGACCTGTTGATCACGTCCGATCTCATTTCCTTCGACTCGAGTTACATCTCCCACTATGTGGGCGTGCCGCTGGCGTTGCTGATCGCGTGGATGGTGATCGATCGCCTGGTCGAGTCCGCCCAGGCGGCGGCCAAATCGGAGCTGGCGCGGGCGCACGCCGCCTCAGAGGAACGCCAGCGCATCACGCAGGACATGCATGACGGGCTCGGGTTGCAACTGAACGCAGCCTTGCGTGTGGTGGAACGTGGCCATTCCGATCGCAACACGGTCACCGACCTGCTGCGCTCGTGCCTCGACGAGTTGCGATTGATCGTGGACTCCTCCGCTGCGCATGCGGGCGAATTCCTTCCTTTGCTGGCCAGCCTGCGCATTCACCAACAGTCGCGCCTGGAGCGCATCGGCATCCACATCCGCTGGCAGATGGAAGCTTTCCCGGCGGACCTGGTGCTGCCGCCTGGCATGAAGACGCAGGTGCTGCGCATCGTGCAAGAGGCGATCAACAACACGATCAAGCACGCGGGAGCCACGCTGATCGAGTTCCGCACGATATCCAGTCCCCGCCCGGCCCGCATCGTGTTTGAGGTGCGGGACAACGGCACGGGTTTTCGCGTCGATGCGGGACATGCGGGCCATGGGTTGAGTGGCATGCACCGACGGGCGCTTGCGGCCGGTGTGGAATTGGCCATCGACTCCGGGGCCGGCGGCACCACCATCCGGATCGATCTGCCGGATTTGCGCGCGCAGCCTCTGCAACACGACGGTTCGCCGGCTGCGCGCTGACCCTTTTGGATGCGACTGGCTGCGGTCCGATCGGGCAGCGCATCGTTCGTTCAGACGATCGTTGATCGCTCGTTCAGACGATACGGGTACGCAATGCGAAGCCTATCGTGGCCGGAACACCCTGCCACTGCTGGCCGCGACCCGGCCGCCCCGACACGATGGACAAAACCGATGCGCTCAACCGGCTGCGCCGCCTCAGCCCCCTGCTGGACGAATGCCTGGGACTGGAGTCCGGCGCCGTCCAACCGTGGATCAGGGGGTTGAAGAACCAGGATCCAACCTTCTTTCCGCTGGTGCAGAACTTGGTGTCGGCTCGCCACTCACACCGGTTCCGTGGGTTTCTGGCCGACTGCCCGACCTTTCCTGACGAGCTGGACCTACCCACGCCTTTGCCCGGTTCCGGCATCGGCCCCTACGAGCTGCTGCGGCAGCTCGGTCGTGGCGGGATGAGCACTGTCTGGCTGGCACGGCATCCCTTCCATCGTCGGCCGGTCGCCATTAAGCTGCAACGCATGGCGCATTGCACCGACGCGGCCGAACGTGCCAACCATGAGCGACAGATGACGGCGCTCATGGCGCACCGGCGCGTCGCCCGGCTCCTTGACGCCGGAATCGACAATCGTTTCGGCGCCTACCTGGTGCTGGATTTCGTCGACGGCACGCCTTTGCCGAATGGCCCGGAACTGCAGGGGCTCGATCCTGCGCAGCGGCTGATGCTGTTCGTCCGGATGACCGAGTTGGTTGCGTACGTCCACGAGCGTGGCGTGGTGCACCGTGATCTCAAGCCCTCCAACTTCATGGTGACGGCTGGGGGCGAGGTGCATCTCATCGATTTTGGTATCGCAATGCCCCTTGGCACGCCTGCTGGTGCGGCAGTGCTGGCTGAGCAGTGGCAGACGCCTGTCTACGCATCGCCCGAGCATGGGCGGGCAATAGCGACCACGGCCGCCTCCGACGTGTACTCGCTCGGTGTGATCTTGTGCGAACTGATGACCCGGCAGCGACCGGGTGGCGTGTTCGATGGCGTTACGACGCACGCGTCGCCACACGCCGCAACGCAACCGGGGTGGAGGGGTATTGCCTCGACGGCGCTGTCGCCCCGGGCCGAGGACCGTTATGCGTCCGCAGTTGAACTGGCAGCCGCGGTGCATGAGCTCGCGCGGGGGCAGAGGCGGCGCAATCCGCAATGTCGGATCAGTCCGACCGCCTCCAGGCGACTTCGCCAAAGGAGCTCCTGATGGAACTCCCGACCGGCCCGTACCCGCTTCCCGGGGTTCGCATGCCGACGTGGATGGTGCGCATCGACAAGGAGGGCGCTTGCACGACGCCGGTCGCCCTGACACGGCTGATCGAGCACGTGCGGGGGACGGCGCACAGCGATGTCATCGTCGCGGTGCATGGCTGGAACTACGACCCCTCGGAAGCGGTGGACATGTACAGCGACCTGCTGGGCAAGTTCGAGCGCCTTTGCATCGATTACCCACCCGACCGGCCTTTCGCTCCGGTGTTCGTCGGCGTGCTGTGGCCAAGCATCTGGATGTCGTTCGACAAGGGGCCTGCCCTCGCATCCGTCGGCGCGGCTGCCGGGGTCGATGCACTGGTCAGCCTGCTCGCCGACCGCGTGGCGGCCGCGGGAGGCGCCGCTGGCCTCGCGCGCGCCCATGCACTGCTCGCGGCACCGGCCATTGACGATGCCGACGCCGCCGAACTCGCGCGCCTTATCGCGCCGGCCTTCGGTGTCGTTGCCGACGAAGGTGCTGCGTTTCAAGGCCGCGATACAGTGGCCAGCGACGTGCTGGCCATGATGCGATCGATGGAAATGGCTTTGCCAAGATCCGTGCCGGGCGCTGACGACCAGGACATCGACGACTTCTCGCGACCCTCGGATCACACTGACGCGCACCTGGTGGGCGCGAGCCCGCGGCACGCTGGCCAGTTGGGCCTGCTGGATCCACGCCATGCGTTGCGCCTGTTCTCGCTGTACCAGATGAAGAGCCGTGCTGGCACCGTAGGGACGAACGGCGTGGCGACGCTGTTGCGCGACCTTCTGGACCGTTCGGGCACAGGCGGTGACGATCGCGGCCCGCGCGTGCACTGCATTGGCCATTCGTTCGGGTGCCGGGTGCTGCTGTCCGCGATCTGCGCACGCCCGCTGCCCCGGCCGCTCGCTTCGCTGCTGCTGTTGCAGCCGGCGGTGTCGCACCTGTGTTTTGCGGACGCGGTCGCAGACGCCGGGCCTCCGGGTGGATACCGCGAAGCCCTGGACTCGGACCGCGTGATCCGTCCCATCGTCAGCACCTATTCCCGTCGTGACCTGGTGCTGCACGACGCTTTCCATCTGGTCCTGCGCCGGCCGGGTGACTTGGGCGAAGCGCAGATCGCCGCCGACCCTCTGTCCACGAGCGCCGGTTCGCCACCCAGTCGATTTGCGGCACTCGGAGGATATGGCCCGCGCCGCGCCGGCCAGGCGCTGATCGATCCGCTTCCTGCCGTTGGCACGCCGATGGTGTTGCCGCAAGGCGACCCGCCCGTCGTGGCCTTCGATGGCAGCCGGGGCAGCATCAAGTCCCACAGTGACGTCACCGGCCCCGAAATGGCGTGGGCACTGCACCAACTGGTGTTCCGTCATTGAATCGCCATGTGTGAAAGCCCTGGCTTTTCTGCAGCAACTGTTCACGCCGCGCCCACAGAGTCAATCCATGACTGATCGCTTCATGGATCTGCCGCCGTCGCTCCAGTGCAATGCCTGGACCGGAACAACCCATGCCGCGGCTGCGCTCGAGCCGGAGCGACTGCACTGGTGCCTGCGCCGGCCTTCAGCCCTGGACGATGAATCGCTGGGGCAGCGGGCACCGCCCATGGAGCATGACTGGAACTGGCGCTCGCCAGACGTGGGTTGGGGCCTCGTGCTGCCCGACGACGACGTGATTGCCCCTCCGAGCCGCCGCGGCACGGCAGACGATGCACCTGAACCCATTCAGCGCCTCGTGGCCGCCCGCGCCAGTTCGCCGGTACTGCGCTGGCGCCACACGCCGGACGGTGTCGGCGAACTCCTCCGCTACGACGCAAGTGGCCGTGTATGGCCGCTCTCGCTGGCCAGCCGTCGAGGGATCGGCGCCCGGCAACTGCCTGCGTTCCTGCTCGTCTTCGCGCCCCCTGATCGAATTCCATGGGCCTTCCAGTACACCGCGAACCTCGGGCACTTTGTTGGGCGGCTGTGGTTGCAGGGCCAGGCGCTTGCGCACTATGTCGACGCGCTGCTCAGCGACTGGACAGGTTCGATATGTGACCCGATCACACCGCTGGTGTGGAGCGTCGACCATGGGCAACCGGACATCACGTGGCTGATGGATCGCGCCGTCTCGCGCAAGCTGGCCGACCGGTGGCGCAGTGACGCTGACTTTGCCGGTTTCACCGGTCTGTTCGGCCCGAATGCCACCCACGACAGACTGACATCCGCATTGGCGAGTACGCGCCCGGGGCTGGTGGTGACCACCAGCCACGGCATGACCGGGCCGATGAACGACCGCCACGCGATGGCGACGCACCTGGGTGTTCCCGTGGACGCCCTTCACGAGCCCATGAACGTGGACGCGCTGTGCCAGCGCTGGCAGCCCGACGGTGCCATCTGGTACTCGCATGCATGCTGTTCCGCGGGCAGCGACACCGTCTCCGCCTACGACGGACTGTTCGATCCCAGGTCCGATATCGCCTGTGTGCTCGCCGGCGTCGCCGCCGGCTGCGGCGCCCGCATCGCGCCGTTGCCCCAACGCCTGCTCGGCGCGTCGCGCCCGCTGCGAGCGTTCATCGGTCACGTCGAACCCACGCTCGACTGGTCGCTGCGAGATCCCCATACCGGCCAACCGCTCGCACATAGCCTTGTCGACGCACTCTACGGCAAGCTGTTCGAAGGTGGCGAACGACGGCCAATTGGCTGGGCGATGGGACAGGTGTTTCGGGATGTGGGCATGTTCATGAGCCGGTGGACCCGCGCATGCACCGCCTACAACCGGAATCTGCAGAACAGCCTCGATGCAGCCCTGTATTACCAGATCGCCGCACTCGACCGGCAGCACACGGTCATCCTGGGCGATCCGACGGTGGCCCTGCCGGCGCTGCGAGTGCAGGCTGTTCCTTGATGCCGAGCCTTCGGCAGGTGCGGTCGCGCAGCGCTCACAACAAGCTCTCTGTGATCCCCGCTGATGGTGGGGTCCGCGACTCGCTCGCCAGCTGCCGTGCGGCATCGCCGGTCAGTTGCTTCCACGCGAGTGCGTCGATGCAGGTGCGCCGGAATGCAGAAGTGGCGGCGCCCGTCGGATCCTGGAGGACGATCAGGTTGTTGGTGTCGTAGAGCTCGCTGCGTGGGTCCATGTTGTAGGAGCCGACGACGAGGCAAGCGTCGCCGATGGCCGCAGCCTTGGTGTGCAACGAGCCCTGTCCGTCGGCCAGTTCGAACACGTTCACTCCGCCTTCGATCAACGGCACCAGCTTCGGGTAGGCAGCCCGGTTCACCGGCTTCAGATCTGTGCTCGCGACGGAGTTGGTGTAGATGTTGACCGTCAGCCCGGCTGCCACCGCCAGCAGGAGCGTATTGCGCAATGCCAGCAGCGTTTCGCTGGTGTTCGCTTCGTCCGCAGGGAAAAAATAGGCGCTGACGATGTCCACCGATGCGGGACGGCCATCGGCCCGCAGACGTTCGATCTGCGCGATATACACCTTCGTGATGGCCGGGTCACCCTTGTCACTGGGCAGGTTGTCGACCAGTTCGCCGTCCATGTCAGGCAACAGGGTGCCGCCGTGGAAGTCAGCGCCAGGCGGCGTTGCGAGCAGGGCGCTTGCCAACTGATGGAAGGTGCCCGTCGTCGCTGGCGGGTTCGCATCGAGCGGTTCTGGAATGGTGATGTCGGCCGATGGCACGCTGTTCCAGAGTGCATCGAAACTTCGAGCATGCGGGCTGCCGCCGGAGCACCCGTCGTGGGCCAGCAAATCGGTGTCCTGGAACACATGACCTCGGGACGAATCACCGCAATGGTAGGCATCCGACAAGTTCCGACCCCCCATGACGAACCACTGGCCGTCCGCCAGCAGAAGCTTGTGGTGATTGCGGTGAAGGAACTGCTTGAGGCCCCGGAGGATCTGGATCAGCAAGGCAACCTTCTTCAGCGCGGCGTCCCGGTGGGCGGCCAACTCGAACGCTGCCGGCGGTGCGCCATGGGGTTCCGGTTGGAGCGCGCCCAGAACCTGAATCGGAAAGCCGATGCCACCTTTTCCCGGCGTGGAGGGTAGCGAGTGGAGATCATGGGAGACGGAGGCGTCGAAGATCGTGTTGCCCTTCAACGAGGCCGCCAGCATCGGCCCGCTGGCGGTCATGAGCCCGGTGACGAAGGCCCGTGCGTCGATACCTGCGGCATTCAAGGCTGCGAGCCAGGTTGGCGTGGGCAGGCCGAAGCGACGCACTTGCAGGTGGGGCGTGCTGCCCAAGGCGCGCAGCGCTGCAGCCTGCTGGAAGGTGGTGAAGTAGTCCACCAGAAGTCGCACCTGGACGCCGCGCGCCGCGGCTTCGATCAGATCCAGCAGCAACCGTGACGTGGTGCCATCCACTTCGAGGATGAAGTACGACAGGTCCAGCGTATGACGCGCGTTGGCGATGAGGTGACGCTTTGCATTCCAGGCCGTGGCGTTGTCGGAGAGCAGGCGGACGTGCGTGAAACGGCGCGGTGACGTTCCCTCGACTTCGTTCGCCCGTGGTGACGGATTCGCCATGGGTCGCCTCCGGTGTTCAGGTGTCAAACGATGAGCAGCGCAGGGCTGCGCACTTGCTCGCGCTTCAACGGACTACAACTTTTTCTTCAGGGCGAGCCGGTGGTAATGCCGGCCCATTGCGGTGAGCGTGCACCCTGTGGAATTCATTGCCGCCCAGAACATGGCCTCGGCGTCGACGGGTTCGACCAAGCCTTGTCGGGCGTACATCTGCAGGTGCTTGAAGATACGGACGTGCGCCGCGTCAGCAGGTGGGTAATTTCCGGGGTCAGCGATGCTCTGGCGGTCTGGCTCATAGGAAGGATCCAGCGCGAAGATGTACTCCGCCTGAGGGAAGTAGAGCGGCAACCGTCGCAACACCTCGTGTGGAATCCTCGGCACCACCTGGCGCAGCGTGACGAAACGGTGGACGTTGGCCTTGTAAAGCGGTCGCTGGTCCTTCGCGCCGAGCGCCTGGTCGATGTGCGTGTAGACGGCCGCCGGCGTGATGTTGCCGCGCACATCGGCACAGCCCCCTTGCAGTGCGTCGAGCAACAGCTTGGTGAAGACCCCCTGCTCACCTGCCTCGATGGCCTTCTGGTCGGTGTTGCAGGCGGTGAGGATGGTCACCCCTTTGCCGATGACGGACGCGTGGGCCGTCGCGGCGCCGGTGATTTCGCCGGCAAAGCCGGCGTGGCAGCAATCGAGAATGATCAGGCTTGATGCGATGGTCGGATACGCGGCGTTCGCGAGGGAGAGAAGCACGGTCAACGGGAATCCCAAGGCCCCCTTGCGGCTGTCGATGCCAAGGATGTAGCCCTCATCGGTGAGCGGGTTGATGATGCCGTGGCCCGCGAAGTACACCACGGCCGTCTCGACCGGCGTCTCGCTCCTGAAGAACCGGGAGATGGCCTCTTCCAAGCCCAGGTTGGTGACATCGCCGCGCTCGCTGGTGATGAGATCCACGTCGAAGTTGGGTGACCCATCTCCGTTCGCCCACAGCAGTTCGGCCACCTTGCCTGCATCGTGGACACACGAACGCAATGGGTGTCCCGGGTAGTCGTCGATACCGATCACGAGGGCTTTCTTCATCGGCTTGCTCCTTCCGGCTTGCCATTCTTGGCGCTTGCCGCAAAGACATCAAGCGTGGGCCGGCAACCCTCGCTCCGCATCGTCGATTCGAAGGATCCGCACGGCGCCGCGGGGCGTTCCGGCCCGAACACCCTCCGTTGGCGAAGGCCTCGGCGACTTGTCCGGTTCGAGCAGTCGGCAGCGTTTGAGATGACAAGGAGGCGCGGTGCACGAATCGCTCGCCTCCCCACTGAGATCGTTCGACCCCCACACCTCCCAAGGAGAAACTTTCATGACCATCCAACTGCCTTTCCCTCGCTCGCGGCTTGGTGCGTGTGCACGCACCGCTGCGTTGGCCACGATGCTGCTGCCTTTGCTGGGCCTGCCGTCGCCCGCCCATGCGGAGTGGGTCTACGATACCCTGCACGGATCGGCCTGCAACGTTGAAGGCACGTCAAGCCCTGCCAATCTTCGCCGTACGGTCACCGGCTCGACGAATGTCGGCACGACACCGCTGTCGGTGATCTGCCCCGTGCTGCGAACGATCGTCGCGCCCACCATCGGCTATCGCGTCTATGCGAACGGCTCGGGCTTGAGCGGGGCCTGCCGGCTGTTCAGCATGGCCAACACCGGCGGCATGCTGTCCGCCCTCGCGATGAGCGGCACCGACGCAGGTCGCCGCGTCACCGCGCTGATGCCGGCAACCCTGACCCCGGAGCAGTCTCACCAGGCGGTGTTGTGCACGTTGCCGGCCGGCGGCGTCATCTACAGCCTGGAGTTCGTGCAATGAGCGCGCGCGGCCTGCGGCTGTCGGCGCTGAGCGTGGCCCTTTGCGTGGCGCTCGGCGCATGCGGAGGCTCTTCCGAGCCGGGCGACGAGGCCACATCTGCAGTGCAGGGACAGTCGGCGCCGATGCAACCGGCCGCATCGACCCTCCCCGCAGAGCCTGTGGCGACGACGCAGGTGGCCGCCCCACAACGGTCGGCGCCCGCGGCAGATGATCTGGCTGCTCGCGTCGCTCAGCTCGAGGCCGAGGTGGCGGCGCTGAAAGTCGGCCAAGGCCTGGCGAAGGCTCCGCTTGCGCCGGCCGCACCCGCTGACGCCCCCGAGGCTGCCGACATCACCTTCCGACAAGAGGCAACCGACCCCGCGTGGAGCCGCACGGCCACCCAGCAAGTGCGCCAGGCGATCGGACAAGTCGACCCGATGCTTTCCCAGCGATTGCAGACCATCGACTGCCGCACCCGCAACTGCCGGTTGGAGTTCGCGCCCGGCGATGACGCGAACTCGGTGGAAGCCCTTCTTCCACGCGTGATCACCGAACTCGACAGCGCCTTTGCTTTTGCACGAACGCAAACCATGGACCACGGCACCGGTCGCTTGGGCACCGTGCTGTTCCTTTCACGTTGAACCCTTCATGTGCAGGTCATCATGAACCACTCATCCGTATACGCGGCGACGACCGCAACCCCGACGGTGCGCGGCGTTTGCCGCATGGCCCTCCTCGGCGCGATGGTGCTGGCGGTGCCGATAGCCCAAGCCGGACCCTGGACCTCTGTGGGTTCGGCTGGCGTCATCGACGACGATGCATTCGTCTTTGCCGGTGCGTCGCCAGGTGTGCGCGCCGTGCTCAACGGACCCACGCTCTCTTTGTCGCCGGCAGTTGCGCCGCAGCAGCCGGTCCGCGTTCGCTACAACGTGGTCGACGTGTTCGACCGCGGGGGATTTGCCGGGCCGATCCGTCTGGCCGCCAACTTCGTCGACAACGGTGCCAACGCCCAGATCGTGCTGTACCTGTTCGAGCAATCCATGGCGTCAACCGCGTCGCGGCTTCTGCTCAGCCTCAACAGCAACGCTTACACGCCCAGCACCGGTCCGCAGGTGCAGTCGGTATCCGCTGGCTGCAACTTCAGGCTCGATTTCACGCGCAACGCGTACTGGATCGAGGCGGTGCTGATACGCACCGCCAGCACGGGTGCCCCTGCACTGAATCAGCTTCGCGTCATCGACGAAGTGCTGTGTTGAATTGGGAGCAGGGGATCGTGGCAGGCAATGCGACGCTGCCGCCGGCGACTGCCACATGGCCAGCTTCGTGGTGATTCGGCAGTGAGGTGCGGTGATCGGCTTCACGCTGCCGCACCTCGCTGCCATTGAGTGGTGCGCGTTTGGCAGTTCTTACCGTCCTGATCAGACGCGCGCTTTCCGTGCAGGAGATGGGCTGCCTCACACCGGGCGGTCAATCCTGTTTCCGACCGCATCGGCACGTGCCCGATGCACCTCTGTTCGTACTGACCTCCATCGAAAGGAACCATCATGCAGAAAGTCATTGCATTCCGAACCCAGAGCGGGCACTACCTGTGCGCCGAAAACGCCGGCGCGGCAGCGTTGGTGGCCAATCGACCGGCCGTCGGGCCATGGGAGATATTTCTCGTCGTGGATCATGAAGGCGGATCGGTGGCCTTGCAGGCGTGCAACGGCAATTACATCGGTCTCGCGACGAGCGGCTTGCTGGTTGCCCGGGCGGACGAAATCGGCACCGCCGAGTCGTGGCGCCGGGTTCCGCAGGGCCCGCGACGCGTGGCCCTGCGCCATGCCAACGGTCGCTATCTCAGCGCTGTGGGCGGGGGCGGCGCGGGTGTCGGCCTCACGGCAACCTCGGTCGGCACGAACGAAGTGTTCGAGGAGGTGGCGGTGCAGGGTTCGGCCTCCGGCTTCAGCCCGGAGATTCACGGCTTCCGATTCACGAACACCTTCGAGGTCGAGCCGATCCAGAACGTCCGCTTCAGCGGCTTGTGCGGGGGCATGGCCTACGCCGCGCTGGACTACTACAACGCGCGCGTCCAGATACCGCCGCAAGACTACCGTCCGGCTGTCGGCACGCCACTGTTCAACTTCATCTTCTCCCGCCAGGGCCGCTCGATCGTCGACAACCTCGACAAATGGGGCGAGCTGTTCTTCAATCCGTTCGGCTGGCGCAGCGACGAATTCTTCCGCTGGGGTTTGCAAGGCTACGCGGGCGGCCGGTTGCAGGAACTGCGCACGGCGCTGTCGCTCGGCCATCCCACCCCGCTCGGGCTCTTCAAGGCGGGCAACGGGGGCGCCGGACCCCACCATCAGGTGCTCGCGATAGGCGTCAGCCAGGGCCGCTACCTTGGCGACCTGGGCAACAACGCGGAGGATCTGCGCATCTTCATCTACGACCCCAACTTTCCCAACAAGGTCATGACGCTGGCGCCGTCGCTGGCCGACAAGTGCTACTACTACCTCGAGAATCCGTCGTGCCGCTGGATGACGTACTTTGTCGATCGCAAGTACAGGCCGGTCGTGCCACCGACATTGCCTGCCACGCCGACGACGGTGGACGGTGTCGTGGACGAGTTGCTGCTCGAGATTCGCACCGGGGGCGACGACCTGCGCGGCGGTAATGACAACGTGCACGCGACCATCGGCTATGCCGACGGCAGCGTGCAGGTGGCGCCCAACATCAACCACCTCGCGCGCTGGATCGACCATCACACCGAAACGGTCCCGATCGCCCTGTCGCGCCGCGTGCGGCCTGCGGAGCTGAAGAGCGTGACCCTGACGACCACGTTCGGCGGAGGCATCGCCGGTGACAACTGGAATCTCGATGCGCTGCGCGTTCTCGCGGGTGGAGCCGAGTTGTACAGCCAGCGTGGAACGCCTCTGCGGCGCTTCACCGGGGACAACCGACCCTTCGTCGCCGAGTTGATGGTGCGTTGATGCGGTCGCCCACGGCGGTGTGTCGGAGCGACGCACGGATTCGATCGATGGACGAGAAAGATTCTCTTTCGGATCGAGGAATCCGTCGTCGAAGGCCCCGCCGTTTCGGCCGGCGCCGACCTGCTCGATCTATGTCGCCGATGCTTGCGCCTCATGGTGTTTGCTCCGGCGCGAAGGAAGATCGTCGGCCGGCTTGGGTGGCATGGTCAGTGTGGGGGAAGTCAGCCGGATGTCATGCCGTGGCCGAGGTCCCGGAACGGGTTTTGTCGCAACGGCAGTGCCAGATTGACAGTTGCCATAGCACAGTAAGACTAGTGGCGTTCCAGCAGATTGCGCAGCCCCTGCACAGCCGAAAGCACCTGGTCGACCTGGTCAGCAACGCTTCGTTCAGACACATCGTCCATGTTGAGCTCGTCGCGCAGTTGCCTGAAGGACGCAATGGCACCCGTGGCGCCTTCGATGGCCTTGATCGCGGCCTCACCTCTCAACCCACGAGCGTTTGCTTTCGCTTCTTCGGCAACGCCGGAAATCAGCTTGGTCAATCGACGCACCTCCTCGGCGCGCTCTCGAATGGCCGAAACAGCATCTTCGGTGGCTTGAAGATCCAAATCGAAGATCGCGAGCGTCGCCTGTCGGTCCAATGAGTCCACAAAGTCAGGGCTTTCCTCTTTGAAGCGACGCAGATCGCGTTGAACCGACGCAATACGACCTCCATCCTGGGCTGCGCTGGCGGCTGCCCCTCGCTGCAATAGCTCGCCAAGGCGATCAGCCCAAAGCTTGGTTTCTTGTTGCGTAGCCATGCTTATTTCCCCTTTCGAATATCTGTTCCCAATTCGCGGATGCGTATTGCCAACGTGGCCAGATAAGCGGCTTCGGGAAGCCGCTTGGCTTGCGCAGCAGCCGCAAGCGACGCATGCGACGCGCGCCAGGCATCTACTGCCCTGATCGTCTGGACGATCAGCTCCTCAGACTTGGCACGAGCCGCAAGCTTTTGATCGACCTCTTGTCGAAACGGTACGTACCAGCTGTCGATGTCGCGGAGCAGCAAGTCTACTTTTTGAATTTCAGACGTTTCTGGAACAGAGCTGAGTGACTCGTTTGTCGCTGCGTTGCGAATCGTCTTTTGAAGAGCCGCGCGACGCTTCATCAGCGCGGTTCTATATTCAAGTCGGTCGTCGTACGGCAAGGAATAGGTGGCAATGATTGTTTCATCCTTGAACTCCAGGGTCTTCCGCAAGCTGGCTAGATCATTCTTGAGCAACGTGCACACCGCTTCCACGACCGGATCGGCCGCCCGCACCGCGCTCGAGAAGTCGCTCGCAGCCTTGACCTTGATCGCCTCGCTGGCGAAAAGTTTTACCAGTTCAAATCCCGCACCCGCCAGGGGCGTCGCGCCAACAACAGAAACAAGTTGGTTCAGCGTCCCGGAGACTGCGTCGACGGTATTGCTGCTGTTGGCCGATGCAGCCGCAATGGCCGCGAGGGAAGCTGAATAGTCAGCCATGGCGCCGAAGACCTGTTCGTATGTTTGCGAGGACTTGGTCAGGTCGCGCGCGGCACTGGAATATCGCTCACCGTAGGCTGCAAGATCCTTGTCATCGACGTTCTTCAACCGGTTCCCAATGTCGGCGTTGACCGAGGCCGCGGCGTCAAATCCCTGCGCCACTGCGGTGCCGAGGTCTCGGGTAGATCGGTCCCACGAGGACAGATTGGGAATTGACTGGCACGCCGCCAGCAACATGCATGGAAGAACAAAGAGGAAGGCAACAAGCCGCTGTTTATTCATTCGAATCCCCCGCCACGTTGATCAATTTCGGATGCGTTGCGTTGCCGGTTGTATCTGGCCACTGGAATTTGTTGTCAATTTCACAAATCCGATTCGCTCAAGAGTCGATCCAGCAAAAAAGCAGTCAATCAGTGATGAAAGAACCCCTCGATGCCGTGCCACCTTCTCACGCTTATCCATGACAGTGGGAATGGCGGAGTCGAGGGTCGTCGAAGTTCGACCGGATGTCTATCGGGCAGCATCGCGTTTCTCATCCGTTCTAAGGATGAACCGGCCTATCGAGCCAAGTCGTAGCGGTCTCGGAAGAGACCACGCCCATGTCCTCGCATGCATTGACGAACTCCTCGGCTCCATGGCCCTTGTCCGCCCCCAGCGTGATGCTGATCGTGTCATCGTCGGCCGCCTCGCAGGCGGGGGTTGATCATGACCTTCGGCATCCGAAAAGGCTCCGGCCTGGTTTCTGGCGACCACCGTGACATTCGGGTGACGCAAGAGCCAGTCGGCGTGGACTGGTCAGACCTGGAATGACCATCGCCCCGTCGTCGAAGTTGGACTTCGATCATGCCGCTGGCATCGGCCCATCCCATCAAGTGCGGAAGAACCAATTTCACGCTACCTCATTGAAAGGATGCTCCATTGTTCGGAACGGAGGACGATGGGCCGGCCAAAAACGGGAGTCAGTGCTGGAGCAACGAACGTCTTGGGCCTGTGCTGTCTCAGGCCGCTCATGGCGCCAGTCCGAGTGGCTGCCAAGCAGTTGAAGGAATCGCGCCGGTATGCAAGCGCAAGCCCGATGGCTGCTCGGATTTTTTGATGTGAGGGACGGGCAATGCGACAAGTCCAAAGCATTCTCGAATTTCTGCCAACGCTGTGGAGGTCCTGAATCATGCAAGCATCCTTCAAATGGGTGGCCGCCTTCGGGACGATCGGGGCAATGTTCGTGCTATTGGGTTGCGCCGCGCCCGGCGCTCAACCCGAAGCAACGCACCAAGAGGCGAAGACCGTGGAGAGCCCTATTTTGCGGGATATCCGGTTGGCACGAAATGTCCAGTCAACTGCCGCAGATTCAGACCCTGGAAAATCGAAGCCGCTTTTCGTCTATCCTTTGGAACTTGAATCCAACCACCATTCGGTAATCGAGAAAAACAACGAGGGAATAGCGCTGCATGCAAAGGGTAACGTGCATGGCGCCGAAGAAGCGTACACTTTGGCCCGCGCAGCCCTGATCGCAAATGCCCATCCCAACGACTTGGCCGCTCTGAAGGTCGTTCCTCGTGATCGAACACAGTCCGACGTTGGTAAGGCAATGCCAATAGGTGCAGCCGCATACGATCTCGGAGAACAGCTGTCCCGTGTCGAATCAAACATTGGAATTGCGAAATGGGCCCAGAATGACAGGCAGGGCGCGCTGTCACATTTTCGTACCGCCTTGGAACTGCGCGATCAATTGGAGGGGTCGGATGAAAAATTCATCAGCGACCGCGCATTCATGGCGCGCAATGATGACCGACTCCTCGAAAGCAGTGTACTTCTCTCACTTGAGGGGTCATTGGGTGAATCCGCTGATTCGAATTCGCTCGCAATAGAGATGGTGTTTCAACGCAAGGGTGCGTTGCTCGATCGGCAAACCCAATCGATGACTCAGATCCAAAACCAGGCTCTCCCACAAGGTCCAGCAGCACCACCCAGCGGACTTGACGTTACCGACGCATTGCTTCCCGCATTGGACAAGTTCAATTCCGTATCCGGCTTTCTGACTTATTTGGGTCCAGCCGGGGCCGCTGCAAGTTCTGTCGGCGGGATTGCTCATTCTCTGCTCTCCATTGGGGCAGATGCGCGAGAGAAACGACGGGCGGCTGAACGCGTTCGGCGCGAGGATGACAAGAAGTTCCGCGTAGAAAGCCAAGAGATGCTGGACGAGCGCAGCGCAATCATGCGTCAGCGATCGCAGTCCCATGACAGCAAAGAGATTGCCCGCCTCGACGCTCGCGAGCAATCCTTGGAACTGCAGATTCGCATGCGTGCCAGCGAGGCTACCCCTGCGCCGACCCCTCGCACTCCCACCCCCGAAGTCACTCCAGGCCGTTCAGGCAACGTGCGGCCCTCGGCTGGCGCGTGGCTCAAAAGCGTTCAGCAACGGATCCCCGAAGGAGCCGTCCTTCTCGAGATGTTCACGTATGTACCGGTTGACCCTCGAGCGCCCATGGCGTTGGGGACCGGTCAATCTGGACGCCCTGCTGCGGCGGGTGCAAACACGGCGGCGCGCGTGGATCAGCCGGCCACGCAGCCTCAGATCGATGCTCTGCGCGTGGGTCCGACTCACTACGGCGTGTATGTCATCTCGCGCAAGGGGCCACCAGTTCGTATTGACTTTGGAGAGGCCCAGCGCATTGACGAACGAATCGTCGAATTGCGAAATGCCCTGGCGCGGCCCAACAAGATCAATGGTGCGCGTGCAAAGGCTCGCGAACTTGACGAACTCCTCATGCGGCCAGTTCGGTCGGTCATCGGAGCCACGCCATTGCTCCTGGTGGCGCCCGAAGGCCTCTTGAATCTGGTTCCGCTTGGTGCGCTCGTCGACGAGCAGGACCGCTATCTGGTCGAACGGTTTGCCATCAGTTATTTGTCGAGCGGGCGGGATTTGTTGCGGGCGCGTAGCGATGCGCCGCGGCGCGACAAGGATCTCATCGTTGCAGATCCTGCGTTTGACGCCAAACCTGTTCAGTTGGCAGTTGCGGTGCAAGAGGGCGTACGCGGTACGCGGTCACGAGACTTTTCAGACAAGCGATTCGAGGCGCTCCCTGGCACGGCCTTGGAGGCGGCCGCAATCAAGCAACTGCTCCCCGAAGCAAGGGTGCTCACCGGTACCGCAGCGACTGAGACCGTGGTCAAGCAGATTCACGGACCGCGGATCTTGCACGTCGCAACGCACGGATTTTTTCTTCCCGATCAGGGGGCCACGCCCGACGCCCAGGATCGGCGAGAAGAACCGATGCTTCGGTCCGGCCTTGTCTTTGCGAACGTCAACACGGGAGGAACCGAGACCGACGATGGCGTTTTGACGGCGCTCGAAGCGAGCAGCGTCGATTTGCTCGGCACCCGGCTCGTCGTGCTTTCGGCCTGCGAGACGGGTGTCGGGACGGTCAAGAACGGCGAGGGCGTGTTTGGCATGCGCCGCGCCTTTGTCGTAGCAGGCGCCGAAACGCTCCTGATGACACTCTGGCCCATCGCTGATGACGCGACTCAGCAACTGATGTCCGACTACTACGATTCCCTGAAACAGGGCAGTGGCCGTGCGGATGCGCTACGCAAGGCGCAGTTGCGAATGCTAAGCAAGAAGGAAACCGGCCATCCGTTTTTCTGGGCTGGATTCATTTCTTCCGGCGACTGGACGAGCCTGGCCTTCAACTAGCCTGCCAGGAAAGGATTCGACGCGCGCCATACGGCCGGTGGTCAGCCGCTGCGGTTATTTCGTTGAGCCGCCACCACTTTCGTTGGCGATCAATTGAGCGCGTCCTTGCCAGGCGTGCTGGTCACGTCCCATTGCGTGATGGAAGTCTTCAGCCTGGACGGGGCTGAGGTACACGGTACTCAGCGTGCCACTGCGGACAGCCCGCTCTCAGCGCCTTGCTTTTGAGTTCGGCGGCGTTGTCGGGATGGAGAATCTCGGGGATTCCCTGCATGGGCCAAGTCGCGTCTATGTCGATCGCCTTGCATCGAGATTGCCAAGCGCCTTCTGGGCGCTGGTCATCCCAACGGGACACCGGACGAATCCGTCAGGCTGGCCTGGCACTCACGCCCGGCGTCTCCACACGGCGCTCCCCGAGCCATAACACGAAGCCGCAGGCGAACACCACGAGCTGCGTGCCGATCAGCAAGGCGAAGCCGGCGAAGAACCCGGACCCCGCCGTCGCCCCTGCGCCGGTCGACATCGCGCTGATCACGCCGCCCATGAGCGCCGGCATGAACCCGGCCACCAGGCTGCCCGTGCCGTTCACCACACCGAAGGCGCTGGCCACGTGCTCCGGCCGCGAACAGTACTGCACCGTGCTGGGAATGGCCGGACTCATGAGGCCCCAGCAGAAGTTGGCCGCGATCAGGGCGTAGGCGGCGGTGTAGGGGTCGTGCACGTTGATCGCCAGCAGCACGGACAGCGCCACGCCGGCACTCGCCGCCATGAAGATGAAGGGCACGTGGCGGCGCTCGATCTTGTCGATGACCACGCCGCCGAGCAGCACCGCGAGCACGGTCGCATATTGCGGCAGCGAGGCCAGCCAGCCCATCTCCTTGAGCGAGAAGCCGCGCGCCTCCTTCAGGTAGGTCGGCAGCCAGTTGCTGCTGCCCCAGAGATAGGCCAGCGCCGCCGCCGTCAGGAGGGTGATGAGGACCAGGTAGCGGGTGTGCAGCGCGCCCTTCACGATGTCGCCGACCTGGGTGAAGGCCGCTCCGATCGACTCGGGCTTCTTCATCGCCGCGTAGCTGGCCGGCATGTGCACGAAGGCCAGCACCAGCGGAATGCCGACCGCGATGTTGATCAGGCCGAGCACGTAAAACGACGTCTCCCAGTGGTAGCTCGCGAGCAGGTAGCCGATGAACGGATAGCCCACCGCCAGGCCCAGGCCGGTGCCCATGTTCACGAAGGAATTGGGCTTGCCGTTCTCGCGGCTCTCGTAGTGGGCCTTGATGTACGAGGAGGCGAGCGAGAACAGCGGGCCTTCGGACACGCCCAGCAGGATGCGCGAAGCCAGCACCATCCCGTAGCCATCGAACCACGGCGTCATGAAGGTGACGACGCCCCAGAGGATGAGTCCGTACACCAGGCTCTTGCGCACGCCGAACAGCGCCGCGCAGAACGGCGTCAGCACGAAGGCCGACACGCCGTAGCCGACCATGAAGGCGGTCGCCAGCAGGCCCTGGCTCACGCGGTCCGACTTCTCGATGCCGATGTGCGCGAGGAAGCCCGGGTCGGTGATCAGCACCGCGATGTTGATACGGTCGATGTAGGAAATGGCGACGATGATGAACAGCGTGATGACGCCGTACCAGCGGAATGTCCTGGCCTGCATGGCTGTGCTCCTTGGGATGCTAGAAGACGACGCGCAGGCCGGTCTCGCCGCCGGTCGACGCGTGGTTCGGTGATGTGGTGGCGCCGGCCAGTGCCTGGCTGGCGCCGTTGCTGTTCAGTGCCTGCGAAGTGGCGCGGGCTTAGATGTCAAGCACCAGAGGGCCACGCTGGCATCGCGATACGCAAATCATCATGGTCTTGTTGGCCGCGCGTTCGGCCTTGGTGAGGATGCCGTCGTGGTGGTCCACCTCGCCCGACAGCACCTTGGTCTCGCAGGCCCCGCACACGCCTTCCTTGCAGCTGTGGTCGGGGTTGAGGCCGGCGTCGATGAGGCTGTCGAGGATCGACTTGCCCGGTGGCACTTCGACGTTCTTCTTGCTCTTCGCACACTCGACCACGTAGCTCTGCGTGGCGCTCGGCGTCTCCACATGCACGGCCGCGAAGCGCTCGATGTGGGCGTTGGCATAGCCGAGCTTTTCACACGTCTTCTCGAAGTTGTCGAGCATCGGCGTGGGGCCGCAGCAGTAGTAGTGGCTGTCCGCGCCCTTGTCGGCCAGCAGCGCCGCGAGGTCGGGCGGCGCGCCCTTTTCCTCGTCGAAATGCCAGGTCAGCTTGACCGACTTCTCGGCCGCCAGCGCGGCGATCGCCTCGCAGAACGCGGCTTCCTTGCGGGCCCGCGCGCAGTAGATGAGTTCCACCGGCCGGCCGATTGCGACCAGGCGTTGCAGCATGCACCAGATCGGCGTCACGCCGATGCCGCCGGACACGAGCACCGAGCGGCCCGCCTCCTCCTGCAGCTTGAAGTTGTTGCGCGGCACCGAGATCGGCAGCGTCATGCCCACGCGCAGTTGCTGGTGAACATAGCGCGAGCCGCCGCGGCTCTTGCGGTCGTTCAGCACGCCGACGACATAGCGCTGGCGGTCGGTCGACGGATTGCACAGCGAGTAGCTGCGCACCAGTCCGTTGGGCAGGTGCAGGTCGATGTGCGACCCGGCCTCGAAGGCGGGGAAATCCACTTCCGACGAAGCCGGGCGGAACTCGACGCTGACGATGCCGTCTGCCTCGTAGCGCATCGTGTGCACCAGGGCGTTCAGCGTGGGAGAAGACATGGCGGAAGACCTCGAAGGAAGTGGTTCGCGGAAGCGGTGACGTGGGCCTCAGGCCGTGGCCAGGGCCGGCTCCGTGGCTTGCAACTGTTGCGTGGCCAGGCCGCGCAGGTGGCGGCGCAGGCGCACCACGCCCAGGTCGTGCTGGTAGAGCTGCTCGTGCTGGTTCGCATCGGGCTCCATGTTCTCGATCAGCACACGGTCCTGCTCCAACACATGCCAGTGGCGAGCCTCCAGGCGGTTCTTGTAGAGGAAGCGCCAGGTGTCGCGCTGCCAGCCGACCGGCAGCTTGCGCACGCGCCAGTGGAAGGCGCAGGAAAGCGTCGGCGAGATCGGCGTGTAGCTGCCGACGATGATGAAGTTGCCGCCGGGGCCGCCGGTCTTCGGATAGGGGATCTCCAGGCGCATCCAGTGCATGCCTGTGTCGGCCCATTCGGTCCAGTCGAAGTTGACGTTGCGCTGGCCTTCCTTCTCGAACACGAAGCCGGTGTCGGTCGCGCGGATGCCGAACTTGGCGGTCGAATCGCCCTCGGCCATCGAGTGCGACTGCTTGTGCAGGAAGGTGCCGTGCATCGGGTCCATCACGTTGTCGAGCACGTAGCGGTAGTCGCCCTTCCATTCGGCGTAGCAGAGGAAGCTGGAGTATTCGGCATCGTCGGTGAGCTGCTCGGGCAGCACCAGCGGCGGCGGCGTGTCGACCGATTCCTTGGAGTTGTAGAGCCAGACGGCGCCGGCCTTTTCTTCCACGTGGAAGAAGCGCGTGGCCTGGGCGCCTTCGAGCTTGCAACCGGGGCTGCCGGGCACGCGAGTGACGACGCCGTCACAGCGCACTTCGACGCCGTGGTACGGGCAGGAGAGACGATCGCCAAGGATCACGCCTTGCGACAGCGGCGCACCGCGGTGCGGGCAGCGGTCCTCCAGCGCATGCAGCTTGCCGCTGTGGTCGCGCCAGAAGGCGAACTTGCGGCCGAGGCGGCGCAGCGAAACCGGCGACTCCTTGATGAAGCTCGACGGGCAGATCGGGTACCAGAGGTCCTTCAGGCCGATCTCGAGCAGCTGGTCGACCGGGGTGATCTGGATGGTGGTCATGGTTGTTGTCTCCTCAGGCGCCGAGCACGGCGATTTCTTCACGGTAGATGGCCTCGGTCCAGGCCTTGCCGCTGGGGCTGGCCAGGCCGCTGTCGTTGAGTCGCTCGACCAGGCCGGGCAGGTCGTGGACGCCTGCGGCAAAGGCGCGTTCGATCGCGTCGCCGAGCAGGTCTTCGTAGGTGGTGGGGGTGCGCGTGCGCGCCTGGTGGGGATCGAGATAACGGTCGGTCATGGTTCGCTCCATCGAGTGAGGTGGTGGGGTTTGTCTCTTGTGTTTATTCGGCGACGATGTTCCGGGCCTTGATGATTCGCGCCCACACTGCGGTCTCGTCGCGCATGGCGGTGGCGAATTCGGCGGGCTTCATCGTGGCCTCGGTCATGCCTTGCGCCTTGAGGCGTTCGGCGACGTCGGCTTGGGCCAGGATCGCGGCGGCGTCCTTGGCGAGTTGTTCGACCAGGGCGGGCGGCGTGCCGGCGGGCGCCAGCAGGCCGTACCACGAGGTCACGTTCACGCCCTGGATGCCCTGCTCTGCGAGCGTCGGGATTTCGGGTGCAACGGGGCTGCGCTTGGCTTCGGTGATGCCGAGTGCGACCAGCTTGCCGCTGCGGATGAAAGGCAGCGTGGCGGGCAGGTTGCTGAACATCAGCGGCACGCTGCCGCCGAGCACGTCGTTGATGGCGGGCGCCGTGCCCTTGTAGGGAACGTGCAGCAGGTCGACGCCGGCTTGCTGCTTGAACAGCTCGCCCGCGAGGTGCAGGCCGCTGCCGACGCCCGGCGAGGCATAGGACAGCGTGCCCGGCTTGGCCTTGGCCATCGCGACCAGTTCCTTCGCGCTCTTGATGCCTGCGTTGGGCGCAGCCACCAGCACGTTGGGTGCCTTGGCCAGCATGGTGACGGGCGCGAAGTCCTTCTCGATGTTGAACGGGAAGTTCGGCATCAAGGTCGGGTTGATCGTGAGGTTGCCAGCCGGCACCACGAGCAGCGTGTGGCCATCGGCCTTGGCGCGCTTGACTTTCTCGATGCCGATGTTGCCGGCCGCGCCCGCCACGTTGTCCACGATGGCCGCCTGGCCGTAGCGCTTGGCGAGGCCATCGGACAGGATGCGGGCCAGCGTGTCGACCGGGCCGCCTGGCGGGAAGGGCGAGACGATGGTGAAGCGGTCGGACGCCAGCTGCTTCTGCGCGTCGCTCGCCTGCGCGTGGGCCGTGCCCACGGCGGCGAACGCGATCAGGGCGGCAGTAGCGATGCGGCGGTTCATGGTCGCTTGCTTCATTTCTTTTCCGTCAGGAACTTGCCCTGCGGGCCTTCGACGTTCTTCTGGCGGCGCGTGTTGCCATCGAGGCCGCCATCGACCGCCCATTCGGCGAAGACCGTGGGGCCGGGTTCGAACTCGCGCGGCTGCCACTCGGCCGTGAGCTGGTCTTCATCGGCGTAGTACTCGATGAGGCCGCCGGCCGGGTTCTTGAAGTACCAGAAGTAGGCCGACGACACCGGATGGCGACCGGGGCCCAGTTGCGTTTCCCAGCCGCGGCGGGAGAAGTGCAGGCCACCGCCGAACACCTCGTGGATGTCGCGCACGGTGAAGGCCACATGGTTCAGGCCGCGCTTGCCCGAAGGCAGTTGCAGCAGGAACAGGTCGTGGTGGCCGCCGTCCGGTGCGCAGCGCATGAAGGCGCCGCGGTTGGGGTAGCTGTCCGAGGACACGAAGCCGAAGTTGTCGCGGTAGAAGGCGCTGGTCGCCAGCACGTCCGTCACGAAGAACACGACGTGGCCGACTTCGATGGGCGTGGCGCGTTCGTAGATCGGGGCGGGCTGGTTGATGCGGGCCTTGTCGTTCCAGGTGTTCATCGCGCCGCAGTCGATTTCGATGGCGTGCTTGCGCGAGACTTGCAGGCGAACCGCGAGGCCGTTCGGGTCGATGCAGCCGATGCGGCGTGCGCCTTCGACGGTGGCATCAAAGAAGCCCGGCGCCTTCGCGATGGCGGCGGCGTAGCGGTCGAGGTCGGTGTTGCTTTCCACGCCCCACACGACTTCGCGCAAGGTCGGGCCCTCTTCCATCGCAGGCGGCAGGCCGGGTTTGTCCAACGCCGCGACGACGACACGGCAGCCGTTGAGGCATTCGAAGTTCAGCACGTCGGCGGCTTCGGACTTCAGGGTCAGGCCCCAGTCGGCGAAGAAGGTCCTGCACGTCGGCAGGTCGTCCGACACGTAAGTGATCTGGTCGATTCCAAGGACGCTCATATCAGTTGCTCCATGCGCGATGCGTGACGCCGGCCCACGGCATGGGCTGCTCGTTCGTGCCCCAGTACATGCTCTTCTGCTCCATGTACTGGAAGATCCCTTCGCGGCCCTTCTCGCGGCCGAGGCCGCTGTCGCGCCAGCCGCCGAAAGGCGTGGACACCGAGAACTGCTTGTAGGTATTGACCCAGACCGTGCCGGCCTGCACCGCGCGGCCGATGCGCCAGGCGCGCTTGAAGTCGCGGCTCCACACGCCGGCGGCCAGTGCGTAGATGCTGTCGTTGGCCTGCGCGATGAGCTCCTCTTCGTTGTCGAAGGGCATTGCCACCAGCACCGGGCCGAAGATCTCTTCCTGCGTGGTGCGGGCGCTGTTGGTCAGGCCTTCCAGGATGGTCGGCGTGTAGAAGTAGCCCTTGTCGAAACCATTGCCATGCGGGCGCACGCCGCCGGTGCGGATGTGTGCGCCTTCGGACACCCCCAGCGACACATAGCGCTCGATGCTTTCGCGATGCTTGGCCGTGATCAGCGGGCCCATCTGGGTTTGCTCGGATGCCGGATCGCCGACGCGCAGTGCGTTCGCGCCTTCGGCCAGCCGCGTGACGAACTCGTCGTAGATCGAGCGCGCCACGAAAAGGCGCGAGCCCGCGATGCACGATTCGCCCGAAGAACTGAAGATGCCGTAGAGCACGCCGCTCACCGCATGGTCGAGGTCCGCGTCTTCGAGGACCATGGTCGCCGACTTGCCGCCGAGTTCCAGCGAGACCGGCATCATCTTGTCGGCCGCGATATGCGCGATGTGCTTGCCGGTCGTCGTGCCGCCGGTGAAGGACACGCGCTTGACCAGCGGATGCTTGGTGATCGCATCGCCGATGACCGAGCCCTTGCCCGGCAACACGCTGACGATGCCCTTGGGCACACCGGCTTCTTCGCAGATGCGTGCGAGTTCCAGCGCCATCAGGGGCGTGACTTCGGCCGGCTTGACGACGACCGCATTGCCGGCCGCCAGCGCGGGCGCGAGCTTCTGAGCTTCGCTAGCAATGGGCGAGTTCCAGGGCGTGATTGCCGCGACCACGCCCATGGGTTCATGCACGCTCATCGTGACGAAAGGGCCACGCGAAGGTGTGATGCTTTCTTCCAGCGTTTCCAGCGCCGCTGCGAAGAACTGGAAGGTGCCGGCCGCACTCGCCACCAGGGCGCGCGTTTCGTTGATCGGCTTGCCGTTGTCCAGGCGCTGCTTCTGCGCCAGCGTCTCGCTGTTCTCGCGGATGAGGTAGGCCACGCGATGCAGCACCGCGGCGCGCTCGTGCGGCAGCTTCTGCGCCCAGCCGCTCGTGAGGAAGGCGTGGTGCGCGCGCTCGATGGCTTCATTGACGTCGGCCAGGCTCACGGCATTCAGGCGTGCGATCGGTTCGGCCGTGGCCGGGTAGAGGCTCTCGTAGGCATCGCCCCCACCGAGGCGCCATTCGCCTGCGATGTTGACGGGAAGGAGTTCGGAAGAAAACATCGTGGTTGTCCCGGTGGATTCAGATCGCCATGTGGGCGACACGATTGCGCATCGCGCGCACCGCGCTGTAGACGGTGAGTGCGGAGGTCTTGGGGTTGGCGGCCAGCGCCTTGTTGCGCATGGTCAGTTCGAAGCTGCCGAAGGCGCCTTCGGCCTCGACCACGTGCACGTTCTCGGTGACGGCCGGGTCGGCGATCAGGCGCACGCGGGTGAGGTCCAGGCCCAGGCCAGCGAGCGACACGGTCGCGGCCACGTTCGCGTTCTTCGGATAGAGCGATGCGGCCTCGCGGGCGCTGCCCTCGAAGATGATCGTTTCCAGCGTCAGCGCGCCGAGGTCGCGGCCTTGTTCGGCCGGCGTGCCGCTCCAGGCATGCGGCGGCTTGCGGCCGGTGTAGCGCACAGCGTCGAGGCCACCGGCACGGGCCGCGGCCAGAGCATCGATGGCGCCGATCGCGCCGGCGATCAACTGCACCTGCGTGTGGCCTTCGCTCGCGGCCTGTTCAAGTTGTTCCGCCAGTCCCGCCGCCGACAGCGCACCGACCGATGCCACGATGCACGGCGTGCCGCGCTTCAGGGCCGGCAGCACATGCTCCTCGATGGCGGCATGGCCAGCAGCTTCGACCACCAGGTCGATGCCGGCCTGCGGCACGCTCGTCACGATCTCGACGCCGGGCGCCAGGCTTGCGACGGCCTTGCGCGCAGCCGCCAAGCCGAAGTCCGGCACGACGATGGCCACGACCGCGAGGGTCTTGTCGCCCTTCAGCAGTTCAAGCATCGAGGTGCCGATCGCACCGCAGCCGATGAGTGCAACGCGCATCATGGTCGTGCGCTCACTTGCCGGCCACGGCCGCCGCGCCCAGTGCGGGGATCTGCGTGACGGTGTTGGTCGGCGGGCCTGCAAAGGTGGCCTTGAAGCCGCCGATGGAGAGCATGTCGATCTCGAGCAGGAACGGGCCTGAGGTAGCGACAGCCTTGGCCAGTTGGCCCGGCAGGTCGTTCAGGTTCTTCACGCGTGCATGCGGCAGCGCGAGCGACTTGCACAGCAGTTCGTAATCGGGCGTGTGCAGCTCGGCGTAGCAGCGGCGGCCGCCGTATTGCGCGTCCTGGATGTTCTTGATGACGCCGTAGCTCTTGTCGTTCATCAGCACGATCACCATCTCGGCGCGCTCCTGCACCATGCAGGCCAGTTCGCCCAGGTTGAGGATGAAGCCGCCGTCGCCGGCCAGGCAGAAGGTCTTGCGGCCCGATGCCGTCTCGCTCGCACCGATCGCCGCGCCGATGGCCATGGGCATGCCCTGGCCGATGCCACCGCCGGTGGCATGCACGCCCGCGCTGGGCTCGAACACGCGCAGTTCGCGATTGCCCCAGGTGCTGTTCGACACCGTCACGTCGCGCACCCAGTTGAAGCTGCGGCCGGCGATGGCCTGGATCTGCTTCACGAGTTCGGCATACGGGCCGAGTCCATCGCGCAGCGTGGCGACGGCTTGGTCGTGCGCGGCGCGCAGGTCTTTCAGCAGCGCGGGATCGGCCTTGTAGTTGGCGGCTTCTAGGCGATCTGCGAGGCCGTCGAGGGCCAGCGCGGAGTCGCCGCAGATAAAGGCTTCGGTGGAATAGCCACGGCCTTCCGCGGCGGCATCGGCGTCGATGCGGTACAGCGGGCGCGGCAGCTTGAGTTCGTACTTCAGCGTCTCGTTGCCGCGCAGGCGCGAGCCCACCACGAGCATCGCGTCGCAGGTCTGGTAGAGCGCCTCGACCGGCTTCTGGATGTTGTAGGCGCCGAGCGAACCGGCATCGTCCTCGGGCACCGTGCCGCGGCCTTGCGTGGTCGTGACCACGCCGAAGCCCAGCTTCTGCAAGCGCTTGATCGCAGCACCGGCATGACGCGCGCCGCCACCGACCCACAGCATCGGGCGCTTCGCATTCGCGAGTTGTGCAGCCAGTGCATCGAGCCCGGCGGCGGACGGCACGGCCGCGTCGATCGGCAGCGGCGACAGGTCGGTCGGCATCGTCGTGAGCGCGGACTGGATGTCGATCGGGATCTCGACACTGACCGGGCCGCTTGGCGCCGTCATCGCCACTTGCACCGCGCGCTTCAGCGTGCCGAGCACCGTCTCCACGCTGCGCACGCGGAAGGCTGCCTTCGACACCGCTTTGAGCATGGTGAGCTGGTCCGGCGCTTCGTGGATGTACGACATGCCCTTGTCGAGGTACGGCGTCTCGATCTGGCCGGTGATGTGCAGCAGCGGCGCGCCGGCGGTCAGCGCCTCGACCATGCTGCCGGCGATGTTGCCTGCCGCCGGGCCGGTGCTGGTGATGCACACGCCGAGGCTGGCGGTCGAGCGTGCATAGGCATCGGCCATGTTGCCCGCGCCGGCCTCGCCGCGCGCCGAGATGAAGCGGATCGCGCCGCGCTGCGCGAAGGCATCGAGGATCGGCATGTTGTGGATCGAGATCACACCGAAGGCAGCCTTGACGCCGCACTGTTCGAGGAAGGCCGCGACGACAGCGCCGACGGTCACGTTGTTGGATGGTTTACGCATGGCGGGAATGGCCTCCGGAAATGTCTAGGTGGGCGCCGGTCGTGTATGACGAGAGCGGCGTTGCAAGGAAAAGAATCGCGCGTGCGGCTTCAGTCGGAAGCCCCAGGCGACCCAGCGGAATGTGTTTGTCGTGCGCGAGCTGCTGGCTCCAGGCGGCCCAGTCGAGCGACTTGTCTTCGCGCGCTTCGAAGCGGCGGCGCCATTGGCCGGACTCGATCAGCCCGATCAGGATGCCGTTGACGCGCACGCCCTGCGGCGCGAACTCGGTGGCCAGCGAGCGCACCAGGTTGAGCAGGCCGGCGCGTGCGGCCGAGGTCGCGACCATGTGCGGCTCGGGCTGGCGCGCCAGCAGCGAATTGGCGCAGACGATGGCGGCATCGCCGAGCACTGCACTCTGCGCCGTGAGCTGCGGCAGGAAGGCGCGCGTCGGATGGATGACGGAGAAGAACTTCAGGTGCAACTCGTCGGTCCAGGCCTTGTCGTCGGTGTCGGCGAAGGTGGAGACACGGCCTTGGCCCGCGTTGTTGATGAGCATGGAGGCGGGGCCGAGCGCGGCTTCGCTTTCGGCCGCGAAGCCGCGCATCGCGCCGGCATCCAGCACGTCGCAGGTGCGGGCGAAGATCCTGGCTTGCGGACGCGTGGCGCGCAGCCCGGCCGCTGCGCTGTCGAGGCGTTCCGCATTGCGGCCGCAGAGCGCAACGGCGGCGCCGCAGTCCAGCAGCAGTTCGACGGTCGCCAGGCCGATGCCCGACGAACCGCCCGTGACCACGGCCACGCGGCCCGCGAGTGCATGCGGCGAGAAGAAGCTTGAAGAGATGAGCGGCGAGGTCATGTGCGTGACTTGTGAGACGTCTCAGGCGCGGTCGCTGCCGCGCAGTTGGACCACCTTGTTGGCGGCGGCCGGCGAATAGTTCAGCAGCCCGGAGATGTCGTCGGCGGTGCTGCGCACGCGCTGCACCATCTCGTCGATGCGGCTCTCGTCGATGTGGTCGGAGGTGATCGTCGCGCCCAGTGCCGCGACGATGTGCCCCGTGTGGTCGCGCACCGGCGCGGCCACGCTCGAGATGTTGGCTTCGAAGAAGCCCTCGCCCAGCACATAGCCGCGCTGGCGGTCGCCTTGCACCATGTCGAACAGTTCGTTCACCGTCTTCGGCGTGCTCGGGGAAAAGATCTCGAGCTTGTCTTCCGGGTAGAGCGCGCGCAGTTGCGGCAGCGTCAGGTCTTCCAGCAGGATGCGGCCGAGGACCGTCGCATGGGCAGGCAGGCGCGTGCCCACCGAGACCTGGCTGATGAAGGGCGACGGCGGCGCCACCTTGGCCACGTAGACGATGAAGCGGCCGTCGCGCACCACCAGGTTGCAGGGTGTGCGCAGATCGTCCGACAGGCGTTGCAGCAAGGGCATGCCGAGCTGCGTGAGCTCGAGCGAGTTGAGGTATTCGAAGCCCAGGCGCAGCACGGCCAGGCCGAGGCGATAGTCGCGCCCGCCGTCGGTCTTCTCGACGAAGCCCATGTTCTCCAGCGTCGTCAGGAGACGGAACACCGTCGAGCGCGGCAGGTCGAAGCGGCGCGCGAGTTCCGGCGCGGAGAGCGTGCGGTTCTCGCGGCTGAACTCGCAGAGCACGCGCAGGCCGCGTTCGAGCGCGGGCACGTTGTAGCGGTCCGAGCCTTCGTCCATCGCATCGTTGGTCATGTCGTTTCTTCCTGGTTGTTGTTCAAGCGGCGAGCACGTCGCGCAGAAGTGCCGCGACGGCTTGCGGTTGTTCGACGTAGCTGGCGTGGCCGGCGTTGGCGATCAGTTCGAGCGGCACGCCGCACCTGTCGGCGACTTCGGCGCAGACTTGCGGTGTGGTGACGACATCGAGTGCGCCGCAGGCCACGCGCGCCGGCATCGCGGGCGGCAGGTCGGCCAGCAGGTCCCCGCCGCACAGCAGTTCGACGGCCTGGCTGTAGCCGGGCCCGTTGAGCCGCGCCATGTTCCAGCGCACCCAGCGCTTCGACTGTTCGCTCGCGCCTTCGGAAAGCAGGCGGGCTGCGCTCTGCGCGGCCATGCCGGCGATGCCGACCTGGGCCAGCGTGGCCAGGCGCTGCGAGCGAACGCGCTCGCCGGCTTCGGCACGCGAATGCGCGCCATAGCCGGACGCCGGGCTGATCAGCACGAGGCGGCGGATGCGTCCCGCAAGCGTTGAGCCCGGGCGCGCTGCACATGCGGCGGTGAGCGCACCGAGCGAATGACCGACGAGCACGAACGATTCCAGCCCGAGTGCATCGACGAGTGCATGCAGGCGCTGCGCATAGTCGGCCGCCGTCGGCGCTGCCGGAGCCACCGGCGCCGAGTCGCCATAGCCGGGCGCATCCCATGCGATCACGCGCGCATCGGCTTCGAGCAGCAAGGCCGTGTCGAGCCACGACGCCGCACCCGACCCGATGCCATGCAGGCAGACGATGGCCGGCCCGCTGCCGCACTCGCGCGCCGAGACGACGGCACCACCGTTCACGGCGACGTTGCGCACCGGAAAGCGCGCATCGAGCCGCGCCAGGTCCGAGGGCGCAAGCGCGTGGTTGTGCATGACAGCGGCGTCGTTCATCGCGGGCCTCGCTCAGCGCTTGATCTTCGCGAGCGGATGGTCCGCCGGATAGGTCGGCGTGACCGGCTTCTGTGCGCCGAGCATCACGCACATCAGCGCGTCCTCGTCGCCGATGTTGATCTCCTCGCGATACACGCCGGGCGGCACCGAGATCAGGTCGCGGTCGGTCATGATGGTCTCGAAGCGCTCGCCATCCTTCTCGATGACGACCTTGAGCTTGCCGCGGATCAGGAAGAACACTTCCTCCACGTCGGTGTGGAGGTGCGGCGGGCCTTCGTGGCCGGCGGGGATCACCATCGTGGAGAAGGTGAAGTTCTCGGCCGGAATGGTGTTGACGTCCTTCGCGACGCCGGTGCCGCCCGTGCCCACGTAGCGCATCTGCGCGCGACGGAACTTGGGGTCGAAGTCGGCCTGGAACTTCAGCGCGTCCCAGTCGTACTTGCGGGTCGAGTAGCGCGCGATGCGGGTGTTCATCCACGCTTCGAGGCTCGTGCCTTCGGGTTGCACCAGCGTGCTGCCGGTCGACACATTTTGCTGTTCGGACAAATCGCTCATCGAAAACTCCTTGGTCGAAAAATCAGTTCATCACAAAGCCGCCATTGACGGCGAGCAGTTGGCCGGTCACGAAGCGCGACAGGCCGGAGAGGGAAAACAACAGCGCGCCGCAGACGTCGGCCGCCTGCTGCTCGCGCGGGATGGCGCGGCCTTCCAGGTACTTCTGGTGGCGCGCCATGGGCACGTATTCGGTGGCCTCGACCAGCGTGAGGCCGGGCGCCACGGCATTGACGGTGATGCCGTCGGCCCCCCATTCGCGGGCCAGCGAGCGGGTCATCGAGATGACCGCGCCCTTGCTCGATGCATAGGCCAGCAGGTTCGGCGCGCCCCAGAGCGCGGTGTCGGAAGCCAGGTTGACGATGGCGCCACGGCCGCTCGCCGCCAGCGCAGGCTGGCAGGCGCGGCTCATGAGCCAGGTGCCGCGCACGTTGACGTCCATCACGCGGTCCCAGGTCGCGATGTCCAGCGCATGCGCATCCTTGCCGCCGGAGTTGGTGATGGCGGCGTTGTTGACCAGGCCGTCGAGGCCGCCCAGCGCCTGGACGGCGGCGGCGGCGCAGGCTTCGATCGATTGCGGGTCGCACAGGTCGACCGTCAGGCCATGCGCGCTGTAGCCGGCATCGCGCAGCGACTGCGCCTCGGCCTGCGCCAGGTCGCCGAGGATGTCGGTCAGCACGACGCGGGCGCCAGCTTTGGCGATGCACTTCGCGAACGCCAGGCCCAGGCCGCGGGCGGCGCCGGTCACGAGCACGCGGCGGCCGGCCAGCAGGTTGGTGGGCACCTCGTCCAGCAGGGCCTGCAGGGTGTCGAGGTCGGGGACGGCTTTGATGTCGGTCATGGGGTTCTGGCTGTTCTGCGGTGGACGGTGCGGCTCAGTCGGCCTGGATGCCGAGGTCCTTGATGACCTTGCCGAGGCGTTCGTAATCGGCGGCGTTGGTCTTGGCAAGCGTCTCCGGCGAGCCGCCCAGCGGGATCGCGCCGAGCGTCTCCATGCGCGCCACCACGTCGGGCATCTTCAGGATCTCGTTGAAGTGCGCGTTCAGCGTCTTCACGATGTCGGCCGGCATGCCCTTCGGTCCGAACAGGCCGTGCCAGGCGCCGACTTGCAGGCCCTTGTAGCCCAGCTCCTCGAAGGTCGGGACGTTGGGCGCGAGCGGCGAGCGCTTGCTGTCCGCCACGGCCAGCGGGACCATCTTGCCGGCCGGGAGGTAGGGCGCCACCGGACCCAGCGTGATGTAGGTGAGCGGCACGTGGCCGCCAAGCACGTCATTCACGGCCGGCGCGACGCCGCGATAGGGCACGTGCCGCAGGTCGATACCGGCCGCCTTGTTCACCAGTTCGCCAAGGATGTGCATCGGCGAACCGCTGCCCGGGCTGGCATAGGAGAGCGGGCCGGACTTCGCGGCGGCGGCCACATCCTTGAAGGTCTTCATGCCCGCGCCGGAGCTCGCGACCAGCACCAGCGGCAGCGTTCCGGTCTCGATGATCGGCGTGAAGCCGTTCAGCACGTCATAGCCCGCCGAGCCGGGCTTCAGCACGAGCTGCGCGATCGAGAAAGTGCTCGGCGCGAGCAACAGCGTGTAGCCGTCGGCGGGCGCCCGGGCCACGAAGCTACTGCCGATGACGCCGCTGGCGCCGGGCTTGTTGTCGACCACCACGGGCTGGCTGACGCGGCTGGACAGCTTCTCGCCGAACAGTCGTGCCAGCGCATCGGTGTCGCCGCCGGCCGGGTAGGCCACGACCAGCGTGATCGGCTTGGAGGGGTAGCCCTGGGCCGCGGCCGGCGCAGCTGCACACGCCGCAATGGCGGACAGTGCGAGCGCGAGGACATGGCGACGGGATGGCTTCATCATGGTTGGCGACCTGTACAAGTAGTTGCGATTCGTATGCCGATCTGGCGGAAATCCGGGGCCGGAGGGTGGGGCGGGATCTTCCGAATTGGTCGGCTTGATGTTTTACTAAAGAAACAGTGTTTTATTTGCGAAACGACAGGACGAAGTTTAGGGTGGGGAGGCGGTGTCTGCATACGGGTTAACCCTTCTTTTTGTTCGCGCGACCGAGTAAAAAAGTTGTAGGACGGATCGGTGGGGCCGCCTACTCTTACGACCCAGCGGACAAGGCGGCGCGACGCAAGCGGTAGTTGCGTCGTGAAGTTCGACGTCGTGCGGTGTGACTTCTTGTCCAGGGTCTTGTTGTCGGAGACAAGTCGCCGTGATCGACCGTTAACAGCGACGGGTCAGCCAGCAGGCCGTCCGCACTCAGCCAGACGCCGTTCGCGGCCGGACAGACGTGCCATGCTCAACTCTCGATCGGGGTCTACTCGTTTTCGGTGCAAAAACTGACGGTTGTGAACCCAGCAACCATGCGGGCTAGCGATCGCTACGCCATTGATTTTGTTGAACTTCTTGTTCGCTCTTCAGTTTGCGTTTTGGGGAGTGCGAGGCCGATTTCAGTGCACGGCGCTCGTTTTCGCTGCACTGTGCGACGGTGGGATCTGATCGACGTAGCACTCGATCGGGAAGCCGAAAACGCCGCGCAGATTGATGCCCTTCAGCGCGTCGGCGCGTTGCGCCCCGATGAGTTCTGGCGGAATGACCTGGCGCCGGTTGGCCCAGCGATCACCTCGGCGCCAATCAACTCCGCCGTCCTGGCGTCAAGTTGGAGGAGGGCAGCAGCGATCAGGGCGCGCATCGCGCGGTCGTGGACGATCAGCAACCGGTGGTCGTAGAGCCAGCGGCGGGGCAAAGACCAACAGCTGCTCGCGGTCCGCGCTGCGCGGACTTCCTCGCTGACCTTGTTCACGCGGGCGTCAGCTTTTAGACGCGGGAGCCGGGAGTCCGAGAGATTGCCGCAACCAAGCCGACATCGCGCGTTCGGGGGCCAGCACCTGATCGTCTAGGCCTAGGTTCAGAGCACCTTCACCCCAGGCAGCTTGCGCATGCCGCGATCGAAGGTCGCGGTGAAGTTGCAGCCGTGCCGGGCATGCTTGGCAACGACGAGGCAGTCGGCAAATCCGCAGGAGCCTGCTTCGAACAGCGCGGCCGCAGCAGTGACGGACTCGCGATCCTCGAAGGCGAACGCTGTCTCGTCCAACAAGCTGCGCACCGCGATCAACTGGGCGCTCTTGTCCTGGTCGAACGCCGACTTCAGCGTCCAGACGGACTCGGCAAGAACCACATCTGTCACCAGCAGCGAGCCGGGCGTGCCGCCGTGCTCGGCCAGCAACGCATCGATGCGCTTGTTCTGCGCCGTGTCATCGTTGAGCCAGAGGCGCAGCAGGATGTTGGTGTCGATGCCGATCATCGGCCGGTGGCTTTGCGGCCCGCCCGGGCTGGGGCATGCTTGTCCCGCAAGTGCTTGGAGACGGCTTCGTCCATCTGCTCGACGGTCAGCGGTGCGGGATGCGGCGACTTGAGCAGGCCACGGATGCGCCGAGCATCGGGCTTGACGTGCGTTGCAGTGATCGTGTTGTCGGGCCGAATCTGGAAGTCGAGGATCGCGCCGGTGCCCAGGCTCAGCCGGTCGCGGATCTCCTTGGGCAACGTGAGTTGTCCCTTGCTGGTGAGTGTGGCGAACATGATTGGAACCTTCCTGGGCGGGGCAATTCCTTACATTTTAGTTCGGTAAGGATGTCTGTGACATCAGACTCGTTGCACCACTTGCCCTGATTGGCTCGCAGGATCGCGTCCCTCGGATTTGTTTGGGCCAATCGGGTCAGGAGAATCAGCGCGGCTACGGGGCCGTGCGGAGGCGTCTCCGTTCGCGCCACGCCAGCGCGCCCGCGAGAACGGTGCCGATGGACGTGCAGCCGAGCAGGATCCATCGCTCGAGACTGCCATCACCGTCGTCGGGCGACTCATCGAACAGTGTTTCGATCCACTGCGGATCCACCAGGGTCAGCGCGAACAGGCAGGCGCAGACCACGGCGACCGCGATTTCGGCTCGGTAGAGAAACTGCCGGTGGACTTGCTGCATCTTTCGCCTCCTGGGTGGACGCGTACTGTCGGCTGTGATCCCGATCCGGTCAATCCCCGGAACGTCTTGCAGTGCCTATTGCAGCCTCATCCTGGGCGCTCATCGTCCTTCGAAGTGTCGTTGCCGCCATCAGGATCACTTCACGAAGCACCAGCCCTCGAACACGCCGGCAGGCAGATGCGGCGACTGCACGCCGACGAGGGCATCGACCGACGACGAGAACGAACGATCCTTCTCGTCGACCAGGTGGCCGCAATGCACGCGCAGCATCAGCCGGCCGCTTGCCGACAGCAGCGACGCCAGCCGGTCCTTGTTGTCGGTGCTGGCCCAGACGATGTCACGCGGCGACAACTTCTGCGAGCCGTGCAGCGCCTGCACCGCCGCCGGTAGCGCGGGCGCGCCGGTGGCGTCGGCCCCCGAGGGCTCGAACCAGACCTGCACCACCTGCGGCTGACGCTCCTGCGTGCGACCCGACAGCGGCAACGAAAGCGACAGCTGCACCTTCCGCAGCAGCGCCAGCGCGTCATTGGCAGACAGCGTGGCGTCCTGCGGCCAGTTGGTCTTCTGGATGAAGGGCCAGTCGAGCTTTGCGATGTCGCCGGGCGGGCCGGCAGGGCCGGTTTCACCCGCGGGGCCTGCGGGGCCGGCAGGCCCCACCGTGCCAGCCTGACCTGGCGGGCCGATGGGTCCGGTTTCGCCCGCAGGGCCACGTTCTCCCGCCGCGCCGGCTGCGCCTGCCGGGCCGCGCTCGCCCGCCGGGCCGCGCTCGCCGACCGGCCCACGCTCGCCCGCTGGACCGGCGTCGCCGGCGGGGCCACGCTCGCCCGCTGGACCGGCCTCGCCGACGGGGCCGCGCTCGCCCGCTGGACCGGCCTCGCCGGCGGGTCCACGCTCGCCGATCGGCCCGACTTCGCCGGCAGGACCCCGTTCGCCGACCGCACCCGTATCGCCAGGCGGACCGGCTGCTCCTGCGGGCCCGGGCGATCCGACAGGTCCAGGCTGGCCCTCAGGTCCGGGAGGTCCGGCATCGCCTTGGGGGCCGGCAGGCCCGGTCTCACCCGCCGGCCCGGCAGGCCCGGTCTCACCCGCCGGCCCTGCGGGCCCGGCCTCGCCGGCCTCGCCGGGCGCGCCCTGCGTTCCGGGCGGCCCCGCCTCACCCTGTGGGCCCGTGAGACCCACAGGTCCCACAGGCCCCACAGGCCCCACAGGCCCCACAGGCCCCACAGGCCCCTCAGGTCCCACAGGTCCCGGCGGGCCGATGGCCGTGTCCGGCGCCAGCACCGCGCCGTCGTAGTACCAGCGCCCTTGCGCGTCTTGCCGGTGCTCGCCGCTGTGGGTGTGCGCGCCGGCGGCGACGAACAGCGCCGGATCCTGCTCGACGCCGCTTGCGCCCACGGTGGCGATCGCGAGCGCGTCCGGCCCGAGGTCACCGCCCCCGGCGGGTTCCGCGGTCACGGTCGTCAGCAGCGTGATGACGGTCGGGGTGCTGCCGAAACGCAGCGGGCTGCGGTCGCCGTTGGTCGCCCGCAGCACGACGCGCTGGCCCGCGACCGGCACGCCGAGTTGCACGGCGCTGTCGAGCGCCAGCCGCACGCCGCCCGGCGCCAGTGCCACGCCGGGCTCGACGCGCAGTTGCCCTTCGTCGACCGCGACATGCAAGCCCCACGCGATGTGGCCGAGCCCCACCGTGCGCCGCAGGTCGAGCACCGATTCGCGCAGCCGGTCCTGCAGGTGCTGCAGATGCTCGGCGGTGACACGCAGCCCTTCGACGAACTGGGAATGTGCATCGTCAGCCATGGTCGATTCCTCGGAAGCTGAAGCGGTGAATGAATCCGGCGCGCCCGAGCGGACCGCGGGAACGCGGCCCAGCAAGACAGCATGGCCGCGGCGCCCGCGAGGTGGCCGGTCTCCGGCGACGCAGGTTGCGGGCGGAAGCCCGTGGCGCTTCATGTCGAGACGTGGCGTCGGCGACAACCTGCAGCTTGCTTGGCAAGCGCGACCCCACGAGGCGCCAAGCGCAGTCATGGCGCATGCCACGGCGGGCAATTGCGACGCGGAATGGCCGTGTTCTGGCAGGACGAGCGGGCATGGCGGGTTCGTTCACAGCTTCTCAGTTGTTGGAGACGACGTCGACATCGCGCAACTCGACACTGCCGGCGACGCGCGCGACCAGCACCAGCACCGGCTGCGCCACGGCGACGGCAGGCGCGAGCGACAGCGACGCCGCGGCGCCCTTGGCCGTCGGGTTCAGGTCGGTCGTCGCAGCACCGCTCAGTGCCAGCGTCAGCGGCGCAAGTGGCGCGGCCTTCGGCGCCAGTCCGATGAGGCGCAGCCGCGCACGGGCATCGAGCACGCCGGACGCGCTTTGCAGCGGCGCCGGCAACGCCGCCCACGGTCCGTTCGGCGGGCCGCGGCGCACAAGCTGCTGGTCAGTCAACGCATCGCCCCCGGCGCGCGCGAGCGTCCAGCTCAGCGTGCCGCGCGTGGCGACGAGCGCAGCCCACGGCAGCGCCGCCGCGTCGAGCGCCAGCGGCTTGTCGAAGACGAAGGTGACCCAGGCTTCGGCGCCGGCGGCCAGCGTCACCGGCTTGCTCGTGCCCTGCGGCAGCGGTTCCAGCGGCAGCCCGCCGACCGGCGCCGGCGACCACAGCACGACACGCGCTTCAGCGCCGTCGCCCAGCGCCGCCAGCGGCAGGCGCAACCCGGTCAGCTCGCCGATGCCGGTGCCCGCCGGCAGCCGCGCACAGGCGCCGCGGTCGGTCGTCACGACGAGGTCGGCGAGCACCGTCGTGCCGTCGGCGCCCAGTGCCGCTTCGGGGCCGAGCGGCGGGATCACGCGCTGGGCCGGCAACTCCGCAGCGGCCACCCAGCGGATCTCGCTGACGAACCGCGCCGCACCGCCCGCCGGCGCCGGCAGCGCAAGCGCCACGTCGGCAGCGCCTTCGGCGTCGAAATCGACGTGCGTCACGGTCTCGGCGCCGAAGCGCACGCGGCGCACGCGGCGCACCGTGCGCGCTGCTTCCGCCAGCGCCAGCTCGCACGGCACCTTGGTCGTCAGCGTCAGCTTGAAGGTGATGTCGTCTTCGGGCGCCAGCGGGTCGCCGGTCAGTGCCGCCAGTGCCGCGGTCAGGTCGACCAGCCGCCGCGACTCCTTGTCCCAGCCGCTCAGATCGGGCGTCGTCACCGTTGCGCGCGGCTGCACCGGTTCCGGGTGCTGGTAGACCGGCGCGCCGTCGTCGATGCGGATCTCCAGCCCCGACGGCGGCTCGGGCAGCCGCAGCGTGATGTCGGCGAGTTCGTCGGCACCGAGCGCGCGCGACATCAGCACGCGCAGGCGTTCGCTGCGCAGCTCGGCGAAGACCGGGCTCGAGTCGCTGCCGACGAAGGCCGCGCTCGGCGCGAACTGGCTGCCGAGCCAGCCTTGCACCGACTTCACCTCGGCGCCGCCCGGCAGCGCGATGCCGTTGACGGTGCGCGGCGTGCCGAAGTCGATGACGAGCTCGTTGCCGCTGGCGCTGGCATAGCTGCGCAGTTGTGCGACTTCCTGCGCCCCCGTCTGGTCGACGCGGCGCGCCTGGACGACGACGCGGAACGCATCGACGAGCGCGTTGCGCGGCAGGCTCACGTCGAGCGACACCGACGTGACGCCTTCGAAAAGCGCCAGCGGGTAGGCATACAGCATCTGCAGGCCGCCGATCTCGACGGCCTCGACGCTCGTGAATTCCAGCCCGATGGCCATCTTTGCGCTGCTCCGCCGCTACTTGAACGCCAGCGCCGCGCGCGACGAGTTGAACGCCGACTCGAACGACAGCGTCGGCACCTCCTCGTTGAAGCCGATGTCGGCTTGCGTGAACTTGGCCAGCAGCGCCGTCTTCTCGGCCTGCGGGACATCGGCCGCCTTGTCGTACTTCAGCAGCGTCTGCCGCGTCGGCGCGTCGGCGAGGATGCCGTCGAGCAGGTTCGACAGGTTGCGTCCCTTCAGGTCTTCGTGCACGCCGTCGAAGATGTCGAAGGGGATGATGTCGGCCGACGCCAGCACGAGGTCGATCACCGTGCCAGCGACGACCTTGGTGCCGGGGCGCACGCTCTGCGACACGACGCGCGGCGTCACCCGCGGCGGCACGATCTGCAGGTTGTCGAGGAAGAAGGTCGCGGCCTGGCTGTCCAGCGTGACCGACGGCACCTGGAAGCCCTCGCGGACGACCTTGGCGACGGTCGGCTTGTCGGCGACCTCGACGGTGACGTTCCTCTGCGCCGCCAGCGCGGCGGTGTTGATCGTGGCGCCGGCTTTGAAGATCGGGTTCGTGGCCATGAAGTTCTCCTGTCAGGCCTGACGGCCCTGTTTCGTGACGACCTTCCCGAGCACCAGGCCCAGGCTTTCGAGCGCCTTCTGCGCCTCGGCCAGCGTCAGCCCGGTCAGCGGCGGGATCTCGATGCTCGGCTGCGGTGCCAGCACGGCGGCGATGACGAGCTGCACGCTCTGTCCCGTCGGCACCGCGCTGCCCGCGTCGGGCAGCTGCATCAGGACGCGCGAGCTGCTGTATTGCGCGCCGGGGTTGGCGGTCGGCACGTCGGTGCCGGTCACGTCGAGCACGCGCGAGACCGAGATCAGCGCGTTGTTGAGCGTCGCCAGCGCCTCCTGCAGCGTCAGCCCGAACACGCCTGGCATGAACGCGCCGCTCGGCGTCAGCGCGACGTTCTGCACCGTCGCGTCGGGCGCGGTGATCGCGGCGGTGGCGGTCTGGTAGCCGGGGGCGGCGACGCTCAAGGCGTAGCTGCCGGCGGACAGCCCGGAGAAGATGTGCTGCGTGCTGGGCGCGACCGGCGCCACCGCATCGACGGCGACACCGTCGGCGCGGATGGCACTGACGCGAACCGATGCCAGGTCGATGCCCGGGTTCGTGACCTGCACCTTCAGCGCCGTCGCCTCGGTCGCCTCCAGATGCAGGTGCACCTGCGACAACGCGGTGACGATGTCGTTCCAGGATTCGGCGGTGACGGGCTCGCCAGGATTGACCAGCGTCTTGATGAAGGGTGGATCGAAGATCATGCCTGCTCCTGGTTTCATTCATTGGCCGGCGGCGCCGGCCACAGCGTCGTACCGGCGCGCAACGACTCGATCGGGTCGTCGTCGATGCCGCTCGTCAGCGTACCGCTGCCGAGCGTCCAGCGGTCGTCGATGAACTCGATGCGCAGTTCCACGCCGAGCGGCCGGTGCCGCTCCAGCGCGCGTCCCAGCGCCTGCAGCGTCTGCGCGCCTTCGGCCTCGTCGGCGCGCCAATTGCGAAAGCGCGGCGGGATCAGCAGACGCACGGCAAAGGCGCGGTGCTCGAGCCACGACAGCGCCACCAGCGCCGAGCCGGTGCGCGGCAGCGGCGGCGGCGCGAACACCGCCGCATCGAAGATCGCCGACTTGCTGCGTGGCGTGGCGGCGATCGCCGCCTTCGGCGTGCCGCCGGTCGCGGCGAAGTGCGCCTCGCGAACGAAGAATGCAAGCCGTGTCACGCCGACGGCGATGCCGGGCACCGCGAGGCTGGCGCCGTCCGACGGAAAGGCCGCGGCGCGATCCAGCGCGGCGGCCGGTGTCGTCGACGCGAAGCTTGCAACCTTGCGTTTCGGATCGATGCCGGCACCGGCAAAGACGAAGTCCGCGTCGGCGCTGGCATCGTCGCCGGCGAAACAGGCGCCGTTCCAGGCGTAGGCGTTGGCCGTGACGTCGGCGTCGTCGAGCAGCACGCGGCCGTCCTCCTCGAAGACGAGCTGCGCGCCGTTGGGCACGATGCCGTCGTAGCCGACGCCGTGGCCCTCGTCGCGATTGACGAGCATCGGCGCCACCGTGCGTCCGCCTTCGCCCGTGATGCGCACCTGCAGCAGCGCGCGCTCGAAGCCGCGCCGCAGCACCGTGAACAGCTCGGCATGGCTGCGCGGCGTGTTGTCGGTCTCGGCGCGCCAGAGCGGGTTCTCCTCGATGCCGAGCAGCTCTTCGGCGACCGGCAGCGGCACGCCATCCGGCGCCGCCAGGCGCAAGCGGTCGGTGACGCGCGCGGCGTGCCAATAGCGGTCGGCACTGTGCAGCACCGGGCCGATCTGGAGGTCGAGTGCATTCGCCGCGCCGCGCAACAGCGCCAGCACCGTGCCGTTGCCGCCGAGGTGCAGCGCGGCAGTCGTCGCGATGCGCGTGCGCACCGCGTTGGCCAACGCGCCGTGGCGCAGCGTCAGGCCGACCTGCGCGGCCATGCGTGCTGCGGCGCTGGCACTGTCGGCGGGCGTTTCGGGGTCGGCGAATGCGGCCAGCCGAGGTGGCAACGCCTGCAGCGACCACAGCGCGGCAAGCGCCTCGGCAGCGGCTTCGCGCGCCGCGTCGTCGCCGGCGGCCTGCAACGCCGCCAGCAGCTCGCGGGCGCGGCGCCAGCGTTGCAGCACGATCTCGAACTCGGCCTGCACCATGCCGTTCATTGCCGCCAGCCGCCACAGGTCGGCCAGCTCGTCGGCGTCGCCGAGGCGGTGCGCGCGGCGCACGGCGGCCAGTGCGGCGGCCAACTGGTCCAGGTCGTCCGCAACCGCGGTCGCGGCATGGCCGAGCAGCTTGTCCGGGCGCGCCGCTTCCAGGTGCGCCGGGAAGCGGCCGAGGACGGTTGCCGCGCGTGCGCTCATGACGTTGCCGCGCTTGCCAGCGCCACGCGCCGGATCCACAACCGTTCCAGCCCCGACAGCGGCAGCTCGACATCCTGCTGGTGGATGCGCACGCCGGCATCGACGTACTCGGCGTGGTAGTGCAGGTCGGTCAGCTTGTAGGTCGCGGTGTCGGGCACCATCGACATCAGCAGCGGCACGGTCAACTTCGCGCCGCTGGCCAACGCGGCGAAGCCGTCCTTCAGCCGCGTCGCGGCTTCGCTGCGCGCCACTTCGCGCGCCGTCGCCGGGTCGCCGAGCGTGCCGGCGCCTTGCAGCGTGAAGTCGACGGTGATGTCGAGCATGATCAGCGCGCCGCCGATGCGCACGTCGATGACGCCCGTGACCGGGCGCACCTGCGGATTGTCGGGAACGACGTTGCGCCGGCGCGGGCCGCCCGGCGCGTTCTGCGGAAAGATCTCGACCGCGACGTCGAGCACGCCGGTGAGTGCCATCAGCGACGCGACGAGCTTGTTGTAGACCAGCGCCTCGCCGATGCCGGCTTCGTCGATGAAGGCATCGGTCGCCTCGCGCGCCTTGCGTTCGAGGTCGGCGCGGGCCTCGGGCGACAGCGCCAAGGTCGCCGGCGTCAGCTCGACGGTCGCATCGACCGGCATGAACAGGCCGTCGGCCGCGCTCGCGATGCCGACCGTCACCGGTTCTTCGCCGTCTTCGGCGACGACGCCAGGGCCGGGCGTCGCGACGCCGGCCGGCAGCGGGGCATCGATGTTGTGCTCGATGCGCACGCCGACGGGGCGCGTGGCCTCGATCAGCTCCACCGCCTTCTCGATCGCGGCAACGCGCTCGGCTTCGCTGCTCATCTCGGGCAGCGCGACCGTGAGCCTGACGACGCCCGGGTGCGCCAGGTAGTCCTCGGCGATGCGGATGTCCTTGTCGCGCAGGCCGGGCAGCGTGGTCAGCGCCGACAGCAGCGCGCCGGTCGTTGCCTTGCCGGCGCCTTCGTGCGCGCGGCGCACGCGGGCGCGCAACGCGTCATCGCTCTCGTCGCTGCCGGCAAAACGCGTCGGCTGCGGGTTGTCGACGCTTTCGATGCCGAAGATGGGACGGTTCATCGCGCGGATCGTCCCCGCCGCGACGACGCCGCCCGCGCCCGGCTCGAGTGCCTGGACCGGCACCTCGACCGTCAGGTTGCCGCGTTGCAAGGTGCGGTCTTCGGTCGTCTCGAAGGTCGCCGCCGGCGGCTCCACGGTCGACAACCGCGTGCCGGCGTTGATCGTCACGTCGGCCGGTGCCGGCGTCGAGCGGCCGAAGATCACCGTGCCGCCCGCGGCCAGCCGGCGCCGCCGCACGATGCCGACGAGCAGCGCCAGCTGGTCCAGGTCGCGCCCGCCCGCGGTCTCGATGAAACCGGCCTGGTAGACGGCTTCGAGCTGGCGCGACAGCACCGCGAATTCGCGCGCGAAACTCTCGGCGAGCAGCCGCGTCACGCTACCGGTGTTGCGGTCGGTCAGCAGGCGCACGGCGTCAGCGGTCTCGTAGCTGGCGAAAAAGGCGCTGGCCTCGTCGGGCCAGACCGCATCCTTGGCCGGCGTGCCGTCGCTCGCGGCCTTCCAGACGATGCTCTGGTCGGCGCCGACGGTATAGTCGGTCGGGTTGCGGAAACGGAAATACGCCGCGTCCGACAGGCCGAACACGCGCACGCTGCGGGGCAGCACGCCGCCGGTGGCGGCAAGCTTGTAGGGCGCGTTCTCGGGCAGGAAGCGGAACTGCTCGCGCACCGTGCCGCCGGTCAGCGACGACAGCAGGTCATCGACGAATTGGGCATAGGGTTCGGCGGCGTAGGTCACGTTGCACCTTTCGGATTCATGCCAGCGAAAACGGCAACACCAGGTTCAGCACGGTCGGCTCGCCCTGGACGCGCAGCGCGAGCTCGATGCGCACCGTCTCGCGCGGCGGCTTGTGCTCGGCCGCGACGGTCACCGACAGCACCTTCTCGACCCGCGGCTCGTCTCTCAGCGCCTGCAGTACGTAGAGCTTGATCAGGTGGCGCGTGCGGTCGACGTTGGGCTCGCCGATCAGCTCGTGATGCCGCGACCCGTAGTCGGGGTGGCCCAGGTCGGTGAGCTCGCCGCGCCGTGTCTTCAGGCGGTTGGCCAGCGCCTGCTCGAGGTTCGGCAGGCCGTCGGCGAGGTCGATGTCGCGCTCGACGCCGGCACGGCGCGCGACGAGGTCGGCGTCTTCGAAGAAGCCGCTGCTCGCCGCGTAGCGCAGCAGCAGGTCGCGGCCGAGCAGCGGCCTCAGCGTTTCGGCGGTGCGTGTCGTGCGGGCCATGTCTCAAGGTGCTCCGGTGTCGGTGATGTACGGCGCGGCCGGCGGGCCCAGGATCGTCATCACGCCGGGGCCCGAGGGGATCATGTCGCCCATCCGCACCAGCGGTTGGCCGGCGACGAGCACGCTGCCCGATCCGCCCGGGCCGATCGGCAGCACGTAGGGCACGCCGGACAGCGAGTTGATCATCTGGCACAGGCTGCCCGCCGTCGCCAGCGGCATGCCGCCGGCGGTGGCGCAGGTCTGCAGCACCGTGGTGATCAGGCCGCTGTCGGGCGGGCCGGCGGCGCCGGGCGACAGCAGCACCGCGCAACCGATGGAGACGGGGTTTCCAGGCATTTTTCGTCCTTAGCCAGGGCTGAACTGGGTGTTTCCGGCGAGCGAGACCGACGGCGCCTTCAGCTTCGCGGAACCCTGGCCTTCGACGGTTGCGGAAGCGCCGCTGAGCGTCGCGTTGCCGGTTGCCTTCAGGTCCAGGTTGCCGCTCGCCTCGAAGCTGATGTCGCCCTGCGCCTTGACGACGAGCTTGGCGGCCGAGGTGATCGTCACGTCGCCGTCCTTGGCGATCGTCAGCTCGGTGCCGCCGAGGACGAGCTTGAGGTTCTCGTCGTCCACGGTCAGCGTCACGTCGCTGCCGAGCGCAAGCTGCAGGCGCCGCAGCGATGCGTCGCCGCCGGCGTCCGACGGTGTGTAGACGAGCTCTCCCGCCTTCGCGACCGGCGGCTGCACCTGCGCGTCGTACAGCGAGCCGATGACCACCGGCGCGTTCAGGTCGCCCCGCACGAAGACGACGATCACCGTGTCGCCGACCTGCGGCAGCAGCGCCAGCCCGAGCCGCCCGACCGCCACCGGCACGTACTGCAGCTCGACGCCGGTCGCGACCAGGCGCACGTGCGCCTGGTGGTTCGCGTCGCTGCCGTCGGCGTCGCGCGGGTGGATCGCGGTGACGACGCCGAGCTCGGGCGCGCGTTGCAGCGCCAGTTCGTCGCGGACGATGGCGCGCAGCGTGTCGATGAGCTCGGTCACGGCAAACCTCCCAGGCCACCGCCTTCGCCGGCTTCGACGCGCAGCCGCGTCATGAACCCGCTGCGGCCGTCGAAGCCGTGGCGCAGCGAGCGGATGCGCAGCACGCCCGGGTCACCGCCGGGAAGATCCGACAGTTGCACCGAATCGCCGGGTCGCAGCTTGGGCGCGCCGACGATCAGCAGTTCGCCGTCGACCGCAGCACGACCGGCGCGCGCGGCCATCGCGTCGGCGACCGCCTGCGCGCCGTCGCGCGTCGCCAGCGCTGCCGGCAGCCGCGTCGCTGTGCCGCCGGCGCCGACCGGGTCATGCGCGATCCAGTGCCAGCGCGCGTCGCCCTGCTCGCTGGCCGCGCCATAGGCCGCGACGGCAGCGGACTGCGGCGCCGTGGCGCGCGCCAGGTTCCAGTCGAGCAGCTCGGCGCCATAACGCAGCTGGGTCGGCGCCGCCGCGCCGGCAGCGGGGACGAAACGCAGCCCGCCGTCGGGCGCGCAGCCGAGGTCGGCGCCGACGAGCCGCGCCAGCGTCTGCAACTGGCTCCACACCGGGCGCGCGTTGTCCACGTAGTAGGCGTTGAGCTTCAACGTCGCCTCGACCTGGTCGATCGGCGCGCCATCGGCCAGATCGCGGACGATGTCGGCAACCGTCTGGCCGACGTAGGTCTGCGACTTGTAGGCGCGGCTGAAGCGCACCGTCGCGGCCAGCGCCTCGACGACGGTTTCGTTCGGCAACCTGCGGCCGGCGCCGACCTCGCCGCTGAAGACGGCCTGCTCGCTGCCGCGTTCGCCGAGGGCGATCGAGATCGTCGCGCCGGCCGCGGCGTCGGCGAACTTCGAGCGTGGCCACAGTCGCAGCAGCGCGTGATCGTGGCGGCCGTTGACGCTCATTTCAATTGTCAGCCGCAGCAGCGCCGCCTCGTCGGCGCCGAGCTCGGTGCCGTCGATCGTGATGCGGGCGCCTGGCTTGGAAAGGCTCATGGCTCGACGTCGTCCAGGTCGATGCCATCGCGTTGCGCGGCGCGGCGCAGGATGCGGGCGATCTGTTCGGCGAGGTCCTCATCGGACGGCGGGGCCTGCGTCGGCGCTGGCGCATCGTCTGCGGCGCGAGGCATCAGCGCAACCACCGTCGATGCCAGGCGCGCGGGCGCGGCCGCCGGGCTGTCGTCGGGTGGCAGCGCAGCGGTCGTCGCGGCGGCGCGGACGCTTTCGGCCAAGCCGCGCAGGCCCCCGCGCCGTGCCGGCAGCGACACGCTCGTCGCCGCGGCAGCCAGGGGATTCGATGCGGGTGGCCTGGCCGATGCCTCGGCGAGCGGGTTGCGCGGCGTGATCGGCTCGGGTGCGCCGAGCGGCACGGTGCCGGCGGCGACTGCTGCTGCTACCGCGCCCCCAGGTCCGCCACCAACGGGCTGCGACGCGGCCGCGCCGCCGATGCGATCCAGCACGTCGCCGATGCGGCGCAGCCCCGACGCACGCGGCGCGGCCTGGCGCTGCGCTGCAGCGGTGGCGGAGGCGGAGGCGGTGACGAGATCGGTCCAGCCCGGTGTGCGCCCGGGCACTGCGGCGGCGGACCACGCAGCGGCGGACAACGCAGCGGCGGGCAACGCAGCGGTGCCGGCGGCTGCCAGCGGCGAGTCGTAGGCCGCCGCGAGGCCGGCTGCAGACGCGCGCTGCTGCCACACGGCGGCCGCTTCGTTGGCGCCCGGCCGCCGGGTGCCGGCCAGCGCCGGCACGGAAGCGCCACGCGCAGCGGCGCGCGCCGGTCGCTGCGGCAGCGCCGCGGCTGCTGTCGCAGCGCCCACGGGCGTCACCGCCGCGCGAACCGCGCCGCCGCGCACGGCGCGGGCCGTCGCTGCAGCGGCAGCTTGCAGCACGCGCGGGCGCGGCCCTGGCGCAGGATCGGCAGCGTCGCCGTCGTCGCGCGCCAGCGCCGCGACGCGGTCTTCGATCGCCGCCCCGGCAGCGCCGAGTGGCGACTGCAGCAACGCAGCCCAGGCGGGCTCGCCGTCCAGCGCCGCAGGCGTCCCGCCCGCCGCCAGCAGCCGCTCGCGCAGCGCCACGTCGGCCGCGGCCCAGCGTGCGGCGCTGCCGCCGTGGCGAACCAGTCCTGTCAACGCCGGATGCGGTGAGCGGCTCATTGGGTAGCCTTCGCGCTACGCGTTGCGGTGCGAGCGCCTTCTGGCGGCCGGGCGGTGGCGGCAAGCTGCTCGACAAGATCGGGCAGCACGCCAGCACGCCGTTCTTGGCCAGTGCGCCTCATCGCGCCACCGCCCCGGCCGGCCGCTCGTCGCGCGCCAGCATCTCGAGATACAGCAGGATCTGCCCGACCGTCAGCGCCGAGCAGTCCGCAGGCGTCCAGCCGAACTCGCGCGCGAGGACGAAGCAGGCGCGCGTCAGGGGCGCCTTGACGGCCTTGTCGAGATCGTCGTCCGCCATCGCCAGCCCGGACAGGCGGTTCACCTGCTCGAGCAGGAACTGCAGCAGCCCGGCCGACAACGCAGCGACCTGATCGACCGACAGCTTCGGCTCGACCAGCGCCTGCTGCACCATCAGAACGCTCGCCAGCACGCGCTCTTCCCGGGCGGCCTGCGCGACGCGCTGCACCGCACCCGCTGTCAGCGCCTTCAGCGTGACGCTGCCGGGCGCGTCGGCACCGAGCAGCGCCGCAGGCACGTCGATGCGGTGCGTCGCCTGCGCGCCGGCAAGCAGGTCTTCGGGGGTCAGTGTGCGCATCATGGGCGAGCGCTGAGGGCGCTACGGGGCTGGTTCATTTCATGCGCTCGCGTCTTCGACCTTCACCCACAGTGCCCGGAAGCTGACCTTCTCCATCGCGAAGTCGTCTTCCGGCAACTCGTAGAACCATTCCTCGAGCTTGACGCCCATCACCGTGACGGTCGACGAGGTTCCCGGCAACGACGGGTTCTCGAGCCGCAGGCTCAGGTTGAACGACGGGCTCGGGAAGCTGCCGGCCGGGCGGCTGTCGGCGGCCGCGCCCAGCATCAGCTTCAGCAGCGCGCCGTTGACATAGGCCCGGTCGATCGATCCGTAGACGTTGATGTTGCCGGGGCGCAGCTCGGTGGCGAAGCGCTGGCCGAGTTCGTGGAAGGGCTTGACGTCGTTGGTGACACGCACCGTGACGCCGGTGACACGGCCGATCGGCGTCAGCGAGTAGGCATCGTTGACGGAGCTGGCGGCGTCGCCTTCGACACCGGCCTCGGTGGCCAGCGAGATCGTGCCGTCGGAGCCGCGGTAGACAGTGGTGGGCATTTTTGCTTGCTCCTCAGGACAGATTCATGATGACCTTGATGAAGTCGATCGAGAACGTCGGCATCAGCGTCATCGTGACGATCGCCTGGCCGTTGATCTCCTGCGCGCGCGTGGCCGACACGTCGAGCGTGTAGCCGACGAGCATCTCGTCGAGCACCATCCCCGACAGGAAGCCGTCGAGCGTGGCCTTCAGCGCGGCGCGCACGCGCGAGTTGTTGAGCCGGCCGATGTAGGGGTTCGAGCCGACGCGCACGCCGGCCTTGGCATAGTCGACGATGCGCCGCACCGAGATCTGCTTGAACGCGCCGGTGTCGGTCGAATTGCCCTTCAGCACGCGGAAGCCGAAGCTCTTGTTCAGCACCAGCACGCGGTTGCCGAGCAGGTTCTTGCGCTCGGCGCGGGTGTATTCGCGCGTCAGGCCATCGGCGGCAACATCCTTGTTCGTCAGGCTGATGTGCGGCGCCAGGGTCGCGAGCCTTCCTGCGACCAGCGCCGCGGCATACGCAGCAGGCAGCTTGACCTGCTTGTTCGCTTCGCCGGCGCGCGCCGCGTCGTCGGCCAGGATGCCGGGCGCGACGAGTACGAAGCGCGGGTTGCTGGCCTTCGACACGTCATCGGCCGCCAGCGTCGCCGGCACGTCGCTGGACGCGCCCATGACGGCAATGCGCTCGCGGCCGTCGTTCTCGGTCTCCTCCAGGTGCGCCAGCATGGTGCCGGCGCCGGTCTTGGCATCGAAGCCGCCGGCGACGACGATGTTCACCGGCTGCGTCGCCAGCACCGCCAGGCCGGCGGCGAGTTCGGTCGTGGTCGCCGCAACGCCGTCGGGGCCGCCGAGGTCGGCGCCGCTCGCAGCCACGACCGCGGCAACGGCCGTGCCGCGGCTTGTGGCCGCCAAGCCGGTCGGCACGACGAGACGGCTGCCGTCCTTGATGGCATCGAACAGCGCGCCGGCGTCGGCGCCGGTGAACGACTCCTTCAAGCGCCCCAGCGTCAGCGTGAGCTCGGCGGGCTTGGCGCTGGTCGCGGCCGTGAAGGCCGCGGCGATCGCGTTGGCCCAGGTGCCGGGCGACGTCGCGGTCAGCGTGAACAGCAGCGCCGAGGCCGCGGCGTTCACGCTCCACGTCATCGACTTCATCTGTGCGTCCGCCGCGAGGTTGGCGACGCGCACCGCATACACCGTGCTGCCGCCGCCCTTGAACACCTGCTCCAGCGTCCGAACCAGGGTCAGCGCCGGCGCTTCCGCCGTGCCGGGGAAGCGGTCGTACGACCCGAAGGTGTCGATCGCCTCGCCGAGGCTGCCGAGGATCACCGCGGTGCCGACCGGCCCGCGGTTCGCGGTGCCGACGACACCGAGGTTGCCGGTGCTGATGCCGCCGACGCCGATCAGGCCCTCGGATCGCACCTCGATGTAGGTGCCGGGCTCGATCATCTCGCTGATCACTTCGCTCATCGCCGCTCTCCTGGGTGGGTTGCTGGGTGGGTGGAGGTCATGGTACGACCTCGAAGGTCTCGGTCGTCGCGTCAGTCTGCATCGCGACGGGAATGCGCAGGATCACGCCGCCCGACGAATCCGGACGGTCGATCGGATGTTCGTACTCGAAGGCGAAGTCGAGACCGCGCCCGCGCGCATTGGCGAACGCGGCGTCGGGCACGGCAATGCTGGACACGCGGTTCAATGCGATCTTGCGCAGGCCGGCCGGCAACGTGCCGAGCTCCTTGTCGAGCGCGTCGATCACGGCGCCGGCAAAGGCCTGCACGTCGGCCGCCGCAGCGGCACGGATGTCGACGTGCAGCATGCCCGCGATCGGCGTCAGCCGCCGCTCCCACTGGCCGATGCGGTAGGTCGCGACGACATGGCCCGCCGGCGGCAGCGCAGCGCCGAACAGCAGCGTGCCGATGGGGGCGTCGGGCCGCACTTCGTTGGCGCCGGGCGCGGCCTTGACGACCGTGCGCGCTGCGCCGGCGACGCTGACCTGCAAGTCGGCAGCCTCCAGCGGCAAGTCGGACCCGTCGAGCTTGACCCAGCCGCCGTGCGGCATGACGAGCGTCCGCCGGTCGGTGCTGAGCAGCCGGAAGGTGGGCTCCTCGGGCAGGACCGGGTTCGCGAGGTCGACGGTCGACGTGACCGGCAAGGCACCCGTGATGAGCGACGCGCGCTCGCCGAGACCGGCGCCGAGCCGGTGCACCTCGGCGAGCGACAGCACGACGGCCGGCAGCTCGCCGGCAACCGCGGGCTCGGCAGCGCCGATGCGCGCGCCCGCCAGCGCCGGGCGTGCCGCCAGGTGCGTCGCCAGCGCGTCGAGGAATGCGGTCTCGGCAGCCATCACAGGAAACGCAGCGCGCGCAGCGCGGCGTTGTTGGAATTGGCCATGTCGGTGAACAGGCGCCAGAACGCATCCTGCGACGCGATGCCGGCGCGTTGCGGCTCGGGGTCGGCGCTGTCGTGCGAGCGGATCAGCGCGATGAAGGCGATCGCGTTCGGGAAGTCCGCTTCCGGCACCGGCGCAACGTTGAAGTCGAAGCGCGCGAGGCGCGTGCCGCTCGCCGGCACCGTGACGTTAACGGCATCGACCGGTGCGATCACCTGCCACTTGGTGGCGTCGAACGGCGGCCCGGACTGGCCGGGTGCGGCACTGACCGGCGCGTTCGGCAGCGCCCAGAACAGCTCGACGTCGACCGCGGTGTCGGCCGGCTGGCGGTTGTGGACGCGCACGTAGACGACGTTGTTGCCGCCACCGCCGCGCACGCGGTCGAGTTCGCGGGCGTCGCCGAGGTCGGTGAACGCCGCAGCCGGGTCGACGACCGCGGCTTCGACGACGATGATGTCGGGGCTGCGACCGCCGAAGGCGACACCGCCGAGGCGCCCGTCGTCGTCGACGCCATCGCGGATGTAGAGGTCGGGCTTGAACGCGCCGACGGCGGCGACGCGCAGCGCGACCCGGCGCTCGGCGCGCAGCAGCGCGACGATGGCTTCCGATGGCGCAGCCGGCATCGCGTCCACGGCGCTCGTGCACGCCGCGAGCAGCGCTACGCTGCCGCCCGCCAAAGCCAGCGGCGGCACCCAGTCGAATCGCGCGACCTCAGGCCGGTTGGCGCGGATGCGGTTCAGCGTCACCGGGTGCCCGGCCCGCTGCCACGCGGCCTTCGGCGCCACGGGGACGGCGGCCGGTGCCGGCAACGGGTCCTGCGCGAACGTGGCCCAGAAGCCGGTGTGCAGGTCGGGCGCCGCGCCCGCAACCGCGGCGGCGAAGTACAGGTGCACCGTCACCGGCGCCAGTGCGTCCCAGCCGCTGGTGTGCACCTGCACGTAGACGGCGTTGCTTTCGCCGGGAACGACGGCGCGCGTGCGCAGATCCTCGTCGAATTCGACCCCGTCCATCACGTCGTCGAAGAACTGGAACGGCCGGTTGTCGATGCGGATGTCGTAGGCGTCCTGGTCGGTGAAGGCCAGCGGCGCCGGCACGGTCGGAAGCCGCGGGTCGCCGCCGTACTGGTCGGGCTGTGCCGCGGCCGGCGCCGCGTTCAGCGTCGCCGGCGCCGGACGCGGATAGCTCAGGCCGCTTTCGACGACGGTTTGCCGGATGTAGAGCCGGTGCCGCGGCCCGCCGGCGGCCAACGGCCCGGCGTAGTTCGTGATGTCGCAGACGTGCATGCCGCGGCCGTAGGTCGCAGCCACCAGTCGCTGCCGCACGACCGCCTCGACGCTGCCCGCCGCGGCGCCGCCGTTCACCGGCAGCGTCTGCAAGGCCAGGTCCTTGATCAACGTCAGCGGCAAGGCGCCCGGCGCGCCGCGCGCGTTGAAGGCGAACCATTGCGGGTTGAACGCCGGCACCGCGCCGGCGGCAGCCGGAACGCGCAGCGGCGGCAGGTTGCGGATCACGTAGGCGCCGGCGATCGTTCCGCAGTAGAGCACCTGCGCCGCGCCGGCGGCCGGCTGCGGATCGAAGACCAGGCTCGTGAACGGCGACGGCGGCAGCGCCTGCAGCGGCGGCACCGCGACCGGCGGGCCGACCGACACGAGGCCCGTGACGTCGGCCCAGTTCAGCCCGCGGTCGAGCGACAGGAAGACCTGGCCGCGGAACGGGAACGGTGTCGCTGCAGTCACCGCCGGGTTCCGCGTTGCGGTGGCGACGGCGACGTAGTTGGTGTCCGCCGGATGCACGGCGATGCGTGCGATCAGGCTCAGTGGATTGACGCCCGGCGGCGTGACGTTGGCCCACGCGGGCGCCGCCGGCGGCGCGTTGGCAGCGACGTGCACGACGCCGACGCTGGTGCCGACCCACCAGTCGTCGGTGGTCGCGACGTTGGTCGCGGTGCCGTAGGCGATGGCGCTGGCGTCGCCGCCGCCGAACGCCGGAATCGCCGGGTTCACGAAGATGCCGCCGTTGTTGGCCGTCACGCGCACGCCGCCGGGCCGGCCGACGATGAAGTGGTTGGCCGTCGCGCGGTGCTGCTCGACGATCGGGATGAACAGCGTCGCACCCCCAGCGATCGGCGCGATCTGCACCGCGAAGAACTCGTTGCCCGGCGCCAGGTCGCCGTTGATGCGGCGCCGCTGCACCAGCGGATACACGCCCGGGGCCGGCGACATCGCGCTGCCGGCGACGACGTTGCTCAGCACGACGGCGTTCTGGTGCGGCGCGATGTAGGTGCGCGGGTTGTTGATCGTGAATGCCATCTGCCCGCCGTCGGCGTCGCTGACCACGTGCCAGCTGTCGCCGCCGAAGGTGATGTAGCTGGCGTTGTCCTGCAGGCCGCCGCCGACCATCGTCGGATGGCTCGGGTTGATCGCGATGTCGTTGAACTGCGCCGCTTCGATGCCGTGGCTGCGCTTGCGCCAGTTGGCATCGGTCAGCGGATTGGTCTGCACGATGTCGGGCGCCATCGAGATGCCGCCGTCGTTGCCCACCCAGATGCGGCGCGGGTCGGCGCTGTCGAAGACGATCGTGTGCTGGTCGCCGTGCTGCGAGCGGTCGCCGTCGCCGAAGTTGGGCCAGTGGATGATGCGCTGCCAATTGGCGCCGAAGTCGCGCGTCAGCGCGAGGTTGATGCCGCCGGCAACGACGATGGCCGGGTTGTCCGGGTGGCACTCGATGACCATGTGCGCCCACGGCTGCCCGCCCTGGCCGACCGCGATGCCGTCGCCGATGGTCGATGCCGGCGACGTCGGCGATGCCAGCGCCGGACCCGCGGTCCAGGTGGTTCCGCCGTTGGCCGAATGAAAGATGTCGAGCACGGCGCGCGGGTCGGGATTGCCGATCGGCTGGCCGTTCTCGAACATCGCGTAGACGTGGTCGGGGAAGGATCGGCAGACTGCCAGCCGGATGCGGTCGTGCGTCAGGCCCGCCGGCGCGCTGATGCCCGGCAGTCCGCCGCCGAGCGGCACGGCTTCCCAGACGGCGTTGCCGCCGACCGCGGGGTCCCAGACACCGCGGAAGACGCCGAAAGCGCCGAAGCCGACGTGCAGGCGGTAGGTCCGCGCACCTGCCGGGTTGTCGGCGATGACGACATCGGTGGCGACGCAGCCGAAGGCGGCTTGCGCCGGGTTCGTCATCGCCGGCGGCGGGTTCGGCACCGGCTCGCGGAAGAAGCTCACCGGCGGGCCGGGCTCGCGCCGCCACAGACCGGTGCTGCTGGCGATCCAGCAGCGGCCGGCGTTGCGCGGATCGAAGGCGATGCGCGAGTAGCGGTCGGCGGCGCCGTTGGCCATCGGCACCGCGGGCGGGAGCGGGATCGGGTTGCCGGCCGTTGCCGCGGCCGCCTGCGCCGCGGCGACGATGCCAGACCACGACCCGACTTCGGTGGTGAAGCGCACCGGCACCGCGGCCGTGTCGCAACGCAGGAAGCCGATGCCGGCAGCGGCGGCGTCGAACGCCGTGATCGGCGCGCCGGCCGAGTGGATCGACACCGGCTCGCCGGTGCCGACGTAGATGACGGTCGGCTGGTTCGGGTCGATCGCCAGGGCGCCGACGGCGAAGGCGTCTTCGGGCTGGCCGATGTGGTCCCAGGTGTCGCCGCCGTCGGTTGTCCTGAAGACGCCGCCCATCGCGGTGCCGGCGTAGAGCACGAACGGGTTGCGCGGGTCCTGCGCCAGCGCGCGCACGCGGCCGCCGATGTTGCGCGTGCCGAACGGCGCCCAGGGCAGCGCCGCGGCGTCGGTCGGCACCGTGGTCGCGTGCGCCAGGCTGGCGGTGACGGCCGGGGTGTAGAAGCGCTCGGCGATGCCCAGGGCCGCGAAGAAGGCTTCGTTGCGGCCGAGCGGGTCGTCGCCGAGGAGTTCGTCTGCCATGGCTAGACCGGGCTCGGAAGATCGAACAGGAACGCAACCGCGCGCGACAGCGCCAGGTTGCTCGGTGCGCCGGGTGCGACCGATGTGTCGGCAACGGTGTCGGTCGCAGGCCGTGCCGCCATGTCGAGCCACTGCGCGAACAGCGGCGACCAGCCGAGGCGGTTCGACAGCGGCTCGCCGGCCGCAGCCGGCGTCAGCAGCGCGGCGGGCATGCGCGGCTGCAGTACATCGGCGTGGTCGGCGTGGCCGTGCTTTTCGCTCACGGCCGAGCCGCCGACGAGCATGCGCCACTCATTGACGCGGCGATGGTCGAGGTTCCAGTTGCGCAACACCTGCCATGCCTTGCCGATGGCGCCGTGGCGCTGGTCGAGTGCGCCCGCAGCGACCGCCGCGCGCTCGTTGCCGAGCAGCAGGTGCGACTGCACGCCCAGGCACAGCAGCGTCGCGACATCGGCTGCGCGGTCGACGACCGACTGGCCGGCGAACAGTGCCGACGGGTCGGCCGGCGACACCGCGAACGCCTCCTGCGTGCGCCGGCCCGGCCGGCCGAAGGCGGCGCCGACGACGGGGGCGACGATCGGCGAAGTCGGTATGGCGACGCTGAACGGCAGCTCGAGCATCAGCGTCGTCGCCGACGCGACCGAGACGACGGTGCGCGTCTCGGCCGGGCCGCCACCGGGCGGCGTCGCGGTGATCAGGTCACCCGGGGCGAAGACCTGGTCGAAGTTCGTGCCCGTGCCGTCGAGCTGGCGGAAGGTGACGTTGTTGTTGGCGACCGTGCCGACCCCAACCAGGTCTTCTTCGCGGTCGCGCACGCGCCGGGCATAGGTCTGCGCCGCGGCGAACGGCGCTGCCGCGGTGTTGACGGTGAGGTGCTGGTCGTCCTGCACCGCAACGACGACGCGCGCTTGCGTCGGTGCGCCGGCCGGCGTCTCGATCACGTCGCCGGCGACGAAGGTTTCGAGGAATCGCGTGTTGGCGTCACCGACGAGCGCCGTGACGTTGGGGCCGACGACCGGCGTCAGGTTGCCCGGGCCGACCACCGCCACCGCGCCCGGCAGCGCCAGCAACGAGCCGGCGCGACCGGCGCGGACGGCGATCGCCGCCAGCGGCGCCAGCTTCAGCACGTAGGGGTCGCCCGCGGCCGGCACGGCCTTGAACTTCAGCGCTTCGGTGTCGTGGCCTTCGACCGTGGACTCGTCGTCGCCGTGGTCGGCGAAGACCATGCCGCCGCCGAGTTGCGGATCGAGCGGCTCGTCGGCGAGGAACGGCTCGACCGTCAGCTGGCCGCTGAAGTTGCCGGCGTTGTCGGTGACGGCCTTCTTCAGCAGCGCGGCGTACTCCTTGGCCGTCATCGGCGCGATCGGCGCCAGCACCTGCTGCACCGCGCCGCTGCCGTCGGCGGCGAAGGCAAATTCGAGCGTGTGCCGGCGCGAGCGGATGAAGAGGTTGCCGGGGCCGGTCCACGTCAGCTTCAGCACCGGCATGCCTGCGGCGGGGAAGAGACGCTGCGCCAAGGTGGACGGCGGCGCCGGCACCGCGGCTGCGCCGAGCTGCGCGTCGTCGATCAGGCGCAGGAACTGGCGCCGCGCGCCGATGAAGTCGTTCCGCCTGGGCACCGGGATGCCGGTCTCGACCAGCGTCAGCAGCGCGCTCATCACGAGCCACAGCACCGCGGTGATGACGAGCCACAGCACCGCGTAGCCCCAGAACTTGCCGCTGTCCAGCCCCTTCTCGACCTGCTCTTCGGCGCCGAAGTGCAGGAAGGCGACGAAGCAGACGACGAAGAAGAGCGCGACGACGAGGTGGCTGATCGACGCCATCGCCAGCTGCCAGCGCCGCGGGTCGTCGCCGCCGGTGGCGAGGACGTAGACGATGTGCGCGATTTCGAGCGCGACGGGTATCGCGAACAGGAACAGCCAGCGCGCCCAGTCCGGCATCCCGGTGTGCAAGGTGGCGAAGAAGACGATCGCCGCGACCAGCACGACGATGCCGTTGACGAGGCCGAACACCGTCTGCTTGCCGCGGCCGTGGTAGTCGTGCGTCATCAACCACGCGGTGATCGCCAGCGGCACGAGGCCGTTGGCCGCGAGCGGAAAGGTCATGACTTCGAACAGCGCGCGTTCGCCGTCGCGCTGCTCGTCGGGCGGCTTGCCGGCGAAGAACGGGTCATTGTCTTCGCGGCGCAGGTGGCGGCCTTGCGGCAGCAGCGCCGAGAACGGGAACATCAGCGCCGGCCATGCGAACATGAAGAGCGTCGCCAGCAGCCAGTCGCCGTAGGTCCAGGTGTAGTTGCGCTCGGCGAGCAGGCGGTACGTGCTGTAGCCGTCGCGCACCAGGTCGGCACTCAGCACCGGCGGCCCGGCTTCGGCCAGCGCGTCGTTGTAGGCCTTCGAGCCCGGCACGCGGGCGCCGGCGCCGTAGATGTCGGCGGCGGCGCCGGCGTAGGCGTCGAACAGCAGCGTCGGCACCTGGTCGGGAACCGGCAGGAAGCCGTTCCAGTCCTTGCCGCGCGGGTCGTTGCGGTGGTAGACGCCGCGCGACACCGCTTCCTCGATCGCGCCGCGCACGGCATCCGGCGTCGCGCGGTCGCGCTTCGGCAGCAGTGTGCCGAGCTCGAAGGCGGCGGCATCGACGAACGGCGCCGCCACCGCCGATGCCGCGACGTGGCAGGCCTGGCCGAGGACGAAGGCGCGCGCCTTGGCCAGCAACGCATCGCGCGCCGCGCCCGGGGCTTGCGCGCTGATCGCGTTGACGAGGCGGTCGCACTGCGCGAGCAGGAAGTCGGTGCTGCGCGCCAGCACCTGCGAACGGGTCGGGTCGGGGTTGCCGGTGCGCAGCGTGTCCACGAGCCACGCCTGCCTGGGCACATAACGCGCCGAGAAGCGCGTGATCTCGGGGCCGAGCGAGCCCATCATGGCGAACTGCGACACGCCGGTGGCGAGCCACGGCGCGAAGGTGTCGGGGTCGAAGCGGGTGGTCGGCTGCGGCGCGGAACTCAGCGCCTGCAACGCCTGGCGCGCGAGGAACAGCACCTGGCGCTCGATCTCGTTGACCGTCGTGCCGGCGAGCGCCTTGCCGCGGAGCAGCTTCTCGATGCGTTCGAGCCGCTTGCGCGCGAGCAGCAGCACGGACGTGTAGGCAATGAGACCGCTCATGTTGCCCCCTCGGCGCTGCGCGCCGTCCCCCCGAGGGGGAGTGAGCGCCTTCGGAACGGCCGTGCGTCGCTCATGTGGTCACCTCCACGTCGACCGAGCCACTGCTGCCGCCGCCGCCCGACGGCAGCGCATCCTGCAGGCGCTGGAAAGCGGCGACCGTCTCGTCGAGCCCCTCGTCGACGTCGTGCGCAATCGAGTCGAGCAGCTCGGTCACGGGCGCCATCAGGGCTTGCAGGTTCAACGCGTCGAGCGCATCCACGATCTCGCGATAGATGGCGACCGGGTCGGCCAGCAGCTTCTCGGCCGACAGCTTGTCGAGCAGGCGCGCCACGGTGTCGCGCAAGGCGTCGAGCGCCGTCAGCAGCGCCTGCAGCGGGTCGAAGGCCGCGACCTCGGCCTTGAGCGCGTCGACTGCCGCCAGCGGCGATGCCAGCAGCACTTGCGGCGACAGCGCCTGCACTTCGGCGAGCACCTGCTGGAACACGCCGTCCACCGCCTGCGTCAGTGGCGCCAGGTCGATGGCCGCGATCAGCGTCTGCAAGCGCGCGACGGCTGTCTTCAGCGGCAGGATCACGGCGTCGATCAGTGCCAGCACGCGCTCGCGTACCGCGACGAAGATCGGCGACGTCATCCCCGCCAGGCGCGCCGGCGGCGCCACCTCGAACAGGCGCCGCAGCATCTGCGGCACGCCGGCATCGACCTCGGTCAGGCCGGTGGCGCGGACGAAGGCGCGCAGGCTGTTCAGCAGCGTCAGCACCGGCTCCAGGCAGCGGTGCAGCTTGTCGAGCGTGGCATCGACTTCCGACAGGCCGGTGCGCGCCAGCGTGTCGGCGATCGGCAGCGATGCGTCGAGCAGCGCCAGGTAGCGGTCGCGATTGGCGGTCAGGCGCGCCCAGTCGGCCTGCACGTCGAGCCGCAGCACGACTGCCTGCAGGCGCGCCTGGTCGGGGGTCGCGCCGGCCAGCGCCGCGGCCAGGCTCGCGGTCGCGGTGCGAACCGGTGCGAGCCGTGCGGCCAGCGTGCCGGCAAAAGCTGCGATGTCGATCGCGGCGACGGCGTCGTGGGTGCGCTTCAGCGCGCCGGAGATCGCCGTGCTGCGCGCGCCGAGCGCGGCCGCGCCCGTGCGGCTGTCGATCCAGCCGCTGACGGCTTCGAACGTGTGCGGGTAAATGCGAGCCGCCGACCCGGTGTGCAGCGCCGCGACGATGGTGCCGATCCATTGCGGGCTGTTGCCGTCGGGCAGCTTGAGCACGAGAGCCTGCGCCTGGCCGAGCAGGTCACCCAACTGGCCTTCGAGCTGCGCCGGGTCAAGCAGCGCCAGCGCCGCCGCGGCCTGGGTGTGGATGGTGTCGAGCGCCGGCGACCACTGCTCGATCGCCAGCGTGTCGAGCACCTTCTGCCGCGCCGCGGTGACGCGTGCCTCGATGGGCGCCGCGAGTGCGGCCGGCGAATACGCCTGCACTGCGGCGATGGCCTGGTCGAAGCCGTCCTGCAGCGGCTGGATCTGCGCGCGCACGTCGAAACCGGCGATCTGCGCCTTGACGTCGTCGATCAGGTCCTGCACCGGCTGCAGCGTGACCGCCGGGGCGAGTTCGCGGATGCGGTCGGCCAGCTCGCCGATCTGCGTGTCGAGCTGCGCCAGGTATTGCTGCGGGTCGTGCTCGCGCAGCACCTCGACGAGCGCGTCGAACTTGACCTGGATGCCGGCGATCGCTTCATCGAGGTCTTCGCGGGCGCTGAACGTGCCGTCGGGGCCGATGCCGACCATGCCTTCGATCTGGGTTTCGAACGCCACCAGGTCGACGGCCTTGATCGGCGCGATGGCGGCATCGACGTCGGCCTTCATCGATTCCGGCAGCAGCGAGAAAGGCACCGCGGCGACGACGTCGGCTGCGCTGCCGATGGCACCGACGGCGGTGTCGAAATAGGGCTTCAGCTGTGCCTGCGAGAGGGCTTGCGTGAACTCGCCGATGCGCTCGGTCAACTGGCCCGCGATGGCGTCGAGGTGCAATCCGTCGACGAAGGCGCGGGCGTCGGCGAAGACCGCGGCGACCGCTGCCTGGAAGTCGTCGACCGTGCCTTCGACGGCACCCAGTGCCGCGACCGCTTCCCCGGCGGCTGTCTCCAGCGCCGCGCCGATGTCGCCGACGAGCGCAGCGATGGCCTGCAGCGCCTGCGCGATCGGCTCGATCAGTGTCGTCACCGCGTTCGCCAGGTCGGCCAGCGGCAGGTCGACGACGACGCGCTTGACCGCATCGAGCGCGGCACGGATCGACACCACCGCCGATTCGATGAGCCCCGACAGGTCCGCCAGCGGCGCGGTGAAGCTGTCGATGCCGCTCGTCAGCGGCTCGACCAGCGCCGCCGGGTCCCATGCCGCGACCTGGCCGGCGACGGTCGCGACCTGGGCTTCGGCCTGCGCCAGCAACGCGTCGAGCGACTGCGCCGGCGCGCGCGAGAAGTCGAGCGACGTGAACGCCGACAGGCCGCCGAGCGCGTTGCGCAGCAGCGTCTCGAGCTGGCCCAGGTCGATGTCGCGAAGCAGCGCGGCGGCAGCGGCGACTTCCTGCTGCACCTGCTGCATGTCGAGGTACGCGAGCGTCGCTTCGCCGAGGCCCATCGCCGCCGCCAGTTCCTGCTCAACGTTGCCGATGCGGTCGGCGAGCTGCACGAGGCCGTCGGTCGTGGCGCGCACCGCGGCCGCGTCAGCCGGGTCGGTGGCGGCGATGCGCGTGGCCAGCGTCGGCTCGGCGAGTGCCAGCAGCTGGTCGAACTGGCGTTGCATGTCGGGGCCATCGAGCCGATCGGCGACGACCGCCGTCAGCCGCTGCGATTCTTCGAGCACCGACTCCAGCATCATCAAGCCGCCGATCGCGCGCACCAGCGCATCGATCGCCGGCAGCAGCGAAGCGACGCTCCCGACCGCCGGCGGCGGCGTGATGCCCACCGCGCCGAGCAGTGAATTCAGCAACGCGCCAAGCGTGGCGCCCTTCGGCGAGTCGGCGAGCAGCTTCGACAGTCGCAGCAGCACGCCGAAGAGTCCACCGTCGCGCGAACCGCCTTCGAGCTCTGCGGTGAGCTGCGCGAGCAGCGCCTCGATGTCGCCGCGCAGGTTGCCCGCGGTCAGCAGTTCGACGCTGTCGAGCGCGCGCGTGATCGAGCCGAACAGGTCGCCGGGACCGCCGAGCGCCGTGATGCCGGAGCCGATCTGGCCCGCCAGGCGTTCGATCGTCGGGCCAAGCGCGCCGACGTCGAACGACGCGGCGCCGGACGCGATGGCGCCGACGTCGCCGCTGCTGTCGGGAACGGGGATCGTCACCAGCGCCGAGGCATGCACGCCAAGCTGGTTGCCGAACGCGCTGACCAGCGCGCTCGCGTCGAGCTTGAGCGAGATGTCTGCGGCGAGTGCCATGGGTGGCTCAGCCGAGCAGGTCGGCCAGCGGGCCGAGCACGCCGGCGGCGCCGGCCAGCGTGTCCTTCAACTGCTGCGCCGCGGGTTGCACCGGCGCCAGCAGGTCGCCGATCTGCGGTACGTCGCCGAGCAGGCCCGGGATGTCAAGCAGGTCCAGCCCGAGGTCGACATCGAGATCGAGCAGGCCGTCGACGTCGAGGCCGAAGTCGTCGCTCAGGCCCGGCGGCTCGGGCGGCTCGGTGTACTCGCGCAGCACCAGGCGGTATCGGAACTCGTCGGGTCGCTCGGCGCTTTCTTCGAGATCGAAGGCGGCGATCAGCACCTGCTCGAGTTCCGATTCGTTGACGATGTCGGCGACGAAATCGACCGGGTCGCCGAGGAGGAACTGCGTGCGCAGCTCCTTCAGGAAGTCGTCGCGCGCCTGGTCGCCCGACAGCGAACCCATGATCTCGACTTCGAGCGCGTCACGGCCCAGGTCCTGGTGGAGGTCGCCCGACAGCCCGGGCACGGGCAACACCGCAAGCCGACGCGATTCGCGTGCAGCGATGGCTTCGATTCGGGATACTTCCCAGCGGCCAATCATCGGGCGGACCAGCATGGTGTCGTTTACCCCTTCCTCTGCGGGGGTGCGAGTATAGGTCGCGAGGGACGTGACGCATAGTCCTGGCACGGATATTTCACCGTACCCTCCGTGAGGGCTCGCGCACCGGAACCCTTCGGGCTACGCCCTGCGCGCGCGGAGTGACTACGCTCCCTCGAATGCATGTTGCTCATGGCCGTCGTCTGCGCTGCTTCATGGCCCTGCTCGCACCGCGTTCTCGAAGCCCGACCACCGGCTACCGTGGCGCTCGATACACGAACGTCGGCGCCTTGGATCCCCCGGCGCGACCGTCCCGCTGCGTTGCTGCATGGGGCGGCTCGTTGATCCACGCCAACGCCAGCGGGGCGCCATCGGTCAACGCTTGCGGCTCCAGCGCCCAGAAGCGCAACGACGTCCCTTCCTTGTTCACCGCCTCGCACTCGGTGAGCATCTTGTCGCCCACCCAGAGCACCGGCGACAACGCACGCATCGGCACGGGGGCGTCCAGCTTCACGTCGATGTGCACGGCGTCCGCGGCGTCCGCCGTCGCTGGGGCAACGTGCCTGGTGGCCCGCGCCCGGAACGCGGTCGCGCGGATATCGACGGCGGTGATGGCGGGCAGGGCCCAGCCCGGCGCAGGTTCGGCTTGAACGGGTACGGCTTGATCGGATCCCATGACGCGCTCCTCAATGCCAATTGGCTAGTAGATCTGGATATCGTCGAACGCGATGGCCCGCGGCCGCTTGCGGTCACATTGGAGAAGCACGGCCACGACGGTCGAAAGGTCGAATCGCTTGGCCTTGAAGCAGGCGCCCCGGAACCTCGCGGTCGACAGCATCGTCTTGATCATGCCGGGATTTCGCGGGTAGGGACGAAAGAGGCCACCCACCGCGTCGACGTCCACCCAAGCGCGAATGCCGAGTTGATCCTCGAGTCCGAGCAGGAAGCCGGTGGGCTGGACCGCGACGCTCTGCCCGTCGGTCACTTCGGCGCAGCGCAGCCAAACCTCGCGTTTGGACAGGTCGAGCGGCTTCTTCAGCGCCGAGCGGAAGATGCCACCCGCTGCCTTCGGCGCCAGCACCATGCCGATCGTGAGGCCATAGAACGAGTTGTTGAAGATGCCCGGGGCCGGGGGTTGGTCGAAGGTGAACTCGCCGGCATTGATACCGCCGCTTTGGGTATTGGGCTGCCCGAGGGAGTTGGTGGCGATGGTGTTGCCGTCGCCGAAATGGTCGACCGTGACGACGCTCTTGGCCTTCTTCTGGAAAGCCTTGTGCACGTTCTGCGTCAGCACGCCGGCGGGAAGAACATGGCCGGACAGATACCCGTCGACGGCATGGCCCAACAATGTGGCGCGCGCCAGCGCACAGCCATAGGTGCTGAGCAGGCGCTCGTGCTCGGCGCGCGGGTTCACCGCCGGCTGAGGCGGCGTGCTGAGACTGTCGTCATAGAGCCAACGGCGGTTGAAGAAGTTGTGGTTGGTGTAGTGGACGTACAGCTGGCTCTTGAAAGGCGCTGGTTCGGCGATGTCGTAGAACTGGGCGCCGTTGTTGTCGCGCACGTCGCCGTCGCCGGCCGGCAGCAGCGTCAGGTACGCGTAGCCCTTGGGCTGGACCGTGCTCTGGCCGGCCCAATAGCGGAAGTTTGTCGGTGCCAAGGCCAACACCGACTTCGTCACCCCTGGCAACGCCAGGGCGGGCGGCACCATCACGACGGCATCGCCGCCCCGCGAGTGACCCATCAGGCCGGTGCGGCCGAAGTCCAACCGTTTGAAGAACGTCGAGGCGGGGTCGGCGTTCATCGACTGCAGCAGGGCGATGTGGTCGATGATGAGGTCAGCCCGGTCGACGATGTTTTGCACACCACCTCCAGCCCCGTTGAGCGCATTGCAGTCGATCGAGACGGACACCACGCCCATCTTGGCCAGGTCGTGCTGAAAGTAGTCGTAGCCCAGGTAGCTCGGATCGGCCGGCGAATGGTTCCCGTGCGCCATGAACACGATGGGCACCGGGCCGAGACCGGCAAGCCGTTCGTGGAAGGCAGTGCCCTTGCCGTCCGACTTTGCGGGGTAGTAGGCGATGCCGTGCAGGTTGCCTTGCTGGTACTCGGCAAAGCCGACAGGAAACAGGTCCAGATCGGCCGGGTTGCTGCGCACCGGCGGGTCGACGCACGCCACGGTGAGCTTCAACGCAAGCGCGCTGTGGCAGCCTGCGAGGTCTTGCACGACGAGGATCTCGTCGCCGCTGAGCAGCGTGGTGTTGAGGTTCACCACCGGCGGCCCGCTCGCGCCTGCGGGCACGCCGTTGACCCAGACTTTCACGATGGCGTCGGGTGCGCACTGCGTGACCGTGATCGAGGTGTCGCCGCCCTGTACCGGCCCGATCTCCGGCGCGGGCAGACTGCCGCAAGGCTGCACGACGCCCGAGCCCGGTGGGCTGGGCGGAGCGCCCCGACACATCTCCTGGATGGCGGCGAAGGTGTCGCCCGCCGCGAAGAGCGCGAGCCCGTTGATCGTCAAAGCCCCGCCCCAGCAGGGCCACGTCCCTTGGCTCGCGCCGTTGCGAATCAACGTGACGCGTGCACCGTTGACGATGTTTCGAATGGTCAGCGACTGCCCGCCGGCGTAGACCGGGTCCAGCGTCGGCGCCGGCAGGGGTGACGGCGGCTTGCCCGTCGTGTACCCCACCGAGGGCGGGGCAGGGTCCTGGCACAACTCGAACCAGGCCTGGACCACCTGATTGAGCTTGTAGGCTGGGACGACGTTGATGCCTTGCTGTGCGGCGCAGCCGTTGACCTCGCCCACCTTGGTGCCGTCGGCGGTGATCCACACATGGCCGCCGGGCAGCAGGTTGCCCACGCCGGTGCGCACGCCGCATTCGTAGACCGGTGCCGGATTGATCTGCGGGCGCGGGGGGCCGGCCGGGTAGTCCCGGGTGTGGTCGCCGACCACGATGAACTTGGTCCAGGCACTGTTGACGCTGTTCACGCGTTGCCGGGCACGGACCTTCTGGCCTGCGACCAGGGCGGCGGGCAGGATGATGGTCACGCCGTTGGGGAACGGGTAACCGCCGAGCGCCGTCGTGATGCTTCCTGCCACATCCAGGTCGATCTCGGCGTTGGGCTGGTAGGCCAACACCGTTACCGCGACGGCGCATTGATACAACGGCTCCTGGATGACAGGCGGTGAGATCGCCTTGGGACTCTCAGGCAACGCCCTGGGCCGCTTGATGATGATCTTCTCGCTCATTGTGGGGTCCTTCCATCCGGTCTGTCGGGGCCGGCGCAACGATGAGGTGGGTCGCGACCATCGCGTGGTTCGATTCCAACGCCAAGTTCCGTCGCGACACTGCGATCTCGCTTGCGCAAACTTTAGCCAGTCGCGGCGCCGTGGGCATCGTCACTGTTGAGGATGCTGATGCCCTCGAACCTTGCTGTGCCCGGCTGGACAAAAAAGCCGCGCTTGTTCCAGGAACGGCAGTTGCCCCCCGGCCATTGCTGTCTGGTTCAGTGCGATCCGTCCGCAGCTGTTGCTGCGCGCGTGATGACAAATTGGCCCACGGTGCCCAGTGGCATTCCGCTGGGGTCGATCGTCGGATTGATATCAGTACCGCGCACAGCCCACGTCGAGCCGCGAACGCTCAACACGCGACCGCCACCGTTGAGGATCGGCACCTCGGGAAACACCCAGCCTGCGAGGCGCGAGATCATTCCCTTGAGCGGTCCTGCGACGCCCGTGCCCGTGGCCTGAAAGGTGCATGCCTCATCGCCGCTGCCGAGCGCGCCGCTCGCCGACACCGCAAGCTCGAGGCCTTTGCTGAAGATCAACCTTCCCGTCAGCGTGTACCGCCCGGCGTCACGGAACGCCTGGCCACACACCAGGCTGCCGCGTGACCATTTCCTGGCGCTAACCTCCGCCTCGGGGGTGGCGGCCGCCTTCTCGGGGGAAGGCAAGAGAAGGAAGCTTTGATAAACCCAGTCCTGGAATTCGAAGAGGGGGAACCAACTTGTGTCTGTGTCGAAGGCCATGCCGTACTCCTGTGTGTGTTGCGTCGGGATCAGATCACTCGATGCCGAGAGATGAGTCAGCGCCCTCGGCAACGCCAGCATGCGGCGCGGGACGTTACGCATCAGGTACGGATGCCCGGGTCGCGCTCCATCAGGTGCGGCCGCAACGCGTCTCCACATTCATGATGCGCGTCTTCAAGAATTCCCAGAGCCGGGCTCGCAGGCCATGGCGCGGTGTCCACCAGATCGGCCCCAGCGCAAGGTCGCTGTTCGGGGTGATCAAGCCTCCCGCGCCGGTGACCTCGAGGACGGCCATGGCCACATCGACCAGTGTTTTCTCTTCCGGTGTTGCATTGGGCCAGGGTCGGGCGTCGCCGAGTAGCTCCTTGAGCGCCTTCATCGCCTGATACCAGTCGGCCAACGTGATGTCGGCGGCCGGGACATCTCCAGCGTGAAAGCAGGCGTGATGGACTTTCCTGGAACCGCGCCTCTGCGTCGGCCAGCGCGACCTCGATGCGATGGGGTCATCGAATTGGGCTGCCGGGAGGCCGAGATGTTCGCTCCACAACCGCAGACGAAGTTCTCTTGCGAAGCGACCGACACGCACGGGTGAGCCGCCCATGACACCATCGACCACCGCGCTGTCGACCATTGCAACGTTGAGCTCCGAGTCAGTTGTCTGGCTGCGCAGTCCGACATTGGTGCTCCCGATCGTCACGTAGCGGTCATCGACGATCACCAACTTGGAATGGACGTAGATCTGTGTCGGCCGGGCCGCTTGCTCGAGGTGGCAACAGATGACACGCGCCGCGCCTGCCGCACGCACTGCATCGAGCGCCTCCTTGCGCATTTCGCAATGGGCAATGCGCAGCAAACCGTCGGCATCGTACGTCCGGGCGAGCACCAGGAACAGGTACACCCCTCGCCGCACTGCCGCGGCCAATCGCTCGACGGTGGAGCAAGGCCAGAAGTACTGGTCCTCGATATAGACGAAGTACTGTGCTCGGTCGATCGCCTTGTTGATCCCTTCGCGCGAACTCTGCTCACCACCGCGCCGAAAGTCGTAAGTTCCGTTGCAAGCGAGCGTTCGCAACCGTTGCACCGCCAGCGTTCCAGCGCCGCTCGCCGGCACAGGCCAGGCAGCCTTGATAGGCGCCGGCATGTCACCGGGATTCGCTCTCAACGGAGGTCGACGTTCGTTCCAACGCTCGAGAAAGTTGTCTGCGATTGCGCCCACCGCAGGCCCCTGGATTGCGCAATGGACGTCGTGCCACGCATCGAGCTTTTCGACCTGCCGTTCAGACGGGCTGGTGTGAGCGGGCGTATCCCAGCGATCGATGCTGACGTCGAGTCCACCCACGTAGGCCCAGGCGTCTCCCTTGACTGTCAGGACCATCGACTTCTGGTGGTGCGACGCGACAAGCGCCGGCAGGCGCTGGTCCAGGTACGCGGATCCAGCGACTTTCCTGGCGTTGATCGCATCGCGAATCTGCTTCACGATGGCGTAGTTCTCACTGTTGTGCGTCCCGTAGCGGCGGACCACGAACGAGGAGGTCCCCGGTGGGTACCAGGCCAGCAGTCGAACGACAACCCGTCGCTGCACCAGGTCGAGCAGCACACGAAGGAGGCTTGAATCCAGCGCCGATATGTCCGGCCTCAACTTCTGCGTCGGCGAGGCGCGCCATGCGGTGTAGCAGAGCGTGTCGTCGCCCTGCATTGCCGCGAAGCGGTCGTACAGATGTGCCATGAACTCGCTGCCATCGACCAGCGCAAGGACGCTGTTGCCGCGCGTGAAGGGGAGCGTGTCCAGGAACCATCTCTCCGGATCGGTGTCGGTCACGGCGTTCTCCAGGTGGGCGTGATGAGCAAGGCTCACGGAACCAGGAAATCCGTTGCCTGGTAGGGGACCGCGACGATCTGATCCGTGGGAAGCACCGACACCCACTGGCTGAACGGCTTCGTCGGGTCCACGCTGGCGTCGAAGCCGCCGGCGAGGTGGTCGAAGCCGTGCTCGAAGACTCGATCGGCTTCGAGCACGTGATGGATGTCGGCGTTCTCCCGTTCCATCCTGGCAGCGATCTTTTCGAGCACGTTGCCGATGGTGGCCGGGAGTCCATCGGCGGCCAGTTCGGCCAACAGCTGGGTGTCTTCCGGCGTGATGGCCGTGTAGGGCGCGTCCCAGCCGTCAAATTCATGGCCTTCGATCGCACGAAGCCAGTTGAGCGCCGCACGTTCCCTCCCGGGACGGATCGGAATCACCGCCTTGACCCAAGGTGCATTCAGGAATGCGTTGCGAAGGTTGTCGCCGTCGAGTTGCAGCAACCAGCCGAGTGAGCTCCCGAACTTTGCAGTCGTCGAATCTTCGGTGATGCGATAGTTGTCATCGCGCTTCTCGAGGTCGTCCCACTGCACCAGGTCCTGCTCGGTAAGGTGGAAATCTGCGCGACCGTCGTACTGGCTCTTGTGACGGCGCGGCATCCACCATTCGGGGGCGACGAAGTACAGCATGCCGTCGACATCGAAGATCGCGCGGATCACTTCGGAGCGCACGTGCGCAAGGCGCGTATTGCTGCCGTCGCCAGGTTTCTTGGTGGCAATGCCCCAGCTGTCGAGCATCAGCCGTTCGACCAGCTTGCGATAGACGACGGTGCGCTCTTCCTCGCGCAGGTCCCACGCCGGGCGTGCAGCAATGTTGCTCGCGTCCTTGATGCGCTGGCGCACGTTCTCGAGGAATGACTTCTCGAGCAGGCGCTGCTTGTCGGCGTCGTACTTCTTGTCGGCCTCTTTCTTGAGCGCTGCATAGGCTTCCATGGCCGGCGTCACGGGTCCGAAGGACAGTTCAACGTCGAACAGCACCTGGTTCTCGCCTCCGAAGTTGATCGCATCCATCACCAGTTCGAACGACCCGTCCGGTTTCTTGTTCTGCGCCGGTCGTGCGGTCGCACGCTTGTTGCCCTGGGGTCCGACCGGGCGTACGTCGAGCAGTTCGTAGCCGGCCTGCGGCGGATCGAACTTGAACGAGAACGGCCCCATCACCACTTCGGCATCTTCTGCGTTCTCGTCGTTGGTGTTGGTGCGGTGACCGGTGTACTTGCCCTCATTGGCGAGGAACTGCGTCGCGCCATAGTCCGCGCCGGGTCCACTGTCGTCATTGGTGCCACGGCCCTGGAACGGAATCCGGGCCGTCACTGTCTTGGTGATGGCGACAGGCAGCGGCACATCGTCGCGCTTGAGCGACGACAGGTCCGGCGACGCGGCGAAATGCACCAGCTCGGAAAGTCCAAGTGCAGACCCGGCATCGTCCACGAAGACCTGCGAGCACAGCCGTTCGCCCAGTCCCTGCATCTGCACGCCGACCCGGCGCATCTTGCGGCGCAGTTCGTAGTTGATCAGGTCCGGGCCGGTGTTCTGCAATACGTAGCGGCGGCTGCGCATGTCGCCGGTTTCGGTCACGCTCTTGAAGACCGACTTGAAGCTGCGCTTGATCTCGGTGGACAGCTTCTCTGCTTGTTCGCGGTTTTGCTTGTGACTGGTCTCGCGGGCATCCTTGCGCGTCGATTCGAGGCCCAGCGTGACAGTTGCAGTCCCTTGATAGACGCCGAAGTTGACGCTGTTGGTGGTCGAGACGCCCAGCTTGGTGCTGCTGCCGTTCTCGCTCTTCACCGCATCACTCAGCTCGTCCTTGACGTCCGAACTCGACTCCATGCGGCTTGTCGATTCTGAACTGCTCTCCTCGGTGCGTTCGATGATGGTCTTGCGCGTGCTGACCTCGACCAATTCGATCGTCGTGCCCGGCGCCAGCCAGATGTGTTCGACCGGTTCACCGAGGAACGTGCCAAGGTCGAAGAAGTACTGTCGAAAGAGATGCACGAAGCCCACCGGCGAGAGCACACCGCTGCGGTCGTTGGGGTCGATGTTGGCGAGCGGGTCCGTCGAACGAAGGATGTCCGCCAGGGGCGGTGCCTCACTCACCGCGAAGAGCTTCTGCAACTCGTTCGGATCCGTGCCGCCCTGGCCCTCGGCGTAGGAGAGCAGGAAGGTTGCGATCTGCGACTCGTACTGCATGAGGACCAGGTGCCTGGCCTTGAGGGCCTCGGCCATTTCAGCGGTGACGAGTCCGCCCGGAGCCTGGGCTTTCGCTTCATCGAACAGGCGAGCACGGATCCGGTCATTGGCCAGGCGCAACGTCCCTTGCTTCGGCTCCATCAGCTCGTTGACTTCAATCACGCTGTTCCATTGCGCGCCATTCGGCAAGATGCCCTTGCTGGCGTCGACGAAGCCTTGGACCCGGCCCCGCACGATCTTCAGGACTTCGCTGGCCAGGTTCTTCAAGAGCACGACGGTGTACGGAGACTTGCCCGTCGCGCTGTCGAGCGGGTGCGCCATGAACTCACGCGGATCGTTCTGCTGCACTTCGACGGGGCCTGGCGTCAGGCGCCGGTCCAGGATCCGCTTGACCTGTGGATCGATCAACACGCCACCGTTCTGCACCCACGACTTGGTCAACCGCGACTGCCAGCCGAGGAGCGGCTGGTAGACGCCGTAATGCTCGCTCGCGTACGGAGGAATGCCCTTGTACTTGTCGATGTCCTTGAAAAGATCAAACACGGCGGTTCTCCGGAAGGTGATCCCCGAAGAACGACAAGGTCCTGGCCTTGGACAGTTCCCGCGCGGTCTTGTTGGCCTGGTCGGCGCCAATGAAGCCGTGGCTGGCGCCGGGATACGCATAGAGTTCCGTCGGGGTGTTTTCACGGTTGAGCGTCGCCTTGATCAACGAAGCGTTTTCAATGCCGGTACCGGGCGTCTTGTCCGCCTCCCCGTGATGGATCTGGGCATGCGCCAATGCCCCGGGCGAACCCAGCCCGTCGAGGACCGGCGCAAAGAATTCCACCAGCACCCTGGCCTTGCGGCGCAGTCGCAAGACAAGGTGGCCACCCAGCGAGAAGCCGAGCAGGCCGACCCGCTTGGGATCGGCTTTGGAAAGTGCGATGAACTGATCCGTGGCGTCGGAAAGGCCCCTTAGCCATGTCTCCCTCGAACGCCCTATCGCGTCGAAAACCGCCGGACCGGGCGGAGTGCCACTGGTCGAGAGATAGTCGGGTATCAGGACGCTGAAGCCTTTGGCCACAAGCGAAACCGCGTAGCCTTCGATCATGGTCCTCCAGGGGCCGCTCAGGTTGTTGGTCATTCCGTCACTGCCATAGGCGATGACGACGAGGCCATGCGACGCCCCATGCGGGGTGTAGGTGTCGGCGGTCATCGATCGGCCACCGCTGACGAGGGTGATGGTATTTTTCATGTGGATCTCCGGCGTGGACTCGACCAGGCGGGATGCCGTCGAGGCAGTTCGAGGCTATGGCCGGGGACGTTACGGATACGGTACAGGGCGACAGGACGGGCGAGTTCCACCTGAGCGCGGCCTGCGAAGCCGGGCCTCTGGACTTCGCGCCACGATGGGCAAGTCGAGGATCAGCGATCCGCCAACTGTCGATACAGCGCCTGAGTCTCCAGCGCGGGGCTGACACCCTGCTGGGCCAGCAAGGCCTGGCGGCACCGTTGATACGTAGCCACCACTTCCGACCTGCGCCCCAGATGCTCGTAGGCACACATGAGCCGCCGATGGAGTCCTTCAGCCAGCGGCTCCACATCAATCGCCTCGAGGTACGCGTCGACAGCGCCTTGCCAATCGCCGTCACGCTCGAGCAAATCACCCAGGCGTTCGGCCATGCGCTTGAACTGGGAGCGCAAGCGTTCGCGAAACGCGAGCGCCCAGTGCATGGATTCACCGTCCAGGAAAGGACCGCGGTAGCGCCTCAGCGCGCTTCGCAGCCAGGTGACATCGTTCGATGGAGGAAGGTGAGCGGCCTGGTCGAACACCAGGCAATCGGCCCAGACCCAGTCCGTGTCCAGCGAGAGTTGCCGATCCTGCAGGCGCACGGCGTGTTCGTGTCGTAGCAGCTTGCGCAGGCGGTGGAGCGTCGTGCGCAGGGCCTGGTCCGCGGCATCGCCTTCGGCATCGGGCCACAGGGCATCGGTGAGACGGTCCTGGCTCACCGCGTGCCCTCCAAGCGCAAGCAGGCATTTGAGCAATTCCAGGGGCCTGTGCTGTGACTTGCCCGCCGCCCTCAACGGCTGGTCGTCGCACAGAAGCTCGAACCCGCCCAAGCTGTGGATGCGGATCGGCCAGGGCCACGTATCAGCTGCTGTCGCCGCTTCAGGCGGCGCAATGTGAAAACGGCGAATCATCCGTTGGACATGCTCGACCTCGATTCCGGTCGACAACGCGTATTGATAAAGCTCGGAATTGGCTTGAGGTCCGGCGACGTGCCAGGTCGCCCCGTCCATGGCTGCGCTCAAGACCATGGCGCTCGACAGGCGCTGCGCGACCACCTCACAGTCGCCGCGCTTCAGCGCGGCCCTGGATTCGAGCTCGAGACAGAGGTACTCGATCACCTGGCTGTTCATTGCCTGACCAATGGCGCGCGCTGCGTCGATATGCTCGGTCCACTCCGGATCACTGCCACGCTCCAGCAGCGCACGTGCAAGCGCAATGTGGCTGGTCGCCATCACGAAGGGCACGCCCGATTCGATGGCCATTGCCAGCGACCCTCGTCCGTGGTCCAGGGCCAGTTGCCAACTGGCCCGCTGTGCGGCGGCGCTGCACTGCAAGTACTGGTAGAACGCCCCGTCGATGTGGCTGTGATGGCGCATGGCGGGGGCCATCCTGGCCATCCATCCGTCGGCTGCAACGGGATCCCCCGCCACCAGGCTGCAGCGAGCCATCTGCGCCGTGAGCAGGAAGTCGAAGGCATGCAGGTCAGCCTGGTCCGCCACGCCGAGTCCGGTCTCGATCGAATGCCGGCACTGCGCGACCTCGCCCCTCACCGAGTGATAGAGCCCCGTTGCGCACGACCACAGGATCAAGACCATCGGTGACATGGCCGGCGCAGTCCAGGGCGTGATTCGATGGATGATCGTTCGCGCCTCTGCGGCCTCTCCGCGCCAGAGAAACCAGATGATCAGGTAGCCGCCCAGGAGCACAGAGAGATCCCGGTCCGTGGGGTCCAGCAAGGCCTTCGCGCGTTCGGCCCAGGCGGGCAACATGGGATGCTGCGGTTGACGATGGAGTAGCGTTCCCATGGCCCAGTAGGTCCGCAATTCAACGGCCCGCGATGGGTACACGGGATGCAGCGTGCGCAAGGCTTCGAACTCGCTGATCCACGGATCGGCAAGACGGAAGTCTCGCCATTCGAAGAAGAAACTCTCCATGGCGCCAGCCCAGGTGGCATACAGGCCGACCACGTCGTTGTCTCGCTGAAAGCCTGCATAGGCTTGCTCGAAGGACGCACGCGCCGACACGGGGTCGAAGGGGAGGCGAGCGACGGCCCTCCAATGACTCAGCCACGGGGTACTGACGAACAGGTCGTCTGGCAGATCGATCAGCCAGTTCTCGAGCATCCGGTGCCGCCCTGCTGCAATCAGCGCCGGAGCTTCGCGCTGTGCCAGGGTGGAAAGCGCCTGCCAATCCCCCGCCGACCGGTACAGGGCGGCCGCCGCTTCCGTTTGACCACCTTGCGCAAGCAGGGCGGCAGAACGGCACTGCAGATCGCGCCACTCATCGGGGGAAAGCGAGGACGCGACACGATTCAACAAGAACGCCCGGAACAGGGCGTGATATTCGTAGACGGGTTCATCCGGCCCGCGCTGGACGACGAAGCAGTTGCGACGATGAAGCTCCATCAGGGTGCGCCCGACGTTTGCATCGCCGGAGATCCGCACCGCGTCCGCGACCGTCATCGTTGGAAGGGCAGCGGTCCGAAGGAGGGCGTCCTGTGTCGATGGGTCGATGGTGCCGAACAGTTCGGCCGCGAAGTAGTCGAAAAGGAGTTGCTGCGTCTTCCCGCGAAGTACGGCTCTCTTTGCATTTGAAAGGCTGCGCTCGGCCAGCAACAAGGTAAAGCCTGCGAACCAGCCCCGAGTCTCCAGAAGCAGTTCATCCAGGTGCCCGTCTTGTTCCGGCGAAAAGCCGGACTCCGGCTTCTGCGCATTGAAAAGGGCGAGCGCTTCGTCACGCGTGAGATTCAACTCCTCGCCTTCAAGCAACCTGAGGCTTTGATGAAGACGCATTCGAGCGAACGCCGCTGGCGGTTCGACACGGCTCAAGACGAGCAGGCTCAACCCCTCAGGCAGATACGAGGCGAGCTCGCGCACGACCTCGTGCAGTGGCGTTTCGGTGCCCACGTGGTCGTAGTTGTCGAACACGATCACCGCCGGTCGGTCGACACGTGCAGCAATGGCTTGCGCGTAGCGCCGGGTAAAGCTCAGGACATTCGGGATGCTCTGCGGCATCAGGGTGGGCAGGTCAGGGCCCCCACGCACTGCGGCCAGTTGCACCGCACGTCCGAGATAGTGGAAAAAGGTCGCGAGGTCTGCGTCGTCCCCGTCCAACTGCAGCCACGGACCGCTGATGTGGCGCTCCGCCAGATAGCTGCTGGCCAGAGATGTCTTGCCGCACCCGGGTGGGCCGGTGATCCAGGTCACGGAGGCCTCGCGGAGTTCGTCAAGCCGTTGGAACAGGCGTGGGCGCAGCATGGGTCGATTGCTGCGCGGCCTCGAGACCTTTGACATTGGAAACGACGGCATTTCGTTCAACGGGTGCATCGCTACCTCCGTGCGGCGCCAATACTGTTCATCCCATCTGCGGCCAGGACCATTTCACGGCGATTGCGCGCCACAGGTTTTCAGGCGCGCACGCGCATGGTGATGGCATCTGGGCATATCGATCGATCGTCGGGTGTCTTTTCGCATGGCCGACGGTCAGCGCAGCGGCGCCATCATCACATAGCTCTGCGCGGGGATCTCCAGATCGATCCAGCCCCCATCGTCGGTGCGTCGGTTCGCAACATGGCCCGTGTAGTCGTGCAACTCCGTGTTGCGCCAGCCGGTCTGCACGCGTGGCCGGGTGGCTGTCCCGCTCTGGTTGATGCCAGCGAGCAAGCTCGCACCGCGCGTGAAGACAATCGTGTTCTGGTCCTTGTACCGGTTCACATACGGTCCGACCGCCAGGTTGTTCTGGATCCACACCAGGTTGTTCAACACCGCATCGCGCAGGTCGACATCGAAGAAGGTCGGGTAGCCGGGGTAAGCCGAGATGAAGGCGTAGGCCAGCAGCTTGTTGACGGGCGGACCCACGTCATGGTTCTGCACGAAGGTGAGCGCGTTGGGTCCGTCGATGCCCGCAAGGCCCGCGCCATCGAGTTGGCGCATATCGCCGTTCAGCTGGAACGCATCGCGCATCTTGAAGTACAGCGCATAGTCGGTGACGGCCATGCCGGTGGCGGTGTACGACTGCAATATGCCGATGTCGCTGATGTAGACTTCGCCAAAGCTGTACTTGCCCCAGCGCTTCACATTGTTCAGGACGTGGTCGCGCCAGTACCAGCGCGGCACATGCTTGGCCGCGTCCCAGCGGTAACCGTCGAAACCCATGTTGTTGGTCTTGACCAGGTAGTTCCACAACTCGCCACGCACATAGGGTGATTCCTGCGCCAGGTCGTCGAGCCCGATCAATGCGCCGTTCTCGAGTTGCCAGGCGTCGTTCCAGTCGGTGATCTTGCCCGCGTGGTGGAAGTCGCCAGGGCCGAAGCGCGGGTAGCGAAAGTTGTTGGTGCACATGTGATTCATCACCATGTCGGCATAGACCTGGATCCTGCGTGCATGCGCCTTGCGGATCAAGGCCGCGAGCTGCGCCTGGGTGCCGTGGGCGCTGTCGAACGAGCGAAAGTCCTCGGGGTCGTAGCCCAGGCTGAACTGGCCGCCGCACGCGTGCTGGTGCGGCGACAGCAGGATCGCGGTATAGCCCGCTGCGCTCACGGCCGGCAATTGCTCGATGATCTTGGCCCAGGTCCAGGGTCGCGTGATGTCGCCGGGCTGGTGCTGCAGCACGACCAGCGTGCCCGCTTGCGCAGCCCCTGCACACACCATGAGCAGGCACGCCAGCAAGAGCGCGCCGAGGCATTTCACTGGAGGATCTCCGCGCTGCGATCGATCTGCGTCACGGCGCCTCCCAGGGCGTGGTTTCCGTCGATCGGGTCCCAGTCGTGGTAGAGCTTCAGGGGCGCGGTGCCGAGGAATTCGATGTAGGGTTTGAAGCGCAGTTCCGACCGGTTGTTGGCGTCCAGCGTGCAGTTCACGACACCCGCGAACTCGTGCAGCGTTGCGGCTTGCCCGCCCTTCAACGTGGCTTGGCCGGTCACCTTGAGATCGGCGGCGGGGTTGCGTCGCCCATGGTCGGCGCTGAACTGGCCAGCCGTCACGTCGGCTGCATAGAACCCGATCGCAAGCGCCGTCTGCATGGCGGCCGTACTGGTCGCCACGGTCACGCGCGCCAACTGGCAGCCGGCGAAGGTATTGCCCGTGGGCACCAGCAGCCGCTCCAGGGCAGGGGCGCGGGCTACACGGGTCAGTTCATCGGTGCAGTCGAGGCTGCGGCCGTCCGCCACGACGCAGCGCGCAAGATCGATCGCAGGCAGTGGCCCCGTGGCAGCCCGAAGCAAGCGGACGTCCTTGCCAGGCTGGTTGACGGTCTCGGTCGGCCGCGGCGGCAGCAGTCCGTACACGACCACCTGGTAGCGCGCGGGAAACTGCTGGGGCCGCGCGGGCGGGCCATAGAACTGGAGTGGTTCCGTATCGCCAGAAGTGGCAACGAACACCTTGCCATCCGCGATGGTCGGCGGCACGAACTTGGCAAACAACCCCAGCCGGTCCCGCGCGGACACCTGTTCGCTGCTCCACAAGGTCCGCCCAACGTTCTGCGCGTCGATCGCACGCACTACGCCACGCACACCGCGCCATTGGTTGGCGTCGCCATCGAACGGCGTCACGGCCCAGAGGATGCCGTTGCGCTTGCCCAGGCTGGACAGCGACAGCATTCCCCCGGGCATGCCCTTGGGCAGTGCATCGACGCCCAGCTTCGGCGCAGCGACGATGCGCCGCCGGACGAACGGATAGGCATGCAGCAACTCGTTCTCGCGCCACAGGTAGATCTGCGGGTCGCCGGACCCTTGCCAATAGACCGGCGAGCCGTGCAAGTGGTGGTGCTCGGCCTGCCCCAGGTCCTGCAAGGCATTCGGGTTCGGGCAGTCGGCGGCGCCCGCGTTGGGCGGCGGCGTGTATTTGCCCATCCGATTGGTCGACAGCAGGAAGATGTGCGGATGCTTGCCGGCACCGAAGACCAGGTCCGTGCCCGGGATCAGCACCGGGCCCGATGAGCCGAGGTCCATGTCGACCGTGGCCAGGAAGGCCTGGTTGCACGGCGTGAAGTAGTCCTTGACGACGATGTTGCCGCCTTCGAGGTGCAGCTTGACGAAGCTGTCGCCGTAGTTGGCGCCGCCAGTCGCAGCGTCGAAGGTGCCATTGCCGGTCATCAGGTACAGGTTGCCTTGCGCATCGGCCGCAGGCGCCACGCCGGACTGCCACAGGCCGCCGTCATTCCCACTCGGCGTGACGTTCCACACGGTCTTTTGCTGCAAGGTCGCGGCGTCGTGGGCCATCAGCAGGCCGCGGCTGCCGTCACCGCCGAAGCCGATGTACAGGACGCCCTGCACCAGCGTCAGTCCGGTGCGCTGTTTCTGGCGGCGCGAATCCAGCCCGGGCGCTTGCAGTTCAAGCGGCGGCACCGCATGGCTGCCATCCTTCAGGCGAAGTGCATGCAGCCGGTACTTGTAGCCTTGCGCACCCTCGTCATGCCACGCGACCAGGTACAGCACCGACTTCGCGGCGTCGATCACCGGCGTACTCAGGATGCCCCATTCGGGATCGCTCGTGCTGAACATGTCGATGTCCTTGCCGCCCGGCCTTGGCTGGCCCAGCCAGACCGCCCACAAGGGCACGTTGCGACCTTGCGGGCCCGGCCGCTCGTTGTCGGCGTCGTAGACATACACCGTGTTGTGCATGGTGGCCACGACGACCGCGTTGAACGTGCCTTGCACGGGCGGCACCGCCGGATTGGTGGTGGTGTCGACACGCAAGCCCGACACGTACAAGGGCTGTGCGACGACCTGCCCATCGGCATAGAGCGTCCACAGCTTGCCGAAACCCCGGGCGTCGACATTGGCCGGCGTGAGCCGGGCCTCCTGATCGTTCACCCCGGTGCGGGCGAGGTTGTTGCGCGACGTCAGCACGTCGACGGCATGCGCCGGGCTCCAGCACAAGGACGGGAGCGCGAGGATGAAAGGGGCAAGAAAGTTACGCATGCGACCTCCAACGAAGAGCCTGCAGTCCCCCCGGCGTCAAACCGCAAGAAGCAGGCCCGCTTCGATGCGTTCACAGGGGCTGGCGCATGGTCAGCCGCTCCTGGCAAGCATGGGGCCCTGGAAAGCGAATTTCATCCTTCGCCGAGAGGATGAGCGAACGCTGGTTCTCATGAAACCCTGCGGGTGGCTGCTGAATGTTGTCGGCGAGGCTGCTGCGCGTTCAACTCACGGCGATCAATACCTTCGTTCCTGGCAGGACGATGACCACTCTGGCCCCGAGGCAACCGGGCGTCGCCGCCTGATTGCTTGCGCGATGACCCGGTAAGCGGCCGTGCCCGGGCCGGTCACATCGCATCCTCACACCAATGGATGTGTACGCCTCACCAAAGTACGCAAGATGGCACTGACGACGTGGCCCGATCGCCTCACACACCGGAGCTCATATGCCCGACCTCATTGCACCCATCCTGACCCGCTATGCCAACTTCGCCATGACCAGTGACGGCCTGCCAGAGATCAACTCGCTGACCTACCTCGCATTCGAGTCGGAATTTGCCGATCCGCTGGCGGATCAACGCCTGGCGCTGGTCCTGGTGGAGCCACGCCTGCTGGTCACCGCCGGCGATCCGTCCGCACAGCCTGCGCTGGTGCGCGCCTTGCGACGGTTCAAGGGTGACCTGCGCGCGGAAGGCTTGCTGACCCGCTTCATCGCAGCGGATGTCTATGGCGGCTCGGTTCACAAGGATGGGCGCATCGTGCTGGCTCTGCGGCAGTTCTTGCGAGACGTGAAGGCCGCCTTTGCGCGACTCGAAGGCGTTCTGCTGATCGGCAATTTCCCCGAAGCGACGCTCGTGCGCACCGTCGCCTGGGCACCCGGCTTCATCAATCCAACGCAGCTTGCGATCTGGCCGGAGCTGATCAGCGAGCGTGCCGACATCGTTCTGGGCGACCTGACGGGCCAGTGGGAAACGCTCTACCGGCAAGCGGACTTCTCGATCGAGGGCATCACCGCCAAGCCCGATCCGGCGACGGCCGGCCTCGTTTGGCACGAGGGGGAAGCCGTGCGCAACTGCAACTTCAGCTCGGTGGACTACCAACATGGCATGAACACCTTCCGCGATGCCTTCTACCTCGACGATGCCATCGTCACCTATGTGCAGAGAACGCCCACCTCACTGCACCTTCAGCTCCATCAGGCCGAACGCAACAACGAGGTGGACAGCCAGGACAGGACACTGGTCAACATCGTCGCGCGACCCGACATCGTGGTGTCGCGCATCAATGCCCGCCACATCGCGGTGAACCCGAACCCGTCGCTGATGGGCACCGACGGACACCACTTCCTCGACGCCAGCGGCAATCCGCAGACCGTTGCGAGCGCGGTGCCGCTGTACACCGGGCCTGAGCACCTGAATCTCTTCACCTTCGGACTTCGACCTCGAACGGCGTCTGCTCGTCGATTACTTTGGTCGCAACCATCGCTTTCGCACCGGCGCCTTTTCGAACTTGCCTTTCCGCGTGGCGACGGTCTGCGGGACCACGGATTTCAACCCGAATTTCTACGCCAGTCTCCTGGGCGCCGCTGCCCCCGATTTCGAGCCGGCGATCGCCATCCCCAACGCCACGTTGCTGCAGTACGTCGACTTCCTGAAGACCCCTGCGGTGCTGAAGTACGTCATGGCGCATTCGGACCCAGTCGTTTCCCAGTTTCGAGATCCAGGCAACGACGCCGCGCTGACCGTCGCGGCTGGCGGCCCGCCGGTGCGCTGGGTTTATGACAACGTGCGCTACACGCCAAGCTTCGCTGGACAGGGCGGGTACGCCGATCTCTTCGTGCATCGCGCGCTGTGGCACTACAAGGCGCTCGGCCAGTCGGGCGCCAGCCTGGTGGTCCACGGCGGCTGCGCCGTCAACTCCACCACGGAAACCCAGACCGACACCTACACCTCGCCCAACTACGGTCGCTGGAACAACGCGGAGGCGTTCCTGTTCTACACCAACTGCGTTGCCCTGTTCTCACGCGCAAAAGGGTTCAACGACTCCCCTGGAGGTTTTGCCGAGGGCTACAGGTTGGGAGATCGCGCGACTTTCGGTGCCTGCTGGAAGAGCTACTACAACGCGCAGTCGAGCGATCCAGCGCTGTCCAGCTACAACATTCAGCGCAAGCGGGCTTATTTCTGGAGCATCAATGGCGACTGGAGTCTGCGGCTTCGAAACCGCAATGGCCTGGGCATCATCGGCCTGGGCGCGGGCTTGCAGTCCGCCGCCGTGCACCCCAACCGGGCGTGGATCGACTTCTGGAACTTCGACGCGGGGCTCAACCAGGTGCGCGGCGTGGGCGACATGGACGGGGACGGCATCGACGAATTCGTTGTCACGAGCGAGTGGGGCATCGGCGTGCTCAAGCACGACGGCTCTTGCTTCCGTGCGCTCATGCTGGCGCCGCGCGATACCTGGTTTGGCGGCTGGCGTTGGGACGCGACGGTCAACACGGGCAGGGATCGCATCAAGGCAGTGGCCGACTTCACCGGCAACGGCCAGTGCGAAATCATGGTCTGGAGCGACTGGGGACTGGCAACATTGGCCTTCACGGCGGGCAGCTTGTCGCCGACGCGCATCCACGCCAACGGAACCCGCCTCGGAGGGTGGCTGCTTGGCACGGGCGACAACAACTACGCAGGTTGCGGCAAGTTCGACGCGGACACCAACCGGGACATGGTGCTCACCAGTCCTTGGGGGCTGGGGCTGATTTCACTGCAGCGCGGCACGCACGTTTACATGGCGCCCAACGGAACGCGTCTCGGAGGCTGGCTTCTCCACACCGGCGACAACCGTATCCGGCTGATCGCCGATCTGGACGGCGATGGCTTCGACGAGATTGTGATCACCAGCCCCTGGGGCCTCGGCGTGCTGAAAATGGTAGGAGGCGCGCTGACCTCGGTTGCGATGCACCCCAATGGCGATGATCTTGGGGGTTACCGGGTCAGCCACACGCATACGTTCGCGCTGAGCGACCGGATTCGGGGCGGCGCGCAGCACCAGATCGTGGTGAGCAATGCCGACGGCTTCCACGTGCTGGCGCTGGCAGGCGCGCGACTGACACGAATCGCCTTCGTGCCGAATGGCACGCGGATCGATGGATGGCTGGTCGACATGAACCTCAACTGGTTGCAGGCGGCGGGCGATCTGAACGGTGACGGGCGCGCCGACTTCATCATTCGCAGCGCATGGGGCGTCGGCACCATGGGCATGGATGCGACCGGACGAATCCGTTGCCACACGCTGGCTCCCAACGGAGCGATGCTGGGGGACTGGCGGCTGGAGGCTGGCGATGTCATCGCAGGCGCAGGCCATCTCGACAAGGGCACGACTCGCACCGTCTTGCTGGTGACGAAGCCTTGATGGTGACCGGGGGCCCGCATCAGTTCCTTCCCGACTTGTGGTTGCATGAGGCTATCGGGCTGTTGCAGGGTGCAGCCCATCACGTTCTCTAAGAGCTGGTCGGTGCCGCCAAGTTGATATCGGCGGTGGCCCCGGTTTGAGGCGGCAATCACGACCGACCGCTGTGATGAGCGAGGCCGCCAAGAGCGCTTGGTGCCGCGCGCACGGCGTGTACTCGGGCGATCTCGACAAATGGCGATCCAGCGCCACTGCCGCGCTGGCGACGCCCGAGGAAGCCCGGGCCAGCCCGCAGGCCACACGGGCTGACCGCAAGCGCATCAAGCGGCTCGAGCGCGACCATCGCGATCAACGATGCACGCCTGCCGGCGGAAACGAGAACCAAGAAGCATGGACTCGCTCTTGATCTTTCCCAGCGTCAATTCAAGCATGCGCTCGCTGCCGACACCGATGGACAGGTATGGCATCAACGCGCTGTTGGTGCTGACGGAAGTGCTCGGAAGCGAAGCATGCATCGAGGCCGACGTGCTTGAGTTCCCGGAGAACCAGCAAGCGCCGCTCGCGGCCAACCTGCGGCTGCGTACCGTAGATGACGTGGTAATGGAGGCCGAATTCGATTTTCGGCAGAAGGGCGAACAGAGCTGGGACATCGAGCTGTTCTCGACCACCGGCAGTCTGATACGACTTCGCCTTCAACGGCATAACTGAGTTGGATCGCCTTACCGTGCTACAGCACTGTCTGCGGCTCTCCGCCTTGTTCTGCGATTGAATGCAAAGCCGTATGAAGCTTGCGCGCGGAGGCGCGGGGCTCGACATCGACGGTCGGGCAATCGCCGCAGAGCTTGGGTTGGCTGGCGAGCACCCGCGCCTGTACGCACGCTTCGTCGCGTTATGCAGCACGGCCAGGTCGGACGTGGACTGGCGGCCGTTCCAAATGGTGGCGGACGCGTTCCTGATCGGGGAACGCAGGACCGTCGCGCCGCATCATGTGAGATCGCGGATGTCTTGCGCGTCGATTTTCTACGCGCGGAAACTGACCCAATAGCTGTGGCGATCGGCAGGCGCGGACACACTACGATGCGTCCTGGTAAGCATTGAGCCCGTGCTGAGCGAGGTGGAGGGACTGCTTGCCGAAGCCGCTCCATCAATTGGGCGCTCAGATTTCCTGAAGAAGCATTGTTCGGACCACGCCTGGCGACGGCCTCGCTGAACCCGCAGGCCTACTTCCCGGACATGGATCGCTTCACGAGCGGAGAGGTGACGCCATGCATCACGTGCCTGAGCTTCGTCACGGACAGTCAACTTGACTCCGTGTCGACTGCACAGGGGTGAGCACGTCATGGTCTGGGCTGCGGCATTTGCACAGACCTTTCTCATCGCAAGCCAAGGACGTTGCCCATGCCGCTTGAAACGCAAACCATGCGTCGGCCGTCGGAACCGCTGGTGAGCTGGACAGCGTAATTTCCATCCGGCATGCGCTGCGATCCGCCCAGCACAATGGTCTGCCATGGCTTCTTGAATGCATCGGCTGCCGCACGGATGCAGTTCTGGTTTGCAATTGCAGGGGCGGTAGGACCGAAATCGGGCGCTGGTGCGCTGTAATTTGGCGGACGCTGGCCATATCCCGGTGGAGGCGGCCTGTACTCGGGCTGCGGAGGAGGGTAGCGAGACGGTGCACCGTATCCGTATCCAGGGGCCGGACCGTACTCAGGAGGCTGTGGTGGATACGCGGGCTGTTGGCCGTAACTGTTGCCGTAGCCACCACCATATCCGGCAGGAGTGTCGCAAGCCGCGAGAAAGCACAGCAACGCGGCGGGCATTCCCGTACGCAGCATCAGGTTGGCAGAGTTCATGCTGTCACCTCCAGGCCTGCATCGTACTGGTCGCGCGGCGGCTGCCATCAAAACTCGACATTACCAACCAGCCGCTACAGATGGTGGTGGTGTCAATGCCAAGATCAGATGTCGCGTCTGTTGTTGTTGGGGCAATCCCCTTTTATGTAAAACGCCGCGAGATACGCTGACGCTGCCCCGCGGGGAGGATGGGTGGCCTATCTCATGTTGGCGAATTGACCGCCCGCTGCACGATGCGCTTCTTACGTTAGTCCAACATGGACTGTCGCAAGCTGCTGGTCAAGCGGGTTGCTGTCTCAGCAAGTGGTGCAAGTCTTCTTTCGCTCGCTGCCCGGCAAGGCGCGTAGGGCGTAGCCCCGAAGCGGCTTGCCGCGCAGCGCCGCTCTCTTCAGGGAGTGGTCATCGTGAAGTCCGGATAAGTTTGAGGTGCGACCCACCAAACCTGTCCTTGAAGGAAATCACAATGACCACCGCCACTATGGTGTTAGCTAGGTTCCAGGTCTTGTTGGCGTACTCTGGATGTCGGCCGCCTGCGTCAATGAACTGCCCGACGAATTTTTCGAGGTGCCCGCCCTGTTGGTGCTGCACGGACAAGCGCATGCCTGCTTCGACTGCGTCGTGCAGCACATGCGCGTACTGTGCAATCCACGCGGCTATGTCCGAGCCGCGGGGGCCGAGTTCCCGGACTTTGCGCCGGAGCGGCTCACGGAAGTCTGATATGACGCTTGCCCTGCGGCGCAGGGGAGGGTGGGGCCAGCTTCGCGGTCTTGCCAACGTTCGCGTGGCGCTTGGGCTTGCTTATGCCCCATGCCTTGAAGCGCTGGTTGACGGCCGTGTCGCTCACGCCGAAGCGCAGTGCGACGTGCTGGTCGGCATCTCCCGAACGAGCCGAGAAAGTTCCAGCGGCGGCGCGCTGCGCCAAGCGTCGCGCGGACTCGCGGGCACGGCAGCCCAGGTACGGCACCCCGTTGATCGTCCGCACTCTCCAGGTACTGACCGATCTTCTCGGCCGGTTTGACAAGGGCCGACGGATCGTTGTCGTAGTGCTTGTCATGGACGTCGAGCGCTTGGTGCAGCAACTTACGGCAGTTGTCGCCTCCGACTTGGCATTTCTTGGCCATGAGGTGCCCATCGAATTTCGCCTTCCAACAGGCTGCTCCTACGCCGCGTTTGCTTGCTGAGCGGCATGTGCGCTGATCCAGTTCTCGAGGAACCGAACTGGCGAGCTGTAGCCCAGCGTGGAGTGACGGCGACTCCGGTTGTAAAACACTTCGATGTATTCGAACAGATCGGCCCGCGCGTGCGCACGCGTCGCGTAGGTCGTGCCATGCACCCGCTCGTTCTACAAGCTGTTGAAGAAGCTCCCGGTGGGCGCGTTGTCCCAGCAGTTGCCCTTCCGATTCATCGAGGCGGTCATGCGGTACTCGCTCAGCTTGGCAGTCATGGCCTGGCTGGCGTACTGGCTACCACGATCGCTGTGGAAGATCACGCCGGCAGCGGGCGTGCGCCGGAACCAGGCCATCGTCAGCGCGTCGGTGACGATGTCGGCCGTCATCCGCGGCTTGATCGACCAGCCCACAACCTCGCGGTTGAACAGGTCCAGCACGATGGCCAGGTACAGCCAGCCTTCGCCGCTCAGGATGTACGTGTGTCGCTTGTCCACACCCGATTCGGCGCCTCAGGCGTGAAGTTGCGCGCCAGCAGGTTTGGCGCTACCGGCATCGAGTGCCTGGAGTCCGTCGTCGCCTTGAAGCGCCGCTTGTGCCGCGCCCGGATGCCGTGCTCGCGCATCAGCCGCTCCACACGCCGCAAGCCGATGCGGTGGCCTCGGGCCTTCAACTCGCGGTGCATGCGCCGCGAGCCATAGGCGGCCCTGACTTCGGCATGAATGCTCCTGATCAAGGCAACCGCCTGCGGGTCCGTCAGACGCGTCCGGTCGGGCCTGCCGCCTCGCTGCCGAGCCCGATAGCCGCTGATGCTGACCGCCAGCACCATGCACATGTCGGGCAGGGGGTATTCGTGGCGCTGCGCGTCAATCCAGGCGTACTTCACGGCGCATCCTTCGCAAAGTACGCCGTCGCTTTTTTAAAGATGTCGACGTGCATCTTCAGCCGCGCGTTCTCTGCTTGACGTGCCCCCTCACACCGTGCCATTCATAACGAGGAAGTCCGGGGTTGCAAGATTAATTGATCTCGGTGGTCGTTGAGGTGGATCGAGTTGCATCGCCAGCGCGCTGGCGATGCAACTCGGCGAACTTGGCCGGCGGCATTCGCTGGCAACTGCTGTGCGGCCTGACTTCGTTGTAGTCCTGCCGCCAAGCCGTGATGGCAGACCTGGCCTGCCCCAGCGTCTCGAACCATTGTTCGTTGAGGCACTCGTCCCTGAATTTGCCGTTGAAGCTCTCGATGTAGCCGTTCTGCATCGGCCGCCCCGGCTCGATCAGGATGTGGCGGATGCCATGGGTCTGCGCCCAGCCCGTGAAGGCGCGACTGATGAACTCCGGGCCGTTGTCTGTACGCACAGCGAGCGGGTAGCCCCTGAAGACTGCGGCTTGATCCAGCAGCCGCGTGACGTACTGCCCGGAGATGCCCCAGTCCACCGAGATGCTCACGCATTCATGGCTGAAGTCGTCGGCCACCGTCAGGCACTTGATGCGCCGGCCGGTGCTCAGCCTGTCGCTGACAAAGTCCATGCTCCAGACCTCATTGACCGCTCTGGCCAGTTGCAGCGGCACACGCTCGTTGACAGGCCGCTTGGCCTTCTTGCGCTGGCGCACTGCCAGG
>NZ_JBBKZT010000010.1:0-329461 GCF_037889975.1 Variovorax rhizosphaerae | reverse complement strand
ATCGGCTCCGCGCATCTTCTGGGGTCTTGATTGCAACTGTCGGGGGATCAACTTCCAACGCTTGGGCATCATCGCGCGCCGACCGGCGGGGAGTATTTCAGCAGCCTGATAAGGCTGGTGTGGGCGCCGCTCGTGATCGCGTGATGCTTAAAGCTCGCGTGGTGCGTAGTTCCGGCCGTCGTACTTTCGATGCCCGCTGGGCTGGCCAGAACGAGGTGTGGTTCACTGAGTTCGGGGAACTGCCCTTGCTCGCGATTGCCTCCGCTGCCCGCGAGCTCGTTGTTCTGCTCCTTCAAGGCCTTGGCGACTTCATCCTGGTCGCCGCTCTGGTGGGCCTTGGCCTGCTGGGCGGTATCGCTCAGCGATTCATGCTGATCGCGTCCCGCCGTGAGGCGCGCGACGGTCTCGCCCATGTCCGTGATGTGTGCGTTTGCGCTGGCGCGCGATTCGGTCGTGAGCAGCATGCCTTCCGCCGCCCTGACAGCCCCATGCCCGTCCGAGCGCAGTTCGAACCCCTGCCCTCTGGGGTCCTGCCGCCCCACGTTGCGCTCGATCCGCGTGATGTGCCCGAGGCTCAACTGGCTCGCATCGTGGTCACTGCGAATCTGCGCCTGGATCTTGCCTTCGGTGTCGTCCAGCAGCACGTGGTTGCTGCGGCCAGCCGGTGAATTGCCTCTGTCACCCTGAAGCTCGCGGCTGCGCAGGCCCGTGAGCGCTTTCTGGCTCGGCAGTTCCCACGGCGGCATGCGCCAGGCGTTGTAGACCACCCCAGTGACCAAGGGGTGGTCGGGGCAGCCGTCCAGATGCACCACGACCACCTCGGAGCCGACGCGCGGGTGCGAGACCATGCCGGTTTCTCCTCCGGCCCAGCTGCTGCTGACGCGCACCCATGCGGTGTGCTTTCCTTCGCGATCCCAGTGATACTGGATTCTTATTCGACCGTACTGATCCACGTGCAGCGAGCCCGCACCCTCCGGACCGACCACGGTGGCGGTCTGTGGGGCCAGCACTTGCACACGGGTGCTGTTGTAGCCGCGGCCGGGGCGCCAGTAGACGTAGCGCCGGGAGGCGACGAAGGTGTTGCTGTACTCGGCGGGCTTGCCGCTTTCCTGCAGGTAGTTGTTGCTCGCGGTGTGGACGGCCGAGACGATCAAGTACTTGGTGTCGTTGTCTGTGCTGCTCTTGACGCCGAAGTGCTCGGTCAACTGGAACCAGCGGCCCGGTTGCACCTGGTAGTTGTTGCTCTCGGCCTGGTGGTACTTGGCAACGGCGTCGAGTTCATCGGCGCGGCGTTCGACGTATTCCTGGCTTCCATTGGAGCGCAGGCCATAGGCGCCCGTGTACTCGTGCACTTCGAGCCGGGGCATGTCGCCGGGCTGGTGGTGGGTGATGGTGATCGCGTGGACCGGGCGCGGGTTCTTGAAGTTGAAACCGATGGCGGAGTATTCGGTGGGGATGCCTTGCCGTGTCGGGGCCAAGGCCTTGATGGCGTTTTCTTCAGCCGGGCCGCCAGCGCTGTGAAAGCGGATCTCGGGACTCGCGCCGTCGATGGCCGGGCCGATGGTGGTGTCGTCGGTGAGCACCAGCGTGTGGCCGTCCTTCGCATGCTCGTAGCGATAGCTCAGGCCGAGCGCTTCCCAGCGGGCATGGAGGTAGTTGGCATCCGATTCGCCGACGCCGCCACCCTGGCAGGCCATGGTGATTTGCGGGTCATCCGAGGTGGCGACCCAGCGCCATTGCGGCAACGCGCCGTAGTCCGCGAAGATGGTGGTGGTCTGGGCTTCGAGCGTTTGCGCGAGGAACACGCGGTTGTTGCTGCGGAGGGTGAGGTAGTGCAGCCAGGGGCGCAGCACGGCGATGTAGTGGGCCACACCGTCATCGGCCTTCACGAGGGTGAACTCGAAGCAGTACCCGGTGAAGTAGCGCAGGCTGCCGTCGGGGCGAACGAGGGAGACGACCAGCAGCTTGCCGAGCATGTCCTTGAGCTTGAGCCTGGCGCTGTCGGCCAGCAGGTGCAGCGTGTAGCGGAAGTCCCGGCTCAGCGCCTCTTCGGCTTCGAGACGGTCGATGACGATGTGGACGTCGGCCTTGCGGCCGTGGGTGTCGGTGACCTGGGGGGCGTCGTCGTGGGGGAACGAGAGAGTGATCAAGCGCTTGCGCTGATCGAAGCCGAACGAAAAGAACCTGCTTGGCATTGCTGTCCGATGTGTCGAATACATCCCAGGACAGCCTGCCGCGGTGTTCCGCAGTCCTTGTCTTGCCATCCTCCCTGTGCGTTCCGTTGGCGTGCAAACGAACGCGTCCGAATCATATCGGAGCAAAGATTCCTGGAGAAGCGAGGATTGCGTGTGAACCTGCCACGAAGCAATGCCATTGCCTTTTCAATGTCGAACGCCTGGGCCGATGCGCGCAAAATGTCCGCATGGATGACATCGTCAAGCAAGCCATTGCCAAATGGCCCAACGTGCCGCATTGCTACGGCTGGCTCGGCCTCGATGCGCGTGGAAACTGGTATTTGCGGGACGACCGCACGCAGGCGGCGGGGCCGTTCGTCGAGGCGCGGGGCTCGCTGCTGGCGCATGCCAAGCTGATCGACTTCATCCAGCGCAACTACGAGCACGACGAGGCGGGCCAGTGGTTCTTCCAGAACGGGCCGCAGCGCGTGTATGTGGAACTGGAAGCAGCGCCGCTGGTGTGGCGGATTGCTGAAGGCGACTTCGCCGTCACGGCGCACACCGGCGTGGCGGCCGAGCCCACTGCCTGCCTGATGGACGAATCCGGAAAGCTCTACCTGGTGGCAGATGCCGGGTTGGGGCTTGTCCATACGCAGGATGTGGGCGTGGCGGCGGAAGTGATCGAGCAAGGGCGCTGGCAGCCGGAGGACGTCCTGGCCGCCGATTTGCCCACACGCTTCGGGCATGTCATGAGCCCTGCGGCGATGCATTCGTCGCGGAAGTAACCGCCCTCGAATGACGGACGCGCGGTGCGCGGTCGGCAGACGCTTCGTTCAACGCGAGCCCCTTGCCAATGAAAACGCCCTCCGGCTTACCGGAGGGCGTTTTGTTTTGGATGGCTGGGTGATCATTCCTGGCCATGGCGCAGGCCACGTGTCCTGCCTGGCCCCTCTCCCCCGGGGAGAGGGCTGGGGTGAGGGCACCGACCCGTCGCCTCGACGCAGCCTGCACAAGTTGCGCAGCCCGCAGCCTCAGACGCTTCAGCCCTTGCGGGCAGCGCGCGCCGGCTTGGCGATCACAGCCACTTCGGTCATTTCTTCCGTGACCGTCGCGAGGCGCGCTTCCACAGCCTTGGCGCCTTCAACCATCTTGTCGGCCAGTTGCGACACCAGCGAAACGATCGGCGCGTTCAGCGTGCGCACGGCGTCGAGGTTGCCGAGTTCGAAGGACGATTCGACGCGGGCCACGGTGCTCGACATCGATTCGATGCTGCTGTTGGCACGCTTGGCGATCGTGTCGATGGCCTGGTTGGCCTGGTCGTGCGCGGTCTGTACGCCCTTGAGCATGTAGCCGGCCAGCACTTGCTGTGCGTTCACGAGTTGCGACTTGATGTTGTCGTCGATCATGGGGATCGAACGTGCGTCCAGCGCCGACACGAGGCGGGCCTTGGCGTCGTCGAGCATGCGCACGGCGGTGGCGCGGTAGGCCTTGTTCAGGGTCTTGCCGGCAGCGCTGTACTGGGCAACGACGTGGTTGGCAACGGTGGTGATGGATTGGTTCGTCATGGCTTGTTTCCTTTGGGTTTCAGTTGGTATGGACGTATCTTCCCGCTGAAGGCGTAGTCGGCAAAAGCTAGAACCGGTCGATAGTTGGAGCATGTGCTCTATGGCGCTGGCGCCTCGAATACGGGCCGCAGCGGGTGCGCCGACCGCAAGCCGGCTCGTGAAGAATCCAAGCGCAAAAAAGAAAGCCGACCCAACGGGTCGGCTTCGGCTTGAAGAGATTCCGCCTGCTTACTTGGCGGGAGCCGGTGCTGCAGGTGCCGATTCAGCGGTGGCAGCCGGTGCGGCGGCAGGAGCCGGCGCAGCAGCAGCAGCAGCAGCAGCTGGTGCCGCTTCAGCCGCAGCAACAGGCGCCGCAGCCGGAGCCGCACCATCCGCCGCAGGCGCAGCACCTGCGGCCGGCCGGTCCGGCACCGGGAACTTGGCGCCGCCCGAATTGGCCATGTAGACCACCGCGCGGCCAATTTCGAGGTCTTCGAAGTCGCCGCCGGCCTGGGCCGGCATGGCACCCTTGCCCTTGAGCGCATGCTCGAGCAGCGTGGCATAGCCCTGGCCGATGCGCGGCGCCCATCCGGCGGCATCGCCGAAGTGCGGCGCCGTCGGCAGCCCGGGGGTGCCGTGGCAAGCCGCGCATTGCGCCTTGAACACCGCTTCGCCCTGTGCGAGCGGCCGGTTGGCGTCGCGGATCTCGATGCTGCCGACACGCTTCAGGCGCTCGGCCACTTCCTTGTCGCGCGCTTCCTTGGTCACGCCGTACAAGTTGAGCTCGGTCTTGGCCGCGCCGGCGGGCTGCGAGCCCGACACCACGTAGGCCACCAGTGCAAAGATGATCCCGATCGGTACGACAAACGAGAAGAAAACCGCCAGCAGCAACTGCTTGGGATTCTTGATGGGGCCGGTGTGGGCTTCTTCTGTGGCCTGGTAATGCGGGTCTGCGCTCATTGGCGTCCTCAAAATCGGGGGCTTCTCGGGGGTCTGCAAATCAACCGGCGATTATAGGGAGGGCGTTCGCATGCCCTCGGGGTGCGGAACAAAGGTTTCTGCCGCCGCCTATCCCTTCCACCCGCCCCCCAGCGCCTTGTAGAGCGTGACCTGGTTCTGCAATTGCTGCAGTCGCCCCTGCACCGAGGCCTGTTGCGCGAGGAACAGCGAGCGCTGCGCATCCAGCAGGTCCAGCGAACTGGCAATGCCGTTGCGCCAGCGCAAGGTGTTGAGCTTCAGCCGCTCGCTCTCCGCCGCCGTGGCCGCACGCAATGCACGCACCTGCTCGCCCAGCGTCTGCCGGCCGGCGAGTGCGTCGCCCACTTCGCGGAAGGCGCTCTGGATCGATTTCTCGTACTGCGCCACGGCGATCTCCCGGCTGGCACGTGCCGAGTCGAGGTTGGCCTGGTTGCGACCCGCATCGAAGATCGGCAGCGTGATCTGCGGCGAGAACACCCAGGCCTTGGTGCCGCTGTCGAACAGGTTGGAGAACTGCGAGCTCTGCGTGCCGATCGAGGTGGTCAGCGCCACGCGCGGGAAGAAGGCCGCGCGCGCCGCGCCGATGTTGGCATTGGCGGCGATCAACTGCTGCTCGGCCGCGCGGATGTCGGGCCGGTCGGCCAGCAGGTCGGAAGGCAGGCCGGCGGGCACGTCGGCCATGGGCCTGGCGTCTTCGAGGCTGCGGATGCCAGCCATCGATTCGGGCGGCACCGGCGCGCCCAGCAGCAAGGCCAGCGCGTTCTCGTCCTGGATTCGCTGACGCTGCAGCAAGGCCAAGGCCGCACGCGCGTTCTCGGCCAGCGAGGTGGACGACTGGTAGTCGATGTCGGAAGACACGCCGTTGTCGAAGCGCATCTTGGTCAGGCGTTGCGTGTCTTCGCGTGTGGCCAGCGTCTGGCGCGTGATTTCCAGAAACTCTTCATCCGCCAGCAGTTGCAGCCAGCCATTGGCCACCGCGGCGATCAGGGCGATCTGCGCCGCATTGCGCGCATCTTCTGTGGCGAGGTACTGGGCCAGCGCCGCGTCCTTCAAGCTGCTGATGCGGCCGAAGAAGTCCAGCTCCCAGGCGGTGATGCCGAGATTGACCGAGTATTGCGACGACACGCTGCCGCCAAAGCCCAGCGCCTGGTACGGATTGGGACTGGACCGCGTGCCGGCGGCCGATGCGCCCACATTCGGGAACAACGCCGAGCGCTGCACCTGGAACTGCGCGCGCGCCTGCTCGATGTTCTGCACCGAGATGCGCAGGTCGCGGTTGTTGGCCAGCGCCGTCTCGATGAGCCGGGCCAGGCGCGGATCGGTGAAGAAGTCCTGCCAGGCCACGGTCGATGCCGCCGGGCCGCCGGGCTGCGAAGGATCGCCGGGGAACACGGTCGGCACCGGTGCGGCGGGGCGCTGGTAGGTCGGCGCCAGCGAACAGCCGCTGATGAACAGGGCCGCCGCCAGCGCGAGGGGGATGAGTTTCATGCTGCGTGAAGACATGGCGTGCTCGCGATCAGTCATGGGCTTCTGCCTGGATGCCCGCGGCCTGCGCATGGCGCAAGTCCGCTTCATGCTGGCGCTTGCTGCCCTTGAACAGCGTGCGCACCACCACGAAGAACACCGGGACGAAGAGCACCGCGAGCGTGGTGCCGGTCACCATGCCACCCAGCACGCCGGTGCCGATCGCACGCTGGCTGGCCGAGCCCGCACCCGAGGCCAGCACCAGCGGCAACACGCCCAGGCCAAAGGCCAGCGAGGTCATGATGATCGGCCGGAACCGCAGGTGCGCGGCAGCCAGTGCCGACTCGATGATGCCCTTGCCGGACGCCTGCAAGTCCTTCGCGAACTCGATGATCAGGATCGCGTTCTTCGCCGACAAGCCGATGATCGTGATCAGCCCCACCTGGAAGTACACGTCGTTCGAATACGCGCGCAGCATGGTCGCCAGCAGCACGCCCAGCACGCCCAGTGGCACCACCAGGATCACCGCGAGCGGAATGGTCCAGCTCTCGTACAGCGCGGCCAGGCTCAGGAACACCGCCAGGATCGAGAAGCCGTAGAGGATCACCGCCTGCGCGCCTGCGAGCTTTTCCTCGCGCGACTGGCCGGTCCATTCGAAGCCGAAACCGGCCGGCAGTTGCGATGCCAGCTTCTCCATCTCCTCCATCGCCGCGCCCGAGCTGTAGCCCTGTGCGGCAGAGCCCGAGATGCGGATCGCCGGATAGCCGTTGTAGCGCACCGTCTGCTGCGCGCCGTTGACCCAGCGCGTGCTTGCGAAGGCGCTCAGCGGCACGGGCTGACCCTGGTTGTTGCTGGCGTTGAGCTTCAGCAGGTCGCCCGGCTGCATGCGGGCCGGCGCATCGGCCTGCACCACCACGCGCTGCAGGCGTCCGCGGTTCGGGAAGTCGTTGATGTAGGCCGAGCCCAGCGCGGTCGACAGCGTGGTGTTGATCGCATCGAAGGTCACGCCCAGCGCATTGGCCTTGTCGCGGTCGATGTCGATCTGCAGTTGCGGTGCGTCTTCCAGGCCGTCGGGTCGCACCTGCGTCAGCAGATTGCTCTGGCTGGCCATGCCGAGCAACTGGTTGCGAGCGTTGACCAGCGCCTCATGGCCCATGCCGCCGCGGTCCTGCAGGCGGAAGGTGAAGCCGCTCGCGGTGCCCAGTTCAGGGATGGGCGGCGGGGAGAGCGGATAGATGAACGCATCGCGCACACCCATCAGCGCGCCGAACGCGCGCCCGGCCAGCGCCTCGGCCGAATGGCTCGGGTCGTGGCGCTCCTCCCAGTCCTTCAGCGTCACGAAGGCGAGGCCCGCGTTCTGCCCCTGGCCCGAGAAGCTGAAGCCCAGCACGCCCACCATGCTCTGCACTTCAGGCTGCTTGAGGATGAAGTCCTCCACCTGCTTCATCACCGACAGCGTGCGCTCCTGCGTGGCGCCTGGTGGCAACTGCACGTTGACGATGATGTTGCCCTGGTCTTCCTGCGGCAGGAAGGAGGTGGGCAGGCTGCGGAACACGTACACCACCGCGGCGATGATGGCCAGGTAGATGATCAGGTAGCGCGCCGCTCGCTTCAGGATGCGCGCGACCAGGCTTTCATAACCCTTGGCCGTGCTGCTGAAGCCGCGGTTGAACCAGCCGAAGAAGCCCGTCTTCTCATGGTGATGCCCGGCCTCGACCGGCTTCAGCAAGGTCGCGCACAGCGCTGGCGTCAGCGACAAGGCCATCATGGCCGAGAAGGCGATGGACGCGACCATCACCGCCGAGAACTGCCGGTAGATGTTGCCGGTGGAGCCCGAGAAAAAGGCCAGCGGCACGAACACCGAAATCAGCACCACCGTCACGCCGATGATGGCGCCGGAGATCTGCTTCATCGCCTTGCGCGTGGCCTCGAGCGGCGGCAGGCCTTCCTCGCTCATGATGCGCTCGACGTTCTCCACCACCACGATCGCATCGTCCACCACGATGCCGATCACCAGCACCATGCCGAACATGGTCAGCACGTTGATCGAGAAGCCCAGCGCGAACAGCACGGCAAAGGTGCCGAGCAGGGCGATCGGCACCACGATGGTCGGAATGATCGTGTAGCGCCAGTTCTGCAGGAACAGGAACATCACGACGAACACCAGCGCCACGGCTTCCAGCAGCGTCTTCACCACCTCGGTGATGGAGAGGCTGACGAAGCGCGAGCTGTCGTACGGAATGATCCACTTCACGCCCTGCGGGAAGTACTTGGACAGCTCCGTCATCTTGTCGCGGGTGGCCTTGGCCGCGGCCAGTGCGTTGCCGCTCGGCGCCAACTGCACGCCGATGCCCACGGCCGGCTGGCCGTTCAGGCGGGCCGCCGTCGCATAGGCCTGGCCGCCCAGCTCGATGCGGGCCACGTCCTTCAAGCGCACGGCGGAGCCGTCGGTGTTGGCGCGCAGCACGATGTTGCCAAACTGCTCGACCGATGAGAGCTGGCCGTTGACTACCACCGTCGCCGCGATGCTTTGGCCCGCCACGTTCGGCAGGTCTCCGATCGTGCCCGATGACACCTGCGCGTTCTGCGCGCGGATGGCTGCGTTGACGTCGCTCGCCGACAGGTTCAGGCCCTGCAGCTTGGCCGGGTCGATCCAGATGCGCATGGCGCGCTCGGTGCCGAACAACTGGGCCTGGCCGATGCCGGGCAGGCGCTGCAGCTCCGGCACCACGTTGCGCGCCGCGTAGTCGCCCAGCGCGGTGGTGTCGATGGCCGGGTTGTCGGACGACAGGATGGTGAACAGCAGGAAGTTGCTGCGCGACTTGTCGACGCGCACGCCCTGCTGCGTCACTGCGGCGGGCAGGCGCGGCGTGGCCCGCGAGAGGCGGTTCTGCACGTCCACCTGCGCGAGGTCGGGGTTGGTGCCGGTCTGGAAGCTGATCGTGATGGTGCCGGTGCCGTCGGCCTGTGCGACCGACTCCATGTAGATCAGCCCGGGCGAACCATTCATCTCGCGCTCGATGACGGACAGCACGCTGTCCTCCAGCGTCTGCGCCGACGCGCCGGGATAGGCCGCGCTGACGACGATGGCGGGCGGCGCCACGGGAGGGTATTGCGAGATCGGCAACTGCGTGATCGCCACGCTGCCCATCACGATGATGAACAGCGCGATCACCCACGCGAAGATCGGGCGCTCGATGAAGAACTTGGCCATGCGGGCGCGCTCCTTACTGCTTCGCGGCCGGGGCCGGTTCGGCCGGCGCGGCGGCGGGGGCAGCAGGTGCGGCAGAAGGGGCGGGCGCTGCGGCAGCCGGGGCGGATGCGGCAGCGGCAGGTGCGGCAGCAGCGGGAGAAGGTGCAGCAGCGGCAGGCGCAGCTGCGGGAGCGGGCGCAGCGGCAGGGGCGCCGGCGGCAGCCACCGGTTTCCACGGCACCGCCTTCACCGGCGTGCCGGGCGGCATCATCTGCAGCTTCTGGAAGCCGTCCACCATCACCTGTTCGCCGGCCTTCAACCCGTCGAGCACCACCCACTGGTTGTTGCGGGCGGCGTCGATCTTGACGGTGCGCTTGGTGATCTTGCCCTCGGCATCGACCACCGACACCGTGTCGCCCTGCTGCGTGCGCGTGACGGCCTGCTGCGGAATCGTGATCGCGTTGTTGATCTGCGCCTGCTCGATGCGCACCCGCACATAGAGGCCCGGCAGCAGTTCGCCCTTGGGATTGGGCACCTCGGCCCGCAGCGTGACCTGGCCGCTGGTCGGGTCCACCGTGAGGTCGGTGAACAGCAGCTTGCCGGGCTGTGCGTATTCGCTGCCGTCTTCCAGCACGATGCGCACGCTGGCGGCGTTCTCGCCCGCGGCGCGCTTGAACTGGCCGTCCTGCAGGGCGCGGCGCAGCTTCAGCGTGTCGGTGGCCGACTGGGTGAAGTTCACGTAGAGCGGGTTGATCTGCTGGATCACCGCGAGCTGCGTCACGTCGTTGCCCTGGCCGACCAGCGCGCCTTCGGTGACCAGCGCGCGGCCGATGCGTCCGGAGATGGGCGCCGTCACGGAGGCATAGCCGAGGTTGATCCTGGCGGTGGCCAGCGCGGCGCGGCCCACGGCCACGTCGGCCTCGGTCGCCTTGGCGGCGGCCACGGCCGTGGCGTATTCCTGCTTGCTCACCGCATTGGCTTCGACCAGCGGCTTGTAGCGCCCGGCCAGTTCCTTGGCCTGCGCGGCATTGGCCTCGGCCCGGGCCAGCGCAGCGGCGGCACTCTGCGCGGCGGCGGCATACGGGGCCGGATCGATCTTGAACAGCGGCTGGCCGGCTTTCACGTCGCTGCCTTCGCGGAACAGGCGCTCCTGCAGGATGCCGGCGGCGCGGGCGCGCACCTGAGCGATGCGCGAGGCTTCCAGCCGGCCCGGCAGTTCCGTCACCAGGCCGACTTCGCCCGGCGTGGCGATCACCACGCCGACTTCAGGTGCCGGCGGCTTGCCGCCACCACCGGCACCACCCGGCGCACCGCCAGCTGCTGCCGGCGCTTCGCTCTTGCCGCAGGCGGCCAGTGTCAGCAGCGCCACCGTGGCGGCGGCGGCAACGACAGCGCGCACCGAAAACGACAAACGTTGAGTGACATGCGATGCAGGCATGCGATTCCTTCCAGTGAGCAGGGCAGCGGGGAGAGAGGGGACCCGGCGCAGTCTACAGAGCCAAGCAAAAACCGTGGCAATGCGGGTCCGGGCAAGTCCGCTAGTTTACATACGTCGGTGAATGTATATTGAATGGGCCCGGACTACCGGGAGTTCACGCATACACCCACAACCCAGGAGGAACATTGGCCCGCCGTACCAAGGAAGAAGCACTCGCCACCCGTCATCGCCTGCTCGACGCGGCCGAGTTGCTGTTCCAGCAGCAGGGGGTGTCGAACACCTCGCTGCAGCAGATCGCCGAGCGGGCGGGTGCGACGCGCGGGGCGATCTACTGGCACTTCAAGGACAAGGCCGACCTGTTCCACGCCATGATGGAACGCGTGACCCTGCCGCTGGAGGCCGACGCCCGCATCGAGGACCATCCCGGCGAAGACCCGCTCGACGTCATCGAGCGCGGCATGCTCGGCGCGCTGCGCCAGGTGACGACCGACCCGCAGGTGCGCCGCGTGTTCGAGGTGGCCACGCAGAAGGTCGAGTACGCGGGCGAGACCGCGTCGCTGCACCGGCGCCACCTGGAAAGCGCGAACGCCTGCGTGGCGGATTTCGAAAAGGCGCTGCGCCTGGCGGCGCGCCGCTCACGCGTCAGGCTGACCGTGCCCGCGCCGATGGCGGCGCAGGGGCTGCACGCGCTGATCGCCGGGCTGATCCAGAGCTGGCTGCTCGACCCCGAGGCCTTCGCGCTGGTGCCGGCCGGGCGGCGCAACTTCAACGCCTTCCTGGCGGGGCTGGGCTTCGACCGGCCGGGGCTGCGGGCCGAAACCCCACCCAAGTTGGTGGCAGCCGCCGCGAACGACGCGCAATAGGCGATAATCCAAGGCTCCGGCCCAACCGGAGCACAACCCTCTCTCGCTGTATTTCAACGGATAGAATTCGGCCCTCCGAAGGCTGAGATCCAGGTTCGATTCCTGGCGGCGGGACCATATTTCACAGCGTCACATCCTGCATCAAGACCCGCACGCGTCGCAGCGTAGCGGGTCTTTTGCTTTTGCTCGCCGCTCAGCTTTGGCAACCCTGGTGTCTTGCCGGTCCCTGTCTGCCGCTCGCGGCTCGCAAGTCAAGCAGGACAGGTCGTGGACATTTCGACCTGCCTATTTCGGCGCGAAGGGTCCTGAATCGGCGCAGCGACAAGCGGCAAGGTCGTCGGCACCATTCGAAAAGATTGCGCGCCAATGCGAATGGCTAACAAAAACGCAGGTAGCCTTTGATAGAGTTGTTGCGATGACAATAAAAAACAACTTAATTCCCCGTTGCTCGAACGTTGCTAAACTGTTAAAGAAAAAAGTACGGGGTGGCGAATGGCAACGTTGACGCCCGCACAGGTGGCGCTCCACACCAACGAAGCTCAGCTTGCTAAGCAACGATACATCCTGTCGCGAACACCGGTGCGAGACGCTAGTGATTGGCACGGCGCGCTGCGACTTTCGCGTCAGTTGATCGCCGACGCCTTGCGAGCCTCAACGTTCCTAACAGACATTCCAGCAGCACTTCGTGCTAGTGGTACGCACATGCTGGTATTCAGACACATCATGGCGCCGCCAACCAGCCAAGATCAGTTCGCGCTGATGTGCCCAACATGGCGGAAAAGCACCGAAAGACCTCCAGATGCAGGACGGACCAGGAGACCTATGCCCGTACTGCAAGCGCAAAACGCGGCGGCAGTATTTTTGGCTCGGCGATCGCAGTCTCTTACCCCGTGGCTGGACGCTGGGCGGCGGCCGTTCCCTCGTGAATTGCGGAGACTCCTTTGGTCTGTTGCACCGTCAATCGCGAATCAGCAGTTTGTAACTTTGCAGCGCGGGAAGGCGGCCGTTGCGCAGGAGGGTGCAGTCATAAGCATGCTTCAGCGGAAAGGATGGATTAGGCGGCCAGGGAGCCTCTTGGATACTCGAGCAGAACTTCCCCTCCGGCACTTCATGCACAAAACACGGTACGCCACCGCAGCGGCAACTCCGCAGGAAGTCGATATCGCTATGGGTCTGCGAAACACTGTTGTACTCGCTATGGAGTGCAAGGTCTCAAATGACCAGACCAACTCGGTTAAGCGGGTCAACGACATTCTTAAAAAGGCTACAGCATGGAAAACACACTGGGGGAGTTTTGTTAAGACCGCAGCGCTATTGCAAGGTGTGATTGCGCCAAAAGATGTCATCCGATTGCATGAGGCTGAAGTCGAAGTGTTTTGGTCACACGATCTCACAGCTTTTGAAGCGTGGATAGACAGTCAGACCTAAGCAGGATTGACCTTTGCCCTGACACCGGACCGAAGTCTGTAACAATCCAGTTTGTCTTTGAATGGCTGTGGAAGGCGACCTCAACGTGCGCGGAGACCTTCAGACGTGATGGAGGGCATCCAAGTGTGGGACTCGTAAGCGTTCAATTTCCTTTGGTTCGAACTTAGTCAGGCCGCCGGCGTAAGTCCTTCCACTATCGGTATTGATGTTTGCGTTGAGCCATCCCACGAGACGGGTCATCGTTTCGGGTTCCAGTGGCTTGCGCGGATACAGCCCATGAGCGATGTTGATGTGTCGTGCGCCGCACGAATTAAGTGTGAACTGCGGCGGGCGTCGGGCCATGTACGTGCACAGGATGGGTGCGGGGGCTTTAAGGCCCACGGACCACCAAGCTTTGCGGTGCTGCGCTACGTATCCCTGATCGGCTCCTTGCGCCTTCGCCCACGTGAGAAAAGCGGCGATGCGCTGCCGTTCTTCTGTCGAGAATTCGTCCAGCTCCGGCGGCAAATCAATTACACGACGCAGGCCCTCGGTGGAGTGCAGACGCGCACCGGCAAATATCAGATCCTTGGCTTTGGTTACTGCTGGTAGCTGGACACGATTGGGGAGGTGCTGCGCGTGGTCGCCTGCTATCCAGATTTCGTTCGCCCCTGTTACCTGCCCGCGATGCACGCGAAACAGTTCCCCAAGTTCGACGTCCCCAAGCGTAGGAGACACGCTCGGGCGAACGATGATCGACCATCGAGGCGCTTCTTGCAGTTCGCCGCGGGGTATGTCGCTACCTACAGTCAGCCCATTTAGGCTGGCTAGCTTTTCAACGGATCGGACGCGTAACGGTGCGTCCCTTTCCCCTACGCGAAAGCAAGTTATTGCAGCCGTGGTTGCTGTGCCGGGGAAAGCTTCGACAGTTGGCTTTAGGACATGCAACGCAATGCCACCCAACTCGTCAAGCAGCAGCTTGCGCAATGCCGAGCCGTAGTTGACATCCAACCATTCGGCTGAGGTGATGAATGCCCCCACATCACCGGCCTTCGCTAGCAACCGCGTTTGCAGAAAAAAGTGCAGATGAAGGCCGGCGAGCCCACTTGCCTTGATTCCAAAATCCGCAAAACGCGAGGCGTACCAAGCCTTCCAATTCTCCGAGATGTCGTGATGTCGCACGTACGGCGGATTTCCAACGAAAGCCGTTTTTCCCGCGCACTTTGGCAGCTCGACTTGACGATAGTCCTTGAGCATCACCGTTGTGCGCTCGGCCCAACCGCGTGCATTTAGGTTTGCTCGCAACATCAACGCGGCCAAGGGGTCCGTTTCGATGGCGACAAGTTCTGCACTTGGAAAGGCTTCCCCCGCGGCAAGAATGAATCGCCCGGACCCTGCGCCTGGATCGATGACGCGCTTAGGGAGGCCTTGCGCAGCGAGCCAACTCATCATTGATTGAACTACCGGCTGCGGGGTATACACCGCTCCTGCCGCGCGTCTGTCGTGTGCTGAACGCACCGACAAGAACGCTTCGCCAAGAGGGTCGGCACGGTCAGCGATTGCCTGCCGTGTCTGTTGAAGGTGGGCCGCTTCTATCGGTATCGTTGCGGTTGCGGCAAGCTCTTGCTCAGCGGGTGAAAGGTTGCTTCGCCCGTCCAAGAGTGCAAGGCACATCGCAATGAGTTGTTGTTCGGTCTGCATGGTCATTTTTGTTTTTTCTCACGACTAGCAAAGAGGTCAGATTGGCCCAGTTGCTGCTTCTCGGTGAAAGCCCGCATGAAATCGCGCAACACGTCGGCTGCGACGACGTTTTGCGACCGACAGGCCTGAATAAACGCTTCACGCAGTTCCCTTTCCACGCGTATGCGCATGCCTGAATCTTTGTGCGACATCGCTCGATGATAGTGCATGGATACACGTATGTGTATCCATGCAGAAGCCGATAAAGCTCCCGGGGGGACAGCCGCTGGCCAACTAAACCCTGTGTATCCGAGCCTGCGATGCTACCGAGACGGGACTTCGGGCGGCCAGGTAGCGCGGCGATTGGACATGTCAACGCATCGCTTCGCGGCCAACAGTTGCGCGCGGTGCGTGTACTAGCCCAAGGGCCGGTGAATACCTTCTTCGACTCGCCGATCGCCTAGTCGTTACAGACGAAGAGAGTTCCACTGCAATGCCATATGCCACCCTTAGTTCGCTCGTGCAGGCGCCGCAAGCACACCCACCATCAGCAGCAGCACGGCAAGTCGCATAGGAGTGGTGAGGCTCAGCACTCACCCCGCCAACCGCGCCGCCAACCCACCCACCCGATCCACCCTCCGCCCAATCGCCCCCTCCAGCACCTCCGGCGCAGCCGCCAACGTGAACCAGTCCCGCGCCCGCGTGATCCCCGTATAGACCAGCTCCCGCGTCACGATCGGACTGGCCCGGTCCGGCAGCAGCAGCGCCGTGTGCGCGAACTCCGAGCCCTGCGACTTGTGCACCGTCATCGCGAACACGGTCTCCACCGCGCGCAGCCGGCTCGGCAGCACCCAATGGATGCCGCCCGTGCCATCGCCGGTCGCGAAAGCCACGCGCAAGGTCCAGCGGGGGCGCTTCTCGCCGGGGAGGGTGGCGGGCAGCGCCAGCGTCACGCCGACGTCGCCGTTCATCAGGCCCAGGCCGTAGTCGTTGCGCGTGACCAGCACCGGGCGGCCGGGGTACCAGCCGCCGTGTTCGGCTTCGAGCAGGCCTTCGGTGCGCAGCAGTGCGGCGATGCGCGGGTTCAGGCCTTCCACGCCATGCGGGCCGCTGCGCAGGGCGCACAGCAGCTGGAACTTGCCGTAGGCGGCCAGAACCTCCTGCGCCCATGTGTCGAACGCGGGTTGCGGCGCATCGATGGCCGGCTGGCGCTCGCGCATCAGCGTCAGGTAGTGGCGATAGCCCACGGGGGGCGGCACCGACCGCTTGTTGTTTCCGTCGAGGCGGCCCAAGCCCAGGCCCGCGAAGCCTTCCGGTGCGCCGTCGACCACCAGGCGGCGCAGCGACGCGTCGTCGATCGGCCATCGGTGCGCGATGTCGGCGTGCTTCCGGCTGTCGAAGATGCGCCGCACGGCCGGGCCGTCGCCGGCGTTGACGGCCTCGGCCAGCTTGCCGATGCCGCTGCTCGCGCTGAAGCGGTGGCTCACGCGCAACTTGACGACGGCCTGGTCCAGCGGGGTGCCCTTGGCGTCGCAGAGCGCCGCGTCGAACAGCTCGCCGGTGACGGCTTGCAGCCACGCGGCGGTGTCGACGGTGTAGTGGCCGGGATCGGCGCGGGCGCACAGGTCGCCGAGCACGGCGCCGGCTTCCACGGACGCGAGCTGGTCCTTGTCGCCGAGCAGGATCAGGGCGGCCTTGGGCGGCAGGGCGGCGAAGACGGAAGCCATCATCTCCAGGTCGAGCATCGAGGCTTCGTCGAGCACCAGCAGGTCGAGCGGCAACGGGTTGTGCGCGTTGTGCCGGAAGTGCCGCGTGTCGGGGCGGCTGCCGAGCAGGCGGTGCACGGTCGTGACCTCGGTGGGGATGGCGGCGCGCACGGCTTCGGCATCGGCCAGCGCGCCGAGGGGCAGGGCGGCGACGGCGCTGGCGATGGATTCGTTGAGCCGCGCCGCGGCCTTGCCGGTGGGGGCGGCCAGGCGGATGCGGAGCCGCCGGCCTTTGCTGTTGTCGTCGTCGCCGCCACCGCGCTCCGACAGCGCCAGGTGTTGCAGCACCGCCAGCAGGCGCACGACGGTGGTGGTCTTGCCGGTGCCGGGGCCGCCCGTGATGATGCTGAAGCCCTGCCGCACGGCGATGGCGCAGGCGACCTTCTGCCAGTCGGTGTTGGCGCCGTCGCGGTGCTGGAACAGGGCGTCGAGAGATTCGGCGAGGCTGGCTTGCGCCTCGGGCGCCGCGGCCGGCATGGAAAGGGCCACGCGCTGGGCGATGGCCTCGCTGACGGACTGCTCGTACTGCCAGTAACGGCGCAGGTAGAGGCGGTCGCCGACGTGGACCAGCGGGGTCGTGCCCGGGCCGGCCGACACCAGCGTGGCGTGCTTGAGGGCCTTGTGCCACTTGGCCAAGGTCACGCCGGCGAGCAGGGTCGACGGGGGTGTGGGCGGCGTGCCTTCGGTGGTGGCGCGGGCCACGCCTTCGGGGGGCATCGACAGGGCCTGGCCGGCATTGGCCAATGCGGCGCGCAGGTCGAGGCAGGAATGGCCGCGGCCGAGTTGGTGGCTGGCGAGCGCGGCGCCGAGGATCAGCAGCGGGTCGGCGTCCGGCGCCTGCTGCGCGAGGAAGGCGGCGAAGGCCAGGTCCAGGGCGCGCAGCCAGCCTTGGGTGACCCAGGTGTCGAGGTCGGCGAGCAGCGGCGCGTGGCGGGTGGGGAGGGGGCGGAGGAAGACTGTGGTGGTCATAGAGAGACCTCCGCGCTGCGCGCTGCGGTGCGAACTTGCTTGGGGCGGCCCGGCGCGGCGTTCATGCTGCAACCTCCGCAGTCGCACCGCTGAACAGCGCATCGAGCGCATCGATCAGCACCTTCGGCGGTCGTTCGTAATGCAGGCCCTGGCCCGGCGCCGCATGGCCGCGCAGGAAGATGTAGACGGCGCCGCCGACATGGCGCTCGTAGTCGTAGTCGGGCAGGCGCGATCGCAACAGTCGATGCAGCGCAAAGATGTAGAGCACGTATTGCAGTTCGTAGCGGTGGTGCAGCACGGCATGGCGCAGCGCAGCGGGCGTGTAGTCGGCATCGCGCGGGCCGAGCCAGTTGGACTTGTAGTCGGCCACGTAGTAGCGGCCCTCGTGCTCGAAGACCAGGTCGATGAAGCCCTTGAGCATGCCGTTGACCTGCTGCGGCAGGAGCATCGGGCGGTGCGCGGCGTCGAGGGTGTGACGGGTGACGAGTGCGTCGAGCGCGCGCGTGTCGACCTGTTGCGCGGCGAGCCAGAACTCCATCTCGATCTGCACGCGGCCGAGCGTCGAGGGGCTGACGGGTGTCGAGCCTGGCAGATGCGCATCGAGCTTCAGCGGCGTGCCGAGCCAGTCGAGCATCCAGCTGCGCAAGGGCTCGATCCAGGTGCTCCAGCCGTTGAGGTTACAGCGGCGCGCGATGAGGTCGGCCAGGTCGGCTTGCGCTTCCGCATCGGCATGCACGCGGGCGAAGCCCTTGCGGCCGACCCATTCGAGCAGGCTGTGCAGGAAGGTGCCGGGGCCGGCGCCGCGCGGGAAGCCGTGCAGGCCGCCGATGGTGGCGTCGGTCGATGGCGCCGCATCGGCGTCGTCGGTGATGGACTCGCTGCCGGCGCGGCTCTCGGCGTAGATGTCCTCGGCGGCCGTGGCGGGGCTGGGTAGCATGGCCGGGGGCAGGGCGGGTGTGGTGTCGTCGACGGGCGTGTCGTCGAACGCGCCCGTGCTGCGCAGGGCCGAGTAGCTGGCGATCCACCAGCTTTCGCGCGGGCCGGCGGGCAGCGGTGGTTCGGGGGCAGGGAGGACCGTGGTGGCCGGGGGCTGATAGCGCGTGTCGTCGGGCTCGGGTGCGGGCTGGACGTTTATGCACAAGTCGGCATCCTGCACCAGTGCATCGAGTGCCGTGTTGAGTGCCGAGGGGGGCAGCAGATGCCCGCCACCCAGCAGGTAGCCGAGCGCGCTGCGCTCCACGCCGGCCAGCGGCGCGACGCCCACCCAGGTCGCGTAGCGGGCCCGCGTGAGGGCGACGTAGAGCTTGCGCAGGTCTTCGCCCAGGCGCTCGGCATCCACGCGTGCGACGGCTTCGTCGTCGGCCTGCAATGCCACCACGAGGCGGCCCTCGTCGTCGTGCCATTTGAGCGGCAGGTCCTTCGGGCTGGCAGGGCGGAAGGCGGTCGCGAAGGGCAGGAAGACCAGCGGGTATTCCAGGCCCTTCGACTTGTGCACCGTCACCACCTTGACCAGGTCGGCGTCGCTTTCCAGGCGCAGCTTGCGCGCGTCGTTCTCGTTGTCGGTCTCGCTCTCGCCGCGCTGCTCGGACAGCCAGCGGATCAGGCCGTGCTCGCCCTCGACCTGGATGCTGGCGTGCTGCAGCAGTTCGGCCAGGTGCAGCAGGTCGGTGAGGGTGCGGTCGTCGCCGGCGGCGAGCAGGCGCTGCGGCACGGCGAAGTCCTGCAACAGTTGGCGAAGCATGGGCAGCACGCCCTGGCGCTGCCACATCTGCTGGTAGCGGCGGAACTGCAGGACGCGGTCTTCCCAGGCGAGTTCGTCATGGTTGAGGCGGTCCAGCTCATGCCAGCTCAGGGCGAGCACGGCACAGGCGAGGGCGGCGCGCAGCGGGCGGTCGTCATCGGGTTCGGCGCAGGCGGTGAGCAGGCGTTCCAGTTCGACGGCGACGGGGCTCTGGAAGACCAGGCCCTTGTCGGAGAGGTAGACGCTGCGGACGTTGCGTGCGCTCAGGGCCTGGCGAACGGCCGCTGCCTCGCTGCCCTTGTTGACGAGGATCGCGATGTCGCCCGGTTGCACGGGGCGCAGCGTGGCGGTGGCGTCGTCGGTGAACCCGGTGGCGCCCGCCAGGCCCTCGGCCAGCAGGCGCACGATCTCGGTCGCGCAGGCTGCGGACATGGACTGCATCGCATCGCCGCTGCTGACGGTCTCGCCGCCTTCGACGGTCCAGCAGGTGAGGGCGGGGGCGGGTGCGTTGTCGCGGGTCCAGTGTTCCTTGCGGCCTTGGGCTTCGACGGAGAGGAAGGGCAGGGGGTTCTCGTCTTCGGTGCGGAACAGGAAGGCGCCTTGGCCTTGCGCGCGATCTTCGGCCAGCTGGAATACGCGATTGACCGCATCGACCATCGCCGTGGTCGAGCGGTAGTTGGTGCCGAGCGTGGAATGACGATCGGCAGCATCGCGGCGTGCGGCCAGGTAGGTGTGGATGTCGGCGCCGCGGAAGGCGTAGATGGCCTGCTTGGGGTCGCCGATCAGCACCAGGGCCGTGTCCTGTGCGTTGGCCGCCACGCCGTACACCGCGTCGAAGATGCGGTACTGCAGCGGGTCGGTGTCCTGGAATTCGTCGATGAGGGCGACGGGGAATTGGTTGCGGATCAGGGCGGCCAGGCGGGTGCCGTTGGGGCCTTGCAGGGCGGCGTCGAGGCGGGTGAGGAGTTCGTCGAAACCCATCTCGGCGCGGCGGGCCTGCTCGGTGGCGAGGCGGGCGGCGGACCAGTGGGCGACATGGCGCAGGACGTCGTCGTGGGCGTCGGGGAGCGCGGCCAGGCGGTCGCGCAGGGTGAGCATGTCGTCGAGCGCGGGATGGTCGGGGGCTGGCACGCCCTTGGTGAAAGCCTCGGCCATGCCATCGGGGGTGAGGCGGGTCCATGCGGTGCTGTTCTTGGACAGGGGCTGCACCGTATCGCCATGGGCCCAGTCGCGCAGGTCGCCCAGCCAGGCTTGGTAGAAGCGGGCTTGCAGCCTGCGGCCGTCGACCTGCTTGGCCGCGCAGGCCTTGTCGAAGATCGCTTCCAGCTCGTCGGCCCACTTCGTCCATGGCGCCTTGATGTTGGCGAGCTCGCGTACCGTTTGCTCGCGTGCGGCCTTCAGTGCGACGGTGGGCTCCGTGCCCGCTTCGAGCGATGGGGTCAACGTCAGCAGGTTGCGGACCGAGTCCGCCAGCACTTTCGGCGTGGCCCACCATTCGCTCACCCGCTTCGCATCTTCGAGCGACAGCGGCGTGAAGAAGGTGCGCCAGTAGTCGCGCAGCACCTCGGCGCGCAGCTCGGCCTGGTCGGCTTCGAGGGTCTGCGTGAACAGGGCGCCGCTGTCGAAGGCGTGCTCGCGCAGCATGCGGTTGCACCAGCCGTGGATGGTCGACACGGCTGCCTCGTCCATCCACTCAGCGGCCAAGCGCAACGCGCGTGCGCAGGCGAGCCATTCGGTGGACGGATAGTCGGCGCGCAGCTGGTGGAGCAGGTCGTTGCTGGGAGCTGCGAGGTCGACGGTGGACGGGTCGACCGCGAAGGCTTCGGCGGCTTCGGCCAGGCGCGCGCGGATGCGGTCGCGCAGCTCCTTGGTCGCCGCCTCGGTGAAGGTGACGACAAGGATTTCGGGCGGCGTCAGCGCGCGCGTGAAGGCGGCCGGCCCGCCGTGGCCGAGCACGAGGCGCAGGTACAGCGCGGCAATGGTGAAGGTTTTGCCAGTGCCGGCGCTGGCCTCGATGAGGCGGCTGCCGCGCAGCGGGAAAGTGAGCGGTTGAAGCAAGGGCGGCGTGGTGGTCATGCGCTTTCCTTGGCGGCGGTCGGTGCGCCCTTGGCTGCCTTGAGGCGTGCGTTGCCGACGGCGTCGCCGAGGGGCTTGAGCAGGTCGAGCGTCCATCGCGCGAATTCACCGTCGGACCAGAGCGCGTCGAAGTCGGGGAAGGCGCGCAGCAGGTAGTCGCTGAACTGGATCTCGCCGCTGCCCGGGACGCGCGCGTCGCCATAGCACTTGCGTGCCGCCTCGAACGCGGCTTCGTGCGGTACCTCGGCCTGCGTGCCGCCGGCGTCGAGCCAGGCGAAGGCCGTCTGTTGTGCCAACGGTAGCGGCCGGCGCTGGCCCTGCTGCCATGCGTCCAGCAGCGCGGACCACCATGCGCGGGCGTCCGCGGGGTCCAGCGGTTGCAGGATCACGTTGCCGGCCTTGCTGATGATGCGGGTGGTCATCGAGCCGCCATCCAGATGGGCGGCGACATGGGCGATCCAGAACGGGTGCAGCTTGTCGCGCCGATAGCGGTCGTCCTTGACCAGGCTGCCGCTGTGGAGCACCAGTCGGCACCTTTCGCCGCTCGCGTTGACGCGCAGGCCGCCGAGCCAGTCGACGAGGCGCATCGATTTGTCCAAGCCATCGGGCAAGTGGTACAGCGCTTCATCGGGCAGCACAGTGGGCCATTCGGCCTGGGCCTTGGCGTACTCGGTGAACATGGGCTCCATCGGCTCGGCCAATGCTTGTTGCTGCAGCACGCCGAAGGGGCCGGCCGGCAGCGCGCCACGGCGAGCGATGCGTTCGAGCAGACCGTCCATCGCGTCTTCGCGCGACGCGCCGGCTTCCAGTGCGCTGCGTTGCGACTGGATCAGTTCGTCCTGCAGCTTCCAGTTCTCGAGGGCGTTGAGGTCGAAGGGCTCATGGTCCTCGCTTTCGCTCTCGCGGTCATCGAGGAACACGCCCAGTCGCAGGCGGAAGAACGCGCGTGGCGGCTCCTTGAGGAAGTCCGTGAGCATGCGCAGGGTCAAGGGGCCTTCGAAGGGACGCGGGGACAGCTCGTGGTCGGGCGCCTCGTCGATCGAAGTTGCAGCCTGAGCGCGCCATGCGGTGGCATAGCTGAACAGGCGGTCATCGCCACCCTGCGTGAAGTAGGCCGGGTGGAAGGGCTGCAGCCGGTGCGCGACCGTCAGCGCGTGCAACAGTTGCTTGCCGGCCTTGTCTTGCGGCAAGTCCTCGTCCCCGGCCAGCCGCCAGCCCGCAGCCAGGTGGTCGCGCAACTGCGCCACCAGCACCGAGGGCGGCCGCTCGGAGTTGTCCAGGATGCTGTGGCCGACCCAGCTGATGTGCAGCTTCTCGCGCGCCGACAGCAGCGCTTCGAGGAACAGGTAGCGATCGTCCTCGCGGCGCGAGCGGTCGCCGGGGCGGTAGTCGTGGCCCATGAGGTCGAAGTCCATCGGCACGCGGCTGCGCGGATAGTCACCGTCGTTCATGCCCAGCAGCGCGACCACACGGAAGGGAATGGCGCGCATCGGCATCAGCGTCGCGAAGGTCACGGCCCCGGCGAAGAAGGTGGCGTTGAGCGTGGGCTGGTCGATCTGCGCGAGCCAGTGTTCGCGCACCACCGACAGCGGCAGTTCCTCGACCAGTACAGCGTTGTCGCAGGCGGCGAGCCAGTCCTGCAGCGACGTGCCAAGGCGCATCAGCGTGAAGCCATCGGCGTCTTCGCCGGTCTCGAAGAAGTCGGCCAGCAGCGCGCGCAGGCGCTCGCCCCAGACCTTGGGCGTGGCCGGCGTGGCGAGCGTGCGCCAGTGGGCTTCGAGGGTTGTCAACAGTTGCACCAGCGGGCCGAGCAGGGCGGCATCGAGACCGCCCACTTCGTCGAGCGGCTCCACGCCGGCCCAGGCCCCGCTGGAGCCCACGGCGTAGCCCAGCAACATGCGTTGCAGGCCGAAGTCCCAGCTGTTCTGCGCCAGCGCTTCGGGCAGGTCGAGGGACTGGCGTTGCTCGGCATGCAGGCCCCAGCGGATGTTGGCGGCGGAGATCCAGCGGTGCAGCAGCGGCAACTGGCTTTCCTCGATGCCGAAGCGCGCGCGCAGCGCAGGCACCTCCAGCCAGTCCAGCACGTCGCTCACCGCGATGCGCGACTGTGGCAGCGCGAGCAGCTTTTCCAGTGCGCCGAGCAGTGGATCGTGGTGGCGCTGGCCCTGGTCGGCCAGCGTGAAGGGGATGTGGCGCGCATCATCCGGCGTGAGCAGGCCGAACACGGCCTGGATGTGCGGGGCATAGGTGGCCACGTCCGGCACCATCACGATCACGTCGCGCGGGTGCAGCGTGGCGTCGGCGGCGAAGGCGGCGAGCAACTGGTCGTTCAGCACCTCGACCTCGCGCTGCGGGCCGTGCGTGACGTGGAAGGCGATCGAGCGATCGGCACGCGGGTCGATGGCGGGCCAGGTCGCGCGCGTTTCGGCGAGCGGGCGCAGGTCGCGGATGTCGTCCTGCAACTGGCGCAGCATCGTGTCCTGCGGGTTGGCGTCGAAGCAGGCGATGGCACGGCCAATGGCCTCGAAGCGCTGTGCATAGGTCGCCTGCTCGTCATGCACGTCGAGCAAGCGGATGAAGTCGCGGCCCTGCTTGCCCCATGCGGCGAGCAGGGGTTGCGCATGCAGGTGCAGCGCCTCGTCGGCGATGGGGCCTTCGCTGCCGGGACGACGCTGCTGGCGCCAGCGTTCGGCGCGCAGCAGGTCCTTGTCTGCCACGATGTGCGACCAGTCGTGCTCGCAGGGGTTGTGCACGCACATCAGCACCTGCACCCAGCGTGCGAGCGTGGCCAGCACTTCGAGCGACTGCTGCGGCAGCGAGGAGATGCCGAAGACCACCAGCCGGCGCGGCAAGCCGGCGGGCCGCTCGCCCTGCCATTCCGATGCGGCGGCCATGAAGCGCTGGTGCACGGCGGCACGGCTGCTTGTGGCGCCTTCGGGGCCGACGTCATCGAGCAGCGCGCGCCAGAGCCTTGGCTGCCAGCGCAGCTCGGGCGGGACGGGTTGTTTGCCGCCACGCGAGGTCGAGATGGTGTCCTGTCCCGCGGCCCAGGCGGCGAGCCAGTCGGCCCGGTAGACCTGGTACTGGTCGAACAGGTCGGCCAGGCGCTCGGCCAGCTGGTGGCGCTTGCGCAGGTCGCTGTCGTCGACGAGGAAGCGCGACAGCGGCGCGAAGACTTCCTCGGCCAGCAGCGCAGGCAGCAGGCGCATGAGGCGCCAGGTCAGCAGGGTCTTGTCGAAAGGCGAAGCGGCCGGCACGTGCTGCGCGCCGAGCACGGCCCGGTAGGCCTGCCAGATGAAGCTGGCAGGCAGTTCGGTGCGGATCGCCGCGGCCACGCCCACGCCGCCTTGGCCCGCATCGCGCGCCAGCGAGAGCTTGAGCCACTGCGCCACGCCGTTGCTCTGCACCAGCACGCACTCGTCTTCCAGCGGCGCCAATGGGTGGCGATCCAACCAAGCCAGCATCAGGTCGCGCAAGGCTTCGGGGTGGTTGCCGTGCACGGCCATGAAGCCTGGGGGGAGAACGGATTCGGTCATTTCAACGGCAGTAGTTTCTTGTGGCGCCACTGTGTGTGCCCGCCTTGGAATAGACGGTGTCATACGTCTTCTCGCATTCAAACGCACCAAAGCGGGTGGAGCCAGCGTCTGAAGGCGTGAAGATTTCGTAGCGAGGGCGCCGAGGTCGGGTTTGCGGCGCGGAACCGCACTCTCGTGCGGTGACAACGCCAGTTGCGGCATAGGCTAACAATTGCGCGCAGCGCTTGTTACGCCGTAGCCAACACCGCAGGCCCGAGATCGGCGTCCGCAGTAGAAAGATTCACGCCTTCAGGACAGGGACCGTACTTCTACACCCATGTCGCGCCAGTCCTCAGGATGGCAGGTGAACAACAAGATCTGATGGCGACTGGCGGCATCGAAGAGCACGCGTTTCATGCGGGCGAGGCGGGCTTCGTCGCTGTGGACCAGGGCGTCGTCCAGGATGAGCAGCGTGGGCCGGCCGGCCTGCCGCAACAGGTCGGCATACGCGAAGCGGCTGATCAGGCCCAGTTGTTCGCGCGCACCGAAGCTGAGATCGCCGAACTCCCCGGACTCGATCGCGCCGCCGGTCTGCGCCGCGCGGGACAGCGTGCCGGGCGACAGGTCGGCCTTCATGGCCACGGCGGCGCCGGGCATCAGCAGCGGCAGGTAGTGCTGCAGGCGTTGCTGCAACGGGGCTTGCAGGCGGGCCAGGGTGGCTTGGCGCTTGTCGTTGAGCCGGGTGCACAAGAGGTCGAGGGCGTTGGCGCGGTGCTGCAGTTCCGAATGCCGGCGCACGGCCCGCGCGAGCTTGCCGGCGAGCGCCTCGTGTTGCTCTTCGAAGCCTTGGGCGCCGGCCTGTTGCAGCGTGTTCTCCAGCAGCAGGATCTGCTCGCGGCGCTGCTGGTGGCTGCGCGTCATCTGGTCGATGCTGCGCTGAAGGCGGTCGATGTCCTGGGCGACGATGTCGGGCCGCGCTTCGTTGACCTCGGCAACGGCGAGCGCGATGCGCGCGGCCAGCGCCTGGCGCTCGGCTTCGTTGCCCAGCAGTTGCTGCTGTGCCAGTGCCTGGCGTTGCACCCGCGCCGGGTCGGACAGTGCGGCTTGCGCCGCCGCGTGCTCGCGCTGCGCGGTTTCGCGCTGGCTTTGAGCGGCAGCTTGCTGGCCTTGCGCATTCGCGAGCGCGGCTTGGGTGGCGCGCTCGGCCGCGACGGCGGCTTCCTGCTCGGCTTCCGCCTGGTTCAGCGGCAGCGCAGGCTCTACCGGAGCAGCCGGCAGGCGCGCAAGCGCCTCCTGTGTGGTGCTGATGCGTGCCTGGGCCTCCGACAACGCGCTGCGCAAGGGTTCCAGTCCCTGGGGCGCCACGATGGCCAGGGCTTGCTCCGCCAGGCGGAACTGCGACTCACGCTCCACGACCGTCGCCAGCCGCGCCTGCGCCTCGGCCAGGTCCGCGACGCCGAGCGTTTGCAGCGCAGATTGCAACGCCTCTTGCGCCTGCGCATGCGTGCGGGCCAGGTCGGCCAGGTCTTCGCCGCCAGGCGTGATGACGAGTTGTCCGCCGCCGGGCAGTTGCAGCGTGGCCGGGCCGTCGAGCAGTCGTTCGCCCTGGGCTTGCAGGCGCTGGCTGTGGCCCTGCGTCAGCAGTTCGAGCGCCTGGCCGTCTGGCAGCGTGTATTGCAGCCGCGTGGCCACGGCCTGGCGGCCCAAGGCGGCGTCGCGCTCGGCACGATCGAGCTTAATGAGCTTTTTGACCTGTGCTTCGCTGATGGCGGGGGCGGCTGCGGCCGTTGCGCGCAGGGCGGCCAGGTGCGCCTGGGCCCGTTCGGCCCGCTGCACGTCCTGGGTGCTGCGCGCCACTTCGGCTTCGGCCTGCCGCAGTTGCCGGGACAGGTCATGCCGATTGGCGGCCAGCCGTGCGGCCCGCAGCGCCTCTGCGGCGACATGGGTGCGGCTGTGCGCGCTCTCCGCATGCTGCAGGGCGATGGACGTGGCGGCGTCGGCCGCTTCATGTTGACGGATGGCGTCGGCCAGGGCTCGCTCGCGTGCGAGGGCGTTGGCTTGCTGCTGCGCGAGTCCGTCCAGTTCCTTGGCCAGCAAGTCACGCGTGCCCTCGAGCTGGTTCAGGCGGGCCTGGTCGTCCCGCAGGCGATCCTGCGCCGCCTGCAATGCTTGCTGGCGCTGGCACGTGTCGGCGAGTTGCTGGCGCAGGGCATCCCAAGGCCGGTTCGCCTCGTCGCGCTGGTGCTGCTGGCGCAACTGGGCCAGCTGGTCGACTTGCTGCCGGTAGGTGGCGATCTGCACGTCGAGCTGATCGAGTTGGGCCTGCAGCGTGTCGATCGATGCCGCCGCCTCGGCATAGGCGAGGCGCGGCTTGCCGTTGCTCGTCAGCAGTTCGTTGCGCTGGCCCTGCAGCCGTTCCAGCAACTCGTCGCCGCCGGTGGCTGCGAGCGCATTGGCGGCGCCGCCGGCCTGGCCTTGCAATGCGTCATGAAGGTGATTGCGGGCGTGGCTCACGTCGAGGTCCTGGCCGGTGCCCTGCTCCACCCAGAGCAGGCCCGGAATGCCCCAGTGCTCCGGCTTGCTGGCGCCCTTGCCGGCAAAGGCGAAGCCGAACAGCTGGGCCAGGTGGTCTTCGGCATCGGTGCCATCCAGCATGCGCGACCCGATGTGCAGCGTGCAGCGCCTCTTGTTGCCGAGAAAGGTCTTCTGCAGGCGGTGCGCGTCGCCGCCGAGCAGGAAGTCCAGCTCGACCTGCGGGGCGGCGCTGGCGCCTTCGCCCCAGGGGCGCAGGTCTTCCACCGAGGTGGAGCGGTGGCGCTCGAAGAAGGCGGCGCGGATGGCGCGCACCAGCGTGCTCTTGCCCGATTCATTGGGCGCGGCGAGGATGTTCAGCCCGGGCTCGAAGCCGCTCAGCTCGCGCGGTTGGCGAAAGCGCTTGAATTGCTCGACGCGCAGGCGGGTGATCTGGATGCCCATGGTCAAGCCACCTCCATCGCCGGGGCACTCGAAGAGGCTGTGGGCGGGGCGCCGGGTGAGGCAGCGGCGGTAGCGGGAGCGGTGGCGACAGCAGCGGTAGCAGTAGCAACAGCAGCGGTACCAGTAGCGGTAGCGGGAGCAACGGTAGTGGAAGCTGCAGTGGCAGTGGCAGCCGGCACACGTTGCGCCAGGGCCTCTGCCAGCAGCGCCAGGGCGCCCTGTGCGGTGCGCGCCTGCGCAGCGTCCGCGCCGCCCTGCATGCCGCGCAGTTCCTCGACCAGTTCGCCCAGGTAGCCGTCCACCTGCAGCCCGGCGATGTCTTCGTCGGTGGGCACGAGGCGCAGGGCGCCCAGGTCGGCTTGCAGATGGCGTGCCCGCGCTTCAGCCCGGCCGATGCTGGCCTGCAGGCGCTGAAGGCCCGCCAGGTCGGTCTGGCCCTGGACGCGCAGGTCGACGACGTGGTGCGCATCCAGCGTGCCCAGCCGGTCGCACAGGGCGTCCACGTCGGTGGGCACTTGCAGGCTGAGGTCCATCGACTGCCACCGATACCGGGCCACGGCCAGCGGCGTGACCAGCGGCTGGGCGCCGGGCGCTTCGATCTCGACCAGCAGTGCATGCCCCGCCTCGTTGGCCTTGAAGCGATCGGGCTCGGGCGTGCCGGCGTACCAGGTGCGCGCATCGATGCGCTTGCAGCCATGCCAGTCGCCCAGGCCGAGGTAGTCCAGCCGGGCGGACGCGGCCCGGTCTGGCGCGATCGGGTTGGTGGCGTCGATGTCCTCGGCCAAGATGCCCTGCACGCTGCCGTGCGCAAGGCCGATACGCAGCAGGCCGGCGGGCGTCTCGGCGGCATCGAACCAGCTCGTCAGGTCTTCGTAGGTGTGGCGCTGGACCAGCGGGGCCGGCAGCACCGCGAAGCCCAGCTCGGCGAACAGCGGGACCGCGGGCGTCAGTAGCAGGTGCACGTTGGGCGGCACGATGCCCAGGCGCCGCGCACGGGTCCAGACGCTCTCGGCGAGTGCGGCATCGTGGTTGCCGGAAATCATCAGCCAGGGCCCGGCATAGCCGGACAGCGCGTTGAAAAGGCGGCGCAGGGTGCGTTCGGAGACGGTCTGCGCGTCGAACACGTCGCCAGCCACCAGGACCGCGTCGACCTTGTGCTGCGTAGCCAATGCAGCCAGTTGCTCGACGGCCGTGATGCGGGCCTCGGCCAGGATCGGCGCATGCTCGGGGTCGAAAGTGGCGAACTGGCGGCCAATTTGCCAATCGGCGGTGTGCAGGAATCGGGTCATGGAGGACTTGGTCGGGGTACGGCGGGTTGGGCAGGGTTTCGGCCACGCGCTCGCGCGGGCCAAGAAAGGATGATCGTCGTTCAAAGGCTCACTGGATGAGCCTTTGCAAAAGAAATTTACATTGCCGCTGGCTGCGGTGGCGTGCGGCCCCGTTCAAGCCGCCTGCTGGCGCGGGTACAGCGCCGCAGCCTGGCGCGTCTTCTCGGCCACATGGCGGCGCAGGGGCGCGTCGCCGACCACTTCGACGTCGGCGCCATGGCGCATCGCCTCCATGGCCAGTTCGCGCACGTCCGAGTAGGGAATGCGCATTTCCAGGCGACCGTCCGGCAGCCATGTCGTCTGCTGGTCGGGGTGCCACTGCTCGTCGGCCACCCAGCGTGCCGCCTCGGCGGAAAAGACCAGCGTGGCCTGCCGGACGGCGGCGCCGCCATACGCGCCGTAGCCGCCGTCGAGCAAGGCCTCCAGGGTCTTGAGTGGCAGCATCTGCGCCGCTTCATCGAGCACGCGTGCATCGCGGATCGCGTCCAGTGAAAACCGCCGCAGGCCGGCGCTCTTCTGGCACCAGGCATCGAGGTACCAGGTGTTGCGGATGTGCACCAATCGCTGCGGTGAAATCGTGCGCAGCGATTCGCTCGATCGGCTGCGCGTGAAGTAGAGGATCTCGATGCGCCTTTGCTGCGTCAGCGCCAGGCACACGAGCTCGAAGTACTTGCTGGCCACCGGCCTGCGGTTCATGCTGGCAATCCGGATGCGGCTGGCCAGCCCCTCGGCCTTGCCATCGACGCTGCCGAGCATCTGGTGAACCTTATCGAGGATCGGTTGCACATGCCGCGACAGCACGCCGTCTTCGTCCAGGCCGGACATCAGCTGGTGCATCGTCAGCAGCGCATGCAGTTCACTTTCGCTGAACCACACGCCCGGCAGGTGATGCGAGGCCGATGTCGGGGCACCCCCGGCCGGGGATTCGAACTCGTAGCCGTTGCGGGACCGGTCGTAGACGATGGGCGCGTCGAGGCGCTCGCGGAGATAGTCGAGGTCGCGCTTCAAGGTGGCCCGGGAAACGCCCAGTTCGGCCATGAGTTCGTTGAAGCTCACCGGGCCGGCGCCGGAAGGGCGGCGGCGAATGAGCATCTCGATCTTGTAGAAGCGTTCGGTTCGATCCATGTCGGAAGTAAAAGCTCATCGCATGAGCCTGTAAGTCTAGCCACTCCGGCGCGGCGCGGCGCACGCCCGCGTCCTGTCGGCTTGCTGCTCGGAACGATCGCGGACCTGGTCGTGCCAGTCCGGGGTGACTGTCACCTGTCGAGATACCGACATGTGCTCGCGCCGCACCGGGGCTTCACCCCGCGCGGCGCGCCCGCAGTGCTCGTCCTAGAAGGTCGAGGTCGCCCATTTCGCCGCCCGGCGAAACGAGGGGAAGGTGCCAAGTTCCTTGAACAGCCGTTCGCGCGTGGCGCGCCGGGTAGCGACGGATTCGATCGCAGTGGCAACGGCCTGGGCTGTCCGGGCGTCGGTCGCGGGCAGTGCGCGCAAGGCGCTGGCAATCTGAAAGAGCTGGTCGACGCTAAGGCGCGGCGCGCCCGTCGACCGATCCAGACGATCGCGCAAGGTGTCCGCAATGCTCACAAGGCGACCAGCAGCCGGATCAACACGGGCGTGGCCATCAACAGGACCAGCAACATCAGGTTGCGACGCCATCCGGCCTTGCGCCGTTCGCGTTCGCCGGCGAGGTACGACGCCCGGAAAGCTGCCAACTCCGTGGGGTTGGACTTGTCTTTCCACCATTCGTGAGAATTGTGAGCACTTTGTGACATGTGAAGATTGTGCTTACATATCGATGCGAATGCCAGCAAATTGCGCACGCGAAAGTTCGCAAAAGCCAAGAATTCGTGCCAATTTCCCGCGACCCGGAGCGCCGTCGATCAGCGCCAGCCGGCGTCGATCAGCTCCAGCCAGCGTCCACGGTGAAGTTCTGCGCGCTGCACATGCGCGAGTCGTCTGCCGCCAGGAACAGCGCCATTGCGGCGATGTCGGTGCCCATCACGCGGCCCGGCAGGCATTGCGCGGCGTCGATCTCCGCCCCCGACTCGGGCTTGACCCACAGCTTGAGCTGGCGTTCGGTCATCACCCAGCCCGGCACGATCGTGTTGACGCGGATGTTCTGCTTGCCGAGGTCGCGTGCCAGCGTCCGGGTCAGCCCCTGCGCGGCGGACTTGCAGGTGGCGTAGACCGACAGCTCGCTGTTCTTGTTCATCCAGCTCACCGAACCCAGGTTGATGATGCTGCCCATGCCGAGCTGCGCCATGTCGGGCGCCACTGCCTGGGCCGCGAAGAATTGGTGCTTGAGGTTCACGGCCACCGTGCGGTCGAAGAACTCCGGCGTCACGTCGGCCACCTTGTGGCGGGTGTCGTTGGCGGCGTTGTTCACCAGCGCGCCGATCGGCCCGAAGCGCTCGCGCACGGCGGCGATGGCGCCGCGCAACGCCTCGATGTCCGTGATGTCGCAGTGTTGATAGAACACCGTGCCCGCGCCGAGCTTCTGCGCCAGCGCCTCGCCGGATGTGTCGTCAATGTCGACGAAACCCACGTTGGAGCCCTGCGCCGCGAACGCGGTGACCAGGTCGGCGCCAATGCCCGAGGCGCCTCCGGAAATGAAAACGGTACGGCCCTTCAGCGAGGGGTAGATGGCATGGGTCATCGCGACACTTTCGGGAAATAAAGGAGGGAAGGAGAGGAGACTGTAGCGGCGAATCGGATTAGTTCGATGGTCGATCAAAGTCCATTTCGTTGGGGTTGACCCTGAGTTTGCTCGCCCGTTGCCACCGCCTCCGCCGCCGCGAAAGGGTCTGGCTTGAAGCTTGCGAGCGAAGTGCGGCAAAAACGGCGAGACCTTCCCGATGACCTACCAACTGCACTACTGGCCCACGATCCAGGGCCGCGGCGAATTCGTCCGGCTGGCGCTGGAGGCGGCCGGCGTGGACTATGTCGACGTGGCGCGCGAGCCGCCGAAGCAGGGCGGTGGCGAAGCGGCGCTGGTGCGTCGCCTGAAAGATCCGCACAACCCTTGGCCACCGTTCGCGCCGCCGTTCCTCGTCCACGGCAGCGTCTTCATCGGCCAGACCGCCGCCATCCTGCTGTACCTCGGCCCGCGCCTGCACCTGGTCGGCGACATGGAACAGGAACGCGTCTGGACGCACCAGATCCAGCTCACGATCGCCGACGTGGTGGCCGAGGCGCACGACACGCACCACCCGGTCGGCACCGGTCTCTATTACGAAGACCAGAAGCCCGAAGCCGCACGCGTGGCCCAGTCCTTCCGCGAAGAGCGCATTCCCAAGTTCCTGAACTGGTTCGAGCAGGTGCTGCGCCACAACCCGGCCGGCGACACGCACCTGGTCGGCGACGCACTGAGCTACGCCGACCTGTCGCTGTTCCAACTGGTGGAAGGGCTGCGATACGCCTTCCCCAAGGCGACGGCGCGCGCGTTGGCGGCGACGCCGGCGGTGGTCAAGTTGCATGACAACGTCGGCCGCCGGCAGCGCGTGCAGGAGTATCTGAACAGCCCGCGCCGGATCGCGTTCAACGAGGACGGGATCTTCAGGCGCTATCCGGAACTGGATGGCTGAGGCCGGGGCGGCTTCAAATTAGTTTTCCACCCCGCTAATCGCGTGACCCACGACGCATGAAACCAGTGCGAGCAATGTCTGTTCGTGGGCACCCGTGGAACCGGCTTTGCGGGGCCGCCGGGTGCGCCCTCTTGAGGGGCTGAGGGCCGCGGCTCCAAGCCTGCCTGCGCAGGCTTGGACGGCCCGCAAGAGCAGCCGCCTCTGGCGGCCGCACGGGCGCCGCAGGCGCATTCAGGGGTGGGTTTTCATTTCAATCCTCGCGCGAATCGCCAGCCCGCAGCTTCAACGCCATCTCATAGAGCCCGTTGCGCGGCGCGCCGCTGATCTCCGCCGCGAGCTTCACCGCGGACTTCACCGGCAACTCGGCCAGCAGCAGCTTCAGCACACGTTCGCCGTCGCCTGTGCCGTCCGGCGTCTTCGCGGTGGCGTGCAGCACCAGCGCGAATTCGCCGCGCGTGCGTTGCGGTCCCGCGGCCAGCCAGCCGGCCAGGTCCTTCGCGGCAACAGTCGCGATCTCCTCGAACTGCTTGGTGAGCTCACGCCCCAACGTGATCCGTCGCGGCCCCAGCACCACCAAGGCACGGGCCATCGCCTCGATGCGATGCGGCGCTTCGAGCAGCAGCACGGAACGCGGCTCTTGCGCAAGCCGCTGCACCGCCGCGTCGCGCTCGCCGGCCTTGGTGGGCAGGAAGCCGGCGAAGACGAAGGCGCTGCCATCCTCCTCGGCCCCGACCAGCCCCGCCGCACTCAGCAGCGTCGTCACGCTGCTCGCCCCCGGCAACGGCAGCACCCGATGCCCCGCCTCGCGCACCGCAGCCGCAAGGCGCGCGCCCGGATCGCTGATGCCCGGCGTGCCGGCATCGCTCACATAGGCGATGCGCTCCCCCTGCGCCAGCCGCGCGATCACACCCAGCGCCGCCTCGGCCTCGTTGTGCTGGTGCACGGCCAGCAGTCGCGCTCCTGGCCGGTCGATGCCATAGGCGCGCAGCATGCCCTGGGTGTGGCGCGTGTCCTCGCAGGCGATGGCATCGGCGATCTCCAGCACATGCAGCGCACGCAGGGTGATGTCGGCCAGGTTGCCGATGGGCGTCGCGACGACGTACAGCGTGCCTTGCGGATAATGCTGCGCACCCGCGGCATCGCGTGCCGCCTGCAGTGCGGCGCCAAACGAGGCGGGGATCAGGGAGCTCAAAAGTGTTTCTCCAGAACAAGTCATCAGCAGGAAGGGCGGGCGCCACGCGCACCGGCGTCACGACCAAGCAGCGCGGCGACGCGGGCGAGGACGCGGCGCTGGCGCATCTGCTCGAGGCCGGCCTCGCATTCGTCGCGCGCAATTATCGAACCCCCGGTCGCGGCGGCGGCGAGATCGATCTGATCATGCGCGACCCGCGCGACGGCACGCTGGTGTTCGTCGAGGTGCGGCGGCGCGCAAGCGGCTCGCACGGCGGCGCCGGCGGCAGCATCACCGGCCTGAAGCAGCACCGCGTCATCCTCGCGGCGCGCCACTACCTGATGAACCTGCGCACGCTGCCGCCTTGTCGCTTCGACGTGGTGCTGGTCGAGGCCGGTCGCATCGAGTGGCTTCAAGGAGCGTTTGACGCTGGCTGAAGAGATCTTGAGAAACAGATCCCTTGATGCGGCCGTCCAGGAGATTGCGCCGGCCGGTGTGACGACAAAGCCGAAGGTATTGGCTCGGCGCCCGAGGGCGGCGAGTCTGCTGCTCTTCGTACCGCAGTCGGCCCTGGTCGACGAAGGCCTCGCCGCGGCCCCTCGCCGCCTCGATGATCTCCTGGGCGCTGGCCTTGACCCGACCAGGGCGATGCCAGCCCCTTGGGATCGCGCCCGCCCGCCACGATGGCACGAATGATCGCCTGGCCCGTCGTGCGCATCGCGTCGCCGAGCACCCCGCTGAGGCCGAGATTGGGCGCACAGGCGCATAGGAACTTGCGGGCCCCTTTCCTTTCAACCACAGACCCATCGTTATCATCCGGACCATGCTCGAGCAACGCATCCAGCAGCACTTCATCGACAGCGCTGACCTCAAGTACCAGGCAGGCACCGTCCTCAGCAAGCCCATTTCCCAAGCAATGCAGGCGCTGCTGGCCTGCGTCACCAGCGGCGGCAAGATCCTCGCGTGCGGGGCAGGCGTGTCAGGCCTGCTGGCCGCGCAGTTCGCCGCGCAGTTCGTCGGCCGCTTCGAACGTGACCGGCCCGAACTCGGCGCCATCGCACTCGCCGGCGACAGTGCGGACCCGCTGGCCGACACCCCCCAGGCCGTCGACGCCGATCGCTTCGCGCGACAGGTGCGCGCCCTCGGCCAGGCCGGCGACGTGCTGCTGGTGCTCAGCGCCAGCGGCCAATCGGCAGCGATCCTGGCCGCGGCGGAGGCGGCGCATGCGCGTGACATGACGGTCGTGGCCTTGCTCGGCCTCGCGCCCGGTGGCGGACGCACCAGCAATGGCGGTGCGGTCGGGCGCGCATTGCGCGAGACCGATGTCCAGGTGTGCGTGCCCCATGAGCGCGCTGCGCGCATCCACGAAGTCCACCTGCTCGTGCTGCATTGCCTCTGCGATGGCGTGGACGCCCAACTGCTCGGCGAGCAGGAAAACGACGCATCGCAACTCCCGGCCTGAGTGCCGCGAGCGAAGAAAAACGGTGGGCTAAACTGACCTGAAGGCCGCCGCTCCGACCACAAGACGCACAGGAATCATTGTTCATGAAGACCCCCTCCGCCCAACGCATGCTCATTGCATTCACCGCGATTGCCGCACTCGCCGCCAGCCTGCCGGGCTGCGTGCCGCTGGTGGTGGGTGGCGCGGTCGCCGGTGCAGGCATGGTCGCGACGGACCGCCGCAGCTCGGGCGCACAGCTCGACGACCAGGCGATCGAATTGCGTGCCGCCGCACGCGTCAGCCAGATCGCCAACGACAACATGAACGTGACGGTGGTCAGCTACAACCGCCAGGTGCTGCTGGTGGGCACGGTCGGCAGCGAGGCGGACAAGCAACGCGTGGGCAACGAGATCCAGCGTCTCGAAAACGTGCGCGCGGTGGTCAACGAAGTGACGGTCGGCCCGGGCAGCTCGCTGGCCGACCGCTCCAACGACACCTACCTCACCGGCAAGGTCAAGGCCTCGCTGCTGGACGCCAAGGACATCTTTGCCAACTCGTTCAAGGTCGTGACCGAACGCAGCGTGGTCTACATCATGGGCATCGCCACGCGACGTGAAGCCGACCGCGCCAGCGATGTCGCCCGGGGCGTCTCGGGCGTCGCGAAGGTGGTGCGTGTGCTCGACCTCGTCACGGATGCCGACCTGGCCAATGCGCAGCGTTCGGGCGGCGTGTCCGCGCCGATCACGCCGGCACCGGTGCAGGACGCGGGGCCGGGCGCCACGTCATCGTCGTCACGCGTGCCGCTGCCGCCGATGGCGCCGCTGCCGCAGGGCAATGTGGCGCCCGCGCCCGCCAGCAACGGCGTGGTGACCTCGCCGGTGCGCTAGCAGATCGGCCTGACCCGAGCCAAGCGCCTACGGCGCTTCAAGGCGCGCACGCAGCGGCCCGGCTATGGCGGTTCCGCGGGTGCCGCCGAAAATAAGTCCCTCAATTGCCCGTCTTGTTCGGATCGCGCCAAGCCCGCTCGAAGGGCAGCCGCCACGCATGCGGCGCGATCAGCTGGTGAACCGGCTTCGGCCCCCATGAGCCTTGCTCGTAGAGCCGCACCGGCGGTGGCGATTCGAGCAGGTGCGTCGAGACTTCCCACAGCCGCTCGATCCCTTCCGCCGTGGTGAACAGCGTGCGATCCCCGCGCATCGCGTCCAGGATCAGCCGCTCGTAGGCTTCCAGCACCTCCCCCGCCAGCCCGGTATCGCGCATCGCGAACTGCAAGCTCAGCTTGTCCAGCCGCATGCCTGGCCCGGGCCGCTTGCCGTAGAAGGACAGCGACATCTTCGACGCATCCGCCAGGTCGAAGGTCAGGTGATCCGGCCCCTGCGAGCCGACGCCCGAGCCCGGCGGGAACATGCTCTTGGGCGGCTCGCGAAACGCGATCGAGATGATGCGTTGCCCCTCTGCCAGGCGCTTGCCGGTGCGCAGGTAGAAGGGCACGCCGGCCCAGCGCCAGTTGTCGATGTGGCATTTGAGCGCGATGAAGGTCTCGGTGTCCGAATCCGGGTCCACGCCTTCCTCGCCGCGGTAGCCGCTGTACTGGCCGCGCACCACGTCGTGCGGCTGGATCGGCTCCATGCTGCGGAAGACCTTGTTCTTCTCCTCGCTGATCGGCGCAGGGTCCAGCGCGGTCGGCGGCTCCATCGCCATGAAGCCGAGGATCTGGAACAGGTGCGTCACCACCATGTCGCGGTACGCGCCGGTCTGCTCGTAGAAGCCGGCGCGCTTGCCCAGGCCCAGCGTCTCGGGCACGTCGATCTGCACGTGGTCTATGAAGTTGCGGTTCCAGATCGGCTCGAACAGGCCGTTGGCAAAGCGGAAGGCCAGGATGTTCTGTGCCGGCTCCTTGCCCAGGAAGTGGTCGATGCGGAAGATCTGCTCTTCCTGGAACACCTCGTGCAGCTTGCTGTTGAGGCTGACCGCGCTCTTCAGGTCGGTGCCGAAGGGCTTTTCCATCACGATGCGCGAACGCTCCACCAGCCCCGCCTCGCCCAGCATGCGCACCACCGTCAGCGCCGCGTTGGGCGGCACGCTCAGGTAGTGCAGCCGTCGGCACTCGACCCCCAGGGATTGCTCTGCGCGGTCGACCGCCTCCCGCAAGGCCGAGGCGCCGGCCGACAGCGGTACATAGTCGAGCGTTGCGGCAAAGCTGTCCCACGCGGCCGGGGTGACCTTGCGGCTGCCGAATTCGTCGAGCGCAGAACGCGCCGACTTTCGAAAGCCCTCGACATCCATTTCGTCAAGCGACACGCCGATGATCCGGCATCCCGGAATGAAGCCTGTGCTGCACAAATGGAACAAGCCGGGGAGCAGCTTGCGCCGCGCCAGGTCGCCGGTCGCGCCGACCAGCACCACCACCTGCGGAAAGCGCGGACCGACGCCGGGAGGAATTTTTGCCATCGTTGTTCACCCTGGAGTTGTCGTGTGCAACGGCCAAGCGATTTCGATGCCAGCAGCGCGGCGCACCTGCCAATGATGACCGGCAAATCGATCGCCTGGTTGGATGGATCGGCGGCGACTCGGCGTCGAGGGTCGTCCTGTGTCGAGTCGCCGCCCGGTGCGCAGGGACCGTGCGCGGGTCGAGTACGGGCTGAAGCTCAGGCGGCCCTGGTACGCGTGCCGAGGACTGCGGCGGAGATGATCAGCGCCGCGGCAAGCGCAATCGTCCAGCTCAGAGGCCGCCCCGTCACCACCAGCAGCAAGGCTGTCGACGCCAGCGGCGTGAGGTAGCTCAGGATGCCGATCTGGCGCGCATCGCCGCGCTTCAACGCCATGTCCCACAGGTAGAACGCGGCGCCGAGCGGCCCCAGCCCGCACAAGGCCAGCAGCAGCCAGTCGCGCACCGACAGGCTGGCCGATGGTTCGAGCATGAAGTGGCACGCCAGGGATAGCAGCCCCGAGACCAGCCCGAACAGCCCGATCGCCGCCGTCGGGAAGGCCGGCACCCGCTGCGTCCACAGCGAATAGCTGGCCCAGATGAAAGCGGATCCCGCAGCCAGCGCGAAGCCCCAGGTTTCGGATGTCACGCCGGCCGTGCCGCCTCTCGCGCCCAGGATCGCGATGGCCGCGCCGGCGAAGCCCAGCAGCGCCGCCACCACGTGCGCGGGCCGCAACGAGACGCTGACCAGCAGCGCCGGCGCCAGCACCACCATCAGCAGCGGCCACAGGTAGTTGACCAGGTTGGCCTCCACCGGTGGCGCATGCCGCAGCGCCAGGAACAGCAGGAAATGAAAGCCGAACAGGCCGTACACGCCCAGCGCCAGGGTCCGCGGCGGCACGCGCCAGGCGTTGCGATTTCGCAACACGCTCGGCAGGCTGAGCAGGCTGCCCATCGCCAGCGACAAGCCGGTCAACTGGAAGGGCGGCAAGTGCGACAGCGCGGTACCGAGCGAGGCGAGCGTGGCCCAGAGCGCAATGGCTCCCAAGGCGTAGAGGTGTGACGGGGGCATGCGTCCAAGGCTAGCCGGTGGGCTGTCAACAAATGCCGGTTTCTCGTCGCGAAATGACGGGAGGTGTCGTTTCGCCACATTAACCGCACCAAAAGCGGGCAAATTCACGTAACCAAAAGGTGACATTTCGTGTCAAATCGAAACTTCCTACTTATGTTGTGCGACTTTTCCGGTGGGGACGCAGAAATGTCCTACGCCGGAGCCAGCCGCAGAACCCAACCAAACGGGGAGAGATCACATGAATTTTGTATACCGAGTTGTTTTCAACAAGGCGCTGGGCTGTTGGCAGGCCGTTTCGGAAATTGCACGGGGCCGCGTCGGCGGTAGCAGCGCAGCCAGCGCGCCCGTCGAGCGTGCTGCAAGCGCAGCCGAAGGTGGCGGCCTGCGGTCGATCGCCGTCGCCGCTGCCATGTTCCTGGCCGTCGGTTCGGCGGCCGCCGGGAACGGCGGCGCTGGCGGCCAACCCGTCAACCCCGTGCTTTCAGCGGGCGCGGGCGGCAATGACAGCACCGGCGGCGCTGGCGCCATCAATGACACCGACTTCGGTTCGCACGGAGGCAACGGCGGCAACGCGACGCCGACCGGCCCGACGGCAGGCACCAACAGCTCGATCGGTACGCTCGGCTTCGACCCGGCCTTCCTGGGCGGCGATGGGGCCGGCGGTGCGGCTGGCACCGCCGTGGCGCCGAACGGCGTTGCCGGCCAGAACGACCCGACCAACGGCAATGGCTTCGGCGGTGGTGGCGGCGGCGGTCATGCTGGCGCTTCCGGCCCGTTGACCTCGAACACCGGCACCGTGGTCGGCGGCAATGGCGGCAATGGCGGCAACGGTTTCTGGGCTGCGGGTGGCGGTGGCGGTGGCGGCTACGGCGCTGTGATCGATCCGTCGGTCACGGCGATCAGCAACAGCGGCAGCGTCTCCGGCGGCCGAGGCGGTGACGGCGGCGCTGCGAACTCGCAAGGCGGCGGCGGCGGCGGTGGCGGCACGGCCGTCTACTTTGCGCCGGCAAGTTCCACCAGCGTGGCGACCAACACCGGCACGATCACCGGCGGCAACGGTGGCAACGGCGGCGACAGCCAGACCCGCCCCAACCGATCCAGCGGCGGCGGCGGTGGCGGCGGGAACGGCATCGCCCTGATGGCCGGGCAACTGGACAACCAGGCGGGCGCAACGATCGGCGGGGGCAATGGCGGCAATGGCGGCAATGTCGTCGTCGGCCCCGAGGCGTTCGAGGGCAACGTGTCGGGCAGCGGCGGCGGCGGGGGCAATGCCGTGAATGCCGTGGCCACGGGTGCCCAGGTGTTCAATGCCGGCAATCTGGTCGGTGGTAACGGCGGCGTCGCCGGCACCAGCACCGGCACGCTCGGCACCGCGGGCGCAGCGGGTGTCGGTGTCAATGTCGCGGGTGACGACAACAGCGTCGTCAACGCCGGCAGCATTTCCGGCGGATTGGGCGGCGACGGTGTAACGCGCGGCAATGCCGTCACGATCGCCGGCAACAACAACACGCTTGAACTGCGATCCGGCTACGGATTCACCGGCAATGCCGTGGCCACCGGGTCCGCCAACGTTCTGGCGCTCGGCGGCAGCACCGACGCCGCGTTCGACACCTCCGCCATCGGCAACCAGTACCAGGGCTTCAGCGACTTCCGCAAGACCGGCACCAGCACCTGGACGCTCAACGGCATCCAGGCCGGCGTGACGCCGTGGACCGTGAAGGCCGGCACCCTGTCCGTCGCCAACGACGCGAGCCTCGGCGCCCTGGCTGGCGCGCTCACCCTCGACGGCGGCGCCCTGCAGGCGACGGCTGATATCACCACCACGCGTCAGATCAACCTTGGCGCAGGCGGCGGCACGCTGCTCACCAACGCCGGAACCACCTTGAGCCTTGGCACGGGCATGACCGGCGTGGGCACCCTCACCAAGAATGGCGCCGGCACGCTGGCGCTGGCTGGCGCCAACAACTACACCGGCGCAACCAACATCAACGCGGGCACGGTGCGCGCCGGCGCGGCCAACACGCTGAGTGCTGCCAGCGTCCACACGGTGGCAGCGGGCGCAGCGTTGGACCTCGCCGGCTACAGCCAGACGGTCGCGTCGCTCGCCAACAGTGGCACCGTGAGCCTGCTGGGCTCGGCGCCCGGCACCACGCTGACCGTGACCGGCCCCTACGTCGGAAACAACGGCGTCCTGCGCCTGGGCACCACGCTCGGTGACAGCAGCAGCCCCTCGGATCGCCTGGTGCTCAGCGGTGTCACGGCCGTCGCGAGCGGCACGACTTCCGTGCAAGTCACCCAACTGGGCGGCCTCGGCGCGCTGACCACCGGCAACGGCATCGAAATCATCAGTACGGTCAACGGCGGCAGCATTGGCGCCAACGCATTCACGCTGGCCGGCGGCCACGTCGACGCGGGTGCGTTCGAATACCGCCTGAACACCACGGCCAACGGTGGCTACCTGCGCTCCGACGTGCAGGTGCTGCCACCCCCGCCGCCTCCGCCCGCACCTGCACCTGCGCCAGCACCCGCACCCGCACCCGCACCCGCACCTGCACCTGCACCCGCACCTGCACCTGCACCTGCACCTGCACCTGCGCCTGCGCCTGCACCGGCACCGGCACCTACGCCTCCGCCCGCCCCCCAGGAGGCGATCAAGAAGCAGGAGCCCACCCCCCTCGCCATGACTGTCCCGGCCTACCGCGCCGAAGTGCCCCTGCTCGCCGCGCTGCCCGAGCAGTTCCGCCAGCGCAACTACGCCATGCTCGGCAACCTGCACCAGCGCGTGGGCGACGATGCCGGCATGACCGACGGCAGCCGCCAAGGTTGGGCGCGCATGATCAGTGTCGACGACACGATCAGCCAGCGAGGCACCGTCAATCCTCGCAGCGACGGCCGTGTCACCGGCTTCCAGGCCGGTACCGACCTGTTCGTCAAGAGCGGCTGGCGCGCCGGCCTGTATGTCGGCCAACTCGACGGCGACATGCAAGTCACCGGCTTTTCCGGCGGCATCCTGAATCGTGCGGTCGGCTCCAACGACCTGCGCAACGAGTACCTGGGCGCGTATGCCACCTACCGCGGCGCGACTGGCTTTTACGCGGACACGGTCGTACAGGCCGGCCGCCATCGCTACACCTCATCGACCGGGACGTCCTTGCCCATCTCGGGCAAGGGCGACAGCCTGATCATGTCCTTGGAACTGGGCCAGTCCTTCCGCCTGGCGCCGAACTGGACGATCGAGCCGCAGGTGCAGATCGCCCACCAGCGCATGAGCCTGGACCCCGAATGGATTCCCGGGGCAACGCTGGTGCGGCAGTGGACAACGGATGGTTGGCTGGCACGCGCAGGTGTGCGAGTGAAGGGCGACGTCACCACGCCTGTCGGTCCCCTGCAACCGTATGGCCGCGTCAACCTCTACGCCAGCACCAACGGCACCGACGTGACGAACTTCGCCACGCTGGCAGGCAACACCGCCATCGTCACGAACACGGGCGGCTCCAGTGGCGAAGTCGCCATCGGCGCGACGCTGGCCGTCTCGTCGACCGTGAGCCTCTACGGCGAAGTCGGCAAGCTGTGGGCGATCGGTGGCGACACGCGCGTGCGAAGCAGTGCCAACGGAAGCCTGGGCGTGAAGGTCCGCTGGTAAAGGTCGGTTACGGTGCGGCGGCCTCCTCGCGCCGCATCGCCGCCGTGAGCGCCGAGGGTGAACGGTAGCCGGTGCGGCGCGCCACCTCGGCCACGCTGATGCCGTGGCCGCGCAACTGGCGCGCGTGCACCAGTCGCTGCTGGCGCAGCCAATGCATCGGGCCCATGCCCTGCTCGTCGCGGCAACGTTGCGCGAACTGGCTCGGGCTCAGGCACACAACCGCAGCCATGTCGGCCACCGTCAGCGGACGCTGCCAGCGTGCCTGCGCCCACAGGCTCAGCGCGGCCCAGTCGATGGCCCGCCGCCGGCTTGCACTGGGAGGCAGCGGCCCCCAGGCTTCCAGCAGCAATGCCGGGCCATGGTGCAGGGCGAGCTTCGGCGCGTCCGGCTGCCCCAGGCACAGCGCCAGGTAGCGGGCCAGCGACAAGGTCCGCTGCGCCATTGGCGTGCGCCCGACCGCACGGGACCAGGGCAGCTCGGAGGTGTCGAGCACCAGACACTGGGCACCCTCGCTCGATTCGAAATCATGCCGGTCGCCCGGCGCGATCACCCAACCTTCCCCGGCCGCAATGTGCCGCCCTCGGCCTTCGACTTCCAGATCGAGCCGCCCGCTCAGACCCACCAGAACCTGGAAATGCCCATGCGCGTGGCTCCCGCGCGAGGCGCCATAGCGGCGCAATGACAGGCCGTGCATGGCAGGCTCAAGAGGATCGGTATGGAGGAGGAGCGAGGGCATGTGGGCCGCATTGTCGAACGTGCGCAACGCCGCAGGCAACGTGTGTCGCTTCAGCCCAGGCGCAGCAACAGCGCCGAGCCGGCGCACACCAGCAGGAACGGAATGCTGATCCGATGGAACTCACGCAGGCCATGCGGCAGCTTCGCCAATCGAAGCGCAATCAGGTTGGCCAGCGAACCCAGCACGCAGCCGAAGCCACCCACGCTGACGCCGGCCGCCAGCGCCGGCAGGTCGCGCACCGGGCCGTCGAGCAGGATGGCCGCCGGCACGTTGCTGATCACTTGCGACGTCACCACTGCGGCCAGGTAGGCGCGCCAGCCTTCATCGATGGGCCAGCGGCTGAGCAGGCTTGCGATGGCAGGCAGTTCGGCCAATTGGCGCAGGTCGACGAACATCAGCCCGATGATCGCCAGCAGCGACCAGTCGATGCCGCGCAGCACGCCCCGATACGTCAACAGGTAGACGCCGAACACCAGGCCCAGCCCCGCCAGCAGCCAACGGTGCTCCAGCGCCACCACGAACGCGACGAACAGCGCGGCGGACAACCACAGCAGCCGCGGCTGCATCGGCCCAGTGTCCTCCACGTGTTTCAGAGTGATCGGCGTGCGCGGCACCAGCAGCCACACCGCGACGAGCAGCCAGGCCAGCATGATCCCGACGGTCGGCGCCATCATGCCCATGAAGCCGAGGAAGCTCTCGCCGGAGCGATGCCACAGGTAGAGGTTCTGGGGATTGCCAATGGGCGTCAGCGCGGAGCCCGCATTCACCGCCAGCGCCTCCAGCACCACCAGCCGGGCCAGCGGCAAATGCGCCTGCGTCGCTAGCACCCGCGTCAGCGGCACCAGCAGGAACAGGCTCACGTCATTCGTCACCAACGCCGACAGCAGCGCCGACGTGGCCACCAGCAGCAGCGCCAGGCTGCGCAGGTTGGTGGTGCGCTCCAGCAGGTGCTCGGCCGTCGACTGCAGCATGCCGCTGCGCTCCACGCCTTGCGTGATGGCCAGCAGGCCGGCCAGCGCGCCGATCGTCGGCCAGTCGACCAGCTTGAGCAGGTCCATGGGCGCTCGCGGATGGACGAAAGCCAGCACCGCGGCGACCGCCAGCAGCACCCACAGCAGCCCGTTGCCGCCGCCCTCCTTGTGGGCCTGAGTTGGTTGCGTGGCTTCAGCCGCGCCCATGCCGCTCCCGCAGTTCGCGCTTGAGCACCTTGCCGATGGCGCTGCGCGGCAATTCCTCGATCAGGTGCAGGCTGGCGAGCCGTTGGGTCTTGCCGAGCTGGGCATTGGTCCACGCCAGCATTTCGGCGGGGTCGGTCGTGTCGCCGTCCCTGCGGACGACAAAGCCGACCGGCGTCTCGCCCCAGGCCTCCGAGGGCATGCCCACCACGGTCACATCGGCCACGGCAGGATGCGCGCGCAACACGGCCTCGAGATCGCTCGGGTAGATGTTGAAGCCGCCACTGATGATCATGTCCTTCTTGCGGTCGAACAGTGTCAGGAAGCCATCCGCGTCGAAGCGGCCCACGTCGCCGGTGCGGATGAACCGCTTGCCATCGGGCGCGAACCATTCGGCTTCGCGCGTCTTCTCCGGCTGGCGGTGGTAGCCCACCATCATTCCGGCGGAACTGCCCACCACCTCGCCATCGCCTCCGGCAGGCACTTCCTGGCCGGCCTCGTCGATCAGCCGGATGTCGCTGCCCTCGGCCGGTCGGCCGACCGTGTGCAGCTTGTCCGGATGCAGGTGCGCCTCCAGGATGCAGGTTCCGCCGCCCTCGGTCATGCCATAGAACTCGACCAGCCCGCCCGGCCAGCGCTTCAACACATCCGCCTTGAGCGCGGCGCCAAAGGGCGCACTGGTGCTGAACTTGTATTGAAAAGACGAAAGATCGTGCGCGTCGAAGGACGGATGCGCCATCAGGCGCTGGTATTGCACCGGCACGAGCATCGTGTGGGTCACGCGGCTGTCCTGCGCGAGCCGAAGGTAGCTGGCCACATCGAACTTCGGCATCAGGATCACCTGCCCGCCGAACGCGAGTGTCGGGAAGAACACCACCAGCGTGGTGTTGGAGTAGAGCGGCGTGGAGAGGAGGGTGACGGTGTCCGGCCCGTATTCGTAGCGCGCGCCCCGCTTCACATGCGACCAGCGCATGCCGTGGCCTTGCACGATGCCCTTCGGTTCACCCGTCGTGCCGGACGAATAGATGATGTTGAAGGGGGAAGAGGGCTCGGGCTCCACCCTGGCAGGCGGTGACCCCTCCGGCGCGAGCCAGTCGTCGAAGGCACGGCCGACACCGGACCCATCGAGCGCAATGCGCGGAATCCCGTTGGTTTCGGCGGCGCCGAGCACCTCCGCCGTGCTCGCGTCGGCAAAAACCAGCTTTGCCTCGGCATCCCGCTGCATGCGACCCAGGCTCTCCGGCGTCGACCCTGGCGCCAGCGGCGCAACCGCCACTCCGGCGCGCAAGGCACCAAGAAAAACCGCGGCGTAGTTCACGGAAGATGTCGCGCAAATGACAATCGCGTCCCCCTTTGCCAGGCCGTCGCGCTGCAGCGCCGACGCGATTCGGTCCATCAGGACGTTCAGCGAAGCATAAGTGAGCGTGCGCTCGCTGTCTCGCAATGCGAGGTGATCAGGCCGTTCGTTCGCGTGAATCCGGATCAGGTCGGCGATGAGGCCGAAGTCCGGGGCAATGGCGTTTGTCAGGGTTTCCGTGGGGGTCATGGCTGAAGTGATTGAGGCGTCAACGAATCGTCGACACGCTGCGTTGAATGATGCCGCGAGCCAAGAGGCCGCGATTCCAATAACCAGGACGCATGATGACCCGTTCCAACAAACCCGACGTTCGCGCAGACGACAAACGCTCCGGCCCGCCGACCCGCCGCCGTCCGGCCCGTCAAACCAACCCCGCCTGAGTTACCGGGCGCGCAGGCCGCTGGATTCAGCAGGCCTGCACTCACAAGTCACACGCCTGCCGCGTGTGCCTGCTGGTCGGCGTGATAACTCGACCGCACCATCGCACCCACGGCCGCATGACTGAAGCCCATCTTGTAGGCTTCTTCCTCGAACATCTTGAAGGTGTCGGGATGCACGTAACGGCGCACCGGCAGGTGGCTGTTGCTCGGTGACAAGTACTGGCCAATGGTCAGCATCTCGATGTCATGTGCACGCATGTCGCGCATCACCTGCAGGATTTCCTCGTCCGTCTCGCCCAGGCCCACCATGATGCCGCTCTTGGTCGGCACGCTCGGATGCAGCGCCTTGAACTTCTTCAGCAGATTCAAACTGAACTGGTAGTCGCTGCCCGGCCGCGCTTCCTTGTAGAGACGGGGCGCGGTCTCCAGGTTGTGGTTCATCACGTCCGGCGGCGCTCCCTTCAGGATTTCTAGCGCACGATCGTCGCGGCCGCGGAAGTCCGGCACCAGGATCTCGATCTGCGTCATCGGCGACAGTTCGCGGATGTTGCGGATGCAATCGACGAAATGCTGGCTGCCGCCATCGCGCAGGTCGTCGCGGTCCACGCTGGTGATCACCACGTACTTCAGTTTGAGCTTGGCAATCGTCTTCGCCAGGTTCAGCGGCTCATCTGCATCCAGCGGGTCCGGCCGGCCGTGGCCGACGTCGCAGAACGGGCAGCGCCGCGTGCACTTGTCGCCCATGATCATGAACGTTGCGGTGCCGTTGCCGAAACATTCGCCGATGTTGGGGCACGAAGCCTCTTCGCAAACCGTGTGCAGGTTGCTCTCGCGCAGGATCTGCTTGATCTCGTAGAAGCGGGTGGTCGGACTGCCGGCCTTGACGCGAATCCACTCGGGCTTCTTCAGCACCTCGCCCTGCACCACCTTGACGGGAATGCGCGACAGCTTGGCGGCGGCCTTCTGCTTGGCGAGCGGGTTGTAGGATTCCTGGCTCTGGGCCTCGCGAACGACTTCAGGGGTGCTCATGGTTCAGGGGGCCAGGAAGGTGACGAGCTTCTGGCCCAGTACCTGCGCAGCTTCTTCCCAAGTGGTTTGGACCCCGATTGTAGAAAGATCGACCGTTTTCAGCCCGGCATAACCGCAAGGGTTGATGCGGTCAAAGGGTTCCAGGTCCATCGCGACATTGAACGACACACCGTGGTATGTGCAATGCCGGCTGACCTTGATGCCCAGCGCCGCGATCTTGCCGAGGCCGCGGAAGGGGTCGCCCGGTGCGGTCGGCCCCGTCAGCGCCGCATGCGAGAAGGGATCGTCCAGCCGCACATAGATGCCCGGCGACCCGGCCACGCGATGGCCCGTCACCGCGAAATGCGCCAGCGTGCGGATCACCGCCTCTTCGATGCGGTAGACGTATTCCTTGACGTAGTAGCCGGCGCGCCTGAGGTCGATGAGCGGATAGGCCACGACCTGGCCGGGCCCGTGAAAAGTGACCTGCCCGCCGCGATCGGTCTGCACCACCGGAATGTCGCCCGGATTCAGCACATGATCGGCCTTGCCGGCGATGCCCTGCGTATAGACCGGCGCGTGCTCGCAGATCCACAAGGCGTCCGGCGCATCTCCCGCACGCTCCTGCGTGAATTGCCGCATGGCCGCCCAGGTGGGCTCGTAGTCGACTCGGCCCAGCCGCTCGATGGCGATCGAAGCAGGCTGCAAATGCGATTGCTGGGCTCGACTCATTTCCAGGAACACTGAGGAACCGGCGTGACCGGGCGGCCGGTGTTGCCTTCGGCAACGGATTGGAGGAGTGCACGGAGCGCGTGGATCCCGGGGGCGAACAACATCTCTAGAGAACCACCTTGACCATCGGATGCGAGGACAGCGCCCGATACAGATCGTCAAGCTGCTCCCGGCTGGTCGCCGTCACGGTCACGGTCACGCCGAGGTACTTGCCGGTCTTGCTGTCACGCAGTTCGATCGTCGCGGCGTCGAAGTCGGGGTCGAACTGCCTGGCGATCGCGGTGACCGCGTGCACGAAGCCGTCGGCGTTCTCGCCCATCACCTTGATCGGAAACTGCGAGGGATATTCGATCAGCGACTCCTGTCGCGTCTCGATCTTGTCATTGGTGGGAATGGTCATGAGGAAACTCCGTTGCGCCGCTTGGCCTGCTGGTAGGCCGCATACAAGGCGTGGTAGATGGGGCCGGGTGCGCCAGTTCCAATGGGCTTGCCATCCAGCAATGTCACCGGCAGCACCTCCTTGCTCGCGGAAGACAGAAGCAGTTCGCCAGCGTCGAACACCTCCTCATGCGTGATGCGGCGCAGCTCGAAGGGAATGCCACTGTCCCGGCAGAGGCGCTCCAGCAGTCCGTAGCGGATGCCCTTGAGCACCATCTCGTCGGGCACCGGCCCGGAGACGCGGCCATCCTTCACCACCCAGACATTGCTGGACGACGCTTCGCTCAAAGCCTCGCCGCGAAACATGATGGTCTCCGCTGCGCCGGCGTCGATGCTGATCTGCCGTGCCAGCACTGCGCCCAGCAGGCTGGTGCTCTTGATGTGCGCCTTCTGCCAGCGGAAGTCCTTCGCCGTCACGCACGCAACGCCCTTCACGCGGACGCTGTCGGGCACCGGCTTCATCGTGTTGACCATCGCGAAGACGGTGGGCCGGATGCCGCGCGTCATCGCATGGTCGCGAGGAGCAACACCGCGCGTGACTTGGAAGTACACGGCCAACGACGGGCCGTCCGCGGTGTCGACCAGTCGTTGCGCAATGGCGTGCCACTCTGTCTCCGTGTGCGGATCCTTGATCTGCAATTCGGCGAGCGACCGGCTCAGACGGGCGATGTGTTCGTCGAAGCAGAACAGGCGACCCTCGTAGGCCGGCACCACGTCGTAGACGCCATCGCCGAAAATGAAGCCGCGGTCCAGCACGCTGACTTTCGCGTCACGCAGTGGCGTGAACGCTCCATTGAGGTAGCAAAGCGTGTCGGGCAACGCGGAGGTGAATGGGTCCATCAATGAATTATGGGCGGACGTACTTTCACAGGGTCTCGTACAGGCATCTCAGTAGTGTTGCAACACCGTTGACCTGCATCGGAGTTTCGAAAAGTCAGGAAGGGCTGGGTTCTTACCTATAATCAATGGCTTTTTGAAAATTCTGGTTCGACATCCGGGCGCATGACATGACAAAAACAGCCCACGATGTCGGGTTTGAAGATAGTGAAGAAGAAGTATTCAGGCCGTTGACCGCCGAGGAGGCGCAGCGGCTTCGGGAAAAGAGCCCATCGATCTCGCCTTGGCGGGTGATCGCGGGCCAGTTGGTGGCAGGCTTGTTGGTGGCGTTGGCTGCCTGGGGCCTGAGTGGGAGGCAAAATCTGGGTTGGTCGGCCGGCTACGGCGCGCTTTCAGTGGTAGTTCCTGCTGCTGTCTTCGCACGTGGGTTGACGGGTCGCCTGTCCTCTCTGAATCCGGCCACGGCGATGCTCGGATTCTTTGTGTGGGAAATGGTCAAGATGGCTTTGACGCTGGCAATGTTGCTGGCGGCGCCGAGGCTGATAACGGCGCTGAGCTGGCCAGCAATGCTGGTCGGTTTGGCGGTGGCAATGCAAGCGTACTGGATGGCGTTGATGTTCGCCCCCAGACGCAAGAAACGAGAGAACGAGTAACAGAATGGCTGCTGAAAACGCTGCGGAACATGGTCAGACCGCTGGTGAATACATCATTCACCATCTGACGCACCTGCAAAACGTCAAGCCCAAGTCGGTCGTCGACTTTTCGGTTTTCAGTTTCGACTCCATCTTCTTCTCGGTGGTGCTCGGTGCGCTGGGTTGTTTCCTGTTGTGGCGTGCCGCGCGCAAGGCCACTTCGGGCGTGCCGGGCCGGTTCCAGGCCGCGGTCGAGTTCCTCGTCGAGATGGTCGACCAGCAGGCCAAGGGCATCGTCCACAACAAGGAAAGCCGCAAGATGGTCGCGCCGCTGGCGCTGGTCCTCTTTGTCTGGATCTTCTTGCTCAACGCGATGGACTTGCTGCCCGTCGATCTGCTGCCCTTCCTCTTCGGCAAGTTCTATCCCGGCGACCCGCACCATGCCTACCTGCGTGTCGTGCCCACGGCCGACCTCTCGGTGACCATGGGCCTGTCGGTCGGCGTGCTGCTGGTCTGCCTCTACTACAACGTCAAGATCAAGGGCCTGGGCGGCTGGGTGCATGAGTTGTTCACGGCTCCCTTCGGCAACCACTGGGCGCTGTACCCCTTCAACTTCGCGATGCAGATGATCGAGTTCGTCGCCAAGACTGTCTCGCACGGCATGCGGCTGTTCGGCAACATGTATGCCGGCGAACTGATCTTCCTGCTGATCGCCCTCATGGGTGGCGCCTTCACGCTGTCGGCCACCGGCATCGGCCTGGCCATCGGTCACATCATCGCGGGCACCGTCTGGTCGATCTTCCACATCCTGATCATCACGTTGCAAGCCTTCGTGTTCATGATGCTGGCGCTGGTCTACATCGGCCAGGCCCACGATCACCACTGATCCGTCTTTTCAGTTTCCGTTTTCCTTTTTCTCGTCAACCAAGTCCCCTTAGGAGTCATCATGGAAGTTATCAGCTTTGTTGCCCTGGCCGCCGGCCTCATCATCGGTCTCGGCGCATTCGGCGCTTGCGTCGGCATCGGCATCATGGGCAGCAAGTACCTCGAATCGGCTGCACGCCAGCCCGAGCTGATGGGTGAACTGCAAACCAAGATGTTCCTGCTGGTCGGCCTGATCGACGCATCGTTCATCATCGGTACCGGTGTGGCGCTGTGGTTCGCAACGGCCAACCCGTTCCTGGCGCAAATCGCCACCCTGGCCAAGTAAGTTTTTCTCCTCGGATCGAGTTGTCATTCCGCATGGAATGGCCGCCAGTTCCATTGCATAGAGAGGTGAAAAGTGAGCATTACCGGTACCTTAATCGTCCAGTTGATCGTGTTCCTGATCCTGGTCGCCTTCACGATGAAGTTCGTGTGGCCACCGATCGCGAAGGCGCTCGACGAGCGCGCCGCCAAGATCGCCGACGGTCTGGCCGCGGCAGACAAGGCCAAGAGCGAACTGGCTGCGGCCGACAAGAAAGTCGAATCCGCACTGGGCCAGGCCCGCAACGAATCCGCGCAGCGCCTGGCTGATGCGGAGCGTCGCGCGCAAGCCATCGTGGAAGAGGCCAAGGGCCGCGCCACGGAAGAGGGCAACAAGATCGTCGCCGCTGCACGTGCCGAGGCCGAGCAGCAAGCCGTCAAGGCCCGTGAAGCACTGCGCGAGCAGGTTGCCGCACTGGCCGTCAAGGGCGCCGAGCAGATCCTGCGCAAGGAAGTGAACCCCGCGGTTCACGCCGACTTGCTGGCCCGCCTGCAGACCGAACTCTGAAGCAGAAGGCGCATCGAGGAACAACATGGCAGAAATCGCCACCATTGCACGCCCCTACGCCGAGGCCTTGTTCAAGGCGGCAGCGTCTGACCATCAAGGTACGGGCGCCTGGCTGGAGCAAGTCGCCGCCATCGCGGCCGAGCCGCAGTTGCAGCAATTCGCCGACAACCCGAAGGCCACGCCCGAGCAAGTCCTCGGCGTGATCGCCAGCGTTGCCGGTGGTCCGCTGTCGGCACAGGCCAACAACTTCCTCGGCGCGTTGCTCGAGAACGGCCGCTTCGCTGCGCTGCCTGAAATCGCGCGCCAATACCGTGTCCTGGCCAATGCCCGCAACGGCTCGTCCGATGCCGTGGTGTACAGCGCCTTCCCGATCGACGACGGTGCGCTCGCGCAGTTGTCGGCGGCGCTCGAAAAGCGCTTCGGGCGCAAGCTGCAGGTCTCGGTCAAGCTCGACCCGTCGTTGATCGGCGGCGTGCGCGTGGCAGTGGGTGACGAGGTGCTCGACACCTCGGTCAAGGCCCGTCTAGAACAAATGAAAGTTGCGCTGGCGGCGTAAGCCTTCGGCCCCTCACACAGAAAGAAGGAACGAGTCATGCAACTCAATCCCGCAGAAATTTCCGAACTCATCAAGAGCCGCATCGAAGGTCTTGGTGTTTCCGCCAACATCCGCAACGAAGGTACCGTCGTCTCGGTGACCGACGGCATCGTGCGCGTGCACGGCCTGTCGGACGCCATGCAAGGCGAAATGCTGGAATTCCCGCCGAGCGCGGACGGCACGCCTTCGTTCGGACTGGCGCTGAACCTCGAGCGCGACTCTGTCGGCGCCGTGATCTTGGGTGAATACGAGCACATCTCCGAAGGCGACACGGTCAAGTGCACCGGCCGCATCCTGGAAGTGCCGGTCGGCCCTGAGCTGATTGGCCGCGTGGTGAATGCACTGGGCCAGCCGATCGACGGCAAGGGTCCTGTCAACGCCAAGATGACCGACGTGATCGAAAAGGTCGCACCTGGCGTGATCGCACGGAAGTCGGTGGACCAGCCGATGCAGACCGGCCTGAAGTCGATCGACTCGATGGTGCCGATCGGCCGTGGCCAGCGCGAGCTGATCATCGGTGACCGCCAGACCGGCAAGACGGCCGTGGCGATCGACGCGATCATCAACCAGAAGGGTCAGAACATGACCTGCGTCTACGTTGCGATCGGCCAGAAGGCTTCGTCGATCAAGAACGTGGTGCGCGCGCTGGAACAAGCCGGCGCGATGGAATACACCATCGTCGTGGCTGCTTCGGCATCCGAATCCGCTGCCATGCAGTACGTGTCGGCCTACTCGGGCTGCACGATGGGTGAATACTTCCGCGACCGCGGCCAGGACGCGCTGATCGTCTATGACGACCTGTCCAAGCAAGCCGTTGCGTACCGTCAGGTGTCGCTGCTGCTGCGCCGCCCGCCAGGTCGCGAAGCCTACCCCGGCGACGTGTTCTATCTCCACAGCCGTCTGCTCGAGCGCGCAGCCCGCGTGAACGCCGATTACGTCGAAGCCTTCACCAAGGGTGAAGTCAAGGGCAAGACCGGTTCGCTGACCGCACTGCCGATCATCGAAACGCAAGCCGGCGACGTGTCCGCTTTCGTGCCGACCAACGTGATCTCGATCACCGACGGCCAGATCTTCCTGGAAACCAACCTGTTCAACGCCGGTATCCGCCCCGCCATCAACGCCGGTATCTCGGTGTCGCGCGTGGGTTCGTCGGCGCAGACCAAGGTCATCAAGGGCCTGTCCGGCGGTATCCGTACCGACCTGGCGCAGTACCGTGAACTGGCTGCGTTCGCGCAGTTCGCTTCCGACCTGGACGAAGCGACCCGCAAGCAGCTCGACCGCGGCGCCCGCGTGACGGAACTGCTGAAGCAAACGCAATACAGCCCGCTGCCGATCTCGCTGATGGGCGCCACGCTGTTCGCGGTGAACAAGGGCTTCATGGACGACCTGGACATCAAGAAGGTGCTGCCGTTCGAACACGGTCTGCATCAGTTCCTGAAGTCCAGCCATGCCGCGCTGCTCGACAAGGTCGAGAAGACGAAGGCCTTGGACAAGGATGCCGAAGCCGAGCTGACGACTGCCATCACGTCGTTCAAGAAGTCGTTCGCCTGATCGACCGCACTGAACTGACAAGGAGCTCTCATGGCAGCTGGTAAGGAAATCCGCGGCAAGATCAAATCGGTGGAGAACACCAAGAAGATCACCAAGGCCATGGAGATGGTCTCGGTTTCCAAGATGCGCAAGGCGCAGGAACGCATGCGCGCGGCTCGCCCGTACAGCCAGAAGATCCGCAACATCGCGGCCAACCTCGGCAAGGCGAACCCGGAGTACACGCACGCGTTCATGAAGACGAACGAGGCGAAGGCCGTCGGGTTCATCGTGGTGACCAGCGACAAGGGCTTGTGCGGTGGTTTGAACACCAACTTGCTGCGGCTGGTCACGGCCAAGTTGCGCGAGGCGCAGGCTGCCGGCAAGACCGTCGATTCGGTCGCGATCGGCAACAAGGGCCTCGGCTTCCTGAACCGCATCGGCGGGCGCGTGGTGGCGCATGTCACGCATCTCGGCGATACGCCGCATCTGGAAAAGCTCATCGGCCCGGTCAAGACCCTGCTCGACGCTTATGCGGAAGGCAAGATCTCGGCGGTGTACCTGTGCTACACGCGCTTCATCAACACCATCAAGCAAGAGCCGATGGTCGAGCAACTTCTGCCGCTGGCGGCCGAATCGCTTCAAGTCGAAGCCGGCACGCCCTCGTGGGATTACATCTACGAGCCGGACGCGCAGAGCGTGATCGATGAACTGCTGGTTCGCTACGTCGAATCGCTGGTGTACCAGGCGGTCGCTGAAAACATGGCCTCCGAGCACTCCGCTCGCATGGTGGCGATGAAGGCGGCAACCGACAACGCCGGCAACGTGATCAACGAACTGAAGCTCGTCTACAACAAGACGCGCCAGGCCGGCATCACGAAGGAACTGTCCGAGATCGTGTCGGGCGCGGCTGCTGCGGCAGGGGTCTAGCACGGAGTCTTGAGTCTTGCGCAATGGGACGGGCCGCATTGCCGCCGCGATGACAGCAGTTCTGCTGGAGTCGCGTTTTCACAGGCCCGCAGTACAACAGGGATTGAAAAATGAAAAAGGTTCTCGCGTTGGTCGCAGTGGCGGCGGCGCTCACGGCTTGTTCGAAGAAGGAAGAAGCGCCTGCAGCGCCCCCAGCACCGGCACCCGCCGCGGCCCCGGCTGAAGCACCCGCGGCAGCGCCAGCGCCTGCTGCAGCGGCTCCGGCCGAAGCACCGGCGGCGGCACCTGCAGCAGGTGCGGCTCCTGCGGCTGCACCGGCCGAGGCTCCTGCCGCTGCGCCAGCTCCGGCTGCGGAACCGGCCAAGGCTGCCGAGGCGGAAAAGCCGGCAGAGAAGAAGTGAAGCGCTGAGCTTCGAATCGCGGGAATGCTGGCCACGGCCGGCGTTCTTGCAAAAGCGTCTGACAACAGGGTCCGGGCGCTTCTGCAAGAAGTTATTTACGCAGTTTTTTGTTGAAGTAAGTGCCCGGTGGGCCCTGAACACGGTTTGGCGAAAGCCAGTGCAAGTTTGAGATCTTGAAGGAATCGAAAAATGGCTGAAGTGCAAGGCAAGATTGTTCAATGTATCGGCGCCGTGGTCGACGTGGAGTTTCCGCGCGACCAGATGCCGAAGGTGTACGACGCCCTGAAGTTCGAAGGCAGCGCGCTGACGCTCGAAGTGCAGCAGCAGCTTGGCGACGGCGTGGTGCGTACCATTGCGTTGGGCTCGTCCGACGGCCTGCGCCGCGGTTTGATCGTGACCAACACCAAGGCGGCGATCACGGTGCCGGTGGGCAAGGGCACGCTGGGTCGCATCATGGACGTGCTCGGCGCGCCCATCGACGAACGTGGCCCGGTCGACCAGACGCTGACCGCGTCGATCCACCGCAAGGCTCCGGCGTATGACGAACTCTCGCCCTCGCAAGACCTGCTGGAAACCGGCATCAAGGTGATCGACCTGGTGTGCCCGTTCGCCAAGGGCGGCAAGGTGGGCCTGTTCGGTGGCGCCGGCGTGGGCAAGACCGTGAACATGATGGAACTCATCAACAACATCGCCAAGGCTCACTCGGGTCTGTCGGTGTTCGCTGGTGTGGGTGAACGTACCCGCGAAGGCAACGACTTCTATCACGAGATGGCCGACTCCGGCGTCGTGAACCTGGAGAACCTCGCCGAGTCGAAGGTGGCCATGGTCTACGGCCAGATGAACGAACCCCCGGGCAACCGTCTGCGCGTGGCGCTGACCGGACTGACCATCGCCGAGTCGTTCCGCGACGAAGGCCGTGACGTTCTGTTCTTCGTGGACAACATCTACCGCTACACGCTGGCCGGTACCGAAGTGTCGGCGCTGCTGGGTCGTATGCCTTCCGCCGTGGGCTACCAGCCGACGCTGGCCGAGGAAATGGGCCGCCTGCAAGAGCGGATCACGTCGACGAAGGTCGGCTCGATCACTTCGATCCAGGCCGTGTACGTCCCTGCGGATGACTTGACCGACCCATCGCCTGCCACGACCTTCGCTCACTTGGATTCCACCGTGGTGCTGTCGCGTGACATCGCTTCGCTGGGTATCTACCCCGCCGTGGACCCGCTGGACTCGACCTCGCGTCAGCTGGACCCGAACGTGGTCGGTGAAGAGCACTACAACGTGGCCCGCGCCGTGCAAGGCACGCTGCAGCGCTACAAGGAACTGCGCGACATCATCGCGATTCTGGGCATGGACGAGCTGGCGCCGGAAGACAAGCTGGCGGTGGCCCGCGCACGGAAGATCCAGCGCTTCCTGTCGCAGCCCTTCCACGTCGCTGAAGTGTTCACCGGCTCGCCTGGCAAGTACGTGCCGCTGGCCGAAACCATCCGCGGCTTCAAGATGATCGTGAACGGCGAAGCCGACCACCTGCCGGAACAAGCGTTCTACATGGTGGGTGGCATCGACGAAGCCTTCGAAAAGGCGAAGAAGGTCGCGTAAAGCGGCGCATTCGACCGCCTGGCTTCGTTGCCGTGCTCGCCGTACTGATGTACGGCTGTGCGCGGCGCCTCACCAGACGGCCGACTGCTTGCTTTCCGCACCCTTCTTCAGGATTGCAAAGGACAAGACATGGCAAACACCATTCATGTAGACGTGGTCAGCGCGGAAGAGTCGATCTTCTCGGGCGAAGCCAAGTTCGTCGCGCTGCCCGGTGAAGCCGGCGAGCTCGGCATCTTTCCGCGCCACACCCCGCTGATCACGCGCATCCGGCCCGGCGCCGTGCGCATCGAGACCGCTGAAGGCGGCGAAGAGTTCGTCTTCGTGGCTGGCGGCATCCTGGAAGTGCAGCCGAACGCCGTCACCGTGCTGTCCGACACCGCGATCCGCGGCAAGGACTTGGACGAAGAGAAGGCCGCCAAGGCCAAGGCTGTCGCCGAGGAAGCGTTGAAGAACGCGAAGAGCGATATCGACATCGCGATGGCGCAGTCGGAGCTGGCCGTGATGGCCGCGCAGATCGCTGCGTTGCGCAAGTACCGCCAAGCCAAGTAAGCGCGACTGCCGTGCTTGTTGATGAAGCCGCCTTCGGGCGGCTTTTTCGCGTCTGCAGTGCACTCTTGCCCCGACCTTCTTCCACTTTGAACTGAAATTAGCCAAAGATAGGCCTTGCCCGGCTGAAGCCAAGCTCCTAGCATCCGCCTTCGCCCGGCACGCAGATGCCGCGCAAGAACAACGACGGAGACAAGGTACGGATGCGCTGGAGTGGGGTCACTGCCGATGAAATGCAGCTGCTGGAGACGGCCTTCTGGTCGGCCGGCGGCTCGCGGCATGTCATGGCGGAACGGCTCGGCTTTTCCAAGAGCAAGGCCAACACGCTGATTGCCGGGCTGATCGATCAGGGCATGCTGGCCGAGTACGGAATGCAGCCTTCATCGGGCGGCCGTCGCGCTGAAAACCTCCAACTCAACGCGGGGCTCGGTGCGCTCATCGGCGTGGACATCGGTGCCACCAGCCTGGACGTCGCTATCCTTCGTCCCGATCTCACATTGCTGGCGCAGCATGGCGAAGCGGCCGATGTGAGGCAAGGTCCTGGTGTGGTGCTGGCCCGCGTCCGCACGCTGATGCGCGAGTTGCTGACGCAATCCGGGCTCTCCGCCAAGGACGTGCTGGGCGTCGGCATCGGCGTGCCGGGGCCGGTGAATTTCGCGATCGGGCAACTCGTCAGCCCGCCCCTCATGCCAGCCTGGGACAGCTTCTCGATCCGCGACTACCTGCGCGAGGAATACGCCGCGCCGGTGTTCGTCGACAACGACGTGAACCTGATGGCGCTCGGCGAACTGTGGCGGCTGCGTCGCTCGCTGAGCAACTTCCTGGTGATCAAGGTGGGTACCGGCATTGGTTGCGGCATCGTCTGCCATGGCGAGGTGTACCGCGGCGCTGCCGGTTCGGCCGGGGACGTGGGGCACATCTGCGTGGACCAGGAAGGGCCGCGTTGCCACTGCGGCAATGTGGGTTGCGTGGAAGCGATGGCTGCCGGGCCGGCCATCACGCGCATGGCCGTCGACGCGGCCAACGCGGGCGAGAGCGCGGCGCTGGCCGCCTGTCTGCGCGAGAAAGGCCGCATCGAGGCCACGGACGTCGGCGAGGCGAGCCGCGCAGGGGACGCCGCCGCGAACGGGATCATTCAGCGAGCCGGTAACCTGATCGGGCAGATGCTGGCCTCGGTCGTCAACTTCTTCAATCCATCACACGTGTTCATCGGCGGCGGCATCACCGGCATCGGGCCGCTGTTCTTGGCGGCCGTGCGGCAGAGCGTGTACCAGCGCTCGCTGGCGTTGTCGACGCGGCACCTCGAGATCCAGTACACGCCGTTGGGGATGCAGGGCGGGGTGATCGGGGCCGGGGTGCTGGCGTTGCACGAGACCTTGAAGGTTCGGGGAGTCGCGCCATGAATACCGTCGCCTCGGCAGTCACCGCCAAGCGCAGCGTCGCTGTCGAGTTCACCGACATCGTCAAGGCCTTCGGCCCGGTGCAAGTGCTGCATGGCGTGAGCTTCGCGCTGGCGCCGGGACGCGTGTACGGCCTGCTCGGCGAGAACGGCGCGGGCAAGTCCACGATGATGAAGATCCTCGCGGGTTACGAACAACCGACCGGCGGCAGCGTCAGCATCAACGGCTCGCCGCAGCACTTCGCGAACTCGCGCGATGCCGAAGCGCTGGGCATCGTGCTGATCCACCAGGAATTCAACCTGGCGGAAGACCTGAGCGTGGCGCAGAACATCTTCCTCGGCCACGAGAAGAAGAAGGGGTTCTGGCTAGACGATGCGGCGATGGAACGGGAGTCCTCGGCGGCGCTGGCGGAGGTCGGGCTGAAGATCGACCCGCGGACCAAGGTGCGTCGGCTCATCGTGGCGGAGAAGCAGCTGGTCGAGATCGCGAAGGCGATCGCCCGGCACGCGCGGCTGTTGATCATGGACGAGCCGACCGCGACGCTCACGCCGGGCGAGACCGAGCGGCTGTTCAAGCTCATCGCGCAGTTGCGCGCGGACGGCGTGACCATCGTCTACATCTCGCACAAGCTCGACGAAGTGGAGCGCGTGACGGACGAGGTGATCGTGATGCGCGACGGCCGCTTCGTGGCGCGGGCGCCGACGGCGGACCTCACACGGCAGCAGATGGCGAACCTGATGGTGGGGCGCGAGCTGGCCGATCTCTTCCCGCCACGCGACCTGGTGGCACACGACGATGCACCGGCGATGCAGGTGCGCGATTTCAGCGTGCCCGGGTGGGCGCGAGAGGCCAGCTTCGACGTGCGGCCGGGCGAGATCCTGGGCTTCGCCGGATTGGTGGGTGCGGGGCGCACGGAACTGTTCGAAGGGCTGATGGGCCTGCGCCCGTCGAGCGGCGACGTACAGATCCTCGGCAAGCCGGTGCGCCTGCGCAATCCGCGCGATGCGGCACGGCACGGCTTCACCTACCTCAGCGAAGACCGCAAGGGCAAGGGCCTGCATGTGGACTTCGGGCTGTGCCAGAACCTCACGTTGATGGCGCTGGAGCAATACACGCGACCCTGGCTGCGGCCGGACGCGGAACGCGCGGCGCTGGGCGCGGCGGTGAAGGACTATGGCATCCGCACCGGCACGCTGGAGGCGAAGGCGTCGTCGCTGTCGGGCGGCAACCAGCAGAAGCTCGCGCTGGCCAAGGTGCTGCAACCCAAGCCCAAGGTCGTGGTGCTGGACGAGCCGACGCGCGGCGTCGACGTCGGCGCCAAGCGCGACATCTATTTCCTGATCCAGCGACTGGCCCGCGAAGGGCTCGCCGTGATCGTCGTCTCGTCGGAGTTGATGGAACTGATCGGCCTGTGCCACCGCGTCGCGGTGATGCGGGCGGGCCGGATCGTCGCCACGCTGGACGCGGACCATCTGACAGAAGAGGAGCTGATCGCTCATGCCACCGGAACACGCTAAGCCCGCCCCCATTGCCTGCGCACTTCGCGCAGCCACTTGCGCGCGGTGAGGGCTCTCAACGATATGGCAACCCAACAAGAATCCGAAGGCGCCGCGCATCGCGCCGAAGCCAAGCCACGCTGGACCGAGCACCTGCGCGGCATTGGGCCAGTTGCCGGGCTGGTGCTGCTGTGCATCGCCGGCACGCTGCTCAACAGCGACTTCGCCACCGCCGACAACGTGATGAACGTGCTCACGCGCACGGCCTTCATCGGCATCATCGCGGTGGGCATGTGCTTCGTGATCATCTCGGGCGGCATCGACTTGTCGGTGGGCTCGATGGCGGCGCTGATCGCGGGCAGCGTGATCATGTTCATCAACTGGGCCGGGCCGGCGACGGGCTCGCCGCTGATGGCGGTGGTGCTGGGCGCGGGGCTGGCGGTGGTGCTGGGGGCCGTCTTCGGGCTGACACACGGACTGCTGATCACCAAAGGGCGCATCGAGCCCTTCATCGTGACGCTGGGCACGCTGGGGATCTTCCGGGCGTACCTCACCTACTTTGCGAACGGCGGCGCGCTGACGCTGGACAACGAGCCGGCCGACCTCTACGCGCCGGTCTATTACGCGAGCCTCGCGGGGATTCCGATTCCGGTGTGGGTGTTCGTGATCGTCGCGGTGGTGGGGGCGCTGATCCTCAACCGCACGGCCTATGGGCGCTACGTGCAGGCGATCGGGTCGAACGAGCAGGTTGCGCGCTATGCGGCGGTCGATGTCGACCGCGTGAAGATCCTGACCTATGTGCTGCTCGGCGTGTGCGTGGGTGTGGCAACGCTGTTGTACGTGCCGCGCCTGGGTTCCGCCTCGCCGACCACGGGCCTGCTGTGGGAGCTGGAAGCGATCGCGGCGGTGATCGTCGGCGGCACGGCGCTCAAGGGCGGCGCGGGCAGCATCACCGGCACGGTGGTCGGCGCGATCCTGCTCTCGGTTATCAGCAACATCCTGAACCTCACCAGCATCATCAGCGTGTACCTCAATGCGGCGGTGCAGGGCTTCGTGATCATCATCGTCGCGTTCCTCCAGCGCGGACGACGCTAGAGAAACATGCCCCCGGCTTTTCACTTCCGCTCCGCTGCGTGCAATTCCCCTCCCGAGGGGCTGAGGGCCGCGGCGCCAAGCCCGCCTACGCAGGCTTGGACGGCCAGAAGAGCAGCCGCCTCTGGCGACCGCCCGTCGGTGCGGCCCGCCTTGGCGCGGCCCGGCGGCGGCCGCATTCCTTCCCGTAGTCAGTTCCATCACCCTAGGAGACATCCCGCAATGACAACCATCACCCGTCGCATCGCACTCACGGCCGTCGCGGCCGCCGCGTTCGCCAGCTTGCCGGCGCTGGCCGCAGAGAAGGTCAACCTCGGCGTGTCGATCCCGGCCGCCACGCACAGCTTCATGGGCGGCATCAACTACTGGGCGAACCAGGCCAAGAAGGACCTGGAGAAGGCGCATCCGGACCTGAAGATCACGATCAAGACGGCCGCCAACGCGGGTGAGCAGGCGAACCAGTTGCAGGACCTGTCGACCGTGACCAAGATCAATGCACTGGTCGTGTTCCCCTTTGAATCCGCCGCGCTGACCAAGCCGGTGGCGCAGGTGAAGGCCAAGGGCGCGTATGTGACCGTGGTCGACCGCGGCCTGACCGACACCAGCGCGCAGGACGCCTACGTGGCCGGCGACAACACGGCCTTCGGCAAGATTCCGGCCGAGTACATCGTCAAGCAACTGGGCGGCAAGGGCAACGTGGTGGCGCTGCGCGGCATCGCGACGACGCTGGACAACGAGCGCATGGACGCCTTCAACGCGGTACTCAAGGGCAGCCCCGACGTGAAGCTGCTCGACGCCAAGTACGCCAACTGGAACCGCGACGACGCCTTCAAGGTGACGCAGGACTACCTGACGCGCTTCAAGAGCATCGACGCGATCTGGGCCGCCGACGACGACATGGCCGTGGGCGTGCTGAAGGCCATCGAGCAGGCCAAGCGCGACGACATCAAGATCATCTTCGGCGGCGCCGGTGCCAAGGGCATGGTCAAGACCATCATGGACGGCAAGGACAAGCGCATCACGGCCGACGTGAGCTACTCGCCCAAGTTCATCTACGACGCGATCAAGCTGACGGCCGAAGCGCGGCTGAAGGGCGAGAAGCTGCCGGCGACGACGATCATTCCGTCGGTGCTGATCACGAAGGACAACGCGAAGGACTTCTACCACCCGGACTCGCCGTTCTGAGGATTCGCTCCCTTCTCGGTATTGCTCCCTCTCCTTTTGGGAGAGGGCTGGGGTGAGGGCTCCGGGCCTCTGATCGAGGCTGGGCGGCTGGATGCGCCCATGCCCTCACCCTGACCCTCTCCCAGGGGGAGAGGGAAGAAGACCAACCCTCGAACGGGCTATTCATGAGCATTTCCATTCCCCAGCGCAAGCTGCGCTACGCCATGGTCGGAGGAGGGCGCGATGCCTTCATCGGCGCTGTTCACCGCCATGCGATCGCGCTGGACGGGCAGGCCGAGTTCGTGGCCGGCGCGCTGTCCTCCACGCCGGACAAGGCGCGCGCCTCGGGCCGCGACCTCCTGCTGGCCGACGACCGCAACCACGGCGACTGGCGATCATTGCTCGCCGACGAGTTGAAGCGCGCGGCCGACCAGCGCATCGACTTCGTGGCGATCGTCACGCCCAACCATGTGCACTACCCGGTGGCGCAGGCCTTCGTCGACGCCGGCTTCCACGTCGTGTGCGACAAGCCGCTCGTGCACACCATTGCGCAGGCCGATGCGCTCGTCGCCGCGGTGCAGCGACAGCGCACCATCTTCGGCGTCACCTACAACTACACCGGCTATCCGATGGTGCGCCAGGCCCGCGCCATGGTGCGCGCCGGCGAGATCGGCGAGGTGCGCAAGGTCGTCGTCGAATACAACCAGGGCTGGCTCGCGTCGCATCTGGAAGGCAGCGGCAACAAGCAGGCCGACTGGCGCACCGACCCGGCGCGCAGCGGCGCGGCGGGCGCCATCGGCGACATCGGCTCGCATGCCGAGAACCTGGTCGCGACGGTGACCGGGCTGGAGATCGAAAGCCTTTGCGCCGACCTCACCCGCTTCGTGCCGGGCCGTGCGCTCGACGACGACGGCAGCCTGCTGCTGCGCTTCCAGGGTGGCGCGCGCGGCGTGCTGATCGCCTCGCAGATCAACGCGGGGCTGGAGAACGACCTGCGCCTGCGCGTGTCGGGCACGCTCGGCACGCTCGAATGGCGGCAGGAGCAGCCGAGCCAGCTCGTGCATCTGCCACACGACGGGCCGAAGCGCATCTTCACGCGCGGCGCGCCCTGGCTGCACCCGTCGGCGCAGCGTGCGAGCCGCATTCCGGCAGGGCATCCGGAAGGCTTCATCGAAGCCTTTGCCAACGTGTACGGCGGCGTCATGGCCGACATTCGCGCGAAGCTGGATGGCAGCCAGGCCGACCCGCTGGTTGCCGACTATCCGCACGTCGAGGACGGTGCGCGCGGCGTGCGTTTCATCGAGCGCACGGTGGCCTCCGCGGCGAGCGAGGCCAAGTGGACGTCCTGGGCTGGCTGAACCAGGGCCATTGATGCTCGGGCAGGGCCGCGCGCGGTGCGGTCTTGTCAGGCGTATGTCGATTGCGCTATTTCGGTGCGCAGCGGAGCGCGGTACAAGCCGATGATGTCCCTGCCGTTCGCTCGCCGATCCATGAGGAAGCCGCTGGCTTCCGCCGCGCTGTGCCTGCTCTGCGGCCACGCGCTGGCCGCATCGCCCACCGACTATCCGCCGCGCAAGCCCGGCCTGTGGGAGATGACGCTGCAGACCGGGGCGTCGGGCGGCGCGAAGGCGCCTGCGGGCCACGTGACACAGCAATGCATCGACGCCGCGAGCGACAAGGCGATGCGCGAGATGGGCATGGGCATCGGCGACAAGATGTGCAGCAAGCAGGAAATGCGTGCCGAAGGCGCTACCTTCGTGGTCGATTCGGTCTGCCGCATCGACCTCGGCAGCGGCACCACCAGCACCGCGACCACCCACGGCGTGATCACGGGCGACTTCGGCTCGGCCTACAAGATGGTCATGCGCTCCACCTACGACCCGCCGATGATGGGCCGGACCCAGGGCGAGACCGTGATGGAAGCCAAATGGATCGGCCCCTGCAAGGCCGGCCAGAAGCCCGGCGACATGGTCATGCCGGGCGGGCAGACGATGAATGTGCTGGAGATGATGAAGAACCGGCCGAAGAAGTAGCAGCTCTTTTCCAGGCATGCGGGACTGAAGGCGTGAAGATTTCGTAGCGAGGGCACCGAGGTCGGGTCTGCAGCGCGGAACTGCACTCTCGTGCGGTGACAACGCAGTTGCGGCGAGGCTGACAATTGCGCGAAGCGCTTGTCATGCCGGAGCAACACGGCGGGCCCGGAACCGGTGGCCGCAGTAGAAAGATTGATGCCGTCAACTCATCAGGCTGACGTGCGCAGCAGCCACCCGCCACCCTTCAGGCATGCGCACCCAGGTCTGGCTCTGCCGCCCGATCCGATCGCTGCCGGCCCGCTTGAACTCGACGTTGGTCACGGCGAAGTGCTGGTCGAAGGTGGTGATCGACGTGGCGGTGATCTCGCGCTCGAGGTTCACGGCCGGCCGGGCCTTGCGGAATTCGCGGATCGCGTCGTAGCCGTAGAGGTTCTCGCCCGCGCCGTAGCGCAAGGTGTGGGGAGAGTCCCAGAACAGCAGGTCGAGCACGGCAACGTCGTTGCTCACCAGCGCCTGCTGGTATTGCGCGAAGACGGCTTCGACCTCGGCGAGGACGGCGGGAAGGTTGATGGCGGTCATGAAAGAAATAGGGTGCAAGTTGCATGCCGAACCGGCTTCGCACAGCGTGGAGCGAACGACGGTAGCGCTAACGTGTCGCTAGAATCTCGACCATGAGCAGTTCCGGCACCCCCACTCGACGTCCGCGGCGCGGCAGTGGCGCCGTCACCCTGCATGACGTGGCCAAGCTGGCCGGCGTGGCGCCGATCACCGCATCGCGGGCGCTGAGCAATCCCTCGCAGGTGTCCGCGGACGTGCTGCGCAAGGTGAGCGAGGCGGTGAGCCGCACCGGCTATGTGCGCAATGTGCTGGCGGGCGGCCTGGCCTCGGCGCGCAGCCGGCTGGTGGCGGCGGTGGTGCCGACCATCTCCGGGCCGGTGTTCCAGCAGACGGTGCAGGCCCTCACCGATGCGCTGGCGGCGCAGGGCTACCAACTCATGCTGGGCCAGAGCGGGTATGTCGATTCGCGCGAGGACGCGCTGCTCGACGCCATCGTCGGGCGCCGGCCGGACGGGATCGTGCTGACCGGCATCATGCATTCGGCCGAAGGGCGCAAGCGGCTGATGGCCGCGGGCATCCCGGTGGTGGAAACCTGGGACCTCACGCCCACGCCGCTCGACATGCTGGTGGGCTTCTCCCATGCCCAGGTGGGGCACGCAGTGGCCGACTTCCTGCGCGCCAAGGGGCGCAAGTCCCTCGCGATGGTGGCCGGTGACGACGAGCGCTCGATCCGGCGGCTGGTCGCCTTCCAGGAAACGGCGCAGGCCGCGGGCTTGGGCGAGGTGCCGGTGATCCGCGTGCCGGCGCCGACCACGCTCAAGAGCGGGCGCCGCGGGCTGGCCGAACTGCTGGCGCACAGCCACTCCGTCGATGCGGTGTTCTGCAGTTCCGACCTGCTCGCGCTCGGCGTGATGACCGAAGCGCAGGCACGCGGCATCGCGGTGCCCGGCCGCTTGGCCGTGGTCGGCTTCGGTGACCTGGAGTTCTCGGCCGATCTGCATCCCGCGCTGACCACCGTGCGCATCGACGGCACCGCGATCGGGCGCCAGGCCGCGCAGTTCATCGTCGACCGCGCCGAGGGGCGCGAAGTCGAGCAGCGCGTGGTCGACGTCGGTTTTTCCATCGTGGAGCGCGAAAGCGCCTGAACCCCTGAAAAATCGCGGGACGAGCCCTTGACGGCGGTTACGGTAGCGCTATCATTCGAACCTCCCATAGTTTGATAGCGCTACCGATTGTCCCGGGATGCGCATTTCAGGAGACATCGCCATGAAGAAGCTCATCACCGCGCTCGCCGTCGGCGTCGCGGCCACCACCACAGCCTTCGCCCAGGCCTGGCCCAGCAAGCCGGTGACCATCGTCGTGCCTTTCCCGGCCGGCGGTTCGACCGACATGGTGGCCCGTGCCATCGCGACCAAGTTGGGCGCAAAGTTCGGCCAATCATTCGTGGTCGACAACAAGGCTGGCGCCACCGGCACCATCGGCGCGACGCAAGTGAAGCGTGCGGCGCCGGACGGCTACACCTTTCTCGTGACCTCGCTCGGACCGCTGGTGATCGCGCCCCACCTGATCAAGGGCATGCAGTACGACGCGCTCAAGGACTTCGACCCGATCACCGTCGCCGTCCAGGCGCCCAACGTGCTCGTGGTGCCGGCCAACTCGGCGATGAACAGCGTGGCCGACGTGATCGCCAACGAGAAGAAGAACCCCGGCAAGATGACCTTCGCCTCGTCGGGCAACGGATCGAGCGACCACCTCACTGCGGCGCTGTTCTGGCAGCAGACCGGCACGACCGGCCTGCATGTGCCGTACAAGGGCGGCGCGCCGGCCATCACCGACCTGCTGGGCGGGCAGGTGGACGCGTCCTTCCCGAACGTGAATGCGGTCATCCAGAACATCAAGGCCGGCAAGCTCAAGGCGCTGGCCGTCACGGGCGACAAGCGCTCGCCGGTACTGCCCGACGTGCCAACGCTGGCCGAGGCGGGCGTGAAGGGTGTCGACGTCTATTCGTGGCAGGCGCTGGTCGCGCCGAAGGGACTGCCAGCCGACATCAAGACGAAGGTGCATGAGGCCACCGTCGCCGCGCTGAATGATCCGGCGGTGAAGAAGCAGTTCACCGAGATCGGCCTGGAGGTGGTGGGCAACACGCCGGCGCAGTTCGCTACCTTCCAGCAGGCGGAGTTCGCGCGCTGGAAGAAGGTGATCGAGACAGGGAACATCACCGCCGATTGAAGGTGTGAATCCTTCTACTGCGACCACCGATCCCAGGCCTGCGGTGTTGGCTTCGGCATGACAAGCGCTTCGCTCAGTTGTCAGCCTCGCCGCAACTTCGTTGTCACCGTACTGGGGTGCGGTTCCGCTCCTCAACCCAATCTCAGCGCCCTCGCTACGAAATCTTCACGCCTTCAATGCCCTCGCCAGGCGGGCCTTGCGGCTTCGTTGCTCCGGCGGTGCCCACGAATCTGATTGCACTTGTTTCACGCACCCATTACTGTCACACCCCCATTCATCATCATGACTACACCCACTTCCTCCTCCACCCCCGTCATCACCGAACTGCGCGTGATCCCCGTCGCGGGCCGCGACAGCATGCTGCTCAACCTGAGCGGCGCGCATGGCCCCTTCTTCACGCGCAACCTGCTGATCCTCACCGACAGCTCCGGCAACACCGGCGTCGGTGAAGTGCCGGGCGGCGAGAAGATCCGGCAGACGCTGGAGGATGCGCGCGAACTCATCGTGGGCCAGCCGCTCGGCTCGCAGCAGCGGCTGGTGCAGGAGGTGCAGCAGAAGTTCGCCGACCGCGACAGCGGCGGGCGCGGCTTGCAGACCTTCGACCTGCGCATCGCGATCCATGCGGTGACGGCCATCGAATCGGCGCTGCTCGACCTGCTGGGCAAGCACCTCAACGTGCCTGTCGCGGCCCTGCTCGGCGAAGGCCAGCAGCGCGAGGCGGTCGAGATGCTGGGCTACCTGTTCTACGTCGGCGACAAGGCGAAGACCGACTTGCCCTACGCCAGCGACCCCGGTGCTGACAACGATTGGTTCCGCGTACGCCATGAAAAGGCCATGACGCCCGAGGCCGTGGTGAAGCTGGCCGAGGCAGCCCATGCGCGCTACGGCTTCAACGACTTCAAGCTCAAGGGCGGCGCGCTGCGTGCCGAGGAAGAGATCGAGGCCATCGTCGCGCTGCACGAGCGCTTCCCGCAAGCCCGCGTCACGCTGGACCCGAACGGCGGCTGGCTGCTGAAGGACGCGATCCGCCTGATGCGCGACATGCGCGGCGTGGTCGCCTATGCGGAAGACCCGTGTGGCGCCGAGGACGGCTTCTCCGGCCGCGAGGTGATGGCCGAATTCCGCCGCGCCACCGGCCTGCCCACCGCCACCAACATGATCGCCACCGACTGGCGCCAACTGAGCCATGCGCTGGCGCTGCAATCGGTCGACATCCCGCTGGCCGACCCGCACTTCTGGACCATGGCCGGCTCCGTGCGCGTGGCGCAGACCTGTCGCGACTGGGGCCTGACCTGGGGCTCGCATTCGAACAACCATTTCGATGTGTCGCTGGCCATGTTCACCCACGTCGGGGCCGCGGCGCCGGGCCGCGTGACCGCGATCGACACGCACTGGATCTGGCAGGACGGCCAGCGCCTGACGAAAGACCCGCTGAAGATCGAAGGCGGCCTGGTGCAGGTGCCGAAGAAGCCGGGCCTGGGCGTTGAGCTCGACATGGTCGAGGTCGAGAAGGCGCACCAGTTGTACAAGCAGCACGGCCTCGGCGCGCGCGATGATGCGACGGCCATGCAGTACCTCGTGCCGGGCTGGAAGTTCGATCCGAAGCGCCCCGCACTCGACCGCTGACCCTACAACCCACAACACGAAGGACAAGGCCCGTCATGAGAGAAAACCGCCTGCGCACCCTCTGGAAATCCGGTGGTGCCGCCATCAACGGATGGCTGGCCATCCCCAACAGCTTCTCGGCCGAGACCATGGCCCACCAGGGCTGGGACTCGCTGACCATCGACCTGCAGCACGGCGTGGTCGACTACCAGGCCATGATCCCGATGCTGCAGGCGATCTCGACCACCAACACGGTGCCGGTGGTGCGCGTGCCCTGGCTGGACCCGAGCTCTCTCATGAAGACGCTGGACGCCGGCGCGATGGCGGTCATCTGCCCGATGATCAGCACGCGCGAAGAGGCGCAGAAGCTGGTTGCGTACACGCACTACGCGCCGCGCGGCACAAGAAGCTTCGGGCCGATCCGCGCGCTGCTCTACGGCGGTGCCGACTATGCGACGCATGCCAACGACACGATCGTGACCTTCGCGATGATCGAGACGGCGCAGGCGCTGGACAACCTCGACGCGATCATGTCGGTCGAAGGGCTGGACGCGGTCTACATCGGGCCGTCCGACCTGTCGCTGGCGCTCGGCTGCCGCCCGGTGTTCGACGACGTCGACCCGAAGGCGCAAGAAGCCATCGACCACATCCTCGAACGCGCCAAGGCCCACGGCCTGGTCGCCGGCATTCACAACGGCAACCCCGAGGGCGCGATGGCCCGCATCGCCAAGGGCTTCCAGTTCGTCACCGTCAGCTCCGACGCGCGGCTCATGGCGGCGGGCTCGCAGGCCGTGCTGTCGAAGATGCGCGCCGAGCCGGTCGTCGCCACGTCCTCCGGCTCCTCCACCTACTGAAATTTTGCTCGCCCCCAGGCTGCGCGCACTTCGTGTCACTTCGCCAACCCCCGTGCGGGGGCTACACCGGCGGCCCGGAGAAGCCGGTTCCGCGGTGTTCCTGGCATTGAGGCGCGCCGGTCTTGTGAACACCGCGCGGGGCGTCGAGCTGTCATCCAACCAAACCCAACCAGGAGATTTGAAATCATGAAGATCGGATTCATCGGCCTCGGCATCATGGGCGCGCCCATGGCCATGCACCTCGTCAACGCCGGCCACCAGCTCTACTACGTCAAGCGCAGCAAGGCGAATGCCGAGATCGCGGCGAGCAACGCGATCGCCTGCGCGTCGGCGAAGGAAGTTGCGCAACAGGCCGAGGTGATCATCACGATGGTCCCCGATACCCCCGACGTGCAAGGCGTGCTGTTCGGCGAGGGCGGCGTGGCGGAAGGCCTGTCGAAGGGCAAGACGGTGATCGACATGAGCAGCATCTCGCCGATCGAGACCAAGGCCTTCGCCAAGAAGATCGCCGACCTCGGCTGCGACTACCTCGACGCGCCGGTGTCGGGCGGCGAAGTGGGCGCCAAGGCCGCCAGCCTGACCATCATGGTCGGCGGCACCGAGGAAGCCTTTGCCAAGGCCAAGCCGCTGTTCGAGCTGATGGGCAAGAACATCACGCACGTCGGTGGTGTCGGCGACGGGCAGACCACCAAGGTCGCGAACCAGATCATCGTGGCGCTGAACATCGCCGCCGTCGGCGAGGCGCTGCTGTTCGCGAGCAAGGCCGGCGCCGATCCGGCCAAGGTGCGGCAGGCGCTGATGGGCGGCTTTGCTTCGTCGCGCATCCTGGAGGTGCATGGCGAACGCATGATCAAGCGGACCTTCAACCCGGGCTTCCGCATCGGCCTGCACCAGAAGGACCTGGGCCTGGCCCTGGCCGGCGCCAAGGCCATCGGTGTGTCGTTGCCGCAGACCGCATCGGCCGCGCAACTGATGGGCACCTGCGCCGCCAACGGCTGGGATCAGCTGGACCATTCGGCGCTGGTGAAGGCGCTGGAATTGATGGCCAACCACGAAGTCGCGCAGGGCTGAAGAAGGCGCGAATCTTTCGACTGCGGACGCCGATCTCGGGCCTGCGATGCTGGCTCTGGCACCACAAACGGTGCGCGCAATGGTCAGCCTTGCCGCAACTTCGTTGTCACCGTGCCGGAGTACGGTTCCGCTCCGCGAACCGACTCCCGGCGGGCGCCCTCGGTACGAAATCTGCACGCCCTCTCACGTACGCGCCGGCCGCGCTACCTCTGTGCCAACAACCAACAACAAGGCGGAGACAACAGACATGCAAGACGAACTTCCAGCGTCCCCCGAGGCACGCCGCGGCTTTCTGAAGACGGTCGCCGGCGCAGGCCTGGCGGCATTGAGCGGCATGGCCGGCGCGCAGTCCTTCGACTTCAAGCCGGCGCAGCGCTACCCCGATCCGGCGGTGCTGATCCTCGACCCGAGCTTTGCCAAGTACCGCATCTACAGCAGCACCGTCGAGCAGGTCGGCACCGGCATGCGCTGGGCCGAGGGGCCGGTGTACTTTCCCGAAGGCGGCTACCTGCTGTGCAGCGACATTCCGAACAACCGGCTCATGAAGTTCGACGAAAAGTCCGGCAAGTTCACGGTGCACAAGGAGAACGTCAACTATGCCAACGGCAACACGCGCGACCGGCAGGGCCGCCTCGTCACCTGCGAGCATTCGGTGACGCGCCGCGTGGTGCGCACCGAGAAGAATGGCCAGCTGACGGTGCTGGCCGACAAGTTCGAGGGCAAGCGCCTCAACGCGCCCAACGACGTCGTCGTGAAGTCCGACGACTCGATCTGGTTCACCGACCCGATCTTCGGCATCAATGGCGAATGGGAGGGCGCGCGCGCCACGCCCGAGCAGGCCACGACCAACGTCTACCGCATCGCCGCCGACGGGCAGATCGCCGCGGTGATCACCGACCTGGTCAACCCGAACGGCCTGGCCTTCTCGCCCGACGAAAAGAAGCTCTACGTGGTCGAGTGGAAGGGCACGCCCAACCGCAGCATCTGGAGCTACGACGTGGCCGCCGACGGCAGCCTGTCGGGCAAGACCAAGCTCATCGACGCCGACGGGCCGGGTTCGCTGGATGGCTTCCGTGTCGATCGCGACGGCAACCTGTGGTGCGGCTGGGGCTTCAGCGGCGCCTTTGCGCCCACCGCCACCGACGTGCCCGGCGGCATGAAGGCACACCTGCCGCTGGCCAAGTCGGAAGACATGGACGGCGTGAAGGTGTTCAACGCACAGGGCAAGCCGATCGGCTTCATTCGCCTGCCGGAGCGTTGCGCCAACCTGGAGTTCGGTGGGCCGAAGCGCAACCGGCTCTACATGGCGAGCAGCCATTCGCTGTACGCGCTGTACGTGGAGGCACACGGCGCGGTCTAGGATCTGTTGAGGCTCTGTGTGCGAGTACCTGGAGCGCATCCATTTCTTGGGGATACCCCAGCGCCGGGAATCCATTGGCGCTGTGTCGCGACTTCCCTCTCTGCCCCCATCAGGTCGAACTGACCCGCCAGCTTGACGCCGCCGCTGTCCACGGACATCACCAAGTCCAGGGGACCGATGCTCAGCGTGTCACGTCCCGCCGCCCGACGCGTCCAACGCGGTCCAGGTCCCGCTGCCGACGATGCCGTCCACCGGCTTCAGGCCGTGCTGCTTCTGGAACGCGGCAACGGCGACCTCGGTGCCGGCGCCGAAGTCGTTGTCGACGGCGACCATGAAGCCCAAGGCCTGAAGCCGCCGCTGCAGCTCGCCGACCGCGTCGCCCTTGGAGCCCCGGCGCAGCACCGGCCGGCCCCCGGTCGGCGGCGCGACGCCGCTGAGCACCAGGCCTTCCAGCCGCGCGATCGCCGTCTTCGCCCTCGAAGTCAGTGCGCGGCGGTCGTCCAGACCGTTGGTCCCGCCGTTGATGCGCCTTGTCACGCGCACGATGTCGTCGGCATCGCAGGCCGCGTTGATGCCATTCTTCTTCCAGAACTCACAGGCGATCGTCAGCGACAGCACCGGTTCGGCGGCGAGTTCCGGATGGTCCTCGAGCTTGATGTCGAGCTTCTTTCCCATGTCGGCGTAGTTGGCGCGGCCGGTCAGCTGCAGCAGGCCGCGGCCCTTGTAGCGCACGCCGTCGCCGGGGTGGACGTTGCCAAGGTCGCGGCGGCCCTCGTAAGCCTGGCCGCTGGCGAATTCCTCGGTGGTTCGGAAGCCGGCCGACTCGTGGCAGGTCTGGGCCAGGAAGTGGGCGATGCGCAGCCGGTTGTCGATCGCATAGGCTTGCAAGGTCTTGGCCAGCACCTCGCCGACGGCGGTGATGATGGCGTTCTGCCGCTGGCCATTGGCACCGCTGAATGTCGGCGCGATTTCGCGCATGGTTTGCGCATCAACTTCGATCATGGGCGTGGTCTCCTGTGGATTGGCGGGGCGCGGAACCGGCATGACAGTGTCGCGCTGTGTGAGCCATCGTTCATCCTCAAGTCTGTGGACTTTCGTACCGTCGTCGCTCACGGCAGCTCGAAGCTGTCCTCGAAGGGCTTGATGCCGGCCGCGGAGAACAACGCCGGCCCGAGTTCGGAACTCGCTTCCGCCGTGCAACTCAGGTTCGCCACTCGTTTGCCGGAGCGCTCGACGACGACGCCGGCCTTGCTGCCCCAGCCCTGGCCGACGGCGCTGTACACGACGTAGCGATAGGGGCGCTTCTCGAAGGCGATGAATGCGCCGCCACCGCCGGAGAACATCAGGGTGCCGCCGCGCGTCAGCGCGCGCCAGTCCGCAGTCTTCGGCGGATAAGCCATCTCGACCTTCGCGGGCCGGCCGAATCGGTACTGCAGCGTTCCAGTCGCCTCTGTCAGCGGGTCCGAGGCGCAGACAGCAACCTGCTTGGCACCAACGGGGCACGAGAAAACGGCCCGCTGCGGCTGCGGGCACATCGTGGACTCGGCATGTGCAGGCGGGTGCACCGACGCCGTGCCGAGGGCTGCGGCACACCAGGCTGCAAGGCGCAGCGCCCTTCCGGATATTTCCATGCCCGGCAGTGTCGGCCAACGGCGGGGCTTGCGCAATCGGCCGCGCGCATGCTGACGTCACTCACTGACGTCACTCACGCTGAGAGCTTCCGCGGGAGGATGGATTCAAGAGCAAATCGTGGTGCTCGTCGTGGCCGTCGACGAGGGTTGGCTTCGACGGATTGAAAACGGGCTTGGCACATGGAATCACCAACTTGAACCAGAAGCCAGACGTTGACCGGCGTTGGGGCAGGTACCCAAGGGGCATGCACATTGCGAGCTTGATGCCGTGCCGCCCAAATCCGTCGCATCGCGTTACATTTCACAGTCGTTGACGTTTAATGGTGAAGGAGTCGGTGTGAAGAAGTGGTTCGTGTCGGTGCTGCTGGCGAGCGCCGCGGCCGGTCCCAGCGCCGCGACGACCTGGTTCACTGTGGTGGGCGACCCGAGCGACCCGAAGGTCGACACGGTGGAAGTCGACCCGGTGGCCATCACGACTGCGGGTGGCGTCAAGAACATGTACATGCGCGTCAACCGGTCGAAGCAGCGCTTCAATTGGGACAAGCTGCCGTATCGCTCCTACGAGGCTCGCATCGCCTTCGACTGCAATGCGAAGAAGGGCGACTACATGGTCGCCACCTTCTATCCGGAGCCGCGCTGGACCGGCCTGCCGGTGATCACGACCGACTACACGAGCGCGCCCAAGCCGCTGGAACTGCGCGACATGGAGCCGAACCCGACCGAGCGCATCATCCGCGCCGCATGCCGGCCGGCGGGCAAGTGAAGGACCGATAGAGTCAGCCCTCTTCAAGTTCAACACCGCGCGCCCGACCCGCGCGCTCGTCCCCGGATGACTTCACGACCTCCCGCGAGCAATGCAGGCTACGGCGCCGAGGCGGCCACGCTGGCCGTCCGCTACGAAAGCATCGCGTTCGAAGACGTGCACCGCGACGTGCTGCACCTTTTTCCCGCGCGCGCCGCCGATGTGCTGGACGTGGGGGCGGGCACCGGGCGGGATGCCGCTGCGCTGGCGCGGCGTGGACATCGCGTGGTGGCCATCGAGCCGACAGCGGAACTGCGCGCGGAGGGCTTGCGCCTGCATGGCGCATGGCCGATCGAATGGGTGGACGATGCCCTGCCGTCGCTTGCACGGCTGCGGCAAGCCGATCGTCGCTTTGCCCTGATCCTGGTGACGGCCGTGTGGATGCACCTCGACGAGCCCGAACGGCGCGCCGGCATGGCCGCCTTGTCCGGACTGCTTGCCGACGGCGGGCAACTCGTGATGTCGCTGCGCCATGGCCCGGTGCCCCAGGGGCGCCGCATGTTCGACGTGTCGGCCGCGGAAACCGTCGGGTTGGCGGGGCAGCTCGGCCTGCAGTGCAACCACCGCGGTGAACGAACGGACACGCAAGGCAGGCCCGACGTGCGCTGGAGCGTGGTGGGCTTCATCCGGCCCCCAGGCGCTTCGTAGGCCGCAGCCCACACGGCTTCGGGTCGCGGTTGGCGCGCACGGTTCGCCGCGCCCGCCTACGATGGCGGGCCATGCCCGAGCCATCGCCCCACAGTCCAGCCTCTCGCCCCGGCGACCTGGTGATTGCGCGGCCCGAAGGTCTTTATTGCCCGCCCGGCGATTTCTACATCGACCCCTGGCGCCCGGTGGCTCGCGCCGTCATCACGCATGCGCACTCGGACCATGCCCGCGTCGGCCACGGCCACTACCTCGCGCAGACCGACAGCGAAGGCATCCTGCGCACGCGCCTCGGCGTCGACATCAACCTGCAGACGCTGCGCTATGGCGAGGCGATCGAGCATCACGGCGTGCGCGTGTCGCTGCATCCGGCCGGCCATGTGCTCGGCTCGGCGCAGGTGCGCCTGGAACATGGTGGGCGCGTGTGGGTGGCCTCGGGCGACTACAAGACCGAGCCCGACGGCACCTGCCCGCCCTTCGAACCTGTGCCTTGCGACACCTTCATCACCGAGTCGACCTTCGGCCTGCCGATCTACCGCTGGCCCACGCAACCGGTGCTGTTCGCTGAGATCAATGACTGGTGGCGGCGCAATGTGGAGGAGGGCCGCGCGTCGGTGCTGTTCTGCTATGCGTTCGGCAAGGCCCAGCGCATCCTGCATGGCGTCGATGCGTCGATCGGGCCGATCGTCGTGCATGGCGCGGTGGAGCCGCTGAATGCGGTGTACCGCGAGGCGGGCGTGGCGTTGCCGCCGACCGTGCGCGTGACCGATCCGGGCGTCGATGCGCAAATGCTCAAGCGCTCGCTGGTGCTGGCACCGCCGTCGGCGCAGGGCACGCCGTGGATGCGGCGCTTCGGCAGCTACGCCGATGCGTTTGCCAGCGGCTGGATGCAACTGCGCGGCACGCGGCGCCGGCGCGGGGTGGACCGTGGCTTCGTGATGAGCGACCACGCGGATTGGCCCGGCCTGCAGCAGGCCATTGCCGGAACGGGTGCAGAACGCGTGCTGGTGACGCATGGCAGCGTGGCGGTGATGGTGCGCTGGCTGGCGGAAAACGGACTGGACGCGCAGGGCTTCAAGACCGAGTACGGCGACGACGATGTGTCGGATCGGGCCGAGGTGGTGAGCGACCCGTCTGCGGTCTCTGCTGTCGCTGCTGTCGCTGCGGGCGCTGCAGACGACGCGGACGGTGCCGACGACTCGGGCCATTCAGACACCGCGGACAACGCAGGCGATCCCGCCGCCGCCTGATCGCGACATGCAAGCTTTTGCTGCCCTCTACCGCGAACTCGATGCCACCACGTCGAGCCTTGGCAAGCAGTCCGCACTGCAACGCTACCTTCGCGAGGCTCCGCCGCAAGACGCCGCCTGGGCCGTCTACTTCCTCGCGGGCGGCAAGCCGCGTCAACTGGTGCCGGTCAAACTGCTGCGCCTGCTCGCGCAAGAGGCGGCCGGCCTGCCCGAATGGCTCTTCGATGAAAGCTACGAAGCGGTGGGCGACCTCGCCGAAACCATTGCGCTGCTGCTGCCGCCACCGACCGGGCAGCATGAGCTCGGCCTGGCCGCGTGGGTCGAAGAGCACCTGCTGCCGCTGCGCAAGACCGCACCCGAACACCTCGCCGACGCACTGCGCGCGCAATGGCGACAACTCGCGCCCGACGAGCGGTTGGTGTACTTCAAGCTCATCACCGGCGCCTTCCGCGTCGGCGTGTCGAAGCTGCAGGTGACGCAGGCGCTCGCGGCTGTCGGCGGCGTCGATGCCAAGCGCGTGGCGCAGCGCCTGATGGGCTACACGCACATCGGGGGGCAGCCGACGGCAACGGACTATGCCGCGCTGATCGCACCCGAGAGCGATGGCGAGCAGAACCAGAAGACCAGCGGCCAGCCCTATCCCTTCTTCCTCGCGCATCCGTTCAACGTCGGGGTCGAACAGTTCGATGCGCTGCTCGGCCCGCCGACGGATTGGATCGTGGAGTGGAAGTGGGACGGCATCCGTGCGCAACTCGTCAAGCGCGCCGGCGCTGTGTGGCTGTGGTCGCGTGGCGAGGAACTGGTCACTGACCGCTTCCCCGAACTCGCGACGATGGGCGAGGCGCTGCCCGATGGCACCGTGCTCGACGGCGAGATCGTGGTCTGGCGCAAGGATGAGACCTCGCCTGAAGGCCAAGGCAAGGTGCAACCCTTCGCCGAACTCCAGCGCCGCATCGGCCGCAAGACGCTGGGGCCGAAGCTGCTGCGCGAGATCCCGGTGGTGCTGCTCGCCTACGACTTGCTCGAATGGCAAGGCCGCGATCTGCGCACGCTGCCGCAGGACGAACGCCGCGCGCTGCTCGACGAACTGATCGCCGAAGTGCGGCATCCGCAACTCATCGCGAGCCCGATGCTGGCCGGTGCGCGCTGGGCCGACCTCGCACGCCAACGCGAAGCCGCCCGCGCCATGGGCGTCGAAGGGATGATGCTGAAGCAGCGCCGCGCGCCCTATGGCGTCGGACGCACCAAGGATGTCGGCACCTGGTGGAAGTGGAAGATCGATCCGCTCAGCGTCGACGCGGTGTTGATCTATGCGCAGCGCGGCCATGGGCGGCGCGCGAGCCTCTACAGCGACTACACCTTTGCGGTGTGGGACGGGCCGCCGGGGCAGGCGGATCGCAAGCTGGTGCCTTTTGCGAAGGCCTATTCGGGCCTGACCGATGCGGAGATGGCACGCGTCGATGCGGTGATCCGCAAGACCACGATCGAGAGCTTCGGGCCGGTGCGCAGCGTGCGGCCGACGCTGGTGTTCGAGCTGGGCTTCGAAGGGATTGCGCGCAGCACGCGGCACAAGAGCGGGATCGCGGTGCGCTTTCCGCGGATGCTGCGGTGGCGGGAGGACAAGGCGGTCGAGGAGGCGGATACGCTGGAGACCCTGGCGGCGTTGCTGCCGGGGGGTGATGGGGACAGCCCTCGTCCCGGCCTTCTTCCGGCAGGTGAGGGAGCGGGGGACGGCCCTCGTCCCAACCTGTTCCCGGAGGGAGAAGGGGCGAAGACATGAAGACGGGGGATCTTGTTGCATGGTTCGCTTCGCGCGGCTGGAAGCCCTTCGCCTTCCAGCGCGAGGTGTGGCAGGCCATCGCCGAGGGGCGCTCGGGGCTGCTGCATGCAACGACCGGCGCGGGCAAGACCTATGCGGTGTGGCTTGGTGCGGTGAAGGCTTTCGGCGGCGTGCCCAAGGCCGCCGCGAAGCCCACGGCAAAGAAGCTCGCGCCGCCGCTCACCGTGCTCTGGATCACCCCGATGCGCGCACTCGCCGCCGACACGCTGCGTGCCTTGCAGCAACCGCTCGAAGTGCTGCAACCCGACTGGAGTTCCGGCGCGCGCAGCGGCGATACATCGTCCGGCGAGCGCAGCGCGCAGAACGCGCGCCTGCCGACGGTGCTGGTCACCACGCCCGAGAGCCTGTCGGTGATGCTCTCGCGTGCCGACGCGAAGGAGGTGCTCGATTCGGTCAAGCTCGTCGTCGTCGACGAGTGGCACGAACTCCTCGGCAACAAGCGCGGCGTGCAGGTGCAACTGGCCTTGGCGCGCTTGCGACGATGGAACCCGGCGCTCTGCGTTTGGGGCATGTCCGCCACGCTCGGCAATCTGCCCGAGGCGATGCACACATTGCTCGGCAACCACGACGGCGTGATGGTGCAGGGCCAGGTGCCGAAGCAACTCGTCATCGACTCGCTATTGCCAGGACGCGCCGAACGCTTCCCATGGGGCGGCCACCTGGGCCTGACGATGCTGCCGCAGGTCATCGACGAGATCGCCCACAGCAGCACCACGCTGGTCTTCACCAACACGCGCTCGCAGTCGGAGATCTGGTACCAGGCGATGCTGGAAGCGAAGCCCGAGTGGGCCGGCGTGATCGCGCTGCACCACGGCTCGCTCGACCGCGGCGTGCGCGAGTGGGTCGAGGCCGGGCTGAAGAAGGGCGAGTTGCGCGCCGTGGTCTGCACGTCGAGCCTGGACCTCGGCGTGGACTTCCTGCCGGTGGAGCGCGTCCTGCAGATCGGCTCGCCCAAGGGCGTCGCGCGCCTGCTGCAGCGCGCAGGCCGCTCGGGCCACGCGCCGGGCCGGCCCTCGCGCATCACCCTGGTGCCGACGCACAGCATCGAGATCGTCGAGGGCGCCGCCGCGCGCGATGCCATCGCGGCAGGCCACATCGAGGCACGCAGCACGCCCATGCAGCCGCTCGACGTGCTGGTGCAGCACCTCGTCACCGTGGCGCTCGGCGGTGGCTTCCGGCCCGACGATCTCCATGACGAAGTGCGCGAGACGGCGGCGTACAGGCACCTCACGCGCGAGAGCTGGGACTGGTGCCTGTCCTTCGTCGCGCAAGGCGGCCCGTCGCTCGCCGCCTACCCCGATTACCACCGCGCGGTGCCCGATGCGGAAGGCGTGTGGCGCGTGCCCGATGCGCGGTTGGCGCGACGGCACCGCATGAACATCGGCACCATCGTCAGCGACGCGAGCATGGCCGTGCAGTACGTCGGCGGCGCGAAGTTGGGCAGCGTGGAGGAGAGCTTCGTCGCGCGCATGAAGCCCGGCGACTGCTTCCTGTTCGGCGGGCGCATGCTGGAACTGGTGCGCATCCGCGAGATGACGGCATGGGTGCGGCGCGCGAGTGGCAACCGGGCCGCGGTGCCGCGCTGGAACGGCGGGCGCTTTCCGCTGACGACCACGCTGGCCGACGCGGTGGTGCAGCAACTCGCGCTGGCAGGCGAGGGCCGTTATGACTCGCCCGAGCTGCAATGCGTGCGCCCGCTGCTCGAACTGCAGCAGCAATGGTCCGCGCTCCCAACGCCCGAGACGCTGCTCGCCGAGACGCTGGCGACGCGCGAAGGTTGGCACCTGTTCCTCTACCCTTTCGCCGGCCGGCAGGTGCACCTGGGCCTGGCCAACCTCATCGCCTGGCGCGTCGCGCAACATGCGCCGCGCACCTTCTCGATTGCGGTCAACGACTACGGCTTCGAACTGCTCTGCGCCACGGATGTCGACTGGCCTGCGTTGCTGCCGCAGGTGCTTGCGCCGACCGAAGAAGCGACCCTGCTGCACGAAGTGCTGGAGAGCCTCAATGCCAGCGAACTCGCACGACGGCGCTTTCGCGAGATCGCGCGCGTGTCAGGCCTGATCTTCCAGGGCTACCCCGGCGAGAAGCGCAGCAACAAGCAACTGCAGGCCTCGTCCTCGCTGTTCTGGGAGGTGTTCCGCAAGTACGACCCGGAGAACCGCCTGCTGCTGCAGGCCGAGCAGGAACTGCTGGCGCAGGAACTGGAGATCACCCGCCTGCGCACCAGCCTCGCGCGCATCGCCACGCAGCAACTCGTGCTGAAGGCGCTGGCACGGCCCACGCCCTTCGCGTTCCCGTTGATGGTCGAACTGTTCCGCGAAAAGCTCAGCAACGAGAGCGTTGCCGACCGCATCGCACGCATGGTCGAGCAATTGGAGAAGGCCGCGGGTGGGGCGGTGCCGACGGGGGATGTGGAACGGGTGAAGAAGACATTGGCGTTCGGGCAGGAGAACGCCGCGGGGCGGGGTGGCGAGCGGACGGGGAGGGTGCGTCGGGAGCGCAAGGTTTCGCGGCCCTTGCCGCCTTTGTGAGGAAGAACCGGCCAGCCGCCCGCACGGGCCCGCCACTGCGCGGCGCCCTGCTTCGACACCGCCGCATCGAGGGTGAGGCAGCTGTGCGAAAAGCGCAGCTCGATGGAAAACCCGTCGTCGAGCGAGGCGATACACGGTATTGCGAAGACGCCACCGGACGCGCTTGCCAGCACGTGAGAAAGCCGTCGCGAGACGCGCACCTTGCCGGGCATTTACGTCTGCGCGACGAGTGAAGAAACTACAACCATCGAATGAATCTGCGCCCGGGCGCGGTCAAACGCATTCTTTCGTTGCCGTTGCCCTCATCAACGCGCAAGGCGTATAAACAGTTCATGGAAGACATCCTCGATTTCCACCAAGAAGTCACCAAATTCTTTGACGCATTCGTTGTTGCGTTCAGCACCTTCGACGGCCGCCAGGTGGCGCGGCTCTATCGCGCGCCGTACCTTGCCGTGCAGCGGGATGGCAGCGCCGTCGCCTTCAACACGCAAGCGGAGGTCGAGTCGTACTTCCAGATGATGGTCGAGGACTACAGCGGCAAGGGCTGCCATTCGGGCCGCTTCGCCGACCTGGAAATCACGCCGTTGGGCAGCCAGGCCGTGGTGGCCAGCGTCACCTGGTACATCGGCGGCGCGAAAGGCGAAACGCTCGCCACCTGGCGCCAGTCGTACAACCTGGTGCGGCTGGATGGCTTGCTGTACGTGGTCGCTTCCGTCGATCACGCGAGGTAGCCAGGACGCCGCATGCCGGCTGGAAGCACTGCGGCCGCGGAACTGATCCACCGAAAACCTGACACGCCGATTCGCCCTTGCACCAGGGCGACGCGCGACAACGGCTGACGCGAGCAATCACTGCCGGCTGCAACCATCGGCGCTTGAACACTCTTTCAAGCCCTTTGGAGAAGACCCCCATGAACAAGAAGATCCTGCTCGCGCTCGCCACTTCCCTGACCGTCCTCGGCGCTGGCGCGCAAGTGGGCAAGGCCGCATCCGAGGCCACCGACTCGGCCCAGCACAAGATCGACCAGAAGCGCGCGGACACCGAAGCGAAGAAGAGCGGCCCGGTCGGCAAGGCCGTCAACAACGTGAAGTCCGGCTACCACCAGAACCGCTCGAAGAACTCCGCCGACAAGGCGAAGAACTCGTTGAAGAACGCGCTGTAGCCGCAGACGGCCCATGAGTTTGGGCCTCATGCGACTTTGCAATCGATCGCGGAACAAGGCGGAGGGCCGCAGACAGTGCTTTGGCACGGCAAGGCGATCCAACGCGCCAACGCGGTTCTGCGCTTGATCGCAAAGTCGTATCACCGCCCCTGATTCGCCTTCACCCAGCGCACGATGTCCGCCGCGCCCATCGCCCCGGCTTGCCGCGCGACCTCGCGCCCACCCCGAAAGAGGGCCAGCGTGGGGATGCTGCGGATGTTGAATCGCGCACCCAGGTTCGGCACCGCCTCGGTGTCGACCTTGGCCACGCGCACATGCGGCTCCAGTTGCGCCGCGGCCTGTTCGTAGGCCGGCGCCATCTGCCGGCAGGGCCCGCACCACGGCGCCCAGAAGTCGACCAGCACCGGGATCTCGTTGCGTGCGATGTGGCGGTCGAAGGCCGCTTCATCGAGCGCGGCCGAATGCGCCGTGAACAGCGGCTTGTGGCAGTTGCCGCAATCCGGCGCGCTGCCCAGTTGCGCCTCACGCACGCGGTTGGTGGTATGGCAGTGCGGACACACGATGTGGAGCGGTGGGGATTCGGTCATGGGCCGGAACTGGGGGCGGGCTGGCCCATTGCAAGGTTTCAAGGTTTGCAGGGCCTGCAGCGCTTGCAAGCCTCAAGCCTCAAGCCTCAAGCCTCAAGCCTCAAGCCTCAAGCCGCGCCGCGCGGAATCGCGTACGTGCCGACCACATGCGCGACCGGATCCTCCAGCCCCTCGGAATACAGGCTCACCTCGCCCACCGCCAGCGTGCGCCCCAGCTTGATGAGCTTGCACTCGCCGATGATGGCCCGGTCGGCCGAAGGCTTGCGCAGGAAGTTGATGTTGAGGCTGGTCGTGACCGCCAGCGGGACGATGCCGATCTCCCCCAGCAGGGCCACGTACAACGCCACGTCGGCGACGGTCATGAGCACCGGGCCGGAGACCGTGCCGCCGGGCCGCAGCTCGGCGTGGCCGACTTCGTGCCGGATGGTGGCGGCCTTGTCGCCCACGGCGAGCACGGTGCACCTGGATTGCGGAAACTCGGCGGCCAGGAAGCTGGCGATCTCGGACACGGACGGCATGAAGTTCCTTCGGAATTCGCTGCCATCCTAACCAGCGGCTGGACGCAGGCGACGCGTAGCGCTACGCCTTGCCAGTGTCGTCAGGCGGTGCGCCGAACTGCGCGAGCACCTGCGCCTCCGTGAGCAGGGGCGTCTGGTTGGCGAAGTCGTAGTACGCCGGCTTCTTGTCGATGTAGATCTGGCTGGCCAGTTGGAAGTCGGCCGACTCGAAAACACCCGCGGGGACGAAGTACTCGCCCGTCGGCAGGAGCTTGTAGTAAAGGTGCGTTCCGCATCGCTTGCAGAAGGCCCGCTCGGCCCAGTCCGACGAGGCGAAGACCGTGATCTGGTCCGTGCCGGTGAAGGTCACATCAGGCCCGCAGTGCACCGCCAGCATGGGACCGCCGCCCCAGCGGCGGCAGAAGCCGCAATGGCAGGCGCCGATGTCCGTAGCATCCGGCGAATCGATCGTGACCGCGCCGCAAAGGCATTGACCGTGCATCGTCATCGCTCCATCAGGTGCCGGTGTCTTTCGGCGGATTGTTGGTGAACCATTCGGCAATGCCCGGCATCATGGGCTCGAAGGGGCCGGGCGCCGAGAAGTTGAGGACGCCGGCACGGACACTGCCCCGGTTCTCGAAGTCATGCGTGGTGCCGCCGGGCACGAGAACGAAGGCGCCCTTCGGGCATTCGAACCATTCCTCGCCCACGCGCAGGCTCATCACGCCTTCGATGACGTAGAACAGATCGTCCTCGTCGTGCGAGTGGGCGCCGGGGCCCTGCGTGGTCGGCTCCAGCCACCATTCGGAGACCGAGTAGCGCGAATCCGTTTCCGCTTCGTCGGCCTTGAACACGGCCGAGATCCGGCCCATCGGGTAGGCGCGGCCCTCGCCCGGGGCCAGGACGACAGGCTTGCGTGGTGATGCGGTTGGAAGGCTCATGGGGTTCCTCTCACGCGGTTGGACTTCAGGCGGCGGATGCTGAACTGCCCCGCGGATTTACCGCCCGGGGAGGTGCACTGTCAAGCTTCCGGACCCAATCTGCGTGCGGCCTTTCGGGGCCGCTTCACCGTTGGCGTTGCCGCGCAAGCGTCGTCAGGCGCGGGGCCGCTTCCTGCTCCTCAGCGCCCCGAGGACAACTCCCGCCACGAAAAGCGCAAGCGCCAGATACGCTTGAACGTAGTACGCCGATCCTTGCTCGTTGTAGAGGTACGGGCCGACGTCCGCGGAGTGGATTTCCAACAGGAGGCTCACGAACCAAACAGCCGGCATGATTGCAAGCACAAGTCCGAACCATCGCCGCCAGCAGCCGACGAGAAAGCAAGCCACGCAAGCAGCGATCCCGAAGCCCCAGATGTGCACAAGTTCGATCTTGAGCAGCTCGGCAAACTTGTCGATGTGCACCGTGAGATTGATGCATCCGGCACGCCCGGGAACTGTGCCGCCGTGAATGAAGAAGCCGCCGCGCTGGTGCGTCTGCGTGCCGGGATACGGGTGAATCGTCAGCCGAAAATTTCCCCAGGCAGCGCGGGGGAACGGGTGACGCTCTTGAGACGATGTGGCTTTGCCATCTCGACTCAATCCCCCGCGGGGGGCGGGCTGGGCATGGCCCGGCCCTGGGGGCTCCTGAGCCAATTGTTTTCCCACAATCGCCGCTTGCGATGGCGGTCCGGCGCTATGCAGCAGCGGCCTGGTGAATCGCCGCCCGAATTCGGGAGTAGGTACCGCAACGGCAGATGTTCCCGCTCATGGCCTGGTCGATTTGCGGGTCGGTCGGCCGGGGCGTCTTGCGCAGCAGGGCACAGGCGCTCATGAGCTGGCCGCTCTGGCAGTAGCCGCACTGCACCACGTCGACCTGGGTCCATGCGGCGCGCAAGGCGTCGGCTTCCGGGCCGGCCAGTCCCTCGATGGTCGTGACCTGCTTGCCCTCGGCGGCCGAGAGCGGCGTGACGCAACTGCGCACGGCCTCCCCGTCGAGGTGCACGGTGCAGGCGCCGCACAGCGCCATGCCGCAGCCGAACTTGGTGCCGTTCAGGCCGAGTTCGCCGCGCAGCAGCCACAGCAGCGGCGTGTCGGCCTCGGCCTTCACGTCGACGTTCTTGCCATTGATGTTCAGGGTGGTGGACATGGTCAGTTCTTCAGGCCAGTTTGAGTGGCAGCGTGCGCAGGCGCTGCCCGGTGAGGGTGAAAAGCGCGTTGGCCACGGCCGGCGCGATCGGCGGCGTGCCGGGCTCGCCGATGCCTTCGGGGTGCGCGCTGCTCGGCAGGATCTCGGTCTCGATCACGGGCGCGTCCTGCATGCGCAACACCGGGTAGTCGTGGAAATTGCTCTGCACGACGCGGCCCTGCTCGATCGTGATCTCACCCTGCAGCGCCGCAGAGAGTCCGTACACGATGCTGCTTTCCATCTGCTGCCGGATCAGGTTCGGGTTGACCGGAAAGCCGCAGTCGATCGCGCACACCACGCGGTGGACGCGGATCGCCTTGTCGGGCCCGACCGAGACCTCGGCGACCTGCGCCACGATGCTGCCGAAGCTGCGATGCAGGGCCAGGCCGCGCGCCTTCTTCGCGCCGTCGGCCGCAGGGGCGAGCGGCCCGCCCCAGCCGGCCTTGTCGGCCACGCGCTGCAACACCCGCAGGTGGCCCGGTTGCCCGCCCAGCAGGTCGAGGCGGAAGGCGAGCGGGTCCTTGCCTGCGGCGGCGGCGGCCTCGTCGATGAAGCTTTCGGTGAAGAAGGCCTGGTGCGAATGCCCGACCGAGCGCCAGAAACCCACGGGCACCGGGCTGCGCACCAGATGGTGCGCGACGCGCACGTTCGGGAACGCATAGGCGGTGTCGAAACTGCCTTCGGACATGGTCTTGTCCGGCCCCATGCCGGGGATGCCGATCGCGCGCTCCACGATCTGGTGCATGACCGACTGGCCAGCAGACCGCGCATGCCATGCGTCGAGTCGGCCCTGCGCGTCGAACCCCGCCTCGAACCGGGCCACGCAGGCCGGGCGGTAGAAGTCGTGGCGCATGTCTTCCTCGCGCAGCCAGAAAGTCTGCACTGGCGCGCCATCGGTTTCCCTCGCAATGGCCGCGGCCAGCGCCACGAAATCCGATTCCGTGCGCCGGCCGAAGCCGCCGCCCAGGAGGGTGACGTTGACCTGCACCTTGTCGCTGTCGATGCCGAGCGCGCGGGCGGCGGCCATGCGCGCCATGCCGGGTACCTGCGTCGGTACCCACACCGTGCCGGCGCCCTCCTTGAACTGCACCGTGCAGTTCATCGGTTCCATGGTCGCGTGGGCAAGGTAGGGCACGCGGTACTCGGCGCGGATGCGCTTGCTGGCCGACGCAAGCGCCGCGACGGCGTTGCCACGCTCCTGGTAGGCGCTGCCCTGTTCGCTGTCGAGCGCCTGGGCCAGGCGGTCGATGTCCTCGCGGGTGGAGAGCCCCACGAGGTTGCCTTCATCCCATTCGAGCTGCACCGCGCGCAGCGCCTTGATGGCATGCCAGGGCGTGTCGGCGATCACCGCCACCGCGGAGGGCATGCCCATGGTGCCGCCGGCCACCGACACCACCTTGCGCACGCCGGGCAGCGCATTCGCCGCTGCAGGATCGAAACGCGCCAGCGTGCCGCCGATGACAGGGCACAGCGCCACCGTCGCGTAGAGCATGCCGGGCAGCTTCACGTCGAGGCCGAAGACGGCGCTGCCGTCGAGCTTGGACGCGTTCTCGAAGCGGTGGACGGGTTGGCCGATCAGCTTGAAGCGCGACGGATCCTTCAGCGCGACCTTGTCGGGCAGCGGCATGCGTGCTGCGTGCGCGGCCAGTTCGCCGTAGCTGGCGGTCTTGCCGGATGAATGGACGATGCGGCCGGCCTCGGCGCGGCATTCGGCGGCGGGCAGCTTCCAGGTGTCGGCCGCGGCGGCGATGAGCAGGGCGCGTGCCGACGCGCCGGCCTCGCGCATCGGCAGCCACTGGTCCTTGATGCTGGAGGAGCCGCCGGTGAAGATGCCGATCGGCAACTTGCGGGCCACCTTCGCGACGATCCACTCGGCCGCATGCCGGGTGCGGCTGTCGTCGTCGGGATGAAAGGGCAGGCCGTCGACGATGGCGGCGGCGTTGTTGTAGATCTTGTCGGCAGTCGCGGCGCCCAGGCGGATCTGCGACCAGTCGGCATCGATCTCCTCGGCCAGCAGCATGGCCAGTCCGGTGTGGATGCCCTGTCCCATCTCGGCCTGGGTCATCGTCACGGTAATGGTGTTGTCGGTGCCGATGCGGACCCAGCCATTGAGGGCGACCTGGCCCTCGGCCACCGGCAGCGGCGTGGCGGGCATCAAGCGCGGGTCCGGCGGCTGGACCGCCCAGCCCACCGCGAGTGCGCCGGCCGCGGCAGTGCCGCCCAGCAGGAAATAGCGTCTCTTCATCGTGTTGTCCCTCTCCCGGCACCGGTGACAGCAACGGTCCCGTCCATGCGGGCCGCTTCAGCGCCAGCTCTGGATTCTGCTTGAAGGACGCGGTGGGTTCAGCGGGAGAGGGCGCAACCGTCGACGAATACCTTGAGTTCGCCGCTGGCGAATGGCGTCCAGGTCTCGTTGGTGGTCAGCGGCGTGGTCACGACGACGGCGACCCGGTCGGTCGGCGTGGTGTGCCGGGCGAAGTCGATCGACATGTCCTCGTCGGCCAGGTGCGCCTGGTTGAAGGGATGCTTGCGCTCGATGTAACAGAGGTGGGTCGAGGCATGCGCCCACAGCGCCTGGCCGTTGGACAGCATGAAATTGAAGGTGCCGTGCCGGGCGATCTGCGGTGCCAGCTCGCGCAGCGTGAGGGTCAGTTCCTCGATGCTCGGCACGCCGGCATGCGACTTGGCCAGCTCCTGCATGATCCAGCAGAAGGCGTGCTCGCTGTCGGTGTCGCCGACCGGATGGAAGTTGCCGTGCAGGCGCGGGCGGAAATCCTTCAGGTCGCCGTTGTGCGCGAACACCCAGTAACGGCCCCAGAGCTCACGCACGAAGGGATGGCAGTTCTGCAGGTTGACCTGGCCCTGCGTCGCCTTGCGGATGTGCGAGATGACGTGCTGGCTCTTGATCGGGTAGCGCCGGATCAGCTCGGCCACCGGCGACTCGCAGGCCGGCTGGTGATCGACGAAGTGGCGCAGGCCGCGGTCCTCGAAGAAGGCGATGCCCCAGCCGTCGGCATGGTGGTCGGTGCGGCCGCCGCGCTGGGCGAAGCCGGCAAAGCTGAAGGTCACGTCCGTGGGCGTGTTGCAGTTCATCCCTAGCAGTTGGCACATGGCTTGATTAAACCTAGAAAAAGCAGTTGACCGCGCTCAACCTTTGGAAAAGCAACATGGAGCCTGAAACTTCTGCCTTCGATCACGTTCGCCGCCGAGGTGAAAGCGCTATGCACCCGATTGCACCGCGCTCGACGCGCCATGCGGCGTTGCTCGGCCTTGCGGGCATGAGCCCGCCGCGTTCTCCCCCTTGCAGGGCGCGGCTCAGCCTGAGGCTGAGCCCGTTCACGCTGTCCGATGGCCCTCAAGGGCCATCGGAGCCGCAGCGCTCACCCTTGCCTGGCACGCCGATCACGGCGCACTCGGGCGCATCCAACTGCTTTTTCTAGGTTAAGCGCCTTTTCAGGGCGTCCTTTTCTCCCGCAACTGCCAGGCCGCGCAAATCGCCAGCGCGCAAAGGCCGGCAAGCATCACGAACACTTCGTTGAAGGCCTCCAGCCGGGCGGCGCTGGTCAGTGAACTGGCGAGCGAATCGCCATGTGCGGCCAGTCGCCACTCCAGCACGATGGCGCACAGGCTGACACCCGCCGCACCGCCCAGCATGCGCACGAAACTGATCGCGCTGGCGCCCTGCGGGATCAGCGGCTTGGCCAGCGGCCGCATAGAACCGAGATTGAGCGACGGCAGGATGAAGCCGAGCCCGATGCGCCCGATGATCGCGAACACCACCAGCGGCCAGATCGGGCTGCGCAGGTGCAGCACGGTCATGAGCGCGAAGGACACGGCCAGCAGCAACAGCCCGATGCTCACCAATATCCACGTCGGCTGGCGGTCGGCCAGGCGTCCCACGCCGGCAATGGTGAAGGCCAGCACGATGCCGGCGGGCAGCATGATCGTGCCGACATGCGAAGCCGACAGGTGCAGCGCCACCTGCATGTAGACGGGCAGGAGGTAGGTCGAGCCGAACAGCGCCGTGCCGTAGATGAAGGCGACCACGCTGCCCATCGCGAACTGCCGATAGCCGAACAGCGCCATGTTCATCAAGGGCTCGCCGCCGGCGGCGGCCAGGCGCTTCTGCCACCAGATGAACACCGCCAGCGAGGCGGCTGCGCCGGCCAGCAGCAGCGCGGCCTCCAGCGGCGCATTGCCGCGCAGCTCGACCAGGCCGTTCAGGAGGCACAGCGTGCCCACGGTGCCGAGCAGCAACCCGCGCCAGTCGATCCCACCCTGCCTTGCCGCCGCCACACCGCCTGGCGCCGTGGTCGGCACGAACTTGTAGGCCAGCCACAACGACGCCAGGCAGAAGGGCACCACCATGAAGAAGATCGAGCGCCAGCCGAACAGGTCGACCAGCACACCGCCGATGCTCGGCCCGATGGCCGGCGCCAGCACCACGCCCATGCCGAAGATGCCGCTGGCGCGCCCCTGCTCATGCGGCTCGAAGGCCCGAAGGATGATGATGGCCGGGATCGGCTGCACCACGCCGGCCGCCAGCCCCTCGGCCACACGCGCCACCAGCACCAGCCAGAACACACTCGACAGCCCGCCGAGCACGCCACCCACCAGCAGCAGCACCATCGTGCCCACATAGGTGCGCCGATAGCCGTAGCGCGACAGCAGCCAGGGCGTGGTGAGCATCGACACCGTCATCGCGACCATGAAGCCCGAACTCACCCACTGCGCCCGCTCCTGGCCCAGCGCAAAGTGGCGGCTCATGTCGGGGATCGCCACGTTGACGATGGTCGAGGACATGATCGAGGCCATCGTTCCGACCATCACCGACAACAGCAGCAACCAGCGGTAGCGATCGCCGTAGCGCTCGCGCAGCGTGTTCATCGAGGGGGGTGATGCGGCGGCTGCGGGTGGGGAAGGATCGGTCATTGAGCGCAGAGAGCTTGCGGGGACGGGCAAACCGTCCTACAAGGATATCGGTGTTTGCAGCGATTGGGGCGCGGCGATGCACACCCACAATCACTTCGCTGTCGCTGGCCCAGCATCAGTTCCACAGAACAACACCACACCATGGACATTCAACCGGAATCAGCAACCCAGCCCGACTCGGCCCCCCATTCGCTGGCGGCGGAACTGAGCGCGCCGACCGTCACGCGCGCGTACCAGTGCCAGTGCGGCCGTCCGATCTTCCTGGGCAACAGCGAATGCCTGGCCTGCCACACGCCGCTGGGCTTTGTCATCGAAAGCCTTGGCGTGGTGCCGCTTGCGCCGGTCGCGCACAACGCCTCGACGACACACGCTGACGGCAACGGCAACGGCAACGGCAACGGCAACGGCAACGATGGCAATGGCGCCGGGCCCGTCGACCCTGCCGGCGTCACCGACCCCGCGCTCGACACCTACACGGTCTTTGGCGACGGCAACGGCCGGCGGTACCACCGCTGCGCCAACTTCACCACGGCGGCGGGCTGCAACTGGATGGTGCCCCTGGTCGGTGAAAGCGATGCGCCCGACAACCTGGGCCTCACGCCCGGCTACTGCCTGTGCTGCAGCGCCACGCGCACCATTCCGGACCTCTCCGTGCCCGCCAATGGGGAACTGTGGCGCAGGCTGGAGCAGGCCAAGCGCCGCCTGATGTCGCAACTATTGGCGCTCGGCTTGCCCGTGGTCACGCGCCATGCGGATGCGGTGCATGGCCTGGCTTTCGACTTCCTCGGCAACGTGCCGGGCGGACCGCACGTGCTCACCGGCCATGACACCGGCGTGATCACGCTCAACGCCGAAGAGGCCGAGGATGCCGTGCGCGAGCGCATCCGCGCCGAGATGCGCGAGCCCTATCGCACGCTGGTCGGCCACTTCCGCCATGAGATCGGACACTACTACTGGGACCTGCTGGTGTTCCCGACGCCGTGGATCGATGACTTCCGCGCGCTCTTCGGCGACGAGCGGCTGGACTACGCGGGCGCGCTGCGCACCCACTACGAACTGGGCCCGCCGGCCGATTGGGCGGTGCGCTTCGTCACCAGCTATGCCAGCTCGCATCCTTGGGAGGACTGGGCCGAGACCTGGGCCCACTACCTGCACATGGCAGACACGGCGGACACGGCCTTGAGTTTCGGTGTCGACGCCACGCGCGTCGAACTCGCGAGCGACCTGTTCGAGCCCGCCGACCTGTGGCAGCCCGACCATCCGGATGCGATGAAGTTCCTCGACTTCCTCAACGGCTGGGTGCGCCTGACCAACGTGCTGAACGAGTTGTCGCGCAGCATGGGCCAGCCCGACTACTACCCCTTCGTGCTGCCGCGCGCGGCGGTCGGCAAGCTGCAGTTCGTGCACCAGGTGATCACGCAGCAGCGCCAGCAGCAGCCGGCGCCGCTGGCGACCGGGCCCGCGACAGTTTCGGACGACGCGCCCCAGCCTGTGCAAGCGTCGATGCAGCAGCAGGAGCAACAACAGCAGCAGCAACAGGTGTCCCCACTTCAACCATGCGCGCTGCCCGCGATGGCGCCAGCGTTTCAGGCAGAGCCCGTCACGCGGTGCGTGGCGAACCGCTTCAGGCCGATGCGAAAGCCGGCAACTTCCTTGCCACCGCTTCGTTTTTCAACGTGACATACACCGGCAGGCCGTTGCGGTAGGCCGGGTAGTCCTCGCCCTCGATCAGCGGGGCGAGATAGCGGCGGCACTTGTCGGTGATGCCGAAGCCGTCTTCCGAGATGAAATCGCGCGGCATCATCTTCTCGACATTGGCCACGGTGTCGAGCGTGGCCACGCCGATGCGGTATTCATAGGGCACGTCGCTGATGCGGTCGATCGTCGGCATCACCGAGTTGCGGCCTTCGAGCGCGAGTTCCACGGCACGCGCGCCGAGTTCGTAAGCCTGCTTCACGTCGGTGGCCGAGGCCACGTGCCGTGCGGCGCGTTGCAGGTAGTCGGCCACGGCCCAGTGGAACTTGTGACCCAGCGCGGTCTTGATCATGTTCGCCACCACCGGCGCCGCGCCGCCGAGTTGCGCATGGCCGAACGCATCGCGCGTGCCCTGCTCGGCGAGGAAGGTGCCATCGGGGTGATGACAGCCCTCCGAGACGACGACGCTGCAGTAGCCGTGCTGCTTCACCATCGCATCGACGCGCGCCAGGAACTTCGCCTGGTCGAACTCGATTTCGGGGAACAGGATCACGACCGGGATGCCGTGCTCCTCCACCAGCCCGCCGGCCGCGGCGATCCAGCCGGCATGGCGGCCCATCACCTCGATCACGAACACCTTGGTCGAGGTGGCGGCCATCGAGCGCACGTCGAGCGAGGCTTCCAGCGTCGACAAGGCCACGTACTTCGCGACCGAGCCGAAGCCGGGGCAGCAGTCGGTGATCGGCAAATCGTTGTCGATGGTCTTGGGCACGTGGATGGCCTGCAACGGATAGCCCATCGATTGCGAGAGCTGGCTGACCTTGAAGCAGGTGTCGGCCGAATCGCCACCGCCGTTGTAGAAGAAGTAGCCGATGCCGTGGGCCTTGAAGACTTCGATGAGCCGCTCGTACTCGCGGCGGTTCTTCTCGAGCGACTTGAGCTTGTAGCGGCACGAGCCAAAGGCGCCCGAGGGCGTGGAGCGCAGGGCCGAAATGGCCTCGGCCGATTCAAGCGAGGTGTCGATCAGGTCCTCGGCCAGCGCGCCGAGGATGCCGTTGCGCCCGGCATAGACGGTGCCGATGCGGTCGGGGTGCTTCCGCGCGGTCTCGATGACGCCGCAGGCCGATGCGTTGATGACGGCGGTGACGCCGCCGGACTGGGCGTAGAAGGCGTTGGTGCGGGCTTGGCTCATGGGGTTGGTGTGGTGATCTCGGTGAGTGATGAGGCTGACGAGGCGGTTGCGGCCCTGGCGGCGCAGGCGGCGCAGATGCAGGCCGTGCCGCGCGCCGGTGCGGGCACGCTGTCGATCAGCGCTGCGGTGAAGGTGGCCGACATGCACCAGCACGGCGGCTGTGCGACGCCGGTCTCGCGCGCCACTTCCATCGCGCAGGCGTTGGCTGCGCCGCAGAGCGGGCAGCGGGTAGGGTCGACGGAGGCCGGGGCGGTCATGGCTGCATTCTGCGGCAGCCACCGGTCGCCAACAAACGCCGTGGCGCGTGTTGTCGATATTCGCTTGTCGCTCTTGCCGCGCCCGCATGTCGCCCCAAGATCCGGACGACAGTCACTCGTTGCATGAGGAATCCCGCATGTCCGATCCCACTTCCAGACTGGCAGCAGTGAACCAGCAGATCCTGGCCGATGGCGAGCGACTGCCTGCCGTCATGCTGAAGGACGGCACCAGGGTGCAGACCGGCACCGTCGCCACGATGCTGCACAACGTGGCGCGCTACAACAGCGGTGAGCGCGGGCGGGTCGAGGTCGAACTGGAGACGTCGGTGCCCACGCTCATCAAGGTGGGACTGTTCGAGCTCTTCCCCGTCGAGGACTGGATCGCGGGGACGAATCCGGGTCGGCGCTTCGTCGGCCTGGCGGCTCGCAAGCTCCTGGAATCTCGATAGCCGGCTTCACGTATACGCCAACGGGGCGGCGCGATTCCGGTGCCGCATCACGGCGTGGCACCGTCCAACGACCGCTCGCCGTCAGGCTTTCCTTGCCGTCTCCAGCGCCCGGAATGCTGCCTCGCCGGCATCCGTCACTTCGACCCACTTCCTGTCGGGCGCGGCTTTTTCCGCCTCGTAGTTGTCGTGCCAGTTCCACCACTTGTAGGTCGGCGTCTGCGGATAGCCCTCGGGCGAGTCTTCCCAGAGCTCCTGCCGGCCGAGCGGCGTGAGGTCGAGGTAGTTCCAGGTGCCACCCACCTGCTCGTCGCCGCGGTTGTTGACGAAGTAGGTGCGGAAGACGCGATCGCCGTCGCGGAAGAACACATTGGTGCCGTGCCACTCGTCCACGCCGAAGTCCGCGTCGAAGCTGTCGGTGACGGTGAACCACGGGATCGCCTGCCAGCCCATGCGCGCCTTCAGCCGCGCGATGTCCGCCTGCGGCGCGCGCGAGATGAAGGCCAGGCTGGTGTCGCGTGCGTTCAGGTGGGCGATGTGGGCGACCTGGTCGGCCACCAGCGAGCAGCCGCGGCAGGCATGGTCGGGCCAGCCGAAGACGCCCGGCTCGAAGAAGGCGCGGTAGACGATCAACTGGCGCCGGCCTTCGAACAGGTCGGGCAGGCTGGCCGTGCCGGCCGGGCCTTCGAAGGTGTACGACTTCTCAACGGCCATCCAGGGCATGCGCCGACGCTCGGCGGCCAGGGCGTCGCGGGCGCGGGTCTGGGCCTTTTCTTTCACGAGCAATTCCTGGCGGGCCGCCTCCCAGGCCTTCGGGGACACGACCGGGGGCGTGTGCATGGCGGGCTTTGCGGCTGCGGTCGATTCAGGCCGGGTGGATGTCGTCATGGCGGGACTCTCCTGGTGGGGCGAACGGCACGACACGATCTGTTCGCTGCGCAGCGCTCGCGGTTGGCTTGTGAACTCGCAGGGACAGTCCGGGCTCGGTCTGTCCCCTCGGGTGATCAAGTCGAGTTGGCAAAGAGCCGCGTCGACTTGAGAGCCAGTCTGCACCGGTGAGGCGAGGCGCGGGAGTAACAAGTCTGGCGGGATTCCATGGGGCGGATCTGCGCGCCCTCAGCCCGCCGTGTTCAGCCTCGGCGCGCCGCGTCGATCGCCGCGACGTCGATCTTCCGCATGGTCATCATCGCGTTGAATGCGCGCTTGGCCTCTGCGCGATCCGCGCTCAACATCGCCTCGGTGAGCGTGCGCGGGGTGATCTGCCATGACACGCCCCACTTGTCCTTGCACCAGCCGCATTCGCTCTCCTGGCCGCCATTGCCGACGATGGCGTTCCACAGGCGGTCGGTCTCTGCCTGATCGTCGGTCGCGATCTGGAACGAGAAGGCCTCGGTCTGCTTGAAATGCGGGCCGCCGTTCAGTCCGACGCAAGGGATGCCGGCGACGGTGAACTCGACCGTCAGGACATTGCCTTCCTTGCCATCCGGATAGTCGCCCGGCGCACGCATGATCGCGCCGACGGAGCTGTCGGGGAAGGTCTTGGCATAGAAGTTCGCGGCATCGACGGCGTCCTTGTCGTACCACACGCAGATCGTGTTCTTGGGGATCATCGGTGTCTCCTGAAACGGGCGAGCATCCGACATCCGACAGGCTGAAGCAACGCCACTCGTCCGCTTCTCCAGCAGGCCGGGGTCCTTCGAATGGATCCTCGTCGGACAGCAGCCATGCCAGCGGCCGACGCGGGCGAGCCGCCCTCACCGCCCCTCGAACACCGCCACCCGCTTCTCCAGGAACGCGTTCACGCCTTCCCTGAAGCTCGGCTTCATCAGCAACTCCCGCTGCCGTTCGCTCTCATAGTGCAGTTGCTCCTCCAGCGTATGCCGTTCGCTCGCCGCAAAGGCCTTGCGCGCTTCCAGGATCGCGTGCGCGGGCAGTTTCGCCAGGCGCTGCGCCGTCTTCTGCGCTTCGAGCAGCAGCAGGTCGTCTTCCACGCAAGCCCAGATCAGCCCCCATTGCGCGGCCTTCTCGGCGCTCAGGCGCTCGTCGAGCAGCGCCATGCCCAGCGCGCGGGCCGGCCCCACCAGGCGCGGCAGGAACCAGGTGCAGCCGAGGTCCGGCACGATGCCGAGCTTGGGCAGGAAGGAGAGATAGAAATACGCGCTGCGCCCGGCCAGCACCACGTCGCCCGCCAGCGCCAGGCCGACGCCCGCGCCGGCCGCCGGACCGTTGACCGCGCAGACCACCGGCACTTCCAGTTGGCGCAGGCCGCTGATGATCGGGTTGCTCAGCGACTGCATCCACTCGGCGGTCTGGTCGCCCAGCGTCTTGCCTTCCTCCGGCGGGTTCATCGCGCTCAGGTCGGCGCCGACGCAGAAGGCCTTGCCGGCACCGGTCAGCACCACGGCGCGCACGCCCTTGTCCGCGTTCACGCGGGCCAAGGCATCGCGCAATTCATGCTGCAAGTCCCGCGCGATCGGGTTGAGCTTGGAGGGCAGGTTCAGCGTGATCGTCGCAACGCCGTTCTCGACTTCATACAAAACGAATGACATGGTTCAGGGTCTTTCCACAAGGGTCACGTTGGCCATGCCGCCACCTGCGCACATGGTCTGCAGGCCATGGCGCTTGGCGCGCTGGCCGAGGGCGTCGACGCGCGTCGTCATGCGCTGGTGCCGGATGCACCGAGCGGATGACCGAGCGCGACGGCGCCGCCTTTGATCTTGGGCGGCGCCGGGGCGAGGTCAATTCGGTATCAACCCGCGTCGCAGGGGTGACATGGCGGCGTCCAGGCAATCGGCCGAGGCGTGCGATATGTGTGCATTGCGCGCGGGGGAAGGCCATGCCGTTGCAGTCCGTCACCGGCGGCCCCGGCGGCGCTGGTAATCTGCGGCTGGAGAGCCCCCCAGGGCCGGGCTGTGCCCAAGCCGCCCCCCGCAGGGGATTGAGTCGAGATGGCAAGGCCAGATGGACTCAAGAACCTGCCGGGCGCCCACTGCGATGCAGGCGGGCGTGCCGGGAAGGCTGCCATTGCAAAAGAAGAACCAGTGAGGGAGACACCACCATGCATTCATGCAAAGCGACGGCCGTCATGCTGGCCAGCGGCTTGCTCGTCGGGGCGGCCGGGGCCACCGGCGCAGCAGAGCCAGTTGCCTTGGCCACCTCAGCCACGGCATCCACCCCGTCCGCCCGCGCCGGCACGTCGGCATGCGCGAGCATCGCCGGCGAGGCCAACAACGCCCACGATGCGACCGGCGACACGCCACTGTCGCGCGCGGTGGCGGCGCGGGACTTCTGGCAAGTCCAGACGATGATCCGCTGCGGCGCGGACCCGCAACTGAAAACCATCGACGGCTGGACCCCGATTCACACCGCCGTCAACACTGGCTCGTCGGCCATGGTCGAATTGCTGGCACGGCAAGGCGCCAACCCCAATGCACGTGGCGACTACCTCGGCTGGACGCCGCTGCACGTCGCTGTGCAGGACAAGGCCAATACCGAGGTCGTGAAGGTGCTGTTGGCGAGCGGCGCCGACCCCGCCATCGCGGACACCCGCGGCGAGACGCCCTATGACCTGGCCAGGGCCGCGGGCCGAGCCGACATCGCCGCGCTGCTCAAGCGGCGCTGAGCTGTCGCGCCCTTGCCTGCATCAGGCAGGCAGGAAATCCCGCAAGTGCAATGCGGGGGTGCGATAGGGCGTGGCCTGCATCGCGACCTTGCGCTCCGCCGCCGGAGCGACCGCGATGCAGGATGCTTCCAACGCCGACACCAGTGCGCGCCGGTGCAACGGCGTCGTGAACTGCTCGCCGGGTTCCAGCACGGTGTCCACGGGATCGTCGTCAAGCGTGATCCACACGGAGCCGCTGCGGCAAGTGATGCGCACCTCGGAAGCATCGCCCACGCTGTAGACCGCGTGGGCGGGCAATCCCATCTGGAACGCCGAAGACACCGTGGCGCTGAGGTTGGCGGAATGGTTGTTCATGAGGAGCCCTTTCACATTCGTAGTGAGAATGAATATAGTGGGCGTGTCCCTTGATTGCACACGATGAATAGGAACTCGTTGCATGCCTCTTGAGAATGCGAAAACCACCCGGAAGCTCGATGACCTGCCCCCGCTGGAGCTGTTGCGCAGCTTCGAGGCCGCGGCACGCCGATTGAGCTTCACCGAGGCCGCCGCGGAGGTGGCGCTGACGCAATCGGCCGTCAGCCGGCAGGTGCAGCAGCTCGAAGGCAGCCTGGGCGTGCTGCTGTTCGAGCGCCGGCACCGCGCGCTGGCGCTGACCGAGGCGGGTGCCGTGCTGCAGCGCGCCGTGGTCGACAGCCTGGAGCGCCTGCGCGACGCCACGGCCCGTGTGCGTGCCGCGCTCGTGGCGCGCGAGGTGGGCATCACCTGCACGCCGGGCTTTGCGTCGCTCTGGCTGATCCCGCGGCTGTCGCATTTCACGGCGGCGCATCCGCAGGTCGACGTGCGCGTGTCGGCCACGCTCGACGTGCTGGACCTGGACCGCAGCCGCCTCGACCTGGCCGTGCGTTTCGTGCCGATCGCGCGCGGGAATGGTGCGGCGTTGTTCGAGGAGTCGGTGATGCCGGTCTGCGCGCCGTCGCTGGCGGCCACGCTGCGCACGCCGGCCGACCTCGACAACCAGACCCTGCTGACCATCGACGCACCCAACCACCACGAGGCGCCCACGGTCGACTGGGAGCCCTGGCTGCAGGTGATGGGCCTGGCCGGCTTGCGCATGAAAAGCGTGCTGCGCTTCTCGCACTACACCGACGCGGTGGCCGCCGCCGTGGCGGGGCAGGGCGTGGTGATCGGCCGCATGCCGTTGCTGCGCGAACTGCTTCAGGACGGCCGCCTGGTCGCTCCCTTCGGCGAGGGCACGGCGACGCGGCGCGGCTACTTCATCGATACATCGATGCGTGCGGCGGGCAATCGGGATGCGCAGGATTTCGTGCGATGGTTGCGGGCCGAGGCGGAGGCGGGAACGGCCTGATGCCGCTCCTGCGCTCCGCCGTTCGCCCATCCGCCCGCCCTCGCGCCACACAGGGGAGTCATGTCGCCGGCATCGGCAGCAGCCGGCGCGCGTCCTGGAAGCCAAGATATGAAGAAGGGTATTTGCCTGTTGGTGCTGCCGCTCCTGTGTTCAGTGAGCGCGGCGGAGTCCACTGTCCAGGCGCGCACGAGCGCAGCGGCACAGCTCGATTTCAGGATCGTGGTGCCGCCAGTGTTCCGGGTGCTGGGTGTGAAGCGCCTGCAAGCGCATGACGAATACCGCGTCTGGACCAACATGCCTTCCGTCGCGTTCAACGGCGTGCAGTACCGCTTCCAGCACACGGGCGAGAACGTACTGCGCGTGCCGCGGACGGACCGCGGCGAGGCTTGGGTCGTGCATGGGTTGTAGCGGGTCGAGGACGCTCCAGCGGGCGGCACCGCCCGGCGCGCACTGCCTTGAGCACCCGCACCACGGAACGCGGGCGCCCCGCTGTCAATGCCATGCCGAAGCGCTTTGCAGATGCGCAACTCGTCGCGCTTGTGCCCGAACAGCCTGGCCAGGCAAGCGACGATGTGGGTGGACCCTGCAGGCGGTTCACGGCCAGGCTCCAGCCACTGTTCCCGCCGCTGGCAAGCGCCCGCTCGCACATGAAATGAGCGAGGCGACGAACGCCCTGCCTTCACTCGCAGTCGAACAGCTTGTGCGCCATCGCTACACCGCAATCCCGATCGTCCCCGTCGCCGCATAGCCACCCGCCACGCTGCCCGTGACCGTCGGCGTCATCGCCGCGATCTGCGCGGCGGAGTTGTCGCTGAACACCATGTCGCTGGACAGCGAGACAGAGGCGAAATTGGCCACGCTCCGGCTGTACGCTGACGCACCATTGAACACCGTACTGCAGGCCGCCGCCGGCATCGCCAGTTGCGAGGTCAGCGATGCGTTCCTGCCGGTGGTGGCCGCGGCGACCGTCTTGAAGACCTCGAAGTGGATGTGCGGCCAGCGCCCCGAATAGCACGCCGGAAAGATCGTCGTGAAGTTGACCTGGCCCGCGCCGTCCGTGACTTGCACGCCGCGCAGGTAGCTCTCGGCGGCGGCCGAACCGTACAGGGAGTAGTTCCCCGCGGCATCGCAATGCCAGATGTAGATGGCGTAACCGGCCAGCGGTGTGCAGCTTGAGTTGGTGTCGACCAGTGTGAGCTGGAGCGTCATCGGCACGCCCTGCGCGATCGTGGCGGAAGTGATGAAGCTCGGCCGGATGTCGCTGCGCACGACGCCGCTGGCGGTGAGCACATCGGAAGTGGCGCCGGCGGAGGTGTTGGTTCCGTCGGCGGGGAAGGGGCCTGCGGTTTCCTGCGGGTCCGCCGTGCATGCGGCGGATGATGTGGTGCTGGTGCTCGTGCTGGTCGAAGCGGTGGTGTCGGTGCTCGCCGCCGCGGCGACCGTCTCCGTCGAACTGCCCAGGGCCGACAGCACGCTGCCGGTGGACGAGCTTTCGCCGCCGCCACAGGCCGCGAGCAGCGCAGCACCGGCCGTCGAGCCGAGCCAGGCCAATGCGCGGCGGCGTTCGAGCTGTGCCGCGATCAGGGGCAGGTCGTCGCGGAGATGGTGGCCGTGGGCCGGTTCGATCGGGAGTGGATTGCGTTTCACGGAGGTCTTCTGTGGTGAAGGAAGACCGGAGAATCCGCCGCCCACGTTGCCCGCAGATTTCGCAACCTTGCGGGCTTGTTGCGGCCCATTGCGGGACAGCTACCCGCGTGTGACGGCCGGCATGAACATGTAGCCTTCGTTGCGCACCGTGCGTATCAACGGAACGTGCTCCGCGCCGAAACTGAGCTTGCGCCGCAGCCGGCTGATCTGCACGTCGATCGCGCGGTCGTACGCCTCGCTGCCGGCACCAAGCGCCAGGTCGAGCAGTCGGTCGCGTGGCAGCACGCGTCGCGGGTGTTCGGCGAAGGTGCGCAACAACCTGAACTCGCCATCCGACAGCGCAACCGTCGCGCCCGACGGGTCCAGCAAGGTGCGCGCCACGATGTCGAGGCGCCAGCCGTCGAAAAGCAGCGTCTCCGAGGGCGTGGCCTGCAACTCGTTCGACGGCGTGGACGCAGGCCGCGGCCCGGCCGCGCGGCGCAGCACGGTGCGGATGCGCGCCAGCAACTCGCGCGGATTGCAGGGCTTGGCCAGGTAGTCCTCGGCGCCGATCTCGAGGCCGACGATCCGGTCGACGTCGGTGCCGACCGCGGACAGCATGATCACCGGCGGACCGCCTGCACGCTGGAGCTCGCGCAACGCGGACAGGCCGTCTTCACCCGGCATCATCACGTCGAGCACGATCAGGTCCGCGCCGTTCGCGGCAAGGCTGGCGCGCATGCCGGCCACGTCCGCCGCGGTGTCGACCTGGAAGCCATGCTTCGACAGGAAGGACGCCACCAGCTCGCGGATGCCGGCGTCGTCGTCGACGATGAGGATGCGGGTGGTGAGGTTCAAGGGAGGCGCCTGGGCATGGCCGGATCATAGGGCGCTGCAACACGGTGAAATGCGGGCGCAACACGACGCGCCGATGATCGCGGCCTCGTGCCCACTCCCTTCGACGCGCCGCCCCCTGCCTCGCTGCATTCGCTCGCAAGATCCGCATGCGCATGGGGCTGCGTGACATCGCCTGGCGCTCATGCCAGCATCGGCGGATGAACACCGATGGAGCCACGCGCCGCTGGTCCGGGCCGCCGCTGGCCTGGCAGATCACCGGGCTGCTGCTGGCCTGCCTGGTGGTCGCCCAGTTGGTGACGCTTGCGCTCACGATGCTGCTGCCCCCCGAACCGCAGCGGCAGTACGAACTCGACGACATCGCCAGGGTGCTGACCGGCACCGACGCCGATGGGCGCAGCGCGCGCATGCTGACCCGCACGATGCAGAGCGGTCCGCCGGAGCCGAGCGGGCCTGGCTGGCTGACCTCCGAGCGTTCACGGCGTGACCTGGCGCAATTGCTGGGGCGCAGCGAATCGGAGGTGCGGCTGTTCTTCTTCACGCCGCTGCCTTTTGCCGGCACGGCGGGTATTGCACCGACGCGGCCGGTCTCCAGCGACGCCGCGCCGATGCGCGATGAGCGTGCGACGCGACGCGTCGGCACCATGGCGGGCGGCGGCTTCCTGCGAGTCGATTTCCAGGTGGCGCAGGGCGGGCCGCCGGGCGGCTTTGGGGGCGGGGGCGCTTTCGGGCCGCCGGGTGGAGCCCCCGGTGGCCCCGGTGGATTTGGCGCCCCGGGCGGTGGCTTGGGGCCGTTGCCTTCGCGCGGGCCGGGCAGTCCGAATGGGGCGCCGCAGTCGCAGCCGATGGAGCGAAACGCGTTGCCGCCATCGGGTGCTCCCGGCGCCGCTACGCCGCCTTCCTCGACTTCGCAGGCGTCGCCGTTGGGGACGAGGGCTGAAGCCTCTCCGACGTCACCCTCCGCAGCGGGCGGACCCATGATTCCGGGGAATGGCTCGGGGGCGCTTGGTGGGCCGAATGCCGTCAATGCAGCGCCTGCCCCGAGTGGACTCGGTGGGTCTGGGGCACCCGCTGCACTCGGTGCAGCCGGCCCAGCCGGTCCAGCCGGTGCAGCCGGTCCAGCCGGTCCAGCCAGTCCAGCCAGTCCAGCCAGTCCAGCCAGTCCAGCCAGTCCAGCCAGTCCAGCCAGTCCAGCCAGTCCAGCCAGTCCCGCCAGTCCAGCCAGTCCCGCCAGTCCAGCCAGTCCCGCCAGTCCCGCCAGTCCCGCCAGTCCCGCCAGTCCCGGCGTTGCACCGCCAAGTGGTCTCGGTGGACCCGGCCAAGCCAGTCCAGCCGGAGCAACCGGTGGGCCCGGTGCACCCGGTGCAGGGAGTGCGCCTGCCAGCGCACCAGCCGGGCCGGCCGGCGTGGCGCCGGCACGCGGTCATGGGCCGCCGTCGATCGTGGCGCCACCAGGGCCTTCATCGCCATCTGCACGCTCCACGCCACCAGGCGGCGCAGGCAGTCCGCGCGGCGCGCCTTCACCGTCCGGCCCGGCCGTGTCGCAGGCCGCGCGGCCGCCGTCCATCCCGTCCGGGTCTGTGGCCACGGGTCGGGTCGAGCGCACCCCCACGACCATGGCACAAGAGCCGCCCGCCGCCACTGCCCGCGTGCCCGCCGCCACGCCAGCGGCAACATCAACCGAATCCACTGCCGCCGACAAGCCGTCGGAGCCCTCGGCCCCCGGCGCTGCGCCCCCGTCCCCCACACCCACGGCACGCGCCATCCCACCGCAGGTGAAGGCCGCGCCTGAAGCCAAGCCCACCCCCCTCCCACCGCCAACGCGCGGCTTGTTCGGCCTCGCCCCCGCACCCTTCGTCGAAGGCGACTTCATCGCGGCAGTGCGCCTGCCGGAGTCCGGTGGTTGGGCGACTGTGCAACCCGTGCCGCAGCCCTTCCCCAACGCCTGGCAGCGCCGCGTGCTGCTGTGGTTCCTGGTCGCGGCGCTGCTCGTGGCGCCGGCGGGTTGGTGGTTCTCGCGCCGGCTGGTGCGCCCGCTGGCCGGCTTTGCGCGTGCCGCCGAGCAACTCGGACGCGACCCGAAAGCGTCGGTGCTGGCGCTCCAGGGCCCGGCCGAGGTCGGCCGCGCGGCGCAGGCCTTCAATCGCATGCAGAGCCAGTTGCGCAGCTTCGTGGACGACCGCACCACCATGATCGGCGCCATCAGCCACGACCTGCGCACGCCGCTCACGCGCATGCGTTTCCGCATCGAGGAGGCGCCCGACGAAATCCGCGAAGGCATGCTCAACGACGTCGAGGAAATGGAACGGATGATCAGCTCCGTGCTGGCCTTCATCCGCAATGCCTCCGAGCCGGGCGCGCGCGAGCGGCTGGACCTGTCCAGCATCGTGGAGGACGTGGTGGAAGACGCGGTGTTCGTCGGCAAGGACGTGCGCCTGGAGCGCAACGCGAACGCGGCTGTCGATGTGGACGCGATCGGGATGCGCCGCGTGCTCGACAACCTGATCGAGAACGCCGTCAAGTACGGCGACCAGGCCCGCGTGCGGCTTTTCATCGACCATGAGGACGCCGTGGCCGAGGTCAGCGACAGCGGCCCCGGCCTGCCTGAAGACGAGCTCGATCGCGTGTTCCAGCCCTTCTACCGTGCCGGTGCGGCGCGGCGCTCGGGCAAGCAGGGCAGCGGCCTCGGCCTGGCGGTGTGCCGCTCCATCGCGCGCGCCCACGGCGGAGATGTGCATCTCAAGCGGGGTGCGCGAGGACTCGTTGCACAGCTCCGCGTGCCGCTGGCCACGCGCTTCGCGAACGCCTGAAATGAAACCCCACCCCCGAATGCGCCTGCGGCGCTCCCCCTCAAGGGGGCGCACCCAGCGGCCCGGCAAAGCCGGTTCCGCGGGTGCCCACGAACAGGCATTGCTCGCCCGGGTTTCATGCGTCATGGGTCATGCGATAGCGTGGTGGAAAACTGATATGAACGGGTGAGCACTGCTGCGGCCACCGATCTCGCACCTGCGATGCTCGCAGTACGGGCGTACGGCTGCGCTCCTCGACGCGAACTCGGCGCCCTCGCTACGAAAACTTCTCACCCTCAAAGGCCGTTCGAGCGGGCCGCGCGGTTCGGATAATCCCCGCGATGGACCGTCTCAAGCAACTCGAATCCTTCGTCTCCGTCGCCACCCGTGGCAGCCTCACCGCCGCGGCCAAGGCGGAAAACGTGGCGCCCGCGATCATGGGCCGCCGCATCGACGCGCTGGAGGAACGCCTTGGCGTCAAGCTGTTCGTGCGCACCACGCGGCGCATCACGCTCACGCACGAAGGCAGCGCCTTCCTCGAGGACTGCCAGCGCCTGCTGGTCGAGTTCGCCAATGCCGAGGCCAGCGTCAGCGCCGGCGGCGTCAAGGCCAGCGGCCACTTGCGTGTGACGGCACCTGCGGGCTTCGGCCGTCGCCATGTCGCGCCGCTGGTGCCGCGCTTCCATGCGCTGCATCCGGAGGTGCGCATCTCCCTGAACCTCAGCGACCGCGTGATCGACGTGGCCGGCGAAGGCTATGACTGCGCCGTGCGCGTGGGTGACCTGCCCGACTCCTCGCTGGTGAGCCTGCGCCTGGCCGACAACCGCCGCCGCTGCGTCGCCACACCCCAATTCATTCGAAGGCATGGCGCGCCGCGGCACCCTGCGGACCTGGTGCGTTTCGCCTGCCTCACGCTCTCGAGCGACGCGTCGCAAACCCGCGGCTGGGCCTTTCGCCTGCCGGCGGCGCCCGGCGCGGAAGGCGGCGACGAGGTGATCCACCTGCGCCCCAGCGGCCCGCTCGACTGCACCGACGGCCAGGTTCTTCACGACTGGTGCCTGGCCGGCCACGGCATCGCCTGGCGCAGCAACTGGGAGGTCGAGGCCGAGATCGATGCCGGCCTGCTGATCCCGTTGCTCGACGACTTCGCTGCGCCGCCGAACGGCGTGTACGCGGTGTTCCCGCAGCGCAAGCACCTGCCCCTGCGCGTGCGGCTGTGGCTCGACTTCCTCAAGGCGCAATACGAGATGCCGGAGTACTGGGGCCGCCGCGCATAGCAAAGCGTGCTGTCCCGCAAATGCCTGCGCTGAATGAAATCGATGCATTTCGTGTCAGGGCAAGGCGCAAACCGCAGCGATGCCCGCAGGTATCGCGAGGATTTGCAACGCCGCCATGGCGCGAAAGGCGCGATTTCATGAGCAGCTACTTGCGGGATAGCGCGCCAAGGCACGTTGCTTGCACAATGGCCGGATGACCCTCGAAGCCATCCTTGCGTACCTGCATCTGCTGGCCATCCTCACGATGGTGGTCTTCATCGCGAGCGAAGCGGCGCTCTGTCGCATCGAGTGGCTCAATCCGGCCGTGGTCGAGCGATTGGCGCGCGTCGACATGATCTACGGCATCGCGGCCGTGCTGGTGCTGCTGACCGGCGTGCTGCGCACCTGGCTCGGCGTCAAGGGTACGAGCTGGTATTGGACCAACCCGTTGCTGCACATCAAGCTCACGCTGTTCATCATCGTGGGTATCCTCTCCGCCTTCCCGACCATCACCTACATCCGCTGGCGCAAGACGCTGCGTGCCACCGGCGCGCTGCCTGCCGAAGCCGAGGTCCGCAAGACGCGCAAGCTCGTGATGATCCAGGCCCACCTGATCGCGCTCATCCCGCTGTTCGCCGTGTTCCTGGCGCGGGGCTTCGGCAAGTAGGTCGTCGCAGCGGCGGGCCGGCGGGCGCACAGACGCAAGAATCAACAACACATGGGAGGAGGACACGTGAGTCCTGGGTACATCAAGCTTCTGTTTGCCGGCACGATCTTCACCAGTGCCTTCCTGCTGTTCCTGGTCCAGCCCCTGATTGCCAAGCAGATCCTGCCCTGGTTCGGCGGCTCGGCCGCGGTGTGGTCGATCTGCATGGTGTTCTTCCAGGTCGTGCTGCTGGCGGGCTATGCGTACTCCGATGCGGTCACGCGGCGGCTCGGCGTGAAGGCGCAGGCGCGGCTGCACGTCGCGCTGCTGCTCGTGAGCCTGGCCTTCCTGCCGATCGTGACCAGCGCGCGCTGGAAGCCCGTGGGTTCCGAAGATCCGACGCTGTGGATCCTCGGCCTGCTGCTGGGCACCATCGGCCTGCCGTATTTCCTGCTGTCGACCACCGGGCCGCTGGTGCAGTCCTGGCTCTCGCGCACGCCCTGGGGTTCGCAGGTCTACCGCTACTTCTCGCTGTCGAACCTTGCCTCGCTGGCCTCGCTGCTGAGCTACCCGGTGCTGATCGAGCCGCACAGCTCGCTGTTGCGGCAGGCGCAGGGCTGGTCGTGGGCCTATGCGGCGTTCGTGCTGCTGTGCATCGGCACGACCTTGTACGCGGCAAGGCAGGGCACGGCGCAGAACGCGAACGTCGCCGAGACCGCGTCCGCGCCAACCACTCCGAAGCGGGTTCCCGGCGCCGCCGACTACCTGCTCTGGCTCGGCCTGCCCGCGCTCGGCTCCTGGCTGTTGCTCGCCATCACCAACCACATCACCCAGAATGTCGCGGCCATCCCTTTCCTGTGGGTGCTGCCGCTGTCGGTCTACCTGCTGACCTTCGTGCTGTGCTTCGAAAGCGACCGCTGGTATCGCCGTGCCTTCTTCCTGCCGGCGACGGCGGTGATGCTGGTGCTGTGCGCGTTCGGGCTGCAGGCGGACCTCGGCTTCAACGTGAAGACCGCGCTGCCCCTTTACGTGGTCGGCCTGTTCGTGCTGTGCATGTTCTTTCACGGTGAGATGGCGCGCATGCGGCCGGCGCCGCAGTACCTCACGCGCTTCTACCTGATGCTGTCGCTGGGTGGCGCCATCGGTGGCATCTCCGTCGGGTTGGTCGCCCCGCATGTGCTGCCGGCGTACTACGAACTGGGCGTCGGCCTGGTGCTGAGCGCACTCGCCGGCGCAGCGGTGCTGCGCGATCGGCGCCTGGGATGGGCCGGTGGCATGGCGCTCGCGGCCTGCTGCGCCTGGTTCCTCGCCCTGCAGGTGCGCAACGAAAGCACCGACACGCGCGAGATGTCGCGCAACTTCTACGGCACCCTGATCACGCTCGACACGCGACGCGAAAAGCCCGAGGACAACGTGCGCCAGATGTACCACGGCTCGGTCAAGCATGGCGAACAGTTCCTGGCGCCGGCTCGGCGCCGTGAACCGACCAGCTATTACGGCGCCACCTCAGGCGTCGGGCTGGCGATTGCGGAAGCGCCGCAGGGTCCGCGCCGCGTCGGGCTGATCGGGCTGGGCGCCGGCACGCTCGCGGTCTATGGCCGGAAGGGCGATGTCTACCGCGTCTACGAAATCAACCCGCAGGTGTTCGAACTGGCGGACACCGAATTCACCTTCCTGCATGACAGCCCCGCGAAGATCGAACGCGTGCTCGGCGATGCCCGCCTGGCGCTGGAGCGCGAAGAACCACAGCAGTTCGACGTGCTGGCCGTCGATGCCTTCTCGGGCGATTCGGTGCCGATCCATCTCATCACCGAGGAGGCGATGAAGGTCTACCTGCGCCACGTCAAGCCCGACGGCGTGATCGCCTTTCACGTGACCAACCGATTCCTCGCACTGGCCCCCGTCGTCGTCGAGATCGCCAAGGCGCAGGGGCTGCACGCGGTGCTGGTCCACGACGAAGCCGAGCACAACGACGCACTGCGCCGCACCGACTGGGTGCTCGTCTCGCGCAACCCCGCCAGCCTTGCGCGCGAATCGATCACCCGCGCCAGCGTGCCGGTGACGCCCATCGAGGGCCTGCAAGCCTGGACCGATGACTTCAACAACCTGTTTGGTGTATTGAAGTAGGGCGCGGCATCGCCCGGAAACGAGAAAGCCTCGCCAGGCATGTACCTTGGCGAGGGCTTCGCGGCCTGTTCGTGAGCACGCGCCGTACCGGCGCTCTGAGAAACCTTTGAGACTCATCGATTCAGCCCGGGTGCTGGACAGAAACCGTAGAACCTTTGCCTCTGGGCGCGCCCTCTCATAAAGCCGGGGACCGCGGCACCAAGCCTGCGCAGGCTTGGACGGTTCGCAAGCGCAGCCGCCTCCGGCAGCCGCCCCGGAGTCGCAGGCGCATTTCGACGGGGCTAGGTCATCCCTTGGCCGCTTCAGCCTCGCACTTCTTCATGAAGCTGTTCTTGGCGGCGCCGGCCAGCGCCTTGCCGTTCTTGTCGACCGCCTTGGCCGCGCAGGCGGGCGTGGCCGCTGCCTTGGTGTCCTTTTCGCACTTCTTGACGAAGCTGTTCTTGGCGGCACCGGCGAGCTTTTTCTCGGTCGCCTGCATGTCACAGCTTGCGCCCGCCGCTGCGGCGGCCGGGGCGGCGGCTGCAGGCGCCGCGGCCTTGTCTTGCGCCTGTGCGACGCCGAAAGAGAGGCAGGCGCCCAAGGCGACGGTGGAGGCGACCAGGGAAAGGAGCTTCTTCATGATGGTGTATGTCCTTGCAGGTTTGGTTGTGACAGTTGCCCCGCGCCGGGGTCGACCATCCTAACGGTCGACACTGACCGCAGGATGACCGGAGGAACGTTCGGCAAGGCCTCGGAATTCGCCCCGGTAAAATTCACAAATGCTATTGGTCAAACAAGAGTTGCTCGCAGCACTCGCGAGCACGCTCGAATCCTTCCTGCCCGGCGCCAGCGCCAAGGCCATCTTCGAATCGCCCAAGGTGGCAGCGCATGGCGATTTCGCCAGCACCGCCGCCATGCAACTTACCAAGCCGCTGCAGCGCAAGCCGCGCGAACTGGCGGAGCAACTGAGCGCCGCCCTCATGGCCACGCCGGCCTTTGCCCAGTGGGTCGACGCGGTCGAGATCGCCGGTCCCGGCTTCCTCAACATCCGCCTGAAGCTGGCGGCCAAGCAGCAGGTCGTGCGCGAGGTGCTGAGCGACCGCGCCGCTTTCGGGCAACAGCCTGCCAACGACGAGCGCGTGCTGGTCGAGTTCGTCTCGGCCAACCCGACCGGTCCGCTGCACGTCGGCCACGGCCGCCAGGCCGCGCTCGGCGACGCCATCTGCAACCTGCTCGCCACCCAGGGCGACAAGGTCTGGCGCGAGTTCTATTACAACGATGCCGGCGTCCAGATCCAGACGCTGGCCAACAGCACACAGCTGCGCGCCAAGGGCTTCAAGCCCGGCGACGCCTGCTGGCCGACCGACCCCGACAACCCGGCCAGCAAGGCCTTCTACAACGGCGACTACATCGCGGACATCGCCGCCGATTTCCTCGCGAAGAAGACCGTCAAGTCCGACGACCGCGAGTTCACCGCAAGCGGCGACGTGGACGACATCGACTCGATCCGCGAATTCGCCGTCGCCTACCTGCGCCGCGAGCAGGACCTGGACCTGAAGGCCTTCCAGGTGCAGTTCGACCACTACTACCTGGAGTCCAGCCTGTACACCAGCGGACGCGTCGAGTCGACGGTGAACCGCCTGGTTGGCAACGGCAAGACCTATGAGCAGGACGGCGCGCTGTGGCTCAAGTCCACCGACTACGGTGACGACAAGGACCGCGTCATGCGCAAGAAGGACGGCACGTACACCTACTTCGTGCCCGACGTGGCCTATCACATCGCCAAGTGGGAGCGCGGTTTCCACAAGGTCGTGAACATCCAGGGCACCGACCACCACGGCACCATCGCCCGCGTGCGCGCCGGCCTGCAGGCGGCGGGCGAGGGCATCCCCCAGGGCTTCCCCGACTACGTCCTCCACACGATGGTGCGCGTCGTGCGCGGCGGCGAAGAGGTCAAGATCAGCAAGCGCGCCGGCAGCTACGTCACGCTGCGCGACCTGATCGAATGGACCAGCACCGACGCGGTGCGCTTCTTCCTGCTGAGCCGCAAGCCCGATACCGAATACACCTTCGACATCGACCTGGCCCTCTCCCAGAACAACGACAACCCCGTCTACTACGTGCAATATGCCCATGCCCGCATCCGCAAGATGCTGCGCGACTGGGGCGGCGATGTGGCCTCGCTGCAAGGCGTCGACCTGTCGCCGCTGCAGGTGCCGCAGGCGCAAACGCTGATGCTGCAACTGGCCAAATACCCCGAGATGCTCACGGCGGCGGCGCGCGATTTTGCCCCTCACGATGTCACCTTTTACCTCCGTGAACTGGCCGCCAACCTGCACAGCTACTACGATGCCGAGCGCGTGCTGGTGGACGATGAAACGCTGAAGAACGCCCGACTGGCGCTGGTCGCGGCGTGTGCGCAGGTGCTGCACAATGGCCTCGCGGTGCTCGGCGTCAGCGCGCCGGAAAAAATGTGACATTCATGAAAAAACGACAAAGCGGCAACGTGGTTATCGGCCTGATCATCGGCCTTGTCATCGGGCTGGGCGTGGCCCTGGGCATCGCGGTCTATGTGACCAAGGTGCCGATCCCGTTCATGAGCAAGACGCAGCGCGGCGGCGCCGAGCAGGACGAGGCCGAGGCCCGCAAGAACCGCGACTGGGACCCGAACGCGCCGCTGGCCGGCAAGGCCGGTGCCAAGCCACCGGCGGCGGCACCGGTCGCCGTGGCGCCCGCGACAGCGTCCCAGCCTGCCACGGTGGGGCCGCTCAATCCTCCGAGCGCCCCGCCCGTGCCTGTGGTGGTTGCACCCGCCAAGCCCGCCACCAAGCCGGTGACGCCGGCTGAAGCCAACGCCCTGCCGCCTTCCTCCAGCGACCCGATCGGCGACCTGGCCCGTTCGCGGACCGGCGGCACGCAGGTTGCGGCCGCAGCGCCTTCTTCCGGCGCGGACCCCTTCATGTACTTCGTGCAGGCCGGCGCCTACCGCTCGACCGAAGACGCCGAAGCGCAACGCGCCAAGCTGTCGCTGATGGGTGTCGAGACCAAGGTCACCGAGCGCGAGCAGGCCGGACGCACGGTCTACCGTGTGCGCGCCGGCCCGTTCGGCAAGAAGGACGATGCCGACCGCCTGAAGGATCGACTCGACAGCGGCGGCCTCGACACCGCCCTGGTCCGGGTTCAAAAGTAAACCGCCGACCAGGCTCCGCGCACTGCGTGCGCCCCACCCGTCCTCACAGGAAGCACCCCAGTGGCCCCGCAAGGCCCGTTCCGCGGTGTTCCACAAAAGGCCAGGCCATGCGGGGTAGAGCGCAGTGTCGGAAACTGATTGAAACTTGCAGGGAGAATGGGCAAGGCCGGATCGCGAGGAACTTCGCGTTGCATGGCAAGCTCTGTCAGCCGCACTGGAGAATTTGTTCAATGAATCGTCGTGATTTTTCGCTGGCAGCCACTTCGCTCGGGCTGCTTCCCCTCGCAAGCCCTTCGCATGCGCAGGCCCCCATGTTTGCGGCTGGCAAGGACTACATCAAGCTCGGCAAGCCCGCGCCTGTGGATTCGCCGGCCGGCAAGGTCGAGGTGGTCGAGTTCTTTTCCTACAACTGCCCGCACTGCGCGCAGTTCGAGCCCGATCTTGAGAAGTGGGTCAAGAAACTGCCGCCGCAGGTCGCTTTCCGGCGTGTGCCGGTGGCTTTCGTCGGCAACGACGTCGAGAGCAAGCAGCGCCTGTACTACACGCTCGAAGCCATGGGCAAGGTCGACGAGATGCAGATGAAGATCTTCGACGCCCTCCACCGCCAGCGCCAGCCCGTCATGGGTGACGACGCCATCCTGGCCTGGGTCGCCAAGCAGCCGGAACTCGACGCCAAGAAATTCGCCGAGATGTTCAAGTCCTTCTCGGTCGCAGGCAAGGTCAAGCGCGCCACCCAGTTGCAGAACGAGTACCAGGTCACCGGCGTCCCCGCTTTCGGCGTGGCCGGGCGCTGGTATGTGGATGGCGAACTGGCCGGCAACATGGCGCGAGTGCTGCAGATCACCGACTACCTGGTCGCCGAAGCACGCAAGGGCTGAGCCCCAGCCTCTGGGCGAAAGTCATCCGACAGAAATATCGACCTCTGACACTGGGCCTTTCGTCAAGGTCGCGTCAGGCTGCCGCATACAATGGGCGCAGCAAGTTCCGTGCCTTTATGACCACGCGCTCCATCCTCCTCACTCCGCTCCATTCCGCACGCAAGGCAACCCTGGGTCTGCTCACGCTGGCGGCCATGGCGGGCGCGCCGCTTGCGCACGCTGAAAAAGCCGACCGCGCCAAGCCCATGAACATCGAGTCCGACTCGATGCGCTACGACGACCTGAAGCAGACCACCGTGTTCACCGGCGCCGTGGTCGTCACCAAGGGCACCATCATCATTCGCGGCGCGCGCATCGACGTGCGGCAGGACCCCGAGGGCTACCAGTACGGCGTGGTCACCGCCGCGCCCGGCAAGCTGGCCTACTACAAGCAGAAGCGCGACGCACCCGGCGGCGACGAGTGGATCGAGGGCGAATCCGACCGCATCGAATACGACAGCCGCGCCGACAACGTCAAGTTCATCGGCCATGCCGTGATGCGGCGCCTCATCGGCAGCAAGGTCAACGACGAAAGCAGCGGCCCGCTGATCGTCTACGACCAGAGCAACGACACCTTCACCGTCAACGGCTCCACCGTGCCGCCCGACGCGGCCGTGTCGTCCGGCTCGCAAGGCGCGCGTGTGCGCGCCGTGCTCACGCCGCGGCCGCCGACCAATGCGTTGCCGGGCAGTCCCAGGGCTGGGTCCGTGCCTCCGCCGCCAGCGCCGGCCCCGGGCGCCGGCCTGCGCTCCACCACCACGCTCGGTGGGGAAGCGCGTCCGTGATGCGCAACGACAACGCCATGATCGACGGCGGCGGCGAGACTTCGCTCGGGGCCGGCGGGCGCTCCGTCGCGGCGGTCACTGGCAACGGCAGCCGCCTGGAAGCGCGCGGCCTGCAGAAGTCCTATGGCAGCCGCATGGTGGTGAAGGATGTGTCGCTCGGCGTGCAGAAGGGCGAAGTGGTCGGGCTGCTCGGCCCCAACGGCGCCGGCAAGACTACATCGTTCTACATGATCGTGGGACTGGTCCGGGCCGATGCCGGCGACATCACCATCGACGGCGAGCCGATCGCGCACATGCCGATCCACCGCCGCGCGCGCATGGGCCTGTCGTACCTGCCGCAGGAGGCCTCGATCTTCCGCAAGCTCACGGTCGAGCAGAACGTCCGCGCCGTGCTCGAACTGCAATTCGAAACCAATCCAGGCGGAAAGCGCGTGCCACTGGGCAAGGCCCGGATCGAGGAGCGCCTGAGCGAGCTGCTGACCGACTTGCGCGTCGAACATCTGCGTGATTCCCCGGCACTGTCACTGTCGGGCGGCGAGCGCAGGCGCGTGGAAATCGCGCGGGCGCTGGCGACGCAGCCGCGCTTCATCCTGCTGGACGAGCCCTTCGCGGGGATCGACCCGATCGCGGTGATCGAGATCCAGCGGATCATCAGCTTCCTGAAGGGGCGCGGCATCGGCGTGCTCATCACGGACCACAACGTGCGGGAGACGCTGGGCATCTGCGATCACGCTTTCATCATCAGCGACGGGCAAGTGCTGGCACAAGGCACGCCTTCGGAGATCGTCGACAACGCGGAGGTACGCAGGGTGTACCTCGGCGAGCATTTCAGAATGTAGGGGCCTCGGCATGAAGCAAGGCCTGTCGCTGCGCGTATCGCAGCACCTGGCACTGACGCCCCAATTGCAGCAGTCGATCCGGCTGCTGCAACTGTCGACGCTGGAACTGAGCCAGGAAGTCGAGCAGATGCTCGACGACAACCCGTTCCTCGAGCGCACCGCGGAGGAGGCCGTGCGGGAAGAGTTCGGTCTCGAGACCGCCGACGCGCCACCGCCGCGTGACGACGATTTCGCCACCCCGCCTGCCGCCAATGGGGCGGACGGCCCGGCGACCGCAGCGGCCACGGTATCGAACGACGCGGATTCAGCCACTGCTGATGCGGCCGCCGACGGCGTCTCCGACGGCGAGCCCGACTGGGGTGGCGACGGCACCGTCGACATGGTGCCCGACGACAGCGAATGGGGCGGCGACGCCCCCGCGCGTGCCAACAACCTCGGCGGTGACGAGCGCGCCGACGCCACCGAGCTGGCGCGCAGCCAGGAGTCGCTGCAGGCCTTCCTGCACCGACAGGCGCTGGGCCTGCGCCTGGACGAAACCGACCGCGCCGCGCTGAGCTTCCTGATCGAGTCGCTCAACGACGACGGCTACCTGGAGGACTCGCTGCCCGCGCTGGCCTCCGGCCTGGCCGGCAACGACAACGACGAATTCGACGAACTGGTGCATCGCTTCCAGATGGCGTTGGGCCTGCTGCAAAGCCTGGAGCCGGTCGGCGTGGGTGCGCGCGACCTGGGCGAATGCCTGGCGATCCAGCTGCGTGCCCTGGCCGATGAAGATGAATGCGAGGACGAGGCGCAAGTGCGCAAGGTCGCCATCGCCATCTGCAAGCTGCCGATGGAGCTGCTGGCCCGCCGCGACTTCAAGCGCCTGGCCACGCTGACCAAGAGCAACGAAGACCTGGTGCGCGGCGCGATGCAGCTCATCGCGCGGCTGGAGCCCAAGCCGGGCCGGCGTTTTGTCGACGTCGAGCGCAACGTGGTCGTGCCGGACGTGATCGTCACCCGCACCGGCCGTGGCGCCTCGCTCAAGTTCCGCGTGATGCTCAACCCGGACGTGATGCCGCGCCTGCGCGTGCACGACATCTATGCCGGCGCGCTGAAGGCGCACAAGGGCGAGGGCAGCCAGGCGCTGTCGCAGCGGCTGCAGGAGGCGCGCTGGTTCATCAAGAACATCCAGCAGCGCTTCGACACCATCCTGCGCGTGAGCAATGCCATCGTCGAGCGGCAGAAGAACTTCTTCGTGCACGGCGAACTGGCGATGCGTCCGCTGGTGCTGCGCGAGATCGCCGACGAACTCGGCCTGCATGAATCGACCATCAGCCGCGTGACGACCGCCAAGTACATGGCGACGCCCTACGGCACGGTGGAGCTCAAGTACTTCTTTGGCTCGGCCTTGGGCACGGAGACGGGCGGCAACGCATCGAGCACGGCGGTGCGGGCGCTGATCAAGCAGTTCGTGACCAGCGAGAACATCAAGAAGCCGCTGTCGGACAGCCAGATCTCGGACATGCTGAAGGAGCAGGGGATCGAGTGCGCGCGCCGAACGGTGGCGAAGTACCGCGAGGCGCTGCGGATTGCGCCTGCGAATTTGCGCAAGGCGCTGTAGGACTCGCTGGCGCTGGCGCCGGTACGGGTGCTGGCGTTGGCGTTGGCGTTGGCGCCCGACCGGCTTGGCGGATGCGGTTGCCTGCCTGAAGTCAGTCGAGGCGGTCGACCTAACGCAAATGGACGGTCGGCGGCGCCCCTTGGGCCGTCAATCCTGTGGCCCCTCAGGAGCGGGTGTCAGGAGTTCGCATGCACATTGCCATTGCATGGGAGTCAAGGGTGAACTCCCGCCTGTGCAGCCGCCAACACCGCCCGAAGTTCCGCCGCCTGCACCGGTTTCCGCAACGCATGCCACCCCCGCTGCCTTGCCATCCGCTGCGTCACCGGCTCGATGTCCGCCGACACCAGCGCGATCGTCAGGTCCGGCCGCTGGTTCTGCAGCAGGTCCGCAAGTGCGACGCCGTCCAGGTCGCCTGGCAGCCGGATGTCGCACAGTGCCACGTCGATCGAATCCAAGTCCGCCAGCGCCAGCGCTTCCGATGCATTGGCATACACGCGCGGTTCCGCGAGCCAGTGGCGCAGCAGCGCGGCGATGCTGTCGGCGACCACGGTGTTGTCCTCCACCACCAGCACGGCCAGGCCGGGGCGCAGCGGCTGCACGTGGACGGCGTTCGATTCGGCGCCGGTGCTTTCCGGCAGCACCAGGTCGGCTGGCGCCGCCTCCAGTTCGAAGCCGAACACCGAGCCACGCCCCGGCGCCGAGCGTAGCGTGACCTGGAAGCCCAGACGATCGGCCAGTCGGCGCACGATGGCCAGGCCCAGCCCGTGCCCGCGCTGCAGGTTGCGCTCCACGTTGCCGATCTGCTCGAAGTCGCCGAACACGCGCTGCTGCATGTCCGGCGCAATGCCGATGCCGTTGTCGCGCACCTCCACGCGCCACGTCGCGCCGGTGTGGCCGCGCCGCACCGCCAGCAGCACGCGGCCTTGCGGCGCAAACTTGAGCGCGTTGTCGGTCAGGTTGCCGAGCACGCGGCGCAGCGCCACGGCATCGGTCCAGGCCAGCGCGCTGGCGGGGCAGCGCACCCGCACGCGCGTGGAGTGGCGGGCCAGTTCGCGCAGCATCGGCCCCAGCGCGACCGGGCCGGGCTTCAGCGGGTCAGCGGCGGCCTCGATGCGGCCGATCTCGAGGAGCTGGTTGGTCAAGCCTTCCAGCGCCTGCTGGGCTTGCGAGAGCGCGATCACGGTCTGCTGCACAAGGTGCGTGGGCGTGTGGGCGTCGAGTTGCTGGCGCAGCACTTCGGCCTGCAGGCCGATCGCCATCACGGGTTGGCGCAGGTCGTGATTGGCCGCCGAGAAGAAGCGCAGCCGTTCGGCTTGTGCCTGCTCCGATTCGCGCAGGCCGGTCTGGGCTTGCACGCGAAGTGCGCTCTCCTCGTGGCGGCGCCGGATGTTCTCTTCCAGATGACGCGAGCGGTCCGTGACCAGCTTCCACACCATCACCATCAAGCCGACGCCAAGCAGCGCCGCCGTCCGCATCACCGGGGAGCCGAACACCAGACCCATCACGATGATGGGCAAAAGCAGCAACGTGATGGCCAGGCGCATCGCCGGCGTGTAGAACGACACCGAGAACGCCGAAGACAGCGTCATGGCCATGATGACGGTGGCCAGCAGAAGCTGCTCCACCGGCTCGTCCGGGTTGAACAGCAGCACGCCGGCGGCGCCGTGCGCGGCCTCGTGCATCGCGATGCGCAAGGTGTGGGCCCGCAGCGCGCCCGGCAGGTTCTCCGGCGTGAGCGGGTCCGGAGGATGCTGCGGGAAGAAGCCGCGCATTCCCGTCGTGAAGGCGACCAGCGCCAGCCACATCAGCGCGGGCGCCCGCGCGTATTGCCAGGCGAACAGCAGGGCCACGCCGCAGTCCAGCAGCAACTGCACGATCAGCGTGGGGGCGGTGGGCTGCGCGCTGAGCCGCAGCACCTCGCACTGGACGGCGAAGCGTGAAGCGGCGGGCGCGGCGTTGTCGGGCGCGGACGTGGAACTCATGAAAGGGACGACTATAGAGCCCCCAGGGCCGGGCCAAGCCCAGCCCGCCCCGGCGGGGGATCGAGTCGAGATGGCAAAGCCGCATCGACTCGAGAGCCCCCGGGGCCGGGCGATCCCGGATCACCAAGCGCGGTACACCTTCTGTCTGACTTGCGGCGGGGGCGACAATCGGAGGGTGAACGACCTATCCCTATTCCTGCCCTGCGCCGCCGGCGTGGAAGACTTCCTGGCGCAGGAGGTGCATGCGCTGACCGGCCGCGTCGGCCAGGACCTGCTCACCCTGCGCGGCGGCGTGCGCGTGCGTGCCGCCTGGCGCGACGCGATGCTGCTCAACCTGCACAGCCGCCTCGCGCAGCGCGTGCTGGTGGAGTTGGCCCACGCGCCCTACGGCAACGAGAACGATCTCTACGGCATCGCCAGCGGCGTGGCCTGGGAGATCTGGTTCACGCCGAAGCAGACCTTCAAGATCGAGACGACGGCGCAGCACAGTCCGCTGCAGAGCCTGAACTTTGCGACGCTGCGCATCAAGGACGCGATCGCCGATCGCTTCCGCGCGAAGGCGAACGGCGTGCGGCCGAGCATCGAGACGCAATGGCCCGACGTGCGCGTGTTCGCCCACCTGACCACCGACGCCTGCACGCTCTACATCGACACCAGCGGGGAGCCCCTGTTCAAGCGCGGCTGGCGGCAGGACAAGGGGGACGCACCGCTGAAGGAAACGCTGGCTGCTGCGATGCTGGCTGCGAGTGGATGGTGGAATCCGGAGACGGGGGCGGTGTCCGATGCGGCGCTCTATGACCCGTGTTGCGGCAGCGGGACCATCGCGATCGAGGCGGCGCAGATCGCGCGCGGCATTCCGGCGGGGTCGTTGCGGCGCTTCGGGTTCGAGAAGTTGTTGCCGTTCCAGGCGCATGTGTGGAATGCGGTCAAGGAACAGGTGGCTGCGCCGGGGGCAGTGGATGGCGTGACGGTGTACGGCAGCGATGTGTCGCACCGGATGGTGGACTTTGCCGAGCGCAATGCGGAGCGAGCTGGTGTGGCGGACGCGGTCGAGTTTCGTGGCGGGGATGCCTTGCAGCGCATGCCGCCGGCGGGTGGCGGCGTGATCGTGCTCAACCCGCCGTATGGGGAGCGCATCGAGGTCGGCGGCGTGGCGCGCATCGGCGCACGCGAGCAGGCGGCCACGGAAGATGGCGGCGAGTTCTTCTCGCAACTTGCCACGCACTGGAAGAAGAACTACGCCGGCTGGACCGCCTGGGTGCTGACGCCCGACCTCAAGCTGCCGCAACGCATGCGGCTGAAGGAATCGCGCCGCGTGCCGATGTGGAACGGGCCGATCGAGTGCCGGCTGTTCCGGTTCGACATGGTGGCGGGGTCGGCTCGGGCGAAGCCTGTTGCGTGAGTCGAAGTGCGGGAGCGGGCGTCGAACGCAGGGTCGCAAAAGGAACGCAAGAGTTTTCATGGGTTCTACGTCACTCTTGAAGGATCTGAGGCTGCCTTGCAGGTGGCCCTGTCGAGTTCGAAGTTGACCGTACGCAACGGTCGCGAAGCGCGAAGGACGCGAGAGAAATGCAGAAAGTTGAACCTTCGTCATACCGTTTCTCTTGCCTGCTACTGATCTCGAGCCAATGACCATCGTCCTGGACACCAACATCGCGCTGGACCTGCTGGTCTTCAATGACCCGGCTTGCGCCGGATTGCAGGCCGCGCTGGAGGCGGGTGAACTGCGCTGGCTGGCCACGGTCGCGATGCGTGACGAACTGGCGCGTGTGCTGGGGTATCCGCAGATCGTTCCGCGGCTGGCTTGGTATCAACGCACGCCGGAGGCCGTGCTGGCGGACTTCGACCGGCTCTCGCGGCGCGTGGAACCTGCGCCGCGTGCCACCGTGGTCTGCAAGGATCCGGACGACCAGATGTTCATTGACCTGGCGGTGGCGCATCGTGCGCCACTGCGCAGCAAGGACCGGCTGGTGCTGGCGTTGCGCAAGCGCCTGGCCACCCTGGGCGTCGAGGTGTCGTAGGTGTCGTAGGTGGCGCTGTACGCGGCGCTACCGTTTTGACAATGGCGCCGACAGCGTGCCCGACGGGTCGAAGTTGGGTGAATACCACTTTGCCATCAGACGGGCGACGGCGCGAACACGCTGGGTGTCGCGGCCCCAGCGCCGGTCGGCGGGCAGATGCCGCAGCCAGCGCATGCGTTGGGCAGCGATGGCAAGGCGTTCACGCACCTCGTCGCTCGCGTCCGCCAGCACGGCATGCCACTGTCCGCCGGCGCCGTGCGGAGAGGCCGCGTGCAGCAGCGCGGCGGTGGAGTGGAGGTAGCTGAGCCAGTCGCGCACCTGGCATTCGGCCAGCCCCAGTGTTGCGCCGGGGTCATCCTCGAAATCGATGTAGCCGATGGTGCCGTCGGGGCAGTGCATCAGGTTGCGGGCGAAGGCCTGGCTCAGGTAGGCGCCGCGCGCATGCACCAGCGCGATCGCGTCGAGTCCCTCGCGCCAGACGTTGAGCAGCGCGACGGGGCCCACGGCAGCGGCCTGGTCGAGCCGCTCGTTCAGCACGATCGGCGCCTGGTTGCCCTCGCCGAGGTCGGAGATCAGCACGCCGTCGGCTTGCAGCGCCAGCACCGCGGGCACGCGCAAGCCCAGTTCGCCAAGTGAACCGAGGCGGCGCGCCTCGATTTCGATCGCCGCCTCGCCTCCGGGGTTGGGCACGGGCGTCAGCACGTCGAGCCGGAACGCCTTCGCCACGGCGGCCAGCAGGTGGTAGCGCCACATCGCATGGCGCGGGCCGGCCTTCTTCAGCCACACGCGCTGCGTGCCGAAGCGGTGCCGCGCCACGCCGGTGGCCTGCAGAGGCAGCGTGGCGGCCAGGAAGGCGGCGTAGTCGCCGGGAGGGGGCGGGGGCGCCGTCGCGTCGAGCGGCGCGGGCGCGGAGGCGTCGCCCTTGCGGGTCTGGACTTGATTGGCGCGGCTTCGCAACGGATTCATCGTCGGGGTGAAAGCACCAATCAGGCCGCCAGTGCGGGCGCCATCTCGTTCGCGCTGTCCACCAGCGGCAGCCTGGTGGTGCTGGTCAGCGGCTGGAAGCTGGTGGCACTGGCCAGCGGCCAGTAGATGCGGAAGACGTTGTGCTGGTGGTCCAGCGGGCCGAGCAGGGCGCCGGGCTGGACTTGCAGGACCAGGTTCGACAGCAGCCGCACCTCGGTGTCGGAAATGCGCCGCACGATGTGGTGCGCGGTGATCTGTTGCGGATGCTCGAGCCCCGCGGCCTGCACCAGTTCCTGCAACGCGTGCAGCGTCGAGCGATGGAAGTTGCGCACGCGATCGGCCTTGGTGTCGACGACCAGCGCCTTCTGCCGCTGCGGGTCCTGCGTGGTCACGCCGGTCGGGCAATGGCCGGTGTGGCAGGTCTGCGCCTGGATGCAGCCCAGCGTCATCATGAAGCCGCGCGCCGCGTTGCACCAGTCGGCGCCCAGCGCCATCATCCGGGCCAGGTCGAAGGCCGAGATCACCTTGCCGGCGCAGCCGATCTTGATGCGATGGCGCAGGTTCACGCCGACGAGCGTGTTGTGCACCAGCAGCAGGCCCTCCTGCAGCGGCGTGCCGACGTGGTCGGTGAACTCCACCGGCGCAGCGCCGGTGCCGCCCTCGGCGCCGTCGACGACGATGAAGTCGGGCGTGATGCCGGTCTGCAGCATGGCCTTGACGATGCCGAACCATTCCCACGGGTGGCCCAGGCAGAACTTGAAGCCGGTCGGCTTGCCACCCGACAACTCGCGCAACCGGGCGATGAAATGCATCATCTCGACCGGCGTGCCGAAGGCGCTGTGCGACGAGGGCGAGATGCAGTCCACGCCCTCCGGCACGCCGCGTGCGGCCGCGATCTCCGCCGTGACCTTGGGGCCGGGCAGCACGCCGCCGTGGCCAGGCTTGGCGCCTTGGCTCAGCTTGATCTCGATCATGCGCACTTGCGGGTCGGTCGCGGCCTTCGCGAAGCGCTCCTCGCTGAAGCTGCCATCCACGTTGCGACAGCCGAAGTAGCCCGAGCCGATCTCCCAGATCAGGTCGCCGCCGTGCAGGCGATGGTGGCGCGAGATCGAGCCTTCGCCGGTGTCGTGCGCGAAGCCGCCCATCTTCGCGCCCAGGTTCAACGCCATGATCGCGTTGGCCGACAGCGAGCCGAAGCTCATTGCCGAGATGTTGAACACGCTGGCGCTGTAGGGCTGCGCGCAGTCGGGGCCGATGAGGATGCGGAAGTCGTGGTTGGCCAGGCGGGTCGGCTGCATCGAGTGGTTGATCCACTCGTAGCCCGAGATGGTGACGTTGAGTTGCGTGCCGAAGGGGCGGTTGTCGGGCTCGCCCTTGGCCCGCTGGTACACGAGCGAGCGTTGTGCGCGCGAGAACGGTGCGGCTTCGGCGTCGCTTTCGATGAAGTACTGGCGGATCTCCGGCCGGATGAACTCGAAGAAAAAACGGAAGTGACCCATGAGCGGGTAGTTGCGCAGGATGGCATGGCGCTTCTGTCGCATGTCCTGCACGCCGATGAAGACGAGCGCGGCGAAAGTGACGGTCCCGATCGGGCCGCGCCACAGCCACGGCCACAACAGCCAGGTGACCATGCTGACCAGCAGGCCGACGACGCTCAGTGCGAATGCGGAGTATCGGATCGGGAACGGTGATGTCATGGGAATTGCAATGATCGCCTCGGCCGGTCGACGCGTGTTGCATCATAGAGGGCTCTTTTTTGCGCCACCATGACTTCAAGCCCTGATACACCCTCCACCGGCGCTCCGGCAGCCCCGCTCACCCCTGAAGATTTCGACGTGCTGGACCGCGAACTCGACCTCATGCGCGAGGCCGACGACGAGATTCCGCAATGGGAATTCTGCGAGGGTTTCATGGCCGCGCTGATCTGCTCTCGCCGCCCGATTCCGCCGGAGGAATACTGGCCCGTGCTGCTCGGCGACGAGTTCAGGCCGGCCAAGTACATGGAATTCGTCTGGCATTGGAAGCGCCGCTGGACAGAGATCCAGCAAGGCCTGGACGCGCCGGTCGAGACGCTGGAGGACGAGCGCACCTACCAGCCCGAGGTGCTGGACGTGCGCGGCGCCATCGCATCGCTGCCTGAGGAAGAGCGTGCCGAGGCGGCTGGCGAGGCGACGCCGTCCTTCGCGCAGGTGTGGGCGCTCGGCTTCATGTTCGCGGTGGAGACGTGGCCCGAGGACTGGGCTGCGCCGCGCGACAAGGAAGCCGCCGGCATGCTCGACGACGCGCTCGACTGCATCGTCGAACTCACCGAGGACGACAAGGGCACGCCCACCATCTCGATGTTCAGCGAGAGCGGCCCGCCCAGCCTGAGCCAGCAGCGCCTGGACGATTTCGGCGCCGCGATCTGGGCGGTGTACGACCTGCGACAGCTCTGGAGAAGCATGGGGCCGCGCGTGGAAACCGTTCGCAAGGAGGCGACGCCGGGGCGCAATGATCCGTGTCCGTGTGGCAGTGGGAAGAAATACAAGAAGTGCCACGGGGCGGGATGAGTTGGTGACAGCTTGTCGCCGACTGGCGCTGCCTGGAACGGCGGAAAGGCGTTGAGGAGGGCGGTAGTTTGGAGCGCTTTCTCCTATTCGTCTTCGGCACCCTGAAGGAAGGATTCCCGAACGCCGCCACCAACGAGGGCCGACGCATCGAGGGCGAGTTCGTCACGCTGGAGCGCTATCCGCTCTACCTGGTGGGCGACCGGCATTCGCCCTGGATGATCGACTTGCCGGGGCAGGGCCACCGCGTTGCAGGGCAGTTGTTCGAGGTCGACGAAGCTGCATTGGCGCGCATGGATGCGCTGGAGCGCATCACCGAGCCGGACGGCTATCGGCGGGAGCGGATCCAAGTGGTGGGCCCGCAAGATGCTGTCCCTGTCGAGGCTCACGTGTACCTGCGGCCCCAACTGCCAGGTTGCGCGGATATTCGATCAGGCCCCCTGGAGGCCTATCTGCCGGAGCATGCACGCATGTACCGAAGTCGCTTGGCTTGAAGTCGCGACTTCGCATCTCGGAAGCACCGCGCCAGCGGGGCGCAATTGGACGCTTACTTCACGAGCCGGAGGGTCAGGGGGTAGCGATAGCTGGTCCCGTCACTGGCCTTCACGGCAGCGAGGATGCAAAGGACCAGGTTCGCCATCATCACGATCCAGAACAGGAAAATGCCGATGAAGACGAACGACAAGATGAAGCATGCGAAGTACGCAATGATCACGGTGATCTGGAAGTTGAGGGCTTCGCGTGCGTTGTCGGTCGTGAACGCATCGTTGGGATCCGGCTTGTGGATCAGATAGATGACCAGTGGGGCAAGCCAGCTCGTCAGCAGGCCACCGATATGCGCGAGGATCGCCATCGTCTTGCTGGTGTTGGCGCTCGACGCGCCGGGAATTGCATCGGTCATTCATGGGCTCCGGTTGAAGAGAAAAGCGAGAACACAAGCAGGGCTGACGACAACTGTCGCACAGGCTTGATCGGCCAGATGGAATGAGTGCGCATTGAAAGCGGACGCCCAGCCCCGGACAGCGCTTTCTGCCCATCGGTGAAGGTGATCGACACTGGACGCACCAAGGTTCATGCGGCTCTCCGAAGGTTCGGCGCGGTCAGGCAGCCTATTCCCCGATTCGACAGATCTTCAGATCTTGAACGCCCTGCGCATGTCCCCTCGCACCAGGTCGGCTTGGTCGGGATGCTTGCGGATGTAGCCCGCGATGAACTGGCACACCGGGATCACGTGCAGGCCTTGCGCCCGCGCGTCGTCCAGCACGTGGCGTGCGATGGCCGAGCCCACGCCCTTGCCTTCAAAAGCCCCCAGCACCTCGGTATGCGTGAACATGATGGCGTCGCGCAGCAGGTTGTATTCGCAATAGCCCGCCAGTTGGCCCTCGATCCTGGCCTCGTAGCGGTGTTGCGCGGTGTCGTTCGTGATGGCGATGTCGGTCATGGTCGTGCGTCTGTTTTTCGGGGAATCGGTCAGCCGTTGCGTGCGAGGTGCAGCGCGAGGTTGGCGGCAGCAGTTGCGCGCACTTTCTTGCGCAGCATCGGCGACCACCCCATCAGCAGGCCGGGCAGCCCGAGCGCCTGGCGCGCCCAGGTCCAGAACGGGAAGCTGTCGGTGTGCGTGGCGATCCTGCCATCGGGCGTGAAGGTCATGCGGGCGTCGATGCTGTTGTCCACGGTGCGGCCGGTGGCGCTGAAGAGGTAGTGCGCGTCCCAGTGAGCGCGGCCGGTGTTGCCGTCGACGGCCACGTCGCGGTACGTCAGGCGCCACACGTGCGCGCCCTTGGCCTGGGTGGCGCTGCACAGCATCTTCCACATGCCGCCGATCTCGCGTGCGCCGTTCAGCGAGAACACTTCGTCGTTGAACGCGGCATCGGGCGTATAGCAGGCGGCCATGGTGTCGGCGTCGAGCTTCGCGAAGGCGTCGTAGAAGCGGCGGATGGTTTGCTCGTTGCGTGTCATCGGTTCGCTCCGTCCAGGAATCAACGTGGGGGTTGCAGCAGCGTCACCAGGTTCTCGATGGCATGTTGCACGGTGGCCGCGCGGATCGCGGCGCGGTCGCCATCGAACAGGCGCCGTTCGGTATGCACGATGCCGTCCACCGACCAGCCGAACCACACGGTGCCCACCGGCTTGGCCTCGGTGCCGCCGGTCGGTCCCGCGACGCCGGTGACCGCCATCGATACCTGCGCATGCGAGCGCGCCACCGCGCCCGCGGCCATCGCGCCGGCCACGGGCTCGCTGACCGCGCCATGCGCGACGATGAGCGCCAGGTCGACACCCAGCAGTTCGATCTTCGCGTCGTTGGAATAGCAGACGAAGCCGCGCTCGAACCACGCGCTGGAGCCCGAGAGGTCGGTGCAGGCGCCCGCGATCAGGCCGCCGGTGCAGCTTTCCGCGGTGGCCAGCATCAGGCCCCGGGCCGCCATCAGGTCGGCCAGCTTTGGCAGCAATTCTTCGGTGCGGCTCACCATGCGCGCACCGCCGCAATCACCAGCAGGGTGCAGAAGGCGGCCACAAGGTCGTCCAGGATGATGCCGAAGCCGGCGCGCCACCAGTCGGGCTCGGCCGCGCCCTTCTGCTTGAACAGACCGTCGGCCCAGGCCACGGGGCCGGGCTTGGCCGCATCGAAGACGCGGAACAGCGCGAAGGCGGCCAGTTGCCCGATGAAGCCGATCGGTATCACCACCCACAGGATGATCCAGAAAGCGATCACCTCGTCCCACACGATGCTGCCGGGGTCGGCGATATTCATGTGCCGCGCCGTCACGGTGCAGGCCCACCAGCCGATCGGCAGCGATGCCAGGATCACCCAGCCGATGGCAGCCTCGCTCAGCCAGCGCTGCATCACCAGGTACGCGGCCCAGGCCCACAGGGTGCCGAAGGTGCCGGGCGCGACGCGCGGCAGCCCGGAGCCGAAGCCGAGCGCGATCCAGTGCGCGGGATGGGACAGCATGAAGCGCAGCGTCGGGCGGCGCAGCGCGGGTTGGACGGAGGGGCTGGAAGCGATCGGAGCCGGAGGATCGATCATGAAAGGACGATTGGACGCAATGGAGAGAAGTGTGCCCGAAGGTCAACCAAAGTGGTCGAAGCTGGGGAATCGCTGGGTCAGCGGCGTGCCGTGGGCGTCCACGACACGCACGCCGGGCTCCGCCTCGACGGTGCCGATGCGCGTCACGACAGTGTGGCTGGCGAGGCTGACCTGCTCGACCGCATCGCGCGCGGTGGGGCGTGCGGTGAAGGCCAGCTCGTAGTCGTCGCCGCCCGAGAGCGCACAGGTGCGAAAGGTTTCCAGTGCCAGCCCGGATTCCGCGTTCGACGGCATGCGCCGCGCCGCCACCAGGTCGGTGACAGCATCGGCGTCGATGCGCGCGCCGACGCGGCTGGCCAGCAGCACGTGGACCAGGTCGCCGAGCAAGCCGTCGCTGACATCGATTGCCGCGGTGGCCACGCCGCGCAGCGCCAGGCCCAGCGCCACGCGGGGTGTCGGCTGTTCCATGCGCAGGCGCGCCTGCTTCAGCATGGGCGCGGGCAGCGACAGCGTGCCGCGAAACGCTTCCAGCGCCAGCCGCGCGTCGCCCAGCGTGCCGCTGACCCAGATGTCGTCCCCGACCCTGGCGCCCGAGCGCAGCAGGGCCGCGCCGGCCGGCACCTCGCCGAACACGGTGATGCAGATGTTGAGCGGCCCGCGCGTGGTGTCGCCACCGATGAGTTCGCAAGCGTATTCATCGGCCAGCGCCAGCAGCCCGCGCGAGAAGCCGGCCAGCCATGGCTCGTCCACCGAAGGCATCGACAGCGCCAGCGTGAAGGCCAGCGGCTTGGCGCCGCACGCAGCCAGGTCGCTGAGGTTCACGGCCAGCGCCTTGTGGCCCAGGCGCGCGGGCTCGACGGTCGATAGGAAGTGGCGGCCCTCCACCAGCATGTCGGAGGACACGGCCAGTTGCATGCCGGGCGCTGGCGCCAGCAGCGCGCAGTCGTCGCCCACGCCCAGCGCCGCGCGCTTGGCGGGCCGCGTGAAGTACCTGGCAATGAGGTCGAATTCGCCCATGTGTCTCGCCTGCTTGCTACGCCGCGCCGCGGAAGCGCCGCGCGCCTTGGCGCACAACCTCGGCCAGCAGGCGTTCCTTGCCCTGCCGCTCGCGCAGCCAGCGCGCATCGTTCTGGCCCGCGTCGACGTCACGGCGCAGGCGCGCCAGCGATTCGGTCGCGTTCAAGGCCTCGCAGTGCCATTCGAGCTGCGTCATGGTCATGAGGATATGTTCTCGCAGCGGCATGTGCTCGCCGCTGGCCGGGTCCACGTACACCGCATCGAGCCCGAAGCGGCAGGCTTGGAAGCGGTTGTAGGTGTAGACGAGGTAGTCGTCCTCCGTCGGCGTGAAGGGCTGCTCCTGCAGGAACCATGCCGCCAGCGACTGCACGTAGCCGGCCAGGTCGGCCGCGCGCTCGACGGTGAGCGGCGTATCGAACACGCGGATCTCGATGGTGCCGAACTCGGGCTTGGGGCGGATGTCCCAGTAGAAGTCCTTCATGCTGCGCACCACGCCGGTCCGCGTCATGCGTTCGAAGTAGGCCTCGAACTCCTTCCAGGTCAGCGCAAAGGGTGCGCGGCCCGACAGCGGAAAGGCGAACACCGAATTCAGCCGCGCCGAGTCGAACTGCGTGTCCTGCCCCTGCACGAAGGGCGAGGACGCCGACAGCGCGATGAAGTGCGGGATGTAGCGCGACATGCGGTGCAGCATCAGCAGCGCCGAATCGGCATCGGGGCAGCCGACGTGAACGTGCTGGCCGAAGATGGTGAACTGCTTGCTCAGGTAGCCGTACAGCTCCGACAACTCGCGGAAGCGCGGCTTGTCGTAGATGCGGCGCTCATGCCATTGCTGGAAGGCATGCGTGCCGCCGCCGACCACGGCGATGTTGAGCTTGTCGGCGCTCTTGACCAGCGCATCGCGGATCGGCGTGAGCTGCGCGATCACGTCCTTGGCCGAGTGGCAGATGTCGGTCGAGATCTCGATCATGCTCGAGGTCATCTCGGGCACCACGCTGCCCGGCAAAGGCGTCTGCGCCATCAGTCGCAGCATGTCCGCGGCATAGGGTGCGAGGTCGTAGTCGTGGGTGTTGACCAGTTGCAGTTCCAGCTCGACCCCCAGCGACAGGGCCTGCGACTTGTTGAACGGCTCCAGCGGCATGACGCGCGACATCGGCATCACGGTGGCATTGTTCTGCTTGATGCTCATGAGAGGTTTCTTGAGTGCAGGATCGGTGACGGACAGCCGAACGCAGATGCGAGACAAGGACTACGCAGCAGTCGCAAGAGTAGATTCAATTTTTTTCTCGATGCAGCACTCACGATGCGTTGTCCTCCGTGGTGCTGAAGGCCTCGGGGGTCCAGGGCACGGAGCTTTCGCCGGCGAGGTGGATGGCGATCGTGACGATCACCGCGCCGGCGATTTCCATCAGCAGGATGGCGGGCAGCGCGGTCTGCGTGATCAGCACACCGAGCAGCGGCGATGCGGTGACGAAATTCGATGCGATCAGCAGCGCGATGGACGACAGCGGCGCCATTGCGCCACCCACCCACAGGGCCTGCTTCCAGTCGGTGCCGCTGCCCGGATTGCCCAGCGACACGCCGACCACCTTGGCCACTCCGCGCGCCGCGATCAACGCAAACACCAGGCTGGCCACCGGCAGGTTCCAGTCTGCCTGCGCGGCCACGATCGACACCAGCACGAACATCAGCATCGTCAGCAGCGAGGCGGCGGTGCCCAGCTGGCTCGGCCAGGACCACGGCCGCGGATTGAGTTGCTTGAGCATGATGCCGCCGATCAGCGCGGCGAGCGGTGCCGAGCCGCCCATGTGCGCCGACACGGCCGCACCGGCGGCGATCAGCGCCAGCATCAGGATCGAAGTGTTCTCGCTGGTCGGGCTCATCACGCGCAAGGCCGAGCGCATGGTCAACGCCATCGCCGCGCCCACGGCCAGGGACATGCCCAGCACCACCAGCACCGGGTAGATGCGCTCGGTGATGGCGCTCGGTGCGCGCTCGATCAGTCCGGCCTGCGCATAGCCCAGCGTGATGGCGTAGAAGGTGTTCAGCGTGGAGAGCGTGAGCGCGCGATCGGTCACGGGACCGGAGGCGCGCGTGTCCATCACCACGCGCGAGAGCACGGCGGGCGAGGCCACGATGGCCATCAACGCCAGCGCATTCGCGACCGGGCCCGGCACGTCGAGCCAGACCAGCACCCAGTACACCGCGAAGTAGGTCAGCGTCGACTCGACCACGCTCTGCACCAGCACCATCGGGTTGTGGCGGAACCAGCGCAGCGGCAGCCTGCCACCGGCCTCGAACAGCACGATGGCCACGCCCAGCTCGACCATGAACAGCCCCACGCCCTGCAGCGGCCACACCGCGCCTTCGAAACCGGCCAGACCGACCAGCGTGCCGACGATCGAATAGCCCACCACCTTCGGCATGCCGATGTAGCGTTGCACCAGGTGGCCGGCCGCAGCGGTCACTGCGATCAGCAACGCCCACAGCACCGTCGGCAAGCCGGCCGAAGGGCGGACCCAGTCGGCCCAGAAACTCGTCAATTCATTGATGAAGGAGGACATGCGCGAATCAACTACAGGAACCATGAGGTCGCGCGAGGCGACGAATACTGGAAAGAGACCGGGGCCCGGAGGCAGGCCCTAATGCAATACGCGGGAGACCGGTCTGCCGCCGAAGTCGGCTTCGAGCATGACCATGGCGATCGGAGCGTCGAAGCGGTCACCGTGCTCGGTCACCATGAAGAAGCTGCCATGCATGGTGCCGCTGGGTGTCTTCAGGCGGCAGCCGCTGGAATACTGGAAAGAGGTGCCGGGAGCGATCAGCGGCTGCTGGCCGATCACGCCGAGGCCCTTGACCTCTTGCACGTTGCCGGCGGAATCGCTGAAGAACCAGTGGCGCGCCACCAGTTGCGTGGCGACCTTGCTGTTGTTGGTGACCGTCACCGCGTAGGAGAAGGTGTAGACGTTTTCTTCCGGCGAAGACTGGTCGGACAGGTAGCGAGGTTCGATCTCGACGGTGATCGGGTGGGTTGGCATGGGGCGGATGGTACCGGACGGGGCACGAGCCCCCAGGTCCGGGCTGCGCCCCGGCCCGCCCCCCGAGGGGGATCAAGTCGAGATGGCAAAGCCACATCGACTTGAGAGCCCCCAGGTCCGGGCTGTGCCCGGCCCGCCCCCGAGGGGGATCAAGTCGAGATGGCAAAGCCACATCGACTTGAGCCTCACACACTCGCGAAAGGCTTTGCGACAATCGAGCCCATGAGCCAAACCTACCGCATCGCGCCCTCGATCCTCTCCGCCGACTTCGCGCGGCTCGGCGAGGAAGTCCGCAACGTCGTGGCCGCCGGCGCCGACTGGATCCATTTCGACGTGATGGACAACCATTACGTGCCCAACCTGACCTTCGGCCCGATGATCTGCCAGGCGCTCAAGCCGCACGCGAAGACGCCAGACGGCACGCCAGTCCCCATCGACGTGCACCTGATGATCCAGCCGGTCGACGCGCTGGCGGCGTCTTTCGCGCAAGCGGGCGCCGACTACATCAGCTTCCACCCGGACGCGTCGCCGCACATGCATCGCAGCATCCAGGCCATCAAGGCGGCGGGCTGCAAGGCCGGGCTGGTGTTCAACCCGGGCCTGGGACTGGAAGCGCTGGAATACGCCATCGACGACATCGACCTGGTGCTGATCATGAGCGTCAACCCGGGCTTCGGCGGCCAGAGCTTCATCGACTCGGCGCTGCGCAAGATCGAGCAGGCGCGCAAACTGATCGACCAGACCGGGCGGGACATCCGGCTGGAAGTCGACGGCGGCGTCAAGACCGACAACATCGCCCGGGTGGCGAGCGCGGGGGCGGACACCTTCGTGGCGGGGAGTGCGATCTTCGGGGCGAAGGATTACAAGGGTGTGATTTCGGCGATGCGGGGCGAGTTGGCGAAGGGTTGATTTGCTGATTGAGCCTGCGAAATGGGCGCTTTCACCGTCCGTCTGCTTGACGACAAACACAATCGACTGCGTGCGTTGGCGCAGGCGCGGGGGACGACCGTCAATCGCCTGATCGATGAAATGGCCACGCTGATGTTGGCCGAGTTCGATGCAGAGACGCGTTTCCTGATGCGTGCTGCACAAGGTGCCGGGAAGATTGATCGAGGAATGGAGTTGCTGCGCAAGGGGGCGGGCTCGAAGGCGTCTTCCTCGACCCGACGGGCCTGACTCAGCGCCGCTTGCGCCGCGCCCCGGCCGGCGCAAGCTCCTCCGGCCGCAGGAAGAACTGGTCGTTGCCGGCGAGCCGCTCCACCGCAAGATCGATGAAGGCGCGTACGCGCGCCGGCTGCGCGACGCGGCTGCCGTAGTACACATAGAGCCCGAGGTGATCGGCCACGTGCGCCGGCAGCAGCGGCACGAGCTGGCTTGAGCGCACCAGCGGCGCGGCGGTCGCGCCCATCAGCTGGCCCACCGCTTGGCCCGCGAGCACGGCTCGGGCTTCCACATCGATGTCGTTGGTGCACAGCGCCGGCGCCATGTTGCGCGACACGATGTCCTGGCCGACCTTGAATTCCCACGGCATGAGCTTGCCGCTCGCCGGGTGCCGGAAGCAGCTGCAGCGATGTTGCGCCAGGTCGTCGATGCTCGTTGGGGTCCCGTGCTTTGCCAGGTAGGCGGGCGATGCGCAGACCACGAGCTGGATGTCCACCAGCCGGCGCGCGATGAGGCCTTCTTGCGGCGCCGCGCCCACGCGAAAGCCCACGTCGACGCGCTCGTCCACCCAGTTGCCGATGCGGTCGTCGAGCTGCACATCGGGCTCGATGCGCGGGTGCATTCGGCAGAACGCCTCGACCACGGGCCAGAGCATCTGCAGCATGGTCGCGCGCGGCGCCACGATGCGCAGCGGCCCGGCGATCTCCTCCCGGCCGCGCCGCGCGCCCTGCAAGGCGCGCTGCAGGGTCGCGAGGCCCGGTTGCGCCGTCTCGAGGAACTGGCTGCCTTCCTCGGTAAGGCTCAAGTGCCGCGTCGTGCGATGGAACAGCCGAACGCCCAGGTGCGACTCCAGCTGGGCCACCGCCAGGCTGGCTGCTTGCGGCGTGATCGCCTGCGCCGCGGCAGCCTTGCGCAGGCTGCCCAGTTCAGCAGCCTGGATGAAGGTGGAAATGGCGCGGAGTTCGTTGAAGGCCATGGCCGAATTATCACGATTTGCTTGCGGATGAACACAGCGATCCCTGGCTATTCGGATGGCACTGGCAAACCTACATTTCCCTCACCGCAAGGCACTTTCCCATCACCCAACCCAAGGAAACCATCATGACTTCATCCCGCGATTTCAAGCGCGTCTGGTTCATCACGGGCACATCGCGCGGCATCGGTGCACGCATCACCGAGGCCGCGCTCGCCCATGGCGACGCCGTGGTCGCAACGGCACGCGATGCGGCTTCGGTCGCGCAACGCTTCGGCAACGCCGCCGGGCTGCTCGCGGTGTCGCTCGACGTCACCGACGAGGCCCAGGCCGCACGCGCGGCCGAGGCGGCCATCGAACGCTTCGGCCGCATCGACGTGCTGGTCAACAACGCCGGCTTCGGCCTGCTCGGCGCGGTCGAGGAGGCCACGGCCGACGAGGTCCGCAAGTTCTTCGAGACCAACGTCTTCGGCCTGCTCAACGTCACGCGCGCGGTGCTGCCGTCGATGCGTGCGCGGCGCAGCGGCCATGTGATCAACATCTCGTCGGTCGGTGGCTACCGGTCGGGGGCGGGTTTCGCCGTGTACTGCTCGACCAAGTTCGCGGTCGAGGGCCTGACCGAGGGATTGCATGCGGAACTGGCGCCGCTCGGCATCCATGCGACGGTGGTCGAGCCGGGCTACTTCCGCACCGATTTCCTCGACAGCGCCTCGTTGACCGTGTCGCCGCGCATCATCGATGACTACGCGACGACCGCCGGCCAGGTGCGTGCGGCTGCGAAGCGCATCAACCACAACCAGCCGGGCGACCCGGAACGCCTGGCGCAGGCCCTCATCGCACTGGTGGAAGCCGAGGTTCCGCCGCTGCGCCTGCCGCTGGGCACCGACACGCTGGCCGCCATTCGCGAGAAGAATGCATCGGTTGCGCAGGAGACGGATGCATGGGAGGCGCTGGCCGCCTCGACCGACTTCCCGAAGGAGGAAGCAGTCGCTGCCGTGGCGTGAAACACGGTTGATTTTTCTGCAAGCGAAGGTGGGCGAAAAGTCGTTTTACGCGAGGCGGCGGATCGACAACGATCACCTCACTTCACAACGACGAGAGACGACGATCATGACTCCCACCCTCACGCAAACCAGGCCCGTACGCTTCTTCTCGCGCATCGCCACCGCGGCGGCCCTGGCCGTCGCGGCGGTGTGCGCGCCGGCGCATGCACAAAGCGACTACCCGACGAAGAAGCCCATCACTTTGGTGGTGCCCTTCGCGCCGGGCGGCGGCAACGACATCCTCGCGCGGGTCATCGCGCCGAGGCTGTCGCAGATCCTCAAGCAGACCGTGATCATCGAGAACAAGCCGGGCGCCGGCGGCAACCTCGGCACGGAACACGTTGCGCGCGCCGCAGCGGACGGCTACACGCTGTTGATCGCCTCCAACCAGGTGACGATCGATCCGGCGCTGGGCGTCAAGGCCGGCTACCGCATCGACCGCGACTTCGCGCCCGTGGGCCGCATCGCCTCGGTGCCGATGGTGCTGGTGTCGCACAACGGCGAGCCCTACAAGTCGCTGCCGGCGTTCATCAGCTACGTCAAGGCGAATCCGGGCAAGGTGGCCTATGGCAGCCCGGGCAACGGCACGCCGCAGCATCTCGCGGGCGAGGTGTTCGCGGCGACGATCGATTCGCGCATGACGCACGTGCCGTACAAGGGCACGGCGCCGGCCATCACCGACCTGATCGGCGGACAGACGCAGGTGGCATTTGCCACGCTGGCGTCGGTGCTGCAGTACATCGAGGGCGGCAAGCTCACGGCGCTGGGCATTGCCGGGCAGGAGAAGTCGGCCGCGCTACCCAAGGTGCCGACCTTCGGCGAAGCCGGCCTGAAGAACTACGAGGCCTCGCTCTGGTACAGCCTGGTGGTGCCGGCCAACACGCCGCAGCCGATCGTCGCCACGCTGAACAAGGCGCTGGTCGAGACGATGGCCAACCCGGCCGTGGACCAGCAACTCGTCAAGCAGGGCTTCGTGCCCAAGCCGACCTCGCCGGAGGAACTCAAGGGCCTCATCACGGCCGACCTGGCGCGCTGGGCGCGGGTGGTGAAGGACAACAACATCAAGGTCGAGCAGTGAGCGAAGCCGGTGTGGGCGTGATCGAGGCGCTGCACCGGCGGCGCAGCGTGCGCGGGTTCAAGCCGGATGCCGTGCCGCGCGAGACGGTGGAGCGCATCCTGCAGGACGCCGCGCGCAGTCCCAGTGCGTCGAACACGCAGCCCTGGCGGGTGCATGTTTGCGCGGGCGAGGTGCAACGCGGCTTGTCGCAGCGCTTGCTGGCGCTTCACTTGGCTGGTGGACAAGGCCACGGCGAGGAATACACCTACTACCCACCGGCCTGGCGCGAGCCTTACCTGCAGCGCCGCCGTGAAGTCGGCAAGGCGCTCTACGGGTTGCTCGGCATCCCGAAAGGCGACGATGCGTCGATGGCGCGGCAATATGCGCGCAATTACGAGTTCTTCGGCGCGCCGGTGGGGTTGTTCTTCACGCTCGAACGCGACATGGGCCAGGCGGCATGGATCGACCTCGGGATGTTCCTGCACGCGGTGATGCTGGCGGCGATCGGACACGGGCTCGATACCTGCGCGCAGCAGGCGTTTGCGCGCTATCACCGGGTGATTCGCGAGCAGTTGCGGATACCCGAGTCGGAGATCGTGGTGTGCGGCATGTCGCTGGGGGTGGCGGATGAGGCTGAGCCTGCGAATGGTTTGACGACTGCACGGGAGCCGCTGGATCGTTTCGCGACGTTTGCGGGATTTCGCGGAGCGCACGTCCGATGCGAATAAGGCGACGCGTGGCTTCGCAGGCGCGCTTCCGCGCCATCAGCGATCCGTGACACCTTCGGTATTTCCGCATTCGACTCGCATGACAAGGGGGCCAAATGGCCCCCTTGTCGCTTCATCTCATTGCGCCACCGAGGCGCCTTCTCAAGCCTCCGCGCCTGTCACTGTCTCCGCGGGTGAACGCACCGCGCCGGACTGGATGAGTTCTTCGATCTCGTCATCCTTCAGTCCAAGCTCGCGCAGGAGCAATGCCGAGTCCTGCCCGCACGCAGGGGCGGGAGTGAAGCCCGCCGTATTCGCACTCGCGCTGTTGATCGGAAACCCCGGCATCCTTAGCGTCCCGAAGCCCGGCACATCCACCGCCGGCAGCATGGCATTGGCGGCCACCTGCGGATGCGCCGCGATGTCCGCATAGCGGGCGACCTTGGCGCAGAGGATGTCGGCGGACTGCAGCGGTGCGATCCATTCATCGGCGCTGCGGCGCATGAAGGCGACGGTCAGCTCGTGCGTCATTGCAGCGCGGTTCGCCACGCGCAACGGCGAGGTCGCGAATCGCGGGTCCTTTTCAAGGTGCCGCAGGTCGAGCACGCTGCAAAGACTGGCCCAACGCTCGGCGCTGTAGGCCGCCACCATGAGCCAACCGTCTTTCGTCTCGAAGGCCTGGTTGGGCGCGGAGTAGGGCGCCGCGCTGCCGCTCGGCACGGGCGGCTCGCCATCGGCGAAGTAGCTCGTGAGCGACGACTGCTGCAAGGCCAGCGCCGAATTCAACAGGCTCACGTCGAGATGCCCGCCGCGGCCATCGCGGCTGCGCTGCTGCAGCTTGGCCAGGATGCCGATGCAGGCCAGGTAGCCGGTGGTCACGTCGACGATGGGGGCCTGCACCTTGCAAGGCTCGCCGCCGGGTGTGCCGATCAGGCTCATCAGGCCGGAGTCGGCCTGCAGCACGCCGTCCACGCCGGCACGTTGCGAATACGGACCCTGCTGGCCATAGGCGGAGATCGAGCAATAGATGAGCGACGGATGCTGCGCCTCCAGTTGCGCATGGGCGAGGCCGGCGCGCTGCATCACGCCGGGGCGCATGCTCTCGACGACGATGTCGGCCGTGGCGATGAGGCGCCGCGCGATGTCAAGGCCCTCGGGCTTCTTGAAGTCCAGCGCCATGCCGAGCTTGTTGCGGTTGAAGCCGTGATAGAGCGCCGCGTCTTCGCCGACCCAGCCGGGCCCGAGCGTGCGGCCGATGTCGCCGGCGGGGGACTCGACCTTGATGACGCGTGCGCCCATGTCGGCGAGCAGCATGGTGCAGCTGGGGCCGGCGCCGATCTGGGTGAAGTCGATGACGGTCAGGCCGTCCAGTGCGTTTCTCATTGGCTTGTCTCCTGGGGGATGTGGGTGATGCGCTTGAAACTGCCCTGCGCGGTGGCAATGACGTCGCCGGTGTCGGACAGCAGTTCGCCGGCGCAAAAGAAGATGCTTCGACCTGAGCGGACGACGCGGCCGGTCGCATGCACGCGGCCGTTGCTCGCGCGTCCGAGGTAGCACACCGACAGCATCACCGTGACGCCCTGGCTCAAGGGCGTGTCGGCGCCGGTCATCAGGCCCGCATAGCCGCAAGCGGCGTCGAGCAGCGTGGCCGAGACGCCGCCTTGCAGGCTACCCGAACGGTTCAGGTGGCGCGCGCCGAGGTCCAGCGTGAGCGTGCATTCGCCGGGGCGGATGTGGCCGAGGCGCACGTCGAGGTCGTCCAGCAGCGGGTTGCCGCGCACGCGGCCGTCTGGGGCGAAGTCGTCGTGCAGTGCGGTCGGGATCGTTGTCTCCATCGCGTTCCTTTCAGGTGGCCGTGGGGCCACGGATGCATCGATGGTTGCGGGGACGCGCCGCTGGGACAACCGATATTTCAGGCGCTTCGATTGAGAAAAGCTGAGGCATGGCGGTCCTCGTTGTTTGCTTGAGATTTGTTCAAGCGAAAGGCCGGATTTGTCGGTTGAGCGCAGGGCGTCGTTGCCCGAACATTTCTCCAACCCCGGCTGTATCGCCGGTCAATCCTCGGAGACCCTGCCATGCCATTGCCATCCATCTGGAGCCCCAGCGCATCGAGTGCGCTGCTGGCTTCGCGCCACAAGAACACGGGTGCCATCGTGTTCCCGCCCTACGTCGAAAACTCGCCGCTCGACGATGCGCACGAGCTCGTCGAAATCGACGGCGAAGGTGCCGTCTACAGCTTCACCGTGATCCACCCGAGTCCCAAGAGCGGCGAGCCGCCCTTCGCACTGGGCTATGTCGACCTGCCCGGTCCGGTGCGGATCTTCGGACGCCTCCAGGGCGCGCAACGACCTGCCATCGGCGACCGCTACCGCGCGGTGCCGGACGCGGCTTTCGGCTATGTGTTCGACCGCATCGAAGGGAGCGCGCAATGAGCAAGGATGTCTACATCACCGGCGCCGCGATGACGCCCTTCGGCCGCCACACCGGCACGCTGGCCCCGGAGTTGGCGCAGGCCGCGATCCTGCGCGCCATGGACGACGCCGGCGTGCAGCCGAAGGACATCCAGGCCATCTACTGCGCGAACGTGCTCGGCGGGATGATCCTGGGACAGGTGATCGTGCGTGACCTGGGCTTTAACGGCATCCCCGTCTACAACGTCGAGAACGCCTGCGCGAGCGGCGCCACCGCCGTGCACTTGGCGCGCCATGCGATGCTGGCCGAGCAGTACGAGACGGTGCTGGTGTTCGGCATCGAGCAGCTGACCGCGCTCGGCGGCGGCACCATTCCGCTGCAGCGCAATGATGCGATGACGGACCTCTATGCCACGGCCGGCATGGTGCTGCCTGCTGTCTACGCGATGCGCGGCACGCGCTTCATCGCGGAACGCGGCGCAACTCCGCGCGACCTGGCCGCGGTGGCGGTGAAGAACCGCAAGCACGGCGCGCTCAACGAGTATGCGCAGCAGCGCAGGGAGACCACGCTCGATGAGGTGCTGAACTCGCGAATGATCGCCGATCCGCTGACCCTGTTGCAGTGCTGCCCTTCGCAGGTCGATGGCTCGGCCGCTGTCGTGCTGAGCACGAAGCGCGGCAATGCCAACAAGCCGGTGAAAGTCCTCTCGTCCGCCGTCGTCTCGGGCCTGCGCGAGAGTGCGCGCGACGACATCCTCGATGCCGAGATCACGGCACGCGCCGCGCGTGTGTCGTACGAGCAAGCCGGTCTCTCGCCAAAGGACGTGGACGTGGTCGAGCTGCATGACGCCTTCACGATCGCCGAGCTGCTGTACTACGAGGCGCTGGGTCTGGCAGCACATGGCGAGGCAGTGTCGTTGCTGCATTCGGGCGCGACGGCGTTGGGCGGCAGGCAGCCGGTGAACCCGAGCGGCGGCTTGCTCGCGAAGGGCCATCCACTCGGCGCCACCGGCGTTGCGCAGATGGTCGAGCTGGTCTGGCAACTGCAGGGCCGTGCAGGCGCGCGGCAGGTCGAGGGCGCGAAAGTCGGCTTGGCCCAATGCACCGGCGGCGGCATCGCGGGTGTGGACCATGCGGCGTCCTCCGTTCACTTGCTGGGGGTGTGACATGGCCCGATTCGACATAAATCATGTGGCCGTGGTGACCGGCGCTGCACGCGGCATCGGCCTGGGCATCGCCGAACGCCTTGCGCGACAGGGCATGAAAGTGGCGCTGTTCGATCGCGACCAAGCCGGGCTGGATGGCGCAGTGGCGCAACTGCGCGGTGACGGCCTCGACGTCATCGGCGTGCAGGTCGACCTGACGAACTCTGCCGAGGTCAACGCCGCAGTGGCGACGGTCGCAACGAACTTCGGCAAGGTCGACTTCCTCGTCAACAACGCCGGGGCGGTGCGCGACACGCGCTTCCTCAAGATGACGGACGACGACTGGGACCTGGTCGTCAACACCAACCTGCGCTCGCAATTCCTCTGCTGCCGCGCAGTGCTCGGCGGCATGGTGGAGCGCGGCTTCGGGCGCATCGTCAACATCTCGTCGCGGGCCTGGCTGGGCGGCTTCGGGCAGGCCAATTATTCGGCGGCCAAGGGTGGCGTGGTCAGCCTCACGCGCAGCCTGGCGATCGAGTTCGCGGCCAAGGGCGTCACGGTGAATACGGTGGCGCCGGGGATCGTCGACACGCCGCTGTTTCGCACCTTCACCGACGAGGTGCAGACGAACCTGAAGAACACGGTGCCGGTCAAGCGCATCGGCACGCCGGACGACATTGCGCTGGCGATCGAGTTCTTCCTCGACCCCGCGGCCTCCTATGTCACGGGACAGACGCTGTATGTCTGCGGCGGGCGCAGCCTGTCGTCGGCGAGCGTGTGAGGCGGCCATGAGTGCCGCCCGGCCGCCCGAAGGCGCTCGCACCGAAGCGTGCAGCGCGGAGGTATCGAAATGAGCAACGTCCTTTACGAAACGCACGACGGCGTGGCACGGCTCACGCTGAACAGAGCGCAAGCGCACAACGCGCTGAGCATCGATGCGTTGCGCGAACTGCGCGCGCGCATCGCCGAGGCGCGCGACGACGACGCGGTGCGCGTGCTTGTCATCACCGGCGCGGGGGAGAAAGCCTTTTGTGCCGGCGCCGACCTGAAGGGCGCACCCACAACGCAGGCGAGCTATGCGCAGGGTCTGTTCGCATCGACGGAGATCGCGACCCAGCTCGGCGTCTATGTTCGCCTGATGGACCTGGCCGAACTCCAGCTCCACAAGCCGGTGATCGCCGCCATCAACGGCTACTGCCTGGGCGGCGGGCTGGAACTGGCCCTGCAATGCGACATGCGAATCGCGTCGACGACGGCGAGCTTCGGCTTGCCGGAGGCGGCGGTCGGCTCGATACCCGGCGTGTCGGGCGTGCATCGCCTGATGCGTGCGGTGCCGGCCGCGCATGCGATGCAGATGGCACTGACCGGGGAACGCATCGACGCGGCGCAGGCGCAGCAGATGGGACTGGTGTCGGAGCTGTGCGCGCCGGCTGAACTGGTGGATCGCGCGACGGCGCTGGCCTTGCGCATCGCTGGCAACGCGCCGCTGGCGGTGCAGGCCGTCAAGCGGCTGGCCAGGAGCACCGCGCACCTCAGCGATGCGGATGCGCAGCAACTGACTGAGCTCTATTGGGGCACGTTGCGCGATTCCGCAGATCGCCGCGAAGGCAAGGAGGCGTTCGCGCAACGGCGCGTGCCGCGCTTCGTGGGGGCCTGAAATGTCGCCGGTCCTTGAGGGCGCACCACGTTAGCTGCGCGTACCAGGTACCTTGAGTTCCGGAATGCTCGTCTTACTTTCATCGAAGCTCAACGACAACGCCCCGATCTCGCTCAGCTTCGCCGGCAACCCGCTCACGAAGCGCCCGCTGTCCAGCCACTTGCCTTCGCCATCGAGGCTGCCTGCGCGCACCGCGCGCAACTGCCATAGCGTTCCTGTGGCCAGTGAGTAGCCCTTGAGCGCAACGACCTGGTTTTGCGAGTAGCGGTAGACCTGCGGCGTGGCGACCCAGAACGCCGCCGAGGCACTGCACACCACGAACACTGCCTTCATCCACAGCTGCGCCTGCGGGAGCCCCTGCAGCGCGATGACCAGCAGGGACGCAGCGGTCAAGGCGCCGGCCACGAGTCCTGACAGCGTCGCCAGGAACTGCCACTTGAACAGGTCGCGCGCCACTTCGAGATGGAAGTTGCCGACGGTGACCAGCCATTTCTCGGCTTGCTCGAGGAAGTTGCGTTCGACGGTCGTCAATGTGCGGCACCCCGGATTGGCAACGGGCGGCGCTGCCACCGGCGCAGCAGCGGGAACTGCGGCGGCAGCAACAGCGCGGGCCCCCCGCTGCGGTGCACGGGTGGCCGCCCGCGGCGCTGCCACCGGCGCCTTTACAACGTCCGCAGGGCACTCGTAGGACGCGCTCGCTACAGGCTCGGGCAATACCAGCCGCCATGCCCATGCGTTGCCCCGGTCAACTCCGACGAAGCAATACATGGCCACAGGCGCCCGTACAGCAGTACCAGCGCCAGCGCCACCGCCCACTTTGCGTACTTGAACTGCACGGCCCGCTCCACCGATTCCTTTTCGCTCTTCTCGCGCGCCTTGCGCTCTTCCTCTGTCTCCATGACGGTCTCCGGTGTTGCTCTGAATGGCGCTACCGTAAGCGTGCGCGGACCAACTGCCATCCACAACAATGTGGACCGGCCGTGTCACTGCCCGTGCCGCGCCGGCACGTTGATCAACAGTGCTTTTTCGGCTGGGAAATGGGACCGCGTGGCCGCGGTCCTGCAGACTCCCTCACCGCAGATTGGGGTGGTTTTGGCCCGCGCCAGCCTCCAGCTGCGCCATCAACCACTCGCGAAACAGCTTCATGTTCTTGCCTTCCTCCCGATGCGCAGGCGTCAGCAGGTAGTAGGTGTAATCGCCCATGTCCACGCTCTGCTTGAACGGCGCCACCAGCCGGCCCTCGCGAAGATCGCCTTCGATCAAGAAGCGCTGCGCGATCGCCACGCCCTGGCCCTCGGCCGCGGCCATGTACGACATCGCCGAACTCTGGTAGGTCATACCCGAGCGTGCATCGATGCCGGCGCGGGCCGCATGCGCATCCAGCCAATGCGCCCAGTCGTCGGGCCGCGCGATCGAGTGCAGCAGCGTGTGGGCCTTCAGGTCGGCCGGCTTCCTGAGCTTCGGCCCGCTCTTCAGCAAAGAAGGCCCGGCCACCGGCAGCAGGATGTTGTCCACCAGCCTGTGCGTGTGCGCGCCGGGCCACTGGCCGTCGCCCAGCCGGATCGCCCCGTCGATGTCTTCCTTCTTGAAGTCCACCTCGTCCAGCGACGCGGTCAGCAGCACCTCGATGCCCGGGTTGGCCGTCTGGAATCCCGACAGCCGCGGGATCAGCCAGCGCATCGCGAAGGTGGTGTAAGCGCGGATCTTCAGTTGCTTGCGCGGGCTGCGACGTTGCAGCTTGCGCGTGGCCTCCTTGAGATCATCGAAGGCCTGGGTCACGGCCTTGAAGTACTCGCCGCCCTGGCGCGTCAGCGAGATCTGCCGGTGCCCGCGCACCAGCAGCTTCATGCCGAGCGATTCCTCCAGCGACTTGATCTGACGGCTGACCGCCCCCGGCGTGACGCTCAGTTCGTCTGCTGCGAGGGTGATGCTCAGGTGCCGCGCGGCGGCTTCGAAGGCCTTGATGCCATTCAGCGGGGGAAGTCGTTCCATCGCCGCGAGCCTATGCGGCGATGGCCAAATCTTCAATCGATGGGCGGGAGCGTTTTCCCTGAGGCCACTGCGGTGGATGGACTCGCATTCATCTCACCGCCCCGCCTGCATGCACGGTTGTCAGGCCGTCAGCGCTTGACCTTCTCGTTGTAGACCTTGTCCGTGACCGGCCCGCGGTCGGTGTCCACCTTGCCGCTCTCGATGTCTTCCAGCGCCTGGCGACCGATCTCCGGCGCCGAACCGTCCTGGTTCTGCTGGCTGTCGGAGGACTGGTCGTGCTCGTGCGGCAACTTGGGCACCGCTTCTCCCTCTTGTTCGACGTGCGTCTTGCCGCGTTCTCTGTCCTTGGGTTTCGTGGTGGCCATCGTTTGCTCCTGGGTTTGTCCAAGGGTGTCGCACATGGCGCGTCGGTGGGGGGTAGGAGCCGCGGGCGCTCGGTTGTAGGATGCCCTGCGATGCCAACGCCCCAACCAGAACCCACCCCCGAGCCCGACACCCTGCGCATCCACGCCTTCGCCGCGCTCGAACCCGGGCCGCGCTTCATGGTGATGGGCGGCGTGCATGGCGACGAGACCTGCGGCACCGTCGGCATCGAGCGCCTGCGCGCGGAGCTGGACGAGGGCAGCGTGACATTGCTGCGGGGCACGCTGACGATGGTGCCGGTGGCCAACCCGCTGGCACGCCGGCTGCTGCGGCGCGAGGGCGAGCGCAACCTCAACCGCCTGTTCCAGCCCACGCCCGAGGGCGAGGAGCCCGCCGACTACGAAGCCCGCCTCACCGACGTGCTGTGCCCGCTGCTCGACCAGAACGACGTGCTGCTCGACCTGCATTCCTTCCAGAGCGCCGGTGATGCCTTCGCGATGATCGGCCCGCGCAACAACGACGGCACGCTGGAGCCCTTTTCGCGTGCGCAGGAAGAAGGCCGGCTGGCGCTGCAACTCGGGACCACGCGAGTGGTCGAGGGCTGGCTCGACATCTATGCGGCCGGCCTGCAGCAGCGCAACCCCGGCGAGCCGCTGGACGAATCGGCACTGGCCTACGGCTGGGGCACCAACGAATACATGCGCAGTCGCGGCGGCTACGGCGTCACGCTGGAATGCGGCCAGCATGAGGACCCGAACGCACCCGAGGTCGCCTACCAGGCCATCCACGCGGCCCTACGCTTGCTGGGCATGGTGTCGGAGCCCGCGCCTGAACGCGAGCCGCCGGTGCTGCTGCGCCTGGTCAGCGTCACCGACCGCCTCGACGACGAAGACCAGTTTTCGCGCGAATGGGCCACCTTCGACCCGGTGGCCGCCGGCGAGGTCATTGGCATGCGCGCCGATGGCACTGTCCTGAAAGCCGATCGCGACGGCTTCATCGTGTTCCCCAACCCGGAGGCCACCGCTGGCACCGAGTGGTTCTACTTCGCGGTGACGAGCGACCGCAAGCTGTAGCTGGTTTTTTCATCCAAGGAGCGAGGCAGTGACATCTCTTGCAACCTTCAACAACTTGGGCGCCCTGGCCTTCCTCCAACGCTATCCGGTGACGAGATTGGGCTCCCAGGCGAACCCCACACCCGCACCTTTGGGTGCGCCGCTGCCCAGGGCGTACGAGAAGGGCAACGCCGCGACGGGCCGCGCCACGGTCGACTCGTCGCTCCGCCTGCTGCACTTCGACGTCGCCGCCGACGCCACAGCCAATGCCGGGGTGGTCTCGGCCAACTGCCTCGCGCCGTGCAAGATCAGCATCGGCAGCAGCCACGGCGGGGGCAATCCGGTCTACTACCTCCCCTACAACAACGACGAGCACCACCGGATCACGCTGACCAACAAGCAGGCGCTGGCCAACGACGACTTCTTCCTGACTGCGCTGGTGGACGGGTGCTCGATCTACGTCGAAGGCACGGCGGCCAACCCGTCGGTGACCCACCTGAACGCCGTCGGAACCAACGCGGGTGCGGCTGGCGCCTTGACGCCCGACCAGAAGCGCCGGCTCGACTGGCTCATGAAGTACGCAGAGATGGACCGGCGTTTCGCGAACGACGGCACGAAGCCGAAGCGGATCCTCGCCGCGGCCGGGCTCACCCCCTCCCGAAAGCTGGAAGCCCAGGATTACATGATCACGCCCGGCTCGGCGGACGAAGCCAATTTCGAACTGAGCCTGCCGGCGCTGCAAGTCGCGGGCAAGGCGCCGGCGCAGGTCGGCGTCCTGTCGGTCGATGCGATGCGGCTGATGAGCACGCAGGGCACGGTGTTCGGTTATCGCGGCGGCGGGGGGAACTGGCACTTCCACGTGCAGCGCCGCGCGCTGGTCGAGTATTTCCACCAGACCATGGTCCCGCTGCCGCTGCCGGGCGCGACCATCGGCGACAAGATCCGCTACTTCGGACGCGGCGGGCCGCCGCCGCGCTTCGGTCCGGCGCAGGCCCAGATCAACCTGCAGTCTCTCGGTCGGCAGTGGGTCATCCGGGACACGCCCGAGTTCTGGCCGGGCGTCGCGACCGGCCGCGCGGCTTGACCCACCCCCGCAGCGCCTGCGGCGCACCCCCTCAAGGGGGCGCACCCAGCGGCCCGGCAAAGCCGGTTCCGCGGGTGCCCACGAACAGGCATCGCCCTGGTTTCATGCGACACGGGTCACGCGCCAGCGTCATGGAAAACTGACCTGAAGGTTTGTCCGAGCCCGTCGCCGTCGTTCAGGCCGCCATCTCCAGGAACACTTCCTCGGTGGTGACTTCAAAGCGCTGCAACGAGTTTGCCCCGAACACCATCGTGATCGGCACGTCCGCCGCGTCGCGTCCGCGTGCGATCACCACGCGCCCGATGCGCGGCGTGTTGTGGCGCGCATCGAAGGTGTGCCAGCGGTCGCCCAGCCACACCTCGAACCATGCGCTGAAATCCATCGGGTAGGGCACCGCCGGCACGCCGATGTCGCCGAGGTAGCCCGTCACATAGCGCGCCGGGATGTTCATGCACCGGCACAGGGTGATGGCCAGGTGCGTGAAGTCGCGGCACACGCCGTAGCCTTCACGGTAGCCGTCCAATGCGGTGCGCGTGGCGCGGGCGCGCTGGTAGTCGAACTGCAGGTGGTTGTGCACCCAGTCGCAGATCGCCTGCACCCGGTGCCAGCCCAGCGGCGTGTTGCCGAACTGGTTCCAGGCAAAGGGCAGCAGTTCGCTGTCGACCTCGCAGTAGCGGCTGGGCAGCACGTACATGAGCGTTGGCACCGGAAGATCGGCTGCGGCGCACTGTTGCGCACCGTAGTCGACCGGATCGGCCCAACCGGTGTCGTACACCACCGCCCGGTTGCGCAAGCGCACGCTGTTGACGCCCTGCGGCACCTGCACGCGGGCGCAGTGGTTGTCGAAGGCGTCCAGGTAGTGGTCGGTGCGCAGCGGCGGGCTGAGCGTGATGTTCTCGCGGCCCACGAGGTCGCCCTCGCGCGAGGGGTGGACCTGCAGCATGTAGATCAATGCCGTGGGGGCGCTGACGCCGATCTCGATGTCGTAGCCGATCTGGATGTGCATGACGCGCTTCCCTGGTTGTTGGTGGGGTGGGAGGGACGCACGCACGATTGATGCCGGCCCCGAAGATGCGACCCATCGTAGTCCGCCGAGGGCATGGCGTGGGAGCTTCTCGGCGCGAGTTCGCGTAGGCGACCGCGCATGTGCGTCGGCCATCTCCTACTCACTTCGGCCTTGGGTGCTGACAGGGCGCGACGCCGGGCCACTACGAACTTTTGACCTGCTCGCCGTGAATATTGCTGCCCTGCTTGCTCGCAGGGCATGCCGGCTGCGGCGGTGTGCGAATCCTTCCTGATCGATTGTTCAACTTTCCAATGGAGCATTTCATGGAGCTTTCTGTATGGCTGGACGGTCTGGGTGGCTTGGGTGGCGCATGGGTCGACGACGCGCTGGTGTGGGCGGTGGCCCTGTTGGCCGCACTTGTCGGCGCCGCGGCCTTTGTGAACGGGGTTGCCCTGCTCATGGATTCCGACACCGAAGCCGGTTGATTCGCATCTTTCGCACGTGCCCTGGGGCACGCTGTTTCTCTCCAAAAAAGAAGGTCTCTCATGACGCCACAAAACAAGGCCGCCAGCGGTCGTCGCCCCAAGGCATCCTCCGCCGCCGCCGATGCGGCCAATGGAAAGCAGGAGCAGTTGGCGGGCTACACGGTCGATCCCGTGCCGCAGCTCACCACCAACCAGGGCCTGCAGATCCCCGACAACCACAACTCGCTGAGAGCGGGCGTGCGCGGCCCTACGCTGCTGGAAGACTTCATCCTGCGCGAGAAGATCACGCACTTCGACCATGAGCGCATCCCGGAGCGTGCGGTGCATGCGCGTGGCTCCGCGGCACACGGCTACTTCCAGGTCTACAAGTCGATGTCGCAGTTCACCTGCGCCGACTTCCTGCAGGACCCGCAGCAGAAAACGCCCGTCTTCGTGCGCTTCTCGACCGTGGCCGGTGGCGCCGGTTCGGCCGACACGGTGCGCGACGTGCGCGGCTTTGCCGTCAAGTTCTACACCCGCGAAGGCAACTACGACCTGGTCGGCAACAACATCCCCGTGTTCTTCATCCAGGACGCGATGAAGTTCCCCGACCTGGTCCACTCGGTGAAGATGGAGCCGCACCACGGCATGCCGCAGGCCGCCAGCGCGCACGACACCTTCTGGGACTTCGCTTCCCTCATGCCCGAAACCACCCACATGCTGATGTGGGCCATGAGCGATCGGGCCATTCCGCGCAGCCTGCGCATGATGGAAGGCTTCGGCGTGCACACCTTCCGCTTCGTCAACGCGAGCGGCGAGTCGCACTTCGTCAAGTTCCACTGGAAGCCCAAGCTCGGCATCCACGGCCTGGCCTGGGACGAGGCGCAGAAGATCGCCGGCAAGGACGCGGACTTCCATCGCCGCGACCTGTGGGAATCGATCGAGAACGGCGACTTCCCCGAATGGGAACTGGGTGTGCAGATGATCCCGCAGGAAAAGGAACACACGCTCGGCTTCGACCTGCTCGACCCGACCAAGCTCATCCCCGAGGAACTGGTGCCGGTGCAGAAGATCGGCAAGCTGGTGCTCAACCGCAATCCCGACAACTTCTTTGCCGAGACCGAACAGGTCGCGTTCCATCCGGGCCACGTCGTGCCGGGCATCGACTTCACCAACGACCCATTGCTGCAGGGCCGCCTGTTCTCGTACACCGACACGCAGATCTCCCGCTTGGGCGGCGCCAACTTCCACGAGCTGCCGATCAACAAGGGCGTGTGTCCCTTCCACAACTTCCAGCGCGACGGCATGCACCGCCAGACCATCGCGCGCGGCCAGGTCGCCTATGAGCCCAACTCGCTGGCCAGCGGCCAGGAGTTCCGCGTCGACGGCGGCAGCAAGGGCTTCCAGTCCTTCCCCGAGGAGATTGATCCGCCCAAGGTGCGCCGCCGCAGCCCCTCCTTCGACGATCACTTCACGCAGGCGCGCCTGTTCTTCAACAGCCAGAGCGCGCCTGAGAAGGAGCACATCATCGCGGCCTTTCGCTTCGAACTGTCCAAGCTGGAAGTGCCGGCCATCCGACAGCGCATGGTCGACAACCTGGCGCACGTCGACGAGAAACTCGCGCGCCGCGTGGCCGAGCCGCTGGGCATCGGCGCGCCCGATGCCAAGGCCGCAGCGGGCCGTGCGGGTTTCCGCGACTTCAAGATCCACATGGCCGTCGAGGAGTCGCCCGCGCTCAGCATGGCCGGCACGGGCGATGGCTCGGTGCGCACCCGAAAGGTCGCGATCCTCGTGGCCGATGGCATCGACTCCGCTTCGCTGAAGCCGATCCGCGAAGCCATCGAGCATGCGGGCGCGCAATGCAAGGTGGTCGGGCCGCGCCTGGGCAGCGTGACCAGCGCATCGAAGCGGCAGATCGACGTCGATGCGACCTTCATCAACAGCCCGTCGGTGATGTTCGACGCGGTGCTGGTGCCGGCCGGCAAGGAAGGCGCCGAGGCGATGGCGCGCAACGGCGATGCGGTGCACTTCGTGCTGGAGGCGTACAAGCATTGCAAGGCGATCTGCACGGTGGGCGAGGGCGTCGCCTTGCTCGCGTCGCTGGGCATCGGGCCTGGCACGGAAGCGGCGCCCGCAGGCGTGGTGGTGGCCGCCACGCCGGTCAACAACCTCGGCGACAACACGGCGGCGCAGGAGGTGGCGCAGGCCTTCATTGCGGCGATTGCCAGGCACCGCCATTGGGACCGGGCGAACGTGGATGCAGTGCCGGCGTAGAGGGCAGGGCATAGCCCCTCCCCGCTCTGCCGCCCGTGATTTCCTCCCGATTGATTAAGCCATATGCCGTATGGCTTCTTGCGAATAGCCGGGTCGTCGACCCCCTCCTAGACTTTCCCCATAAGGTCTGAGAGGCGCGCACTTCTGCGGCGACGGAGGCGCCTGAACTTGCGCGGATGCAGATCGCGCCGGGGGTCCAATGACGTGGTTCTCTAGACTCTTGCGGCGGCGCACGCCGCGTGCACAGCGCCGTTGCTGGTGGGCCGCGCCCATGGTGGCCACCGCGTTGCTCGGCATGCCCTGGGCCACGGCCCAGACCCCGCGCCAGCAACCTGCGCGCGACGCCGAGGCCATCGCCGCCCAGCAGGAGAAGGCCCGCCTCGCCGACACCGACACCATCCTTGCGCTGAGCAACGACGGTGCCGTGCTCTACGCGAACGACAACATCAAGCTCTCCGGTTACCAGTACTGCAGCCAGGCGGTGGCGCTGGCCGACAAGGGCGAGTTCCGCCAGAGCGTGCGCGCGGCCAGCAAGGCGCTGCACCTGGCGCAGGCCACCAACAACCCCGACCTCCAGGCCATGGCCAACCGCGACCTGGCCATCGTCTACAGCTACTCCGGCCAGCTCGACAAGGCCGAGGAATTCGCGCGCGAATCCCTGCGCTACGAATCCAGGGACCCCAAGCTCGTCGTCGGCCCGGCCCACAAGGTGATCGGCGACGTGCAGACGCGCCGCGGCAGCTATTCCGCCGCCGTCGGCAGCTACGAGACCGCGCTGGCCAACAGCTCCGAGCGCTATGCGCCGCTGGTGCAATCCTCGCTGGTCAACGCGCTGATCGAATCCGGCGACACAGCCCGTGCCCGGCAGCTCTTCGACCAACTCACGCCGCCGGCGGACCCGCAACTCGCGGCCCAGGTCGAGCGCACCCGCGCGCGCCTGCTGCTGGCCGAGAAGAAGCCCGACGAAGCCGTGGCGCTGTACCGCCAGCTCACCACCCGCCCGGTCGGCACCGACTCCGGCTACTACCAGCTCTGGGCCTGGGACGGCGTGGCGCGCGCCGAGCAGGCACGCGGCGACAAGGCGGCGGCCTCCGTGGCCGTGGGCAAGGCGCTCGCCAGCGTCGACGGCGTGCGCTCCAAGTTCCGCAGCGAGGAATTCAAGATGGGCCTGTTCTCCGACCTGCAGCAGGTGTTCGAGCGCGGCGTGAACATCTACAGTGATGTCGGCGACACCCGGGCGGCCTTCGAGGTCAGCGAGCGCAGCCGGTCACGGGCGCTGCTCGACGCGGTGCGCGGACGGGCCCGTGTCAGCGACGAGGCCACCGCCACCGCCGACCTGCCCACGCTGCAGCGCGCACTCAAGCCCGATGAACGCGTGGTCGAGTTCCATTCGCTGCGCGACCGGCTGCAGGTGTGGGTGGTCGGCCCGAACGAAATCAAGTCCTTCAGCGTGGCCGTCACGCGCGACGAACTGAACGAACTGGTGGACGGCTTCCGCAACCAGGTGCTGCGCGCGCGCCGCAACACCGTCGTCAATGCCGAGAAGCTGGGCACCGCGCTGCTGGCCCCGCTGAACCTGCCGCCGGGCGTGCGGCTGATCTTCGTGCCGCACGGTCCGCTGCACTACCTGCCGTTCCAGGCGCTGCGGCTCAACAACCAGTACGTGATCGAGACGCATCCGGTGTCGGTGGCGCCCTCGATGAGCATCGCCGTGCAACTGGCGCAGAGCACGCCGCCGCGCGTCGACGCGCAACTCACCGCTTTCGGCAATCCGCGCATCGACGACCAGCACGAGTTGCCGGGCGCCGCCGCCGAGGTCAAGGTGATCGCCGCCGCGTTCCCCCGCAACAACGTCTACATGGGCTCGGCCGCCACCAAGACGCAGTTCCGCGAGGCGGCCGGCCGCTCGCCCTTGATCCACGTCGCCGCGCATGCCGAGGCCGACCAGATCGACCCGCTGTACTCGCGCATCCTGCTGGCCAACGAGGGCGGCAAGCAGAACTTCCTGGAAGCGCACGAGATCCTCGATCTGCCGTTGCAGCGCAGCGCGCTGGTCACGCTGTCGGCCTGCGAGTCGGGCCTGGGCCGCGTGGCCACCGGCGACGAGGTGCTGGGCTTCACGCGCTCCTTCCTCTCGGCCGGCACCTCGAGCCTGATCTCCTCGCTGTGGTCGGTGTCCGATGACGCGACCGAGGTGCTGATGACCGCGCTGTATGCCGAGCTGGCCAAGGGCCGCGACATCCAGCACGCGATGCAGGCCGGCCAGCTGGCCGTGCTGAAGAACCCCAGCATGTCGCACCCCTTCTTCTGGGCCCCGTTCAACCTCATCGGCAATTGGCGCCTGACCGTCGGAAGCTGAGCATGCAAGTCCAGGACAACAACAAGATCGCCGCTTCGCCTGCTTCGCTCCCCTTGCGCGCAAAGCGCCGGCAGGTGGCCGTGGCCTGCAGCCTGGTCATCGGCGCCGCACTGGTGTTCGTGGCGCAACGCGTGCATGCCGAGGAGGCGACCACCGTGGCGGCCGCGGGCACGGCGAACACCGAACTGCTGCCCACCAGCGATCCCTGCGGGAGCTGTGGCAACAGCGGCAGCAGCGGAAACAGCGACAGCAGCGGCAGCAGCGGCAACGGCGGCAACAACGGCAACAACGGCAACAACGGCAACAACAGCACCCAGGTCGCGCAGGCCGCGCGCCCCCCGGCTGGCGCGGCGATACCGCAGAACCTGCCGCGCACCCCCGCCCCGGCGCCGACCTTCCGCCTCAACGACATCCACTTCAACGGCGCGAACGCGCTGTCGGCCGATGAGCTCAAGTCCGCCACCCAGCCCTACATCGGCCGCGACGTGGCGCTGGCCGACCTGGAGGCGCTCGCCAAGACCATCACCGACCTGTACCGCGCGCGCGGCTACTTCCTGGCGACCGCCGTGGTGCCGGTGCAGACGGTGCGGGAAGGCGTGGTCGAGATCAGCGTCATCGAAGGCAAGCTGGGCACGGTCGACGTGCTGGTCGCCCCCGATGCGCCGATCAGCGAGGCGCGCGTGCGCGGCTTCCTGGCGGGACTGGTGCCCGGCCAGGCCGTCAATGCGCAAAGCTACGAGCGCGCGATGCTGCTGCTGTCGGACCAGCCCGGCTCGCGCGTGGGCTCGGGCCTGCAGGAAGGCCTCACGCCCGGCACCAGCGACCTGACGGTGGAGGTCACGCCGGCGCGGCGCTGGGCCTTCCAGGCCGAGGCCGACAACCACGGCACCGAGGAGTCGGGCCGCTACCGCATCGGGGGCACGGTGCGCTGGCTCAGCCCCTTGGGCATCGGCGACAACCTGGATGCGCGCGTGCTGCTGTCCAACAGCAACGAGCTGCAGTTCGGCCGGCTGTCGTACGAGGCGCCGATCGGCACCAGCGGCGTGCGTGCCGGCCTGGGCATCGCGCGGGTGAACTACGAGCTCGGCGGGCAGTTCGAGCCGCTGGACGCGCATGGCGTGGCCAACGTGTACGACTTCTCGCTGAGCTATCCGCTGATCCGGCAGCGCCAGCAGAACCTGTTCCTGCGCCTGTCGGTGGACCGCAAGGACCTGACCGACGAGTACCGCGCCGTGGACGTCACCTCGCACAAGCACATCGAGGGCTTCGGGCTGGGCTGGACCTGGGAGCGGCGCGACGAACTGTTCGGCGGCGGCTACACGGCCAGCTCCGGCAACCTCTACATGGGCGACCTGAGCCTGCGCGATCCGACCAGCAAGCTCAACGACAGCCTGGAGGCCGGGCATCGCACCGAGGGCAATTTCACGAAGCTGACGGCGCAGATCTCGCGGCTGCAGGCGATCATCCCGCGGCATTCGTTCTACATCTCCGTGGGCGGCCAGTTCGCCAGCAAGAACCTGGACGCCTCGGAGAAGCTGGCGCTCGGCGGCGCCCGCGCGGTGCGGGCCTATCCCTCGGGCGAGGTGCTGGTCGACCAGGGGCTGATCGGCACGGCCGAATGGCGCTGGTCCTACAACGACGAGATCACGCCCTTCCTGTTCTACGACGCGGCGCGCGGCAAGACGGTCAAGGGCCCGACCCTCTTCGACGGCCGCACCTGGCACAGCCTGCGCGGCGCCGGCTTCGGCGTGTCGTGGTCACGGCCCGGCAACTTCTCGATCAACGCCACCCTCGCATGGCGCGACGGCACGCCGCGCGCCACCACCGACGGCGGCAGAAGCGACCCGCGCTTCTATGTGCAGGCGCAAAAAAGTTTCTGACCGCGGTCGGACCAGGAAAAGGGAAGAAGGCCAGACATGAAGCAACGCAAGAACAATTTGCACCTGCGACCGCTCGCACTGTCGATGGCATGCATCGGGATGGTGTCGGCTCATGCGCAGAGCCTGCCCACCGGGCTGGCCGTGCCACACGGCAGCGTCTGCATTCTTGCGGGTATTGCCTGCAACGCTGCCCTGACGCAGGCACCCGTGGGCGCGACATCGATGACGATCAGGACGTCGGACCGTGCCGTCGCCGAATGGCAGACCTTCAGCATCGCCAAGAACTTCGGCGTCACGATCGAGCAACCGGGCATCAACAGCGTGATGCTCAACCGCGTGACCGGGAAGCAGGCATCCGACATCAGTGGCTCACTCACGGCCAATGGCCATGTGTTCCTGGTGAACCCGAACGGCGTGACCTTCTCGGCCGGCTCGCAGATCAGCGTCGGCGGCCTCGTTGCGTCGACACTGGACGTGGCCGACGGCGACATCATCAACGGCAAGAACACGCTTTTCACGTTCTCGGGCGGCGCTGTGGCGGGCGCCACGGTGATCAACAAGTCCGTCGATTTCAAGACCACCGGCCCGGGCACCATCGCCTTGGTCGGCGCCGAAGTCAGCAATGAAGGCCAGATCAGCGTGGCGCAGGGCAGCAGCATTGGCCTGCTGGCGGGAAGCAGCGTCAGCATCGATTTCCAGGGCGACGGGCTGACCCGTTTCACTGTCGCGGCGGATTCCACGACGGCCAAGGCCCTGGCGACCAACACCGGCATCCTGGAAGCGCCTGGTGGCCGCGTCACGATGCTGGCTGCGCTGAGCCCCTCGCAGGTGACGCCGACCGTGGTCAACCAGAGTGGAACCATCCGCGCGCAATCGATGCAGTTGCGCAACGGCGAAATCGTTCTGGAGGGCGTCGGACAAGGGGCCGCTGTACTGGTCGGCGGAGTACTGGATGCCAGCGCGGCCGATGCGGAGAGCAGCGGCGGCACCATCACCACCAAGGGCTATACGGTCACCGTGGATCCGGCCGTCAGCATCAATGCCCGTGGCGGCGCGAACGGCGCCAACGGAAGCTGGACCCTGAGCGCCGACACCGACCTGCGCGTGCGCTCGCCCGACGACATCATCGGCTTCAAGCAACGCAGCACCGTCGACACGAAGACCATCGGCGACACGCTCGGCAAGGGGACCAACGTGGTCCTCGAAAGCAAGGCGGCCGTCGACGACGATTCACCGGGCGCGGGCGTGATCTTCGTGGAGAACAGCCAGGTGCTCAAGGACGCGGGCGGCGCGGCCACCCTCACTGTCAATTCGCAGCGCAATGTCGTCATGGATAACGGCGCCAGCATCGTGTCGAAGTCGGGCGCCCTCAATGTCAATTTCAATTCCGACTCCGCCGGATCCGATGCCCCACCGGCAGTCACTCAATTCGGCGAGCAACGCGGCGGCATCGTACTGGGCTCGTCGAACATGCCGACCGACGAAGGCGGCAATCCCGTGATGGGCGCCACCATCCAGACCAACGGCGGTGACATCAGCTTCTATGGGCAAAGCAAGCCGGGGACGGGGCGCGCGATCGGCTCGGCGATCCCGGTTTCGGGCGAGGAGCCTGCACTGCAGGCCCACGGCTCGGGCATCGAATTGAACCGCAGCACGGTATCGACATGCGGCATGGGCCAGGACACTTGCAATGCCGGCGGCAACATCAACATGCGCGGCGAAGGCCAATCGTTTGCAGTGGGGCTGGGCAATGTGGCGCTCGGCTTTGGTCTCGAGGGCGTCTTCATCAGCGGCAGCACCGTGACCGCCGGGTCGGGCAACATTGCGATGGAAGGACGCGGCGGCCTCGGCGCTTCGGGCATCCTCGTGGGTGCCGCCACGCTCGACGGTGAAGGCGCCAACATCTCCATCCCCTCGGGAATCAGCGCCTCGACGGGCGACATCTCGCTCCTGGGCAGTTCGCGCAACGCTGCGGGGGACAGTGCGCGTCCCACGGCGGCCGGCAACGGCATCACGATCAGCGCGACCCCGATTGCCACCGGCGGCAATGTGACGCTCGACGGGACGGCCGCGGACATCGGCGGTGTCACCGCGACCACGGCGAACCTGGGCCAAACCTTCGGGGCCGGCACCGGCGTGCGCCTGACCGATACCAACATCGCGGCAGGCAGCGGCAAGGCGCTCAAGATCCTGGGCACCACAGGCAGCCAGGAGTTCCAGATCATCGACGCAGACGGGCCGGTGGTGCAGACCAACTTCGGCAACGCCTGGTCCGTCGACATCAACGGCGGGCAGATGACGACGCCAGGCGGCAAGCTCACGGTCGACGGCCAGGGCGGCAACGTGAGGATGGATGCCTGCTGCACCCCGCTCGGCGGGCCGCCGCTCTTGGTGGCAGGGTTCACCGAGCAAGACATCGGCGTGCTCCTGAGCACGGCCAGCACCACCGAGCCGGGCGGCAGCATCGTGGTCGAGGGCCGCAACATCCTGATCCGCAACGGCGACGGTGATGAAGTCGTTGCGCTCGACAGCAGCGGCGCAGGCAAGGCCGGCACCATCAACGTCCACGCGATCGGGGCTGCCGGCCCGGAGAGCAGCGGCGTGCTGGAGCTCGATAACACCGCGGTCATGGTGGCCAGTGCCTCCCGGCTCACGGGTGATGGCGGCAGCATCACCGCCAAGGGCGACAACACGATCAAGGCCTTTGGCGTGTTCGAGGCAAAGGGCGGGGTCAACGGGGGCAACGGCGGCCAGATCGAAACGTCCGGCGGTGCATTCAACGTCCAGGGGATTGCGGTGGACGCCTCGGCGCCGGCGGGCAAGGCGGGCACGTGGCTGATCGACCCTTTCAACGTGACCATCGACCACGGCGAAGGCGGCGGCGGCCTGGGTGGCGACGTGTTCACGCCACTGATCGATTCGGTCATCCAGGACGGCGACATCAACAGCGCACTGGTCACCAGCAACGTGACCATCAACACCGGCACCGGCGGTCCGGCGGCCGGTGGGGCGATCACGATGAACAACGTGCAGATCGTCTACGCGGGCGACAAGGGCCCGCGCACGTTCACGCTCAATGCCAACCGCGGCATCTCGATGTTCGGGGGCACCATCGCCGGCTACGGCGCCGATCCGCTCAACGTCGCGCTCAATGCGGATGCCAACAACTCCGCCGCGGCCACCGGCGCAGCCGGAGCGGTCAGCATCTTCAACGGCGCCGCGATCTACAGCAACGGCGGCACCATCAGCATGAAGGGCGCGCTGGGCCAGCAGGACTTCGGCGGCTGCGCCGTCTGCATCGCCGGTGCGACCATCGACTCGCGCGGCGGCAACACGGTGACGGGCACCGACGAAGGGGGCATCAATACCTACTCCGGCGGCATCGATGCCAACCCGGGTGGCAACGTCTCGCTGACCGGGCGTGACAGCCGGACCCCGACCGCCTTCCTGCAGACCTCGGGCGCTGTGCTCATCAATGCCTCCACCATCACTGCCTCGACCGGCAACGTCGACGTGCTCGGCACCAGCACGGTCGGTGCCGGCATCGTGGTGACGACCAACCAGGCCCCCACCGGCATCTCCACGACCAGCGGCGGGATCACGCTCACCGGTGTTGGCAGCTATGCCGCCAACACTTTTTCCACGCCGGGGCATGGCGTGCTGATCGACGCCGGCGCGTTCTCCGGCGCGACGGCGACCGTGCAAAGCGTGGACGGCAACATCACGGTGAATGGCCTGCGGCTGGCCAATCCGGTCGGTATTGCGGCCGACAACAACAATGGCGTGATGCTGGGCGCCCGCTCGCTGGTCGCCTCCACCGGCACCGGCAACATCGCCATCACCGGTGAAACACGAGGCACCGCAGCCGGCGTGCTGCTCACGGCGGCAACGGAGCCCCTGCCCGAACAGGAGATCCCGGGCGACCCCGGTGCGCTCGTGACGGGCAACAACGTCGTGGTGCTGCGCGCCGCGAACGCCGGCACCGTCGATGCGTTGTCGGTTGGCGCGCGCGATGAGGGACCGAGCGTCATCGCGGGCACGGTGCTGAACCTGCGCCCAGGCGGCGTCGATGTGGCGGGCACGGCGGACGCGTTGGTGGTCACGCCGGTCGATCGCACCGCCAACCCGATCACGCTGGGCGGCACGGCGGCCACCGGCTTCGCCATCTCGGCCGACACACTCACCCGCATGCAGGCACCGACCCTCGTGGTCGGCAGCAATGCGCATGCCGGCAACATCGACGTGGTCGGCGCGCTGAACATCGCCAACCTCACGCTGCAGAACGGCGGCGGCGGCAACATCACGTTGGATGCGCCGGTGTCGGGCACGCAGATCGGCCTCATCAGCGGCGGCAACATCACGCAGGCCGCGGGCGCGCCGATCACCGCGGGCAAGCTGCTGGCGCTGTCGACCGGCGGCAATGTGCTGCTCGACAACCCGGCCAACAACGTCAGCGCCGACACGGTCGGTGGCGGCGCGGCCGGCATCTTCAGGTACTTCGATGCCGACAGCGTCGCGATCGGCTCGGTCTCGGTCACGGGATTCGATGCCGCGGGCAACCTGCCGCAGCCCGTCACAACCGCCTCGATGGCGGCCGACCAGGTGCTGGTGCGCACCCTGACCGGCGACCTGGTGCTGGCCGGCAACGTGAGCAGCACCACCTCGGCCGACCTGGTCGCGGCGGCCACCTTCCAGAACCCGGGCAACTTCACCATCACCGGCGCCCCGTGGCGCGTGTGGGCGAACACCTGGGTTGGCGAGACGCGCGGCGGGCTGGCCGGCTCGGGACCGCTGCCCAACTACTACAGCTGCGCCTTCCTCGGCCTGTGCGCGGTGAGCGTGTCGCCCACCGACAACCACTTCATCTACGCGCAGCAACCGACGGCCGGCGTCGCCATCGCCGATGCGTCACGCGTGGAAGGCACCGACAACCCGCCCTTCGTCTTCAGCGTGAGCGGCCTGATCCTCGGCGACACGAATGCCGCATTCAGCGGCAACCCCTCGTCGACGGCCGACCGCAACAGCCCGCCCGGTGTCTACACGATCGATGGCGTCAACTTTGTGTCGCCGGCGGGCTATGCGTTCAGTGTCACGCCCGGGCGCTTGACGGTGACGCAGGCGCCGGTGCCGCCGCCACCTCCTCCGCCGCCCCCGCCGCCGCCCCCACCACCGCCGCCACCACCGCCGCCGCCACCACCGCCGCCGCCGATCATCGATCCGCCCGTCGTCGAGCCGCCGATCTCGGAGCCGCCGATCATCCGGCCGCCGATCGTCGAACCGCCCCGCCCCCCCCGCACGGACTTCTCGGGCCTGCCCAAGCCCGACGTGCTGCGCGAGGAGCCCACCACCTATGTCTACGACCGCAACCTCGGCCAGGCGCCGATCTGCCTGGCCACGGGCGCGCTCGACGGCGACCGCGCGGGACAGAGCGGCGACGTGCTCGCCCGCGAATGGTCACGCGTGCGCTCGCGGCCGAACCTGTTGAATTGCGTCAATACGGATCGGCGCAATGGGTGTGCGGATTTCTAGCGGTCTGTCACAGCGCCGGCGCGTTGCCGGCTTCCTGGCCGTCGCGTCGTTGCTCGCGGCATTGTTTATGAAAGCGACATCAAATCGGCAGGCCAGCCCCATTTCCTGGAAGTGTTGATACGGGTAGCCTCGCTGCCCGTCTTGCAAGTGCATCAGTTGGGCTCTACCCGCCTTGGCAACAGGCAAATCAAATCTAACTGGACGAACTTCCAGCTCGAACGCTATGGCCGCCCCGCCCGCACCGCCAACGCCCGCTGCAAGTCCCCCGTATAAGTCCGCAGCCCCTGGTGCTCCAGCCGCGATTGCGCATCCGCGAACACGCGGCCGCCGATGGACTGCCAGCGCCGGCAGAACGCATAGTCCTCGGTCAGGTAGCGCCCATTGCCGGGCTCCGCCAACACGTCGAAGAAGCGGTAGTGCGGCCAATCGGCGGCGCGCGTGTCCAGCGAGCTGTCGGGCGTGTAGCGCAGTTCCGGCATGGCCTCGGCCAGCCGCGTGAAGACGGAGCGCTCGATCAGCATGAAGCCTGTGGGCGCATCCAGCACTTCGACGAACCCGTCCGCATCGACCGTGCGCGCCTCTCGCAATGCATTGAACGGAAACTGCGCGTGCCGGGCTTCGAAGTCGGCGCGCGTGCTGCCCACCGGCATCGGCGAGCGCAGCCCTTCGGCAGGCCAGCCATCGGTCTTGAAGGGATAGATGCCGGCCGCGACCTCCCGCCCGGCGAGCAGCAGGCGCAACGCGGCCTCGGGCTCGAAGCCGATGTCGGCATCGATCCAGAACAGGTGCGTCCAGCGCGGGTCGGCCATGAACTCGGCCACCAGCCGGTTGCGCGCCCGCGTGACCAGGCTGTCCCCATCCAGAAAGCGCGTCTGCATCGAGAAGCCGTGCGTCCACGCCAGATTCACCAACCCCAGCAGGCTGCGCACGTAGATCGAGCTGAGCATGCCGCCGTAGTTGGGCGTGGCGATGAAGGGACGGATGTCTCGCAGTGCTCCGGGGTCGCGCATGGTCAGGCCGACACCGCCACCCGCCGCGTGGACAGCAAGGCCCGCAGCTTCGCCGGCGCCACCGGCTTGGTCAGCAGCAGCACGCCTTCCTGCCGCAGGCGCTGCAGCACGTCCGGTCCGGTCGCGCCGGAGATCAGCACGGCCAGGGCGTCGGGCTGCAGCGTGCGGGCGTTGCGGATCACGGTCAAGCCGTCGTCGTTGCCGGCCAGTTGCAGGTCGCACAGGATGGCATCGAAGGCGTTCTCCGGGTTGGCCAGCAAGGCATGCGCCTCGGCTGCGGTGGCCGCGCAGTCGACGCGGCAGCCCCATTGCGACAGCAGCGTGCGGCTGCCGTCCAGGATCACCGGGTCGTCGTCCAGCACCAGGCAGCGCAGGCCGGCGAGTTGCGTCAGCGGCTTGGCCTCGGGCGCCCGCACCGACGCGGGCACGCCCTCGGCACGCGGCAGTTTCAGCGAGAAGGTGCTGCCCGCCTGCAGGGCGGAGCGCAGCGCGATGCGGGTGCCCAGCAGTGCCGCGATGCGCGCGCAGATCGCCAGCCCCAGCCCGAAGCCCTGGCGCCGGTCGCGCTCGATGTTGGCCACCTGGTAGAACTCCTCGAAGATGCGCGCCTGGTGGATCGGCGCGATGCCCACGCCGTTGTCGCGCACCTCGATGCCGACGTCTTCGCCGCGGCGTCGCGCGACCACCATCACGGTCCGCTCCGGCGCATGCCGGATCGCGTTCGACACCAGGTTGCCCAGCACGCGCTGCAGCAAAGCGGGGTCGCTGCGCACGGCCAGGCCATGTGGCTTCCAGATCAGCCGCACATTGGCCTCGGCCGCCTGCGCGGCATGCTGTGCCGCCAGCTGGTCGAACAGGCCCGCCAGCGGCACGGTGGTCATGCTCGGCGTCAGCACCTGCGCGTCGAGCCGCGAGATCTCCAGCAGGTCGTCCAGCAGCACGCCCATGAAGCCGGTGCTTTCCTGCAGACGTTGCACCGCCGGGCGTTGTGCGGCGGTGGCCGTGGGCACCAGGCCGTCGATGAACAGGCCCATGGCATGCAGCGGCTGGCGCAGGTCGTGGCTGGCGGCGGCCAGGAAGCGGGCGCGCGACAGCGCGGCCTGCTCGGCCTCGGCCATGCGTTCCAGTGCCACCGAGGTGGCCTCGCGCACGCGCTCCTCGCTGATCTGCTGGTTGCGCTGCAATCGTTCGGCCAGGCGGTTGATGTCGTGCGCCAGCCAGGCCAGTTCATGACCGCGCTTGGGCGATTCCTTGCTGCCGACGACTTCGCAGCGCGCGTCGAACTGCCCCGCTTCCAGTTGCGCCACGGTGCGCGAGATGCGGCGCAAGGGGCGTGTCACGGTGCGCGCCATGTGGCGCACCGCAGCCCAGGCCAGCAGCAGCGTGAGCAACGCGATGCCGATGCCCATCATGAGCCAGACGGTGCGCTGGCGCGTGTAGGTCGTGGTGTCCCGGAAGGCCTGCACCAGTCCGATGGGGGCCTGCCCGGCCGTGCTCGTTCCCTCGGGCGAAAAAGCCGTGGCGCGCGAGGCTTCGCGCAGGGTGACGGGCGCGGTGTACACCCGCAGCCGGTCCACCGGCGCCGTGTTGCGCCCGGCGTTGACGTAGACGCCGGCGCTGTTGCTGATCTCGATGCGCGTGACCTGCCCGCCGCGCAGCGCGGCATTGGCGACGTTCTGCAGCGCCGGCAAGTCGCCCGCGTACAGGCTCAGGTCCGACATCGCGGCCACCTGCAGCGCCACGGCCTGCCCCTCCGCATTGAAGGACGCGTCCAGCGCGCTGAGCCGGCTCTGCGTGAACCAGGTGGTGAGCGCCAGCGCCGCCACGGCGCAGGGCACCAGGCCCAGCCGCAGCAGGTCGTGCTGCAGGTTGCCGCGTACCACCAGCGGCGTGCGCTGTGGTTGCACCGAGGCGGATTCGGTGCTGCGCACCCCGTTGCGGACGGTCTGGCCGTTGCTGCGGGCCTTCATCGCACCGCCGTGACGCGTTCCGTCAGCTCGCGCTCGTCCGGCAGGCGCAGGCCCAGCGCCCGCGCGACGGTGACGTTGACCCGCACCGTCGCCGGCGTGGCCGTCTCGACCAGCGCGCCGCCGCTGCCGCCTCCGGCCATCACCTTGCGGCCCAGCACGCGCGCCTGCCGGGCGAGCAAGGCGGGGGTGGATACGGCCGCGGCCAGGCCGCCGGAGCGCACCAGCCCGTCGTTCGCGCCGAACACCGGCACGCCCGCGGTCGCGGCGGCGCGCAGCACCGCCAGCGTGGCGGCCTGGTCGTCGCCGATCAGGTCGGGCAACACCAGCAGCGCATCGCTCCTGGGCAGCAGCGACCTGAGCGCGCGGGCGAGCGAGCGCGGATCGGGCGCGTATTCGACCTGCAAGTCCCAGCCCGGCGCGGCGCGGCGCACCTCCTGCAGCAGCGGTTCCGATTCATCGGTGACGACCATGCCGAGCCGGCGCTTGTGCGGCAATACCGCGTCCACCAGCTCGACCGCGTCGGCCATGGCCGGATCGCGCAGCAGCACGCCGACCCGGCGATCGACCCGGCGCAGCCCGGCGTTGCCCTTGAGGCGTTCGTAGTCGAGGCGGCTCAGCATCGCGAGCAGCAGCGGCTCGGTGCCGGGCCGATCCAGCGCGGCCCGGGCGGCGTCGATACCGACCGCGATGGTGATCGAGGCCGGGAGGGCGCCGCTGCCGTAGCCGGTGGCCCGTCCACCGCGGGTGCGCACGCCGGCGACACGATCATCCTCGACACCCGTCACGTCGGCGTTCGCATTGGCGGCAGGCCCGGTGCCCCGCGGACCCACGCGCACCAGCATGAAATTTCCGCTCGGGTCTTGTGAATCCTTCAATTGCCGCACGAACTCGACATGCGCAGGCAGGTCATCGGCCTGGATCACCGTGATCCCCATCGCTCGTGCCGGGATCGCCAGCAGCAAGGCCAGCGCCAGGAATGGCACGAGCCATACCTTGCGACTGGGTGCGACAAGAGACGTAGGGAACATGAACAGCATGGCAGGGGGTAACTGATCCAATGTAAGGAGCGCACGGCCGTTGCGCGATAAGGCAGACGAGTTATGTCTGCAAGCCCCTGCTTGAGGATGCTCCGGCGGCATCGCGACAAGTCAGCCGATGGGCCTATGCCGAATGGATGAGCGGGTGAAAACCCGTGTTGCGCGGCCAGCGCGCCTTAGTGCTCGGCCGTGGTGGCCAAGGCGGCGAGTTGCGCCGCGATGGCCTGCCGCAGCACCCGCGGCGACACCGGCTTGTAGAGCACCGCGACGCCCGCGCTGGCCACTTCGCGCAGGCGGTCCGGCTTGGTCTCGCCGGTCACCAGCAGGCGCGCCGTGGCCGCGCCGATGCCGCGCGGATGCCGTTCCAGCGCGGCCAGGACGTCGAGCCCGTTGTCGCCTTCGCGCAGCAGCAGGTCGCTCACCACCGCGTCCGGCGGGCGGTCCCATTGGTCCGCCAGCGCCAGCGCTTCCTCGCGGCTTTGCGCCGCCATCACGTCGGCGCCCCAGTTCGTCAGCACCACCTGCAGGCCTTCGAGGATGGTGCGTTCGTCGTCGATCACCAGCACCCGCACGCCGACCAGGCTGGCTTCGCCTTCGGGGCCGGCACTGCCGCTTTGCAGCACCGGCGCCGAATCGGCGGGAATGGCGGAGCGGATCATCACGCGCACGACGGTGCCCCGCCTGGGCACCGAGCTGAGCTCGACCCGCGTGTTGAGCAGGCTCGCCAGCCGCTGCACGGTGGACAGGCCCAGGCCCATGCCGCGCGCGCCGGTGCTGCGCGCCGGACCGATCTGGAAGAACTCCTCGAACACCCGCTTCTGGTGTTGCTGCGCAATGCCGATGCCGGTGTCGCACACGTCGATGCGCACCCCCTTGCCGCGCCGCCGCGCCCCGATCAGCACGCCGCCTTCATGGGTGTGGCGCAGCGAGTTCGACACCAGGTTGTTGAGGATGCGCGACAGCATCACATAGTCGCAGCGCACCCAGAGGTCGGTCTTGCGCACCACCAGGCGCAGGTTCTGCTGCTCGGCCACGGCGCGGAAGTTGCGGCTGATCTCGTCGAACAGGCGGTCCAGCGGAAAGTCGATCCATTGCGGCTGCAGCACGCCGGCATCGAGTTGCGACAGGTTCAGCAACTCCGAGAACAGCCGGTCCAGCGAGTCCACGCACTCGCGGATGTGGCCGATGCGCTGCAGCTTCAGCGGGTCGGTCTCGCCGTTGGAGAGGCCATCGGAAAACAGGGTCAGCGCATGCAGGGGCTGGCGCAGGTCATGGCTGGCGGCGGCCAGCAGCCGGGTCTTGGCCTGGCTCGCGACCTCGAGTTGCTCGTTCTTGCTTTCCAGCTCGGCCGTGGCCTGGGCGATGCGGCTCTGCAGCAGGCGCTGGCTTTCGCCGAGGGCGCGCGCGGCCTGGTTGAAGCCGTGCTGCAGCCGGCGCACCTCGGTGGTGCCGGTGACCTGCACGCTGGCTTCCTTGCCGGCGCCCAGGCGGTCCACCGCTTCGCCCAACTCGCGGATCGGCGCGCTGATGCGCCGCGCCGCCCACCAGGCCGCCAGACCCACGCCGATCAGGCTGGCCGCCAGCACCCCGGCCACGTTGAGCCAGACGTTGTTCTTGGCCTTCTGCACCGCGTCGAGGCTGATCTCCACCATCACCTTGCCGATCGGGCTACCTTCGTCGCTGACGACTGCGGCCACCACCTGCAGCCCTTCCGCCTTGCCGGGCGCGGGGCTCTCCGCGTCGGCCACGATCTCGCCGTCGCTGGTCCAGATCTGCACGCGCTGCACCTGCGGCTGCGTGCTGCCCGACTGCGCGGCACGCAGCAGCGCACGCCGGTCCATGCGCGCCAGCGGCGTCTGTGCCATGGCGGCCACCTGCAGCGCCACGGTCTGGCCGTTGGCCTGCATCAGGTGTGTGACACTGCCCAGGTGCTGCCGGGTCAGCACCGCGATGGCGCCCAGCGTGGCCACGATGGCCGGCAGCAGGGCGAGCAGCACCAGTTGCTGCGCCAGCGAGAACTGAGTGAGCGATCGCAGCGCACGGGCCGGGAGGGCCGGCGAAGGGGTGGGAGCCGCGGCGTCAGGTGTCACAGCGTTGGGTGTCAAGTAGTCAAAAACGTCACAAGTTGGTATTTAATTGTGGTCCCCGTGCTTCACATTTGACTACCGGACCCGACCCGAAGATAGATGCAGCTTTCATTCGTTCGCCCCATCGGCCCGGCTGCCGCGCATCGTCGGGTCGATTGGATGCGTGTCCTCGTCGTCCATGCCTTGCTCCTCTGCCTCGGGTTGTTCGTGGCGGCGCGGCCTGCGTCGGCACAGGGCAACAGCAACCCGACGGCGGCGGTGCGGTTCGGCATTCTGCCCCTCGGCGGCGCTTTCGAGTCGCGCAATGACTGGGAACCGTTGCTGGCAGACATGAGCCGCGTGCTGGGGCGGCCGGTGGCGGTGCTCTCGGTCAGCTCGTATGAAGCGCTGGAGCGCGCCATCGAGCGCGACGAGGTCGACATGGCCTTCCTGTCCGGCAAGATGGCGCTGGACACCGTCACCCAGCGGCGCATGGTGGTCGTCGCGCAGGTCACGCGCCACGACGGCCTGCCGGGCTACCGCGCCACGCTGCTGACGCGCAAGACCGGTGCGCCGACCACGCTGAAGGAGATCCTCGACAACCCCGGGCGCTGGCGGCTGGCGCGCGGCGAGAGCCGGTCGGTGTCGGGCTTCATCGTGCCGCAACTGCAGTTGTTCCTGCCCCACCAGATCGCGATGGAGACGCGTTTCCGCAGCGAACTGATCGGCACGCACCAGGCCACCGCACTCGCGGTCGCCAACGGCGAGGCCGACGTCGCGACCAACAACACCGCCGACTTCGAGCGATTCACCCAGCAGTTCCCGGCCGAGGCGCAGCGCCTGCAGGCCGTGTGGCAGTCCGACCTGATCCCGCACGCGCAGATCGTGGTGCGGCGCGCCTACCCGCCGGAATTCCAGCGCAAGGTCCAGGCCTTCCTCGTCAACTACGGCCGGAGCAAGGGGCAGGCGGGCGACAGCGAGCGCATCACGCTGAAGTCACTGCACGACCTGGCCGGCTTCGTGGCGGCGGACAACGCGTCGCTGCTGCCGGCGGCCCGGCTGGCCTACCAATTGGCGAGGCAGACCGCGCTGACGGCGCAGTGGGTGAACGAGGCGGCGAAGCAGGCGCGGCTGCAGCGCATCGAGAGCGGGTATGCGGAGCAGGTGGGGGTGTTGAGGGATGCGGCGCCTTGATTCACTGAAGGCCGTGGCGGACTGCTCTCGCGCTTGAGTCGATGTGGCTTTGCCATCTCGACTCAATCCCCCGCGGGGGGCCGGCTGGGCGCAGCCCGGCTCTGGGGGCTCTTGAGGCACGCCCGGCATGCGGTGCGGTGTGGTCGACCCTGCTCCGCCGGCCCCTGCGGGGCTGCCCTGCGCTGCTCACGTTTCGCGGGGTCTTGCAGAACTCGCCTTCGGCTCAGACAGCTGCAAGCCCTTGTCCGCGAAACGCTGCGCTGCTCGGCGGCGCAGAAGGGTCGACCACACCGCACCGCATGCCGGGCTTTGGGGTGATCGACTGGCGCGTCCCTTCCCCGTAGGGCAATACGTCCACCGAGCCGGCTGCGGGGCGTAGGGGTCAGCCGGGTACAGTCAGCGACAACTTCAACCGCTCCACTTTCCATGCCCCGTCGCAAGAAATCCAGCACCGCTGGAGACTTCATCGACTTCATCGCGCTCTTGCCTTGGTACGTCGGGCTGGCTGTTGCGGTGGTCTGTTATGTCCTGCTGCATGGCGCGGCAACGCCAACCACGTTGGCAGTGACAAAGCCCGGGGACATGGCCGGCGCCATGGTCGGCGCCCTCTGGCCCATGTTCGCGAACATCGGGCAGTACCTGATTCCAACGCTGTGCGTGATTGGCGCTGCGGCTTCCGCATGGCGCCGCCATGCCCGCCGCGCGCTCGTCGAAAACGTCACGCGGTCCGAGGCAGCAGACAGCCTGGATGACATGAGCTGGCGCGAGTTCGAAATGCTCGTGGGGGAAGTCTTTCGCTTGCAGGGTTACAGCGTGCTGGAGAACGACGGCCCCGGCCCTGACGGCGGCATCGACCTGACCCTGCGCAAGGATGGCGAGAAGTACCTCGTGCAATGCAAGCAATGGCGTGCTTTCAAGGTGTCGGTGCCTGTCGTGCGCGAACTCTATGGCGTGATGGCCGCCAGCGGCGCCTCAGGCGGATTCGTCGTGACCTCTGGGCGGTTCACGGCAGAAGCGGAGGAATTCGCCAAGGGGCGCAATATCCAACTGATCGATGGACCCAGACTGCAGCAGATGCTGCGTCAAGCCAAGGCGTCCGGGCCGTTGGCCTCGGCGCCAGTGGCGCCACCGCAGGTCAAGCCGCGTCCACAACCCGCACCGATTCAAGCTGTCGCGACGCAGGCTGCCCCGATTCAGGCTCAGCCCGTTGCGACGCAGGCTGCCCCGATGCAAGCCCCCGCGTGCCCGAGATGCAGCCAGCCGATGCTGCGCAGGACCGCGAAGAAGGGCGCCAACGCCGGGAATGATTTCTGGGGATGCTCGACATACCCGCGTTGCAGGGGCACGGCATAGGAACCGCCCCGCGCGAACCTACTTGTAATAAACCTCCACCCGCCCCTTCAACTTGATCAGCAGCGGCTTGCCCTTGCGGTCGAGTGCGCGGCCGGCGGGGACCTTGATCCAGCCTTCGCTGACGCAGTATTCCTCGACATCGAGCCGGTCCTTGTCGTTGAAGCGCACGCCGATGTCGTGCTCGAACACGGCGGCCACATGGTGCGGGCTGCGCGGGTCGATGGAGAGGTGGTCGGGCAGCGGTGGCTTGGGAGCCTGGGTGGTTTCTTCGGTCATGGGGTCGGATTCGTTGAACGCGCCATTTTCGTTGCAGCGCGTACTGCTCCCCGAATCGGCAACGCGCATGCCATCCGAGGAGTGGCTATGGCGCGTCGCGCGGTGGACCGCTGTCCACGGGCGTGCGCAGCAGCTTGCCAAGGTCGTAGGGCCGCAGGCATGCGGCCGCCTCTTCCACCGGGCAGTGCAGCCAGTCGTCGAGCCAGCCTTCGCGCAGGAACACGGCCCGGCGTTCGCCCGGAAGTTCCTCCGAAGGCAGCGTGAGCAGCGCAAAGCTCTCCACGCATTGGCCGTCGGGCGCGCGCCAGCCGTTCCAGAGCCCGGCCAGGGCGAGCGGTTGGCCGTCGGCGCGCGTGACGCGCACCATGCGGTGGTCGTTCTCGCCGCGGCGATAGAGCGCATCGGCGAGCACGATGCAGCGATGGCCGCGCTTCCAGGGTTGCAGGAAATCGCGCTCGCCGGCCGCTGTTTCGCCGCGTGCCTCGAAGGTGGCGGGGTAGTCGGGCGTGCTGGAGAAGAGCGGGATCAGTCCCCACCGGCCCAGCGCCGCCTCGTAGCGCGAATCCGGCGACGCACCGCCGCGGTCGCCGCGCGGGCGGCGCACGAACAGGCCCCGTTCACCCGGCCGTACGAAAGGCGCGGGCGCGACGCAGGCCAGCTGGAACCGCTCCTGGTAGTGGTGCGTATCTCGGGCGGACTCGTAGACGATCGTCATGGGATGCGTGGGACGTTCCGGCTCGCTTGGGTGTGACAGTGTCGCGGGGCCGATTGTGTACCGATCGAAGAGCCTTCCGTGCGCAGGTTGATACGCAATATCCCGCTCTTTTCGATGTGAATGCTGACCATTTGGCGACATTCGAGAACCAAAGTTCACAAATGGAAGCGCGATGCGCGAAATGGCGCCGGATCGAAGTCGCAAGGCGCGCCGGCCATCATGGCGCCCAGCAGCGCCGCCGTGCCCGGGCCGGTGCTGAAGCCGATGTGCTGGTGGCCGAACGCGAGCCACAGGCCAGGATGTCTCGTGCACTCGCCGATGATCGGCCGGCTGTCCGGCAGGGTCGGCCGGCTGCCCATCCAGGCATCCGCCTCCAGCCGCTGATCGAGTGGAAAGGCCTCCCTTGCCGCACGTTCGGCCAGCTCCAGTTGAACCAGATTGCGCGGCGCATCGCGTGCCGTCAGTTGCACGCCGGTAGTCAGCCGCAGCCCCTGCGCCATCGGCGACAGCACATAGCCGCCGCCGGTGTCGTAGATCGGCCGGCCCAGCGATGCGCCGCCCGCGGCACCGTAGTGCATGTGATAGCCGCGCTCGAAGGCCATCGGCACGTGCAGGCCCAGCGTCTTCTTCGCGAACTCGCGCGTCCACGGGCCGAGCGCGAGCACCACGCGTGCGGCTTCATGCGTTGCGCCCCCTTTCTCGACGATGCGCCAGGCATCGGCTTGCGATCGCTCCACCTTGTCGACGAGGGCCTGGCGGATGCGACCGCCGCGTGCGACGAACAGGCGCGCATAGGCCTCGACCACCTTGCCCGGGCTGTCCACCGACGCCGCATCCTTGATCCAAAGCGCGCGCGGGAAGATCGGCTTCAGATTGGGCTCCAGTGCCGCCAGTTCGCGTGCATCGAGTGCCTGCGTGGCGACGCCGAACCTGTCGTACGTCTCGCGGGACAGGCGGCCCGCGGCGAACGCCTCTTCCGAGCGGTAGAGGAACACCCAGCCGGTCTCCCGCAAGCGATGTGCGACACCGGCCTCCGCCAGCAGTCGCCGGTGCGCCTGCCCCGAAAGGCGGATCAACGCGTCGAGCGCCGTCGCGGTCTCCTCGAAGGCGCTCGTGCGTGCCCGCGACAGGAAGCCCAGCGCCCAGGGCAGGTTGCTGGCGATGAAGGCCGGGTCGTAGCGAAAGCTGGCCGATGTGTTCTTCAGCAGCTTGGGCAATGAGGCCCAGAGCCCCGGGTTGTTGAAGGGAACGAGCGAACTGCGGGCGAGCACGCCGGCATTGCCATAGGAGGTCTCGCGGCCCGGCGCGCTGCGGTCGAGGAGGGTGACGTCAAAGCCACGCCGCTGCAGTTCGAGCGCGCAGGAGACGCCGACGATGCCGGCACCCAGGATGGCCACTGTGTTCTTCATGAGGGCGCCATTCTGCGTTGCAGGGAACGCGGCTCCCACGAGGCGCGCGAGAAGGCGCGAAGATTTCGCAGCAGAAATATGCGTGCCTTCTCATGAGAAATTGATGCCTTGCGCGAGCGGCAGCTCTTTCGAGAAGTTGATGGTGTTGGTGGTGCGACGCATGTACTGCTTCCATGCGTCGGAGCCGCTCTCGCGGTCGCCGCCGGTCTCCTTCTCGCCGCCAAAGGCGCCGCCGATCTCCGCGCCGCTGGGGCCGATGTTGACGTTGGCCATGCCGCAGTCGGAGCCGGCCGCCGAGAGGAAGGTCTCGACCTCGCGCAGGTCGTTCGAGAAGATGCACGACGAGAGACCTTGCGGCACATCGTTGTGGATCGCGATGGCTTCGTCGAAGGCGTCATAGGCGAGCACGTAGAGCAGCGGCCCGAAGGTTTCCTCGCGCACGATCGCGGTCTGCGCCGGCATCTCGACGATGGCGGGGCGCACATACCACGCGTTCGGGAATTCCTCTGCCAGCATCCGCTGGCCGCCAGCGAGCACCTTGCCGCCTTGCTGCTGCGCGGTGGCGATCGCGTGCTGCAGGGCATCGAAGGCCCGCTGGTCGATCAGGGGACCCACCAGCGTACCTGCGACCAGCGGATTGCCGATGCGCAAATCCGCATACGCCTTCAGCAGCTTTGCCAGCAGCGCCGCCTTCACCGAGCGATGCACGATCAGCCGGCGCAACGAAGTGCAGCGCTGGCCGGCCGTGCCCACCGCGCTGAAAAGGATCGCGCGCACCGCCATGTCGAGGTCGGCCGCGGGCGTGACGACCATCGCGTTGTTGCCGCCCAGTTCGAGGATCCGCTTGCCGAAGCGGCTGGCCACCTTCGGCCCGACGATGCGGCCCATGCGCGTGGAGCCGGTCGCCGAGACCAGCGGAATCGACGGGCTCTCGACGAGCATTTCGGCCAGCGGCGCACTGCCGATCACGATCTGCGCCAGGCCGTCCGGCGCCCTGTCGCCGAAGCGGGCGATGGCGCGCTCCAGCGCCCTGAAGGTCGCCAGCCCCGACAGCACCGCTTTCTCCGACGGCTTGAAGATCACCGGATCGCCGCACACCAGCGCCAGCGCGGCATTCCATGCGAACACCGCGCTCGGGAAGTTGAACGCCGTGATGATCGCCACCGGACCGAGCGGATGGTACTGCTCCATGATCCGGTGGCCCGGCCGTTCGGACACGATGGTCTTGCCATGCAACTGGCGTGACAAGCCCAACGCGAACTCGCAGATGTCGACGCCTTCCTGCACCTCGCCCAGGCCTTCCTCGATGATCTTGCCGGCCTCGATGGAGACGATCCAGCCGATGTCGCGCCTGGCCTCGCGCAGTTCCTCGCCCCACAGGCGCACCAGCTCGCCGCGCACCGGTGCGGGCACCATGCGCCACTTGAGGAAGGCGGCCGCGGACTTGGCGATCGAACCGTTCACTTCGTCTGGCGAGGTCTCGCGCAGGCGGGCCAGTTCGGCGCCGTCGACCGGCGAGCGCACGGCCAGTGCGCCGCCCTGGATCTCGCCGACGGCAATGCCGCAGCGCTGCAATACGGACAACAGTTCACTCATTTGCTTTTCCTCGATGCGTTGGCGTTGGCGTTGGCGTTGGCGTTGGGCGTGGGCGTGGGCGTGGGCGTTGGGCGTGGGCGTGGGCGTGGGCGTTGGCGTTCTGTGTCGTTGTCGTCGGTTCAGGCGTGCGCAGGTTCGGCCCGCACCTCGGCGCTCAGAGGTGATGCGCCCACGCCCTTGCCGCCCAGCCCCGCGTAATAGTGCCCGACCTTCGTCGCCAGGAACTGCGCGAGCGGCACCTGCTCCTGCCCCACGAAGCCCTTCGCCGGCAGCTTCCCCTGGAGCAGCAACTCGAACACGCCCACCACGCCCGCAGCCGTCGTCAGCTCGATGGCAGTCCGGTCCTTGCCGCGCAATGCCGAACCAAAGACGCGGCACACACGCGTCTCCTGCTCGAAGCGCCCCTCGCGCAGACCCGATGCCGACGCGAAAAGGATCACCACGTCCTCGCGACTGTGCGGCACCGCATGCTCCAGCACCTGCCGCAGCAGGTCGCGCCGCTCGATCAGGCGCAGGTCATGCAGCAGGAAGTCCATCGCATCGCGGTGGCCCGGATAGCGGATCGTCTTGTAGTCGAGGTTGCGCACCTTGCCCTTGAGCGTCTCGCACAACGTGCCGAGGCCGCCCGAGGTGTTGAAGGCCTCGAAGGCTTCCGCATCGAGCGTGAAGGTCTCGTGCCCTTCCATCGGCTGCACCGAGACGAGCTGGCCGTTGACGATGGCATCGCACGGGTTGCAGTACTCGTTGATGACGCCATCGATGCTCCAGGTGAAGTTGTAGCGCAGGCTGTTGGTGGCATTGCGCGTGAGCGCCCCGACGCGCAGGCGCAGGTCGTAGAGCTCGTCGAAGTGGCGTGCGAGTTCGCCGCCGAGCATGCCGATCACGCCGGGCGCCAGTCCGCACTGCGGCATCAGCAAGGACGTGGCCTCGGGCGAGAGGGCGCGGATCGCCCGGGTGGCCGCGACGTCCTCGGTCAGGTCGAAGTAGTGGACGCCGCATATCGCTGCCGCGGTGGCCACGCGCTGCGCGAGGTAGAAGGGCAGGCAGTTGATCACCACTTGATGCGCCGAAAGCTCCGCGCGCAGCGCTTCGTCGTTCTCCACGTCCAGTGCGATGCGGCGCACCAGCGCATCGTTGTCGTGGCCCGTGCCCGGCTTCACATCGGCCAGCGTCACGGGCAGGCGGTGGTGCTGCGCAATCATGTCGGCCACCGTGCCGCCGACCTTGCCTGCGCCGAGCACCAGGACTTTGTGGATGTCGTTGCGCTTCTTCGTTGTCATGTCGTTCTCCTTCATGCGGCTTGATTGCGAAGTCGTGTCAGGCACCGTGCCCGATGGAAGAATTGTGGAAACGGGTGCTGGCAGATGCCAGCGTGCAGAACGTCGAAAGCGCGCGTGGGTTCGTCGATTCGACGAGCGCTTTCGTCATGTCGATGGCGGTGGGTGTGGAAGCGATGCAGGCAACGCCACAATCGGACGCCAATGCTTCAGAGCCCACCCATGGATTCACGACTCGATGACCTCGACCATCACCTGCTGGCGCTGCTCCAGGCCAATGCGCGCGAGCCGGCCGCCAACCTTGCACGCAAGCTGAAGATCGCCCGCACCACGGTGGTCGCGCGCATCGCGCGGCTGGAGCGCGAGGGCATCGTCGCCGGCTACGGCGTGCGGCTCGGCCACCGGCTGGAGCAGGCGGTGGTGCGCGCCTTCTGCGGCTTGAGCGTCAATGCGAAGGGCGCATCCGCGGTGATGCGCGCGCTCGATCGCCTTCCTGAGGTCGAAGAAGTCTGGGCCGTCAGCGGCGAGTTCGACTACATGGTGCTGTTGCGCTGCGGCACGCCCGAACAACTCGACGCGTTGCTCGACCAGCTCGGCCAGATTGAAGGCGTGAAGCAGACGCAGACCTCGATCGTGCTCAGCCGCAAGATCGACCGGCGCGGCGCCGTCACATAGTCAGGCGAAGGCGGTGATGGATCAGGCGGGCACCGCAGCCGCGCAGCGCACCCATTGGCGGCCCACGTCTTCCTTGCGGCCGATGACCTTGAGGAAGCCGCGTTCGTCGAACTGGCCGATGTCGCCGGTGCGGAAGTAACCGTCCTCGGTGAACGCCGCGGCGTTGGCTGCAGGCTGTTGCCAGTAGCCGCGCATCACTTGCGGGCCCTTCGCGCAGATCTCGCCCGATTCGCCGACCGGCACTTCCACGCCCGCATCGTCCAGCAGCTTGATGTCGGTGGAAGGCAGGGGCAGGCCCGCGTGGCCGCTGAACGCCTCGATGGAGGGCGGGTTGATCGCCAGGGCGGGCGATGTTTCCGCCATGCCGTAGCCTTCGCGGAGGAAGCTGCCGGTGATCGCCTGCCAGCGATCCGACATCTCGGCGACGACCGACGCACCACCCGCCCCGGACAGGCGCAGGCGCGACCAGTCGACCTCGGCCAGGCCGGGATGCTGCAACAGCCCGACATACAACGGGTTGCCGCCGACGAAGACAGTGGGCCGTGCCAGCTTCAGCGTGCCGACCAGCGCGTCCATGTCGTGCGCGTTGCTCACCAGCCAGTTCTCCGCGCCGATCGAGAAGTAGCTGATGAAGTTCACCGTGCATCCGAAGATGTGATACAGCGGCAGCGCCGTGACCACGACCTCCTCGCAGTCGCGCGTGGCGTGCGGCAGGAAGGCCTTGAGCTGCTCGGTGTTGGCGACCAGGTTGCGGTGCGACAGCGCCGCGCCCTTGGACGGGCCGGTGGTGCCGCCGGCGTATTGCAGGAACAGCAGGTCGTCGCCGTCCAGTTCGACGGGCTGCCGCGGCAGCAGCGAGCCGATGCGCAGCGCATCGGGGAAGCCGACGGCGCCTTCGATGCGGTCGGGTGTGCCGGGCTTCCAGCCGAGCGCGTCGCCCATGGAAGGGCGATGGGCCACGATCACATGGCGCACCGGCGTGGTGGCGATGACTTCCGCCAGCATCGGCAAGGCCTCGGTGAGGAGCACGATGCACTTGCTGCCCGAGTCCTTGAGCTGATGCTGGAGTTCGTCCGGCGTGCTGAGCGGATTCAGGTTGACTTGCACCGCGCCGGCCCGCATGAGCCCCAGCAGGGCGATCGGAAAGGCCACGATGTTGGGCAGCATGACGGCCACGCGGTCCCCCTTGCGCACGCCCATGCTTTGCAGGTACGCGCAGAAGTTGCGCGAGATCGCGTCGATCTCGGTGTAGCTGTAGCGCTGGCCGTGGCTGACGAAGGCGGTCTTGCCGCCGTAGCGCGTCATCGCGGCCTCGACCAGTGCGGTGACCGAGGGGTGGATGTCCGGATCAATTCCGGTCGGGAGGCTCCCGTAGGAGTCGAGCCAGGGGCGTGAAGTCATTTTGCGTTGTCGTGGCCCGGGTCGAATCCGTTCCTTGGCGCAAGTGATTTGGCTTCAGGCGGAGGGGGACATCGGGCCTCTGTGGAGATGAAAGAACGCCGATGGTGCCGGTCGGCGGCGGGGAAGACTGTTCGTTTCTTATCAATTGAGGCGCGCGAAGGGAGCCCAGTCGCCCCTCTGTGCGAAATTTCTCAGGGCACGGACGACTTTTCCCACGTCGCTCGATCCACCCTACCGCCTCATGCGACTTTGCAATCAAGTAGGAACAAGTCGGAGCGCCGCAGGCGGGAAGGCAGGGCGAACGCGCGCAGTCATGGATTTGACGGCGAAGTCGTATCGGCCCTCCACTCCAGCAGCAGATCCTTCGCCTGCACCCGATCCCCCGGCTTCACCAGCACGCGCTCGATCACGCCGTCGCGCTCGGCCACGATGTGCGTTTCCATCTTCATCGCCTCCAATGAGACCAAGGTGGCGCCGGCCTGGATGGACTGGCCTGCCTGCACCGGCACGGTGACGATGGCGCCCGGCATCGGCGCGCCGACGTGGCGCGGATTGCCCGGCTGCGCCACCTCGCGCTTGAGCGCCGCCGTGGCGCCGGCCTTGGCCACCTGCACGGTGCGGGACTGGCCGTTGAGTTCGAACTGGACCTTGACAGCGCCCGCGGCCTCGTCGTCGTGGATGCCCTGCAAACTGACCAGCAGCGTCTTGCCGGGGTCGATCTCCAGCGCCACCTCGTCCTGCAGGCGCAGGCCGTAGAAGAAGGTCGGCGTCGGCAGCACAGAGGTGTCGCTGTGCGTGTTCAGGTGCTGGTGGAAGTCGCGCGCCACCTTCGGGTACATCAGCGCGCTGGCGAGTTGGCAGTCGTCGAGCGGCATGCCGGCATCGGCTTCGGCCTGCGCGCGCGCAGCTTCCAGGTCGACCGGCGGCAAGGCGTCACCGGGACGGTAGGCCGCGGGCGGCGCGACGCCATCGGCCAGCTTCAGCACCTTGCGCGACAACGCCGCTGGAAAGCCGTCCGGCGGAAAACCCAGCTCGCCCTTGAACAGCGACACCACTGATTCCGGGAACGAGATCTCGTGCGAAGGGTTCTCGACGTCGGCCGGCGTGAGGTCGTTGGCGACCATCATCAGCGCCATGTCGCCGACCACCTTCGACGTGGGCGTGACCTTCACGATGTCGCCGAACAGCCGGTTCACGTCGGCGTAGGCCTGCGACACCTCGGTCCAGCGGTGCTCCAGGCCGAGCGAGCGGGCCTGCTCGCGCAGGTTGGTGTACTGGCCGCCGGGCATCTCGTGGCGATACACGTCGGCGGTGCCAGCGCGGATGTCGCTCTCGAAGGGCGCGTAGAAGCGGCGCACGCCTTCGAAATAGGTGGACGCGGCATGCAGCGCATGCTGCGACAGGCCCGGGTCGCGCTCGCTGTGCATCAGCGCGGCGGCCATGCTCGACAGGTTGGGCTGCGAGGTGAGACCGCTCATCGCATCGAGCGCGCCGTCGACCGCATCGCAACCCGCTTCGACTGCGGCCAGCACCGAGGCTGACGCGATGCCGCTGGTGTCGTGCGTGTGGAAGTGCACCGGCAGGCCGGTCTCCTCCTTCAGCGCCCTGACCAGCGCCGTGATGGCGCGCGGTCGGCACACGCCGGCCATGTCCTTGATCGCCAGGATGTGCACGCCGGCCTTCTGCAACTCGCGTGCGATGCCGGTGTAGTAGGCCAGGTTGTACTTGGGCCGCGATGGGTCGAACAGGTCGCCGCTGTAGCAGATCGCGCCCTCGCACAGCGCGCCGGATTCCAGCACCGCATCGATCGACACGCGCATGTTCTCGACCCAGTTGAGCGCATCGAACACGCGGAACAGGTCGATGCCCGAGGCGGCCGCCTGCTTGACGAAGAAGCGCACCACGTTGTCGGCATAGCTGGTGTAGCCGACGCCGTTGGCACCGCGCAGCAGCATCTGGAAGAGGATGTTGGGCACCTGCTCGCGCAGTTGGGCCAGGCGCTGCCACGGGTCTTCCTTGAGGAAGCGCATGGCCACGTCGAAAGTCGCGCCGCCCCAGCATTCGAGCGACAGCAACTGCGGCAACTCGCGTGCGTAGAAGGGCGCGATCGGGAGCATGTCGGCGGTGCGCATGCGCGTGGCGAAGAGGGACTGGTGGGCGTCGCGCAAGGTGGTGTCGGTCATCAGCACGGGCTTGCTTTCCAGCATCCATTGCGCGAAGCCCTTGGCGCCAAGGGCGCGCAGCCGGTCGCGCGAGCCGGTCGGGATGGGCTTGGCCAGGTCGACCTTCGGAAGGAGCGGCTTGATGAAGGGCAGCTCGGGCAGCTTGCGCCCCTTCATCTCCGGATGGCCGTTGACCGTGACGTCTCCGATGAAGCCGAGCAGCCGGCTTGCGCGGTCACGCCGCTTCGTGAACTCCAGCAAGGCCGGCGTGGTGTCGATGAAGCGCGTGGTCACCGTGCCAGCGGCGAAGTCCGGATGGTTGATGACGTTCTCGAGGAACTGCAGATTAGACGCGACGCCGCGGATGCGAAACTCGCGCAGCGCGCGGTCCATGCGCTGGATGGTCTCCTTCGCGGTCGGCGCCCAGGCCGTCACCTTGACCAGCAGCGAGTCGTAGTAGGGCGTGATGACCGCGCCGCCATACGCCGTGCCGGCATCGAGCCGGATGCCGAAGCCGGCCGCGCTGCGGTACGCGCTCAGGCGGCCGTAGTCGGGCAGGAAGCCGTTCTCCGGGTCCTCGGTGGTGATGCGGCATTGCAGCGCATGGCCGTTGAGCTTGATCTCCGACTGCGGCGGCACGCCGGTGGCGCGTTGCGTCACGTCGATGCCGGCTTCATCCTCGCGCAGGCCGATGCGACCACCCTGGCTGATGCGGATCTGCGCCTTGACGATGTCGATACCCGTGATGAGCTCGGTCACCGTGTGCTCGACCTGGATGCGCGGATTGACCTCGATGAAATAGAACTTGCCGGTGTCGGCGTCCATCAGGAACTCGACGGTGCCGGCATGCGTGTAGTCGACGGCGCGCATCAGCTTCAGTGCGCTGTCGCAGAGACCCTGGCGTGTCGCCTCATCGAGGTAGGGTGCCGGCGCGCGCTCGACCACCTTCTGGTTGCGCCGCTGAACGGTGCAGTCGCGCTCGAAAAGGTGCACCACGTTGCCGTGCGTGTCGCCGAGGATCTGCACCTCGACGTGGCGGGCGCGCTGCACCAGCTTCTCGAAATAGACCTCGTCGTTGCCGAAGGCGGCCAGTGCCTCGCGCCGGGCCGCGGCCAGTGCGCCTTCCAGTTCGCCCTCGCCCTGGATCGCGCGCATGCCGCGACCGCCGCCGCCCCAGCTGGCCTTGAGCATCACCGGATAGCCGACCTCCGCCGCCATGCGCTTGCATTCGGCGATGTCCAGCGGCAGCGGCGCCGTGGCCGGCATCACCGGCACGCCCGCGGCCACGGCGGCATTGCGCGCGGCCACCTTGTTGCCGAGCGTGCGCATCACGTCCGGGCGTGGCCCGATCCATTCGATGCCGGCATCGAGCACCGCCTGCGCGAAGTCCGGGTTCTCCGACAGGAAGCCGTAGCCTGGATGGATCGCGTCGACCCGTGCCGCGCGTGCCACGCCCAGGATGTCGTCGATGTCCAGGTAGGCGGCCAGCGGCTTCTTGCCTTCACCCACCAGGTAGCTTTCATCGGCCTTGAAGCGGTGCAGCGCCAGCCGGTCCTCGCGCGAATAGATCGCGACGGTGCGCATGTTCATCTCGGACGCGGCACGCATCACGCGGATGGCGATCTCGGAGCGGTTGGCGATGAGGACGGAACCGATGGGTCTGGAGGACATGGGGTCTTTCGTGGACGGAGGCGGCAGCGCGGGGATGTCAGCACCAATCGTGCCTGTCTCATCCCTTTGACAAGGGCATATGGAAAAGCGACCGGCTCGCCGGTCCGGCGCATTGGGGTGCCGCGCCAGCGCCGGGCGTGTCGTCGGCCGGGACGGGCAATCCGGGGCATTGGCAGGTGTAGGCCAGCTCCGGCGAGATCCAGTCGCGCCATTCCTTCGGACTCATGTTGCGCGCGAGCTTGGCGCAGAGCTCGTCCGCCCAGGCCCTCGGGGCGGGCCAGAGGTGCACCGTCGATCCGGCGCCCACGACGAGGCGGCCATCGGGACTGAAGGCCATTTGCCCCGCGCCGCCCTGGCCTGCGCTGCCGAAGGGGACGCCGATCGGCTGGCCGGTCCGGGCATTCCACAACCAGGCGCCCCGGCTGTCGCCCGAGACGAGCCAGTCGCCATCGGCGGACCAGTCCAGTCCGGAGATCGAGGCTTCCAGGCTCACCAGCGGATCGCCGAGCGGGTCGCCGACCGGCTGCCGGCTGCGCACATCCAGAATGCGCAACATGCCGCCGATGCTGCCCGACGCAATGCGTGCGCCATCCGGGCTGAAGGCGACGGCGGTGACCCCGCTCTTGTGCCCGGTCTTCAGGGGCTCGCCCATCGCCTGCCCGGTCGCGCCATCCCAGAGCCGCAACTCGGTATCGTTCTGGGCGGACGTGACGACCACCTTGTAGCGCGGGCTGTACGCGAGGCCGTTGACCCAGCCCTGGTGGCCGTCGACCATCCCTCTCGGCCGTTCGTCGAGCGTGACGTCCCAGACGCGCACGCCGCTGTAGCTGCTGTAGATGACGTGCTGGTTGTCGATGCCGAAGCTCAGCGCGCTCGGCGTGTCGACGGTCTCGAGGGCCTTGCCGATCGGACGGCCGGATTCGGCGTCCCACAGCCGCAGGGTATGGTCACCCCCGCTCGACACGAGCCGGGTGCCGTCGCGGCTGTACGCGACGCTCGTCACAGGCCGCTCGTGCCCGGCCAGGGGCGGCTCGATGGGCTGGCGCGTCTGCAGGTTCCAGCGATGCACAAGCTTGTCCGCGCCGCCGGCCGCCAAGCTGCGGCCGTCCGGGCTGAACGCGATGCTCGTCACGCCATCCTTGGGCGTGGCCAGCGACGCGCCCAGCGGCTGGCCGTCCGCGGCATCCCACAAGCGGATGCTGTTGTCGCCGCCGACCGAGAGCAGCCGTGACCCATCGGCGCTGAAGGCCACGCCCAGCACCCCGAGCTGGTGGCCTTCGAGGGGTGGTGCGACAGTCTTCCAGGCCGAGGTATCCCACAGTTGGATGGTGTTGTCGCCACGGCCCAGCGCCGCGCGCGTGCCATCGACGTTGAGGGCGATGCTGTACATCCTCTTCGCCCCGGACGGGTGCGGATCGCCGAGCTTCTCGACGGTGTTCGCGTCCCACAACTGCAAGCTTCCTTCGCCGCCCGCCGAGACGATCCGTGTGCCATCCCGGCTGAAGGCGATGCCAATGACGTCCGCCGTATGCCCCTTGTGCGGCTCACCAATCTGCTCGCCGCTGGCCACCGACCACAGCCGCAGCATCCCGTCGGTCGATCCGGTGGCCATGCGGCGGCGGTCGGGGCTGATCGCGATCACTGTCGCGCGCGGGGATTGCCATTCGGCCGGCATGGCCACGGGTTGGCCGGTGCGCGGGTTCCAGGCCCGCAGGCTGCCGTCCGGCTGGTGGTGCGATATCGCGACGGTGCCATCCGCGTTGCACAGCACGCTGACGACCCATCCCTTGTTCGGCCCCTTCATCGGCGCCCCGATCGCCTTCCCGGTCGCGGTGTCCCAGGCCCGGATGCTCATGTCGGTGCTGCCCGACACGGCGGTCTGGCCGTCGCCGCACCAGGCCAGGCCGGTGATGCCGCCCTCGTGCTTGCCTTGGGTGGTGGCGGCCACCGCGAGCGTGCCCGGATCCCGGAACCGCACCATGCCGTCGGCACCGCCGGACGCCATGCGCTGGCCGTCGGGGCTGAAGGCCACCACCGTCTGCGGTGCCGGACTCATCACCAGCCGGATCAGGCCCGGGCGGCGCAACAGCCCCGCCTGCAAGCCGCCAAAGGTTGCGGCACTCGGCGCGATACGGTGTGCAGCGAGCAACTCCAGCAGTGCACGTTCGTCGCCACCAAGTTGCTGCTTTGCCAGCCGGGCCTGCGCCTGCGAGACCAGCCCCAGCGACAGCGCCCGACGCAGTTCCGCGCGTGCCCGCTCGGCACTCTCCGATGCGCTCCAGGTCGCAAAGCCGAGCAGGATGCTGAGCCCGGCCAGCAGGACGCCGACGCCGCGCACCACCCAGCGCCAGCCGACGTTCGCCTTGGTGTGGGTCGGCGCGGTGGCCAAGCGCTCGATCACCGCCTCGGTCGCCATGCCGCTCTCGACGGCATCGGCGCTTTCGTCGAGCCAGATGCGGTCCTGGAACTGCAACCACGCCTGCGCGTCCGTGGACAAGGCCGGGTCGAGCAGGGAACCGTCGACGCTGATCGGAATGATCGGCCGCGTGGGATGCCGGCTGCGAAACGCCTCGACTTCCTTGCGGACCCATCGCGGTGCCGCCAGCGTGCCGCGGTTGGCGATCACCACCAGGATCCGCGAGCGATGCAGGGCCGTGCGCAGGCTGCTGTCCAGCTCGCTGCCGGGCGGCGCCTCGTCCTCGCTGAAGAACACCGTGAAGTCGCGCTCGCGCAGCCGTCGGGCCAGGTCGGAGGCATAGCTCTGCGTTCCCCTGGGCGCCGGACCGAGCGCAAAGGAGATGAACACGTCGAAGCCGAAGACACGGGAGGCGAAGCTGCGCCTGGGCAAGCTGGCTTGCCGGGCGGGCGGCTTCATGGTCCGGGCCTCGAGGTGGGGTTCACAGTCCTCGCAGTACAGCGCAATCCCTGCGCGAGTTCAACCTGCGCAGGGGGCTTCCAATGTGCGCACCGGTGAGCGCTGTTGGAGCGCTACCCCGCTGCGACGAACCGCGCGAGCGCGACGAGGCCGCCCACCAGCAGCAGCACCAGCACCAGCGCGACGCCGACCAGCGTCAGGATGCCGACGTCCTCCGTGCGCGCATCAGCGTCGGCGCGACGGCCACCGAGCCCGATGAAGCTCCACAGGACGGCACGAACGGAACGGGGAAGGAATGACATGCATCTGAATATCGCGCGATTGCACACAAGAAAACAGATGCAGATCGCGGTGGATTCTGCGTATCAGTTGACATGGTGGCGCCCGTCCCCGCGACCGATCACCACGATTGGACTCCCTGCGACATCCCGGTCAGCACGCCAGCGCCATTCACCGCCACCATGAAGTCGGAGATCGCGATGCCAGCACGCATGATGACGGTCGCCGGGCTCGAAGTGCAGTAAGTCGTTGGTTCGCGGGCGCGCGCGGCGCTTGCGCGCCCGGCGGGAAGCGGCGGCTTTTTACAGCGATCCTTGCGGGCGCCGGGGGCGCGATGATGCAAACTCGGGCGGCGTCATTCCCGCGCCTTCCCCCATGAACGTCTTCGCCGAAAACCCGTGGTTCAAGGCCCTGCCCCCGGCCGAGGCCGAGGCGCTGCTGGCCGCTGCCACGCCGCGGCACCTGGCGGCGGGCGAATTCCTGTTCCAGCAGGGCGACCCGGTCGACTCGCCCACCGGCGGCTTCTTCGGGCTGGCCAGCGGCCTGCTCAAGCTGTGCATCCTCCACCCCGATGGCAACGAGGCGATCCTGACCATCATCGAGCCCGGCAACTGGATCGGCGAGCTGGCCGTGATCGAAGGCGCGCCGCGTGGCAACACGGCGATCGCAGTGCTGGACACGGACGTGCTGGTCGTCAGCCCGGACAAGTTCAACCTCTTGATGCAGCGCCCCGCCTTCAGCCATGCGGTCGCGGTGCTGTTGGCGGCGCGCCTGCGCCTGGCCTCCGGGCTGATGGGCGACTCGGGTCTGCAGAGCACGCACGAGCGAATCGTGCGTCGCCTGGTCCTGCTGGCGCGCGGCGACATGACCGAGAGCACCGAGCAGCGCAGCGTGATCAGCACCTCGCAGGACACCCTGGCCATGATGATCGGCATCAGCCGGCCCACGCTCAACAAGGAACTCCAGGTGCTGGTCAAGCAGGGCGCCATCGCCGTGCGATACGGGCGCATCGAGATACTGGACATGGAAATGCTGCAGGGGAGGTAGTCGCGCGTGTTGCTGTCACGCGCGCAGAGGCATCCTAAAATAGCCTTAGTCGTTCTTTTAATGCATTTGGTTTGCAAAATCCCTCTAGGAGACCTTCAATGAAAAACAAGCGCCCCGGCTCCACCGTCGTCCCGCAACCACCGATGAAGCTCCTGCTAGGGAACCTCGGCGAGCTCGATTCCAAGGCCCCCATCCAGAGCATGATGCGCCTGGCCCGCGAGTACGGACCGATCTACAAGCTCACGCTCGCCGGCAAGGACGTGCACGTCATCAGCTCGCAGGAGCTGGTCAATGAACTCTGCGATGAGTCGCGCTTCGTCAAGCGCATCAGCGGCCCGCTCAAGGAGATCCGTGCTTTCGCCGGGGACGGACTTTTCACCGCCTACAACAGCGAGGAGAACTGGGCCAAGGCGCACCGCCTGCTGATGCCCGCCTTCGGGCCGCTCGGCGTGCGCTCGATGTTCGACCGGATGGTGGACATCGCCGACCAGATGTTCGTCAAGTGGGAGCGCTTCGGCCCCTCGACGGCCATCGACGTGGTCGACAACATGACCCGCCTCACGCTGGACACCATCGCGCTGTGCGCCTTCGACATCCGTTTCAACAGCTTCTACCAGAACGAGATGCATCCCTTCGTGTCGGCGATGACCGGCGCGCTGGAAGAGGCGGGCATGCGCGGCCGGCGGCCGAACATGGTCTCGGGCCTGATGGTCGCGACCAAGCGCCGCTACGAGGCCGACCAGGCGTTGCTGGCCCAGGTGGCCGACCAGGTCATCGTCGAGCGTCGTGCCGACCCGAAGGGCCTGGAGAAGAAGGACCTGCTCAACGTCATGATGAACGGCGTCGACCCGGTCACCGGCGCGAAGCTGTCGGACGAGAACATCCGCTACCAGCTGGTCACCTTCCTGATCGCCGGCCATGAGACCACCAGCGGCCTGCTGTCCTTCGCCTGCCACCTGCTGCTGGCCAACCCGCATGTGATGCTGAAGGCGCAGGCCATCGTCGACGAGGTGCTGGGCAACAACCATCCGCGCGTGGAAGACCTGGCCAAGCTGCGCTACATCGAGCAGATCCTGCAGGAGTCGCTGCGCCTGTGGCCCACCGCGCCGGCCTTCTCGCTCAAGCCGATCAAGGACACGCAGCTGGGCGGCCAGTACGCGCTCAGCTCGCACGACACGGCCCTGGTGCTGGCGCCGATGCTGCACCGCGACCAGGCGGTGTGGGGCGACGATGCCGAGGAGTTCAAGCCCGAGCGCTTTGCGCCGGAGTCGGCAGAGAAGCTGCCGCCCAATGCCTGGAAGCCCTTCGGCAACGGCGTGCGCGCCTGCATCGGCCGGACCTTCGCGATGCAGGAAGCGCAGATCGTGCTGGCCATGATGCTGCAGCGCTTCGACATCGTGCAGAACGATCCGGGCTACCAGCTCGAGGTCGCCGAAACGCTGACCATCAAGCCGCACGGCCTGATGATGCGTGCGCGCGCCCGTGGTACCGGCCTCACGATGCGCAGCGCGCTGCCGTCCGTGACGCAAGGTGCGCGCAAGGACAAGGTCGAGGAAGTGCAATTGCAGGACGATGCGCCGCGACTGGTGGTGCTCTACGGCAGCAACACCGGTTCTTGCGAGATGTTCGCGCGGCGCATTGCCGCCGACGCGCCACGGCAAGGCTATGCCGCCACCGTGGCCGAGATGGACGACTTCGTCGGCACGCTGGCGGCGGACATGACGGTCATCGTCGTCACCGCCTCCTACGAAGGCCAGGCGCCGGACAACGGGAAGAAGTTCCTTTCCTGGGTGGAGTCGCGCAAGGCCGGCGAGCTGGCGGGCCTGCGCTATGCGGTGTTCGGCTGCGGCAACCGCCAATGGGCGCGCACCTACCAGGCCATCCCCAAGCGCATTGACGCGGCCTTCGCTGCGGCCGGCGGCAAGGAACTGCGCGAGCGTGGCGAGACCGATGCGGGCGGCGACTTCTTCGGCGCCTTCGATGCCTGGTACGACACGCTCTGGACCGACGTCGGCCAGGCCCTCGGCCGCACCGTGGCCGAGAAGGCAGCGGCGCCCACCTTCGACGTGGAGATCCTCGCCTCCGGCCGCGAGCGCGCCCTGCAACTGCACGAACTCGAACAGGGCGTGATCGTCGAGAACCGCGAACTGGTGAACATATCGCACCCCGGCGCGCGTTCCAAGCGCCACCTGCAGATCGCGCTGCCCGAGGGCATGCGCTACAAGGCCGGCGACTACCTGTCGGTGCTGCCGCGCAACCCCGAGGCCATCGTCGCGCGGGCGCTCAAGCGCTTCGGCCTGGCCAGCGACACGCAGATCGTCATCCACCGGCAAGCGGGCGCGGCCGCCACGCTGCCGGGTGACTACCCGGTGGCTGCATATGACGTGCTGTCGGGCTATGTGGAACTGGCACAGCCCGTCACCCGCGCGCAGGTCGCACAACTGGCCGAGGCCACGCCATGCCCACCCGAACGCAAGGAACTGGAACGGCTCGCGGCCGAGGACGTGTATGAAAGCGAAGTGCTGGGCAAGCGCGTGAGCCTGCTGGAACTGCTCGAACGCGCTCAGTCCTGCGACATCGGCTTTGCGCGCTTCCTCGGCATGCTGCCGACGCTGCGCCCGCGCCAATATTCGATCTCGTCGTCACCGCTGGCCAACGAGGCCGAGGCCAGCCTGACCGTCGCCTTGCTCGACGTGCCGGCCATGTCGGGCCAGGGCCGCTTCGAAGGCGTTGCGTCCTCGTACCTGGCGCGACTGCAGCCGGGCGACCGCCTCTCGGTGGCGGTGCGGCCCTCGCAGTCGGGCTTCCATCCGCCGGCGGACCCGCGCACGCCCGTGGTCATGGTCTGCGCCGGCACCGGCGTCGCGCCCTTCCGCGGATTCCTGCAGGAGCGTGCCGCGCAGAAGGCCGCCGGTCGCGAGGTGGGCCGGGCGCTGTTGTTCTTCGGCGTGGACGATCCGGATGTCGACTACCTCTACCGCGACCAGTTCGCCAAGTGGGAGGCCGCGGGCGTCGTGGAGATGCGGCCGGCCTTCTCGGCCAAGCCCGAGGGCGAGGTGATGTTCGTGCAGCACCGCGTGTGGCAGGACCGCATCGAGATCGGCAACCTGTTCATGGAAGGCGCGCAGTTCTATGTCTGCGGCGACGGCAAGCGCATGGCCCCTGCGGTGCGCGAGACCTTCCTGAAGATGTACCAGCGCGCGACCAAGAGCGACGACGCGACCGCCAACGAATGGGCCGATCGGATGGAGCATGAGCATGGGCGGTATGTTTCGGATGTGTTTGCGTAACGGACAAAAGGTCTGGATGGAGTCCTCGATGAGCCGCAACGTCCAGCACTCAGGAGGGATTGCAAGTGGGATTTCATGTGTCATGGCTCATCGTCCGCGGCAAGCGACCTGCCGAACTGCGGGCGCAGTTCGGCTTTTTTGAAACGGGCAAACGCGAGTTCGTTCCGGAATCGGATGTCACCGAGGCGCTTCTTCCTTCGGGATGGCACTTGATCTTCTTCAATGACGCCTCGCCGCCGGAGATCGGTGACGAAGCCTTGTGCCGGATCTCCAGGGGTGCCGAAGCCATGGCGTTTGTCGTCGAGGAGGCTTCCATGGTTTCCCTGGCGAGGGGGTACGCCGGGGGCAAGCGCATATGGGAAGTGCTCCACGACTCGAACGAGGGGTTGGAGCACCTTGCGGTCTCAGGAGAACCGCCAAAGTCTTTCCCGGCGATCCGGGATCGATTGCTCAACGAGCTGAGGGCAGACCAGGACCCTTGCGACTACTTGTTCGATGTGCCCGCCGACCTGAGCAAAGCCGAGGCCGGTTTCCGTCACGATGAAGACATCGAAGGAGTTGAAGGCGACGCTTTCGCGATCCTGGAGCGGTCGTAGCGAGCAAAGGAGCCGTTCGCGGTGAAGGCTGACGATGTCATCGTTCAACAGGGCGAGAGTGGTTGGTCAACCATCGGGATTCTTGCCATCGATTCCTGATCTGACGGAACGGCAACGGCCATGGCCTGACGTACGAATCGGTTCCCGACAAGCCAACCATCGAATCCCACCGGCGGGCACCTGTCCTGGCTTGGCATGCGCCAATCAGCCTAGAAAAAGCAGTTGGATGCGCCCGAGTGCGCCGCGATCGGCGTGCCAGGCAAGGCGCGAGAACGCGGCGGGCTCGTGCCCGCAAGGCCGAGCAACGCCGCATGGCGCGTCGAGCGCGGTGCAATCGGGTGCATAGCGCTCTCACCTCGGCGGCGAACGTGATCGAAGGCGGAAGTTTCAGGCTCCATGCTGCTTTTCCAAAGGTTGAGCGCGGTCAACTGCTTTTTCTAGGATCAATGCAGGCAGCTTCAGCCACGGCTGGGAGCGGATCGGAAGCGAGCCGGCGTCCAGGGAGTCGGGAGGTTCCTGGGGCAAGTTCGCGTGCTTCGGAGAAAGCGCTGATTTGCTGCTGGAATGGACGGGCCGCTTTCGTTCATCGCGGATACCTTGCTGTTGCCGCGCACGCTTTCCGAAGCGGAGTGACGCGAGGAAGCATGCAGTTGGTGAATACTTGGCACCACATGAAACCAGCGGAGGAAGACTCGAGATGCACACCCTGAATGCACAACTGAACAACACCACGGAACGCGAACGACCGCGTCCGCAGCCCGGCTCGCCGATGGATGCGACACGCGGCGGCACGCCGGTCCGCGCCCTTCACATCAATCCCTGAGCGCACGGAGGACCGCCACATGTCACTCATCGTCCAAGGCGTCGACGTCTTCGTCAGCGACACCGGCCAGGGGGAGCCCATCCTGTTCCTCCACGGCAACCCCGACAGCGCGGAAGTCTGGAGCGGCGTGATCGCGCGGCTCCAGGATCGCTTCCGTTGCATCGCCATCGATCTCCCCGGCTTCGGGCGCAGCAAGGCCCCGGACGACTTCGACTATTCCGTCGAGAATCTCGGTCGATTCGTCAACGGCGTGCTGGAAGGCCTCGGCATCGACGGACCCATCCACCTTGTCGCCCACGACTTCGGCGGAGCGTTCGCAACGTCCTTCGCGATTGCGCATCCGGACAGGATCCGCCGGCTGGTCGTCATCAACCACATGTTCTACATTGCCGACTACAAGTGGCACTTCTGGGCGCGGATCTGGCGCACGCCGCTCATCGGCGAGCTGAGCATGCGGACCATGACCTGGCCGACCTTCCGCTGGTCGCTCAGGCTGGGCTCCAAACGTCTTTCGGATGAGCAGATCCGGCATGCCTGGGGCTTCTTCACGCCGACGGTCAGGCGCAACGTATTGAAGCTCTATCGGGCTGTCGGCCCGGCGGAGTTCAAGGCGTGGGAGCCCCGCATGCGTGTGGCGACGGCGAAGATTCCGACGCTGGTGATGTGGGGGCTGCACGACCCCTATATCCCGGCCTGGATCGCGCAACGGTTCGGAACGACCCAGGTGGCGTCCTTCCAGGAGTCGGGGCATTGGGCGCCGGCGGAGGTGCCGGAATTGGTGTCAGCCGAGCTGTTGAAATTCCTGCGGCCGTGAACGTCGTTCCGCCGGTGCTTCCGACAGGTGCATCAGTCCGCTGTGCGGGCGACGGAAGGCCGGTGGTTGTCGGCTCGTTGAATGTCATGGTTTCTTCCCACTAAATCGGCCGGCAGTTGGCGGTGCTGTCGCGCACGAATGCCCGGATCCTGGTCAGCTCGCGGTTCATCATCGCAACCCAGTCGCCGATCGTGCAAAGCTCCGCGCTGCGCGCAGGGCCGAGCGCGCTCGCGGCGGGTACATTGCAGGGCCCATCAACATCAAGGAAGGATCGTCGGCAGTGTCAATGACGGTATCGCAACGTCCCCGGAGACGCGAAGTGACGGCCAGCCGTTACCGCGGATTCGCCTTCGCCGGATGCGTCGTGCTCGGCGCATTTGCTGCACGGGCCATGTCGCACGAATGGCTTCCCTGGGCCTTCCTGCTGGGCGTGCTCGTCGCGCTCTTGCTCGGCGCCATGGCGGTCGTTCGCGAGAGAACCCGACCGGCCGCCGTGGCCCGGCCCAGCATGCTCTGGTGGTGGTTCCTGCTGGTCTCCGCGTGCTTCATCGGCTTGGGCGTCGGCATGCTCTGGCTGGCCTCCACGTAGCGGTCGCGCGACGCGTGAGCTTTCCTGGAGTGAGGCGCGGATCGGCTTCCGAGTGGCTTCTGCCTGACAAGCATGGCAATTTGAGCGATCCCAAGCAGCCCCGCGTGCGGATCTCGACCTCGCGCCAGATGTCGAGAACAACCCGGGCGGCGGCAGCCGGATCGTGGTGCCTGAAGGCGTCAAGGGGCGCGCGTTCCTGCTCGACTTGATCTGGTGGGCGCCGTTCGACAGGACGTGGATCGGCCTGCTGGAGGTGCCCCGGGCGTAGCTCGACCGGCCGGTCAAGATCGTGCGCCGAGGCCGTTGCAGAATGACTGCCCAACCATCAAAAAAGGGATGCAGACATGAGCACAGCGCAAAGGGTTCTTCTCATCGGTTTCGATCCGTCCGTCGTGGACTACAGCAAGTGGCCGGGCTTGACGCCGGAGAAGCTGTACGCCGCCTTCGATGCGGATGCGGCGAGTTTCAGGGAGGCCGGTTTCGAGTCGCAGGTCTGTCTGGTGGACCTGGGGGCGATGGCGGAGGAATCGGTGCGCAAGGTGCTCGCTGCGCAGACCTTCGACGTGGTGCTGATCGGTGCGGGTGTGCGGACTTCGGTGGATCACTTCCTGCTCTTCGAGAAGCTGGTGAATGCGGTGCACCAGCATGCCGGCAAGGCGCGCATCTGCTTCAACACCGGGCCGACGGATTCGGTGGCTGCGGTCCAGCGTTGGGTTTGAGCGCGGGTCGGTGGCTGCCTAGGTCGTGCCCCGCTTGCCGCGACCTGGGCACGGTCCTTGACCCTCATGCGACTTCGCCTTCAACCGCATAACTGCGTTGGCTCGCCTTGCCGTGCTACAGCACTGTCTGCGGCTCTCCGCCTTGTTCTGCGATTGAATGCAAAGCCGTCACGAGGTGCCGCGCCGGCGACCCGCTACGCCTGCGCGGGCATGAAGCAGTCGAGATGCCATTCCCCCGGGCACACCCTTCAACCGAGAAAAAGCAGTTGACCGCGCTGAATCACTAGACACGCAGCATGGACTTTGACGCTTCTGACTTCGATCACGTTCACCGCCGAGGTGAAAGCGCCATGCACCCGATTGCGCTGCGCTCGACGCGTGCAAGGTGCAAGTGCACTCGCCTCGTTTGAGATCCGACGCCGGTCATGGCAAGTGGGTTCAAGCTGCCACGGAGATCGGAAAGTTCGCCTTCCACCCGTCCGCCGCTCGGTCGAAGGGCACGGTGATGGCCGCGCGGGCCTCCTCGGACAGGCTGCGCCAGAGGAAGTCGCGCGCATTGCCCGGCGCGCCGGCAACGTAAAGCTGCGTGGTCAGCAGTTCGCGCGTGCCGAGCTTGACCTTGACATGGATGTGCGGCGAGCGGCCCGAATAGGCCACCGGGCGGATCGTGCGAAACCGGTAGCGGCCCTGCGCATCGACGGCGACCTTGCCGAAGCCCTGGAACGCGCGGTCGGCGCGGTCGCCATCGCCGGGGTGGTGGTAATGGCCCTGCGCGTCACATTGCCAGATCTCCACCAGCGCGCCGGCGAGCGGTCGGCCGTCCAGGTCGGTGACGGTGCCATCGACCCAGGTCGGTTCGGCGGCGGCATAGGTCAGCGTGCCATTGCGCAGCAGGTCGTTGTCAGCGTCGGCCGGCAAGGTCAGCGGGTAGAACGGGCCTTCGGTCTGCGCGGGTGTCGCGCGCCGCGCGGCCGGGGCTTGGGCGCGGGCGCCGAGCCACAGGGCGGGCAGGGCGACGAGCGCGGCGGAAACGGCGCGCCGTGGCAGGCCGCGGGGGTGGTGCGTGGGGTTCATCGTGCTGAGAGTCGATGGCGTGGTGTCGCGTTCCTTGCGTGGGTCCTTCCGGTGTGTTCGGGCGGCGGCTGGGGTCAATTCAGGTTTCCATGCCGCTGGCGCGTCTTCCGGGACGCATGAACCCAAGGCCGGCAATGCCTGTTCGTGGGCACCCGCGGAACCGGCTTTGCCGGGCCGCTGGGTGCGCCCCCTTGAGGGGGTGCGCCGCAGGCGCTGCGGGGGTGGGTTCATTTCAGCCCGCATCCTTGCCCGGCGCAGGGTCGATGGCAAGCCCGTTTTCTTCACCCCATGCGCGCAAGGCCTTCTCGGTCTCCGCGGCTTCGAAGTCGTACCAGGCTTGCAGCAAGCCCTTGCGCTCGAGCAGGTCCTTGAACCTTCCGTAGGCGCCGCGCCTGCGGAAGAAGTCGTGGACGATGTGCGCCGATGCGCCGAGATGTTCATCGACGAACGCGAACACAAGCTGTTGCCCGAGACCGAGTTCACGCTTGTCCGGAACGGCGATGTAGACGCTGCCGTCTTCGATGTCCTCGGGCAACGGGTCGAAATCGGCCGCACTGGACCACAGGTGCACAGCGCCTGTCTCCCGCGAAACGTAGGCCGCTTCATCGCCGGCCACGTCCATGCTGGTGCACAGGAGCGCATCCAGCAGATCGTCAAGGTTGACGGTAACGCCTGGTTTCATGGCTTGATCGGCTCCGGAGGGGTGTAGCGAAACGTGGAGAAATTTTCGGGTTTGCCGCGCCGGATGAAAAGGCCCGCACACCATCCCTCCAAGCCCATGAAGCGGGTTCTCCCGCTAGTGCCTTCGCACTAGTCCCCCTCCGCCCCGCTAAGCCGTTAGCCAGATTTGCCGCCCCGCCCAAGCGTCGGACACTGCGGACTTCTGGCAACCCCTGCCGGTGACGGAGCGCGGATGAGTTGGCGAACAAAAGTGGTTTGGAGCGAGGGGATGCTGTTGCAGCCCCAGCACCTTCAGCAGAGCGAGCGCCACGCAGACCATGCCCGGCACCTGCTGCTGCGCACCACCACGCCCTATGCCTGGGGGTTCGCTGAACTGGAAATCGATGCGGCTGCGCTCACGCTCGGCAAGCTCGCGCTCGTGCGCGCGGTGGGCGTGTTCGGCGACGGCACCGTGTTCGACATGCCGGCCATCGACCCGCTGCCCGAACCCATCGACATCCCGCCGACGATGCGCGAGGAGGCCGTGGTGCTGGCCCTGCCGCTGCGCCGCGCGGGCGCGCGCGAGGCCGATGCCGAAGGCTACGAGGACCTGGTGCGGCACCGCGTGCTGGAGGTGGACGTGCCCGACTCCAACACCTCCGGCGACCGCACCGCCACCGTGCAACTCGGCGCGCTGCACACGCGCCTCATGCGCGCGAGCGACACCACCGATGCCTGGACCACGATCAACGTCGCCCGTGTGACGGAGCGTCGCGTGGACAACCAGGTGCAGCTCGACCGCGCGCTGATCCCGCCGCTGCTCGACGTGGCGGGCCATGCGGTGGTGCGCTCGTGGCTCGATGAATTGCTGGGCCTGTTGCGCCAGCGCGGCGAGGCGCTGGCGGGGCGCATGTCGCAGGGCGGCACGGGTGGCGTGTCGGAGATCGCGGACTTCCTGCTGCTGCAGACGGTGAATCGCAACGAGCCGCTGTTCGCGCACCTGGCGCGCAGCGCGATGCTGCACCCCCAGCACTTCTTCGAGCAGGCGCTGGCGCTGGCCGGCGACCTGGCGACCTTCCGCGATTCGCGCCGCGTGGCGCGCTTCGGGCCGTACATCCATGACGACCTGGCGGTGAGCTTCCGGCCGGTGATGGACGACCTGCGGCGCAGCCTGTCGATGGTGCTGGAGCAGTCGGCCATCCGCATCGACCTGCACGACCGCGGGCGCGGCGTGCAGGTGGCGATGATCCCGGACGTGGAACTGCAGCGCAACGCGACCTTCGTGCTGGCGGTGCTGTCGAACATGCCGAGCGAGGCGCTGCGCGCGCGCTTCCCGCTGCAGGTGAAGATCGGCCCGGTCGAGCGCATCCGCGACCTGGTCACGCTGGCGCTGCCTGGCGTGGCGCTGCTGCCGATGCCGGTGGCGCCGCGGCAGATTCCGTTCCACACGGGTGCCAACTATTTCGAGCTGGAGACGCGCAACAGCGACCTGTGGCGGCAGCTCGAGAAGTCGGGTGGCGTCGCGATGCACATCGCGGGCGACTTCCCCGGCCTGGACATGGCGTTCTGGGCCATCCGGTCATGACGCGCTCCCCGGCTCTGCGGCACCTCGTGTCGCTCCTCCCATCGCCTGCCGGGGGCCACACCAACGGTCCGGCCAGGCCGTTGCTCGCCTCCGGGCGCTGCGCACGGCGTGCGCCATTCCACCCCCTGCATCGGGGGCAACACCTGTGGCCCGGAAAAGCCGGTTCCGAGGTGTTCCATGAACAGACACATCGGCGCTGAACATCATGTCCACTCCTGATCCGTTCGCCGCGTTCGAATCGGAGCGCACGGTCATCAAGCCGAAGCCACGCTTGCCGGGGCAGATGCCTTCGTCACCGTCGGGCGGTGGTGGTGGAGGTGGCGGTGGCGGCGATGCGCCGGCGGGCGACATCGGCGAGCTCGCGCTGCTCAACCCGCTGGTCTCCGCCGCCGGCAAGCTGCTGGCACTGATGTCGCGGCTGCGCACGCTGGTGCACGCGCCCAACGTGCCGGCGCTGCGGGCTTCGACGGCAGAGGCGGTCAACCAGTTCGATGCGTCGGCGCGGCGCGCGGGCGTGTCGAACGAAGCGGTGCTGGCCTCGCGCTACGTCCTCTGCACCGCGTTGGACGAAGCCGTGGCCAACACGCCCTGGGGCGCGCAGGCCGGCTGGAACAAGCAGGGCCTCTTGATCCAGTTCCACAACGAGGCGGTCGGTGGCGAGAAGGTGTTCCAGCTGCTGGCCAAGCTGGCGCAGGACGTGCCCAAGCACCGCCAGTTGCTGGAACTCATCTACTGCGTGCTGGGACTCGGCTTCGAGGGCCGCTACCGCATCGTCGAGAACGGTCGCGCGCAGCTCGACACCGTGCGTGCGCGGCTGGCCGAGCTCATCAAGAAGGACCGGCCGCCGCTGGAAGCCAACCTGTCGCCGCATTGGCGCGGGCAGGGCGGGGGCACGACGAAGTTGCGGCATGCCTTGCCGCTATGGGTGTTCGGGGCGGCGTTTGCGCTGCTGCTGGCACTGGTCTGGTTCGGCCTGCGCATCTCGCTCAACAACCGCTCGGACAGCACCTATGCCGCCGTCTCCGCGCTGCGCGTGCCCAATGTGCAGATCGCACCGCCGGCCATCCTGGCGAAGGCGCCACGGCTCGCCAAGTTCCTGGAGCCGGAGGTGAAGCAGGGGCTGGTCACGGTCACCGACGAGGCCGATCGCAGCACGGTGCGATTGCGCGGCGATTCCTTCTTCGGCTCCGGCAGCGCCGACCCGATGCCGCAGTCGCTGCCGGTACTCAAACGCATCGGCGATGCGCTGGCCGAGGTCAAGGGCGAGGTGCTGATCACCGGCCATTCCGACAACCAGCCGATCCGCTCGCTGCGCTTCCCGAGCAACTGGCACCTGTCAGCCGCGCGTGCCGATGCGGTGAAGGCCGCGCTGGCGGCGCAGGTCGATCCGGCCCGCATGCGCTCCGACGGCAAGGCCGATCAGGAACCCGTCGCACCCAATGACACGCCCGCCAACCGCGCCCGCAACCGGCGCGTGGAGATCGTGCTGCTCACCCCCAACCCCGGCACGGTGAAGGCGGAGGTGAAGCCATGAAGAAGATCTTCGGCTGGATCTTCAATCCAGTGCTGCTCACGATCCTGGCGCTCATCATCGTCGGCGTGCTGATCTGGTGGGTGGGGCCGTTGGTGCGCATCGGTTCGCTGGCACCGCTGGAGCCGGAGCGGTGGCGCTGGGTGACCATCGGCGTCATCGTCTTCATCGTGCTGTTGCGCGCGGTGCTGCGGCGCTGGCGCGCGCGGAAGGCGAGCGCGGCGCTGACCCAGGGCCTGATGCAGGCGCCCGCCGCGGCCGCGGCCGAGCCCGGCAGCGCCGAGCAGAAGATCCTCGACACCCGCTTCAGCGATGCGGTGGCCACGCTCAAGCAGATGCGCCTGCATGCGGCCGGCAAGAAGCCGGGGCTGCGCGACTGGCTGTCGATCTCGGGCGGCAGCTATCTCTACGACCTGCCCTGGTACGTGTTCATCGGCGCGCCGGGTGCGGGCAAGACGACGGCGCTGGTCAATTCCGGGCTGTCCTTTCCGCTGGCCGACAAGTTCGGGCCGGGCGCGATCAAGGGCGTGGGCGGCACGCGCAACTGCGACTGGTGGTTCACCGACGAGGCCGTGCTCATCGACACGGCTGGCCGCTACACCACGCAGGACAGCCACCAGTCCGAGGACAAGGGTGCATGGGAAGGCTTCCTCGGCCTGCTGAAGAAGGTGCGTCCCCGCAGGCCATTGAACGGCGTGTTCCTCACCGTGAGTGTGCAGGACCTGCTGAGCCAGGACACCGAGGCGCGCAGCACGCTGGCCGCATCGATCCGTGCCCGCCTGCTGGAACTCGACGGCAAGCTCACGACGCGCCTGCCGGTGTATGTGCTGGTGACGAAGAGCGACCTGCTCTACGGCTTCACCGAATACTTCGCCGACCTGGGCAAGGAGCAGCGCGCGCAGGTGTTCGGCTTCACGCTGCCGCCCGATGAAGGCGGGCAGCTCGCGGAACACGGCGTGGGCCTCGCGTTCCAGCGCGAGTTCGGCCTGCTGCACGACCGCATCAACAACGGCCTCATCGACCGCATGCAGCAGGAGTCCGATGGCACCAAGCGTGCGGCGATCTTCGGCTTCCCGGCGCAGTTCGCATCGGTCGGCCCGCTGCTGCAGGATTTGCTCGACCAGGTCTTCACCGGCTCGCGATTCGCGCAGCCGCCCTGGGTGCGTGGCGTGTACTTCACCAGCGGCACGCAGGAGGGCAGCCCGATCGATCGCGTCATGGGCAGCCTGGCTCGCAACTTCGGGCTGGAGCGCGCGATGCTGCCGCCGCAGAAGAGCAGCGGGCGCAGCTACTTCCTCACCACCCTGCTGAAGGAGGTGGTGTTCCCCGAACAGCGCCTGGCCGGTGCCGACGTGAAGCTGGAGCGCCGCCGCAACACGCTGCGACTGGCGGCGGTCTCGGCCATGACGCTGGTCACGTTGGGCCTGCTGGCGGCATGGGGCTACAGCACCTGGCGGAACGTCGAATACCTGAAGTCCGTGGATGCGCGCATCGACCCCGCGAAAAAGACCCTGGCCGCGGTGCCCTCGCGCGTGCAGAACCTCATCGAGGTGGCGCCGGTGCTGCAGGGCCTGCGCAACATCTGGGAGACGCAGGAGAACAACAACGGCAATGCGCCGCTGTCGATGGGACTCGGTCTCTACCAGGGCGACAAGCTCGATGCGGCCGCCAACCTCGCGCACCAGCGCGCGCTCAACGAGGTCTTCCTGCCGCAACTGGCCAAGCGCATCGAGGACCAGCTTCGCACCGCGCAGAAGGACAACCTCGAGTTCACCTACGAGGCGCTCAAGACCTACCTCATGCTGCACCAGCCCGATCGCTTCGATGCCGATGCGCTCAAGGCCTGGATTACGCTGGACTGGAGCCGCAACATCGACCGCGGCGTGGCGGAGGACCAGCGCAAGTTGCTGGAAGACCAACTCGACGTGCTCATCGCCCAAGGCCCGCCGCGCTCGCCGCTCAAGATGGACGAGAACCTGGTGCGCAACGTGCGCGCCTTGCTGGCGAGCTATCCGCTGGAGCAGCGCGTGTTCAGCCGGCTCAAGCGCAAGCGCATCGGCAAGGACATCCCGGACTTCAGCCCGGCCAATGCCGCCGGCCCCTCGGGCCCGCTGGTGCTGGAGCGCGTCAGCGGCAAGCCATTGACCGAAGGCGTGCCGGGCATGTTCACCTACGACGGCTATCACAAGCGCTTCCAGTCCGAGGTCACGGTGCAGACCGCGCTGCTCGCGAGCGAAGACCCGTGGGTGCTGGGCCTGAACCGCAGCGCGGCCGACGTCGCGCGCGACACGGCCGGGCTCGGCGCGCTGACCGACCGCGTGCGCCGTCTCTACCTGGAGGAATACAACAAGGTCTGGGACGCGCTGGTGGCCGATGTGCGCGTGGTGCGCGGCAGTGGGCTCGACAAGAACATCGAGACCTCGCGCATCCTGTCGAACAAGCCTTCGCCGCTGGTGCTGTTCCTCACTGCGGTGGTCAAGGAGACCACGCTGATCCCGCCCGAGGCCAGCAAGGACGTCCTCACCAAGGCGACCGACACCGTGCGCAACACGCGCAAGGGACTGGAAGACCTGTTCGGCGGCGGTGACCCCAAGCAGCAGCAAGTGGCGGCGGGCAAGCGCATCGAGAGCATCGTCGACGACCACTTCGAGCCGCTGCGCAAGTTCGTGCTGCCGGCCACGCCCGGCGGCCCGGCGCCCATCGATGACGCGGTGAAGATGTTCGGCGACGTCAACACCTACCTCACCGCCGTGGATGCCGCGGTCAAGAACCGCACCGCGCCGCCGTCCGGTGATGCGGTGGCCGCCATCAAGGCGCCGGCTGCGCGCCTGCCGGAGCCGGTGCGATCGATGGTCGAGAACCTGAGCCAGTCGGGCGCCGTGCAGGCCCGCGCCGCGGAGATCGGCAACCTCGCGCTGGACCTCAAGCCCGTCACCGACTTCTGCGTGCGTGCCATCGCCGGGCGCTACCCCTTCGTGCAGGCCAGCAAGCGCGATGTGCTGCCCGATGACTTCGGCACCTTCTTCGGACCGGGCGGGCTGATGGACGACTTCTTCCAGAAGCGTCTGCTGGCCATCGTCGACACCAGCACCAAGCCCTGGCGCTACAAGCCGGTGGCCGAGCGTCCGGCGGTGAGTGCGGCCTCGCTGGCGCAGTTCGAGCGGGCCGCGCGCATCCGCGACATCTTCTTCCGCGCCGGCGGCAAGGGTCCGTCGATGCGGCTGGATTTCAAGCCGGTGGAAATGGACGCGAGCATCACGCAGTTCACGCTCGATGTGGATGGGCAACTCGTCAAGTACGCGCACGGTCCGGTGGTGCCGATGGCGATCCAGTGGCCGGGGCCCAAGGGCAGCAACACGGTGCGCATCGAGGTCAGCCCGCCCTCGGCCAGCGGTCCGTCCGGCATGGCGGTCGATGGACCATGGGCGCTGTTCCGTGCGCTCGACGACGGCCAGCTTGCCGCGGGCGATGCGCCGGAGAAATTCTTCATCACCTTCCAGATCGGCGCACGCACTGCGCGCTTCGAGGTGACGACCAACAGCGTGCAGCATCCGATCCGCTTGAAGGAGCTGCGCGAGTTCCAATGCCCGGAGGGCCTGTAGTCATGACGCTCCCCCTCAGGATCCGCGCATTTCGTGTCGCTCCTCCAACCCCCTGCCGGGGGCAACACCAACGGCCCGGCGAAGCCGGTTCCGCGGTGTTTCCCGAAGGGGAGACCCAGTGAGCATGGCGATGGCTGCGACAAGTCCTCCGGGCTGGTTCGGCAAGTTGCCGGGCATCGGCGACTTCGCGCACCGGCGCTGGCCTGATGACTTTCTCGCGCAGTGGGACGACTGGCTGCAGCAGGGCTTGATGCACCTGCGCGAGCGGCATGAGGCGGATTGGGTCGAGCGATACCTCGAAGGGCCGCTGTGGTTCTTCCTGCTGGGCGAGGGCATTGCCAGCGAGAAGGCGTGGATCGGGGTGCTGATGCCGTCGGTCGACAGTGTCGGCCGGTACTTCCCCTTCACGATCGCGGCGGAACTCGACACGCCGGGCGGCCTGTCCGAGGACGAGGCCAGCGTGCGGATGCGCAAGTGGTGGTCACTTGCTGCACAGGCTGCGCTGGAAGGTCTTGAGAAGGACCTTGACGCGACGGGCTTCGATGCTGCGTTGACGCGCCTCTTCGGCACCGAGGTGCCGGTGCCGGAAACGGCCCAGCCGGTGCGCGTGCCACGCTCGGGCCAGTCGAGCTGGTGCTGTGACCCGGATGCCTACGACGTGTTGCCGATGATCGTGCACGAGCTGCCGCAGGGCGACAGGTTCGATGTGCTGTTCGGCTTCGAGGCGGAGGCCGCCTGAATGAAACCCACCCCCGCAGCGCCTGCGGCGCACCCCCTCAAGGGGGCGCACCCAGCGGCCCGGCAAAGCCGGTTCCGCGGGTGCTCACGAACGGGCATTGCGCGCCCGGATGTCATGCGGCGCGGGTCACGCGCCAGCGTCATGGAAAACTGACATGAGCGACGAGACGGTACGCCCCGGCGACGATGCGGATGACCGCACGCAGGTCGTGACCGGCCCGAAGCTGAGCAACCCCAGCGCTCCGCAAGACCCCACCATCGTCGTGCCGCCCGCCGGATCGGCACCGATCGACAAGGACATCACCACCATCCCACCTGTCGACCGCGCCCACGCGCCGCCGGCCACGCAAGATGCCGGCGTGCTCTCGGCCGGCGCGCGCATTGCCGACTTCGAGGTGAAGCGCCTCATCGGCCAGGGCGGTTTCGGCGCGGTCTACGAGGTGTGGGACCACAAGCTCGAACGCGTCGCCGCCATCAAGGAATACCTGCCGATGCAACTGTCCACGCGGCAACTGGACGGCAGCGTGGCGCCGCAGTCGGAACGGCAGCGCGAGACCTTCGACGAGGGCATGAGCAAGTTCCTGGAAGAAGCCCGGCTGCTGGCCAAGTTCGACCATCCGTCGCTGCTCAAGGTCATCGACTACCTGCGTGACCGCGGCACCGCCTACATGGTCATGCCGCTCTATCGCGGCGACACGTTGCGCCAGGCGCTGCGCGACACGCCGGGCGGCGTCGACGAGGCCTGGCTGCTGCGCATCCTCGACGGCGTGACGCAGGCGCTGGCCGTGATGCACAACGCGCAGTGCTTCCATCGCGACATCGCGCCGGACAACATCATGCTGCTCGAAGGCTCGGGCCGGCCAGTGGTGCTGGACTTCGGCGCCGCGCGCCGCGTCATCAGCGACATGACGCATGCCATCACCGTGATCCTGAAGCCGGGTTACGCGCCGATCGAGCAGTACGCCGACATGCCCGACATGACGCAGGGCGCGTGGACCGACGTGTATGCGCTGGCCGGCGTGATGCATGTCGCGGTCACCGGCCGCGCACCGCCGCCCTCGGTGGCACGGCTGCTGTCCGACAGCTACGTGCCGCTGGTCGACAACGAGCAGCTGCGCCAGCGCTACAGCGTGCAGTTGCTGTCGACCATCGATGCCGGCCTGGCCGTGCGGCCAGAACAACGGCCGCAGTCGATGGCGGAGTTGCGCGCGATGTTGGGGCTGGATGGTGCGCAGACGGTGATGCCGGCGGCCGGCTGGCAGTCGCCGACGCCATCGACGCCGCCTTCGCCCCCCAGCCGGCCGGTGCCGCCGGGCACCACGCCCGCGCCGATGCCCGCGTCGGCGGTGCCCGCGCCCTCGGGCGGCAGCGGCAAGGCGATCGCGGTCGCATCGGTGCTGGGGCTCGCCGTGCTGGGTGGCGGTGGCTGGTGGTGGTGGTCGCAACAAAGTGCGAGCGGCAAGGCAGGCGACGTCACGACCGCAGCGGCCCCTCCACCGGGCGGCACCAGCGCCACGCCGGAACCCGCGCCGCCGCCACCTCCACCACCGCCCCCGCCGCCGCCTCCGCCTCCGCCGCCACCCCCACCGGTCACGCCGCTGGAGTCCCTGCGATCGATGGCCGCCGGCGCCGCGCCCGGCTTCGACGTGACGGCCACGCCGAAGAATGCCGTTGTGCTGATCGGCAAGGACAAGCTGTCCTTCGACGTGCGCAGCAGGCGCGACGGCTATGCCTACGTCTTCCTGCTGTCCACCGACGGCGGCATGTACCAGTTGTTCCCCAACCTGCTCGACAAGTACAACAAGGTCTCGGCCGGCACCCCCATCACCTTGCCGCGCGCGTCGTGGCCGATGGATGCGGGCGGGCCGGCCGGGACCGACCATTTCGCGGTGCTGGTGAGCCAGTACGAGCGTGAGTTCAGCGGCACCGGCATCCAGACCGACGGTGTGTTTCCCAAGTTCCCGTTGCCGGTGCTCGCCGCGCTGGAAGCGGCTCGCGGCAGCGGACCGCCACCCCTGCTCGGCCACCCGATCTGTCCGCCGCCGAGCACCACCTGCAACGACGTCTATGGCGTCGGGCTTTTCCAAATCACCGAGAAGTAATCGTCTGCAGAGTGTCGGCCCGTGGTCAGGAACCCGGGCCGCCTTTCTTACAGCAGCAAGGAGGTTTCCATGAATGACCTGTCATCACCGAACCCCGAGGGCCAGGCTCTCCCCGGCCGGTCGCCCAAGGGGGGGCCAGCCGAGATGGCAAAGCCACGTCGAGTGGCGGCCCGGCCCTTCGCGCGCTGGGCTGCCCTGGGTGCCGTTGCTGCCGCAGCGGCCTGGCTTGTGGGCTGTGCCTCCGCGCCGCCCGCCACGGGCACGACGACGACATCGACCGCCACGCCGGCCGGCAGCAAGCCGGCCAGCAGCACGCCGGCCACGGGCAGCACCTTCAACATCGGCCCCGCCCCGTCGACGGCAACCACGACTCCGGGAACGACGGATGCAGCCACGCGCCCGACCACTTCCGGCGCGGCCTCGGGCGCCAGCGTCGCGGGCCAGGCGCGCACCTTCTCCACCCAGTTGGCCACCTACACGTCGGTCGGCTACGACGCGCTGCCGGGCTGGGGCCGCGATGATTTCTCCGAAGGCTGGCCGGCCTTCCTCGGCAGCTGCAAGGTGCTGACCGGTCGCGGCGCGCAGTGGAAGGACATCTGCGGCCGCACCGCCTCGGTCGACCCGAAGAACAGCGCCGCCATCCGCGGCTTCTACGAACGCGAGTTCTCCGTCTACCAGATCCGCGACGACGACCGCCGCCCCGACGGTGTGGTCACCGGCTACTTCGAGCCCGAGATCTCCGGCAGCCGCAACTATTCGCCACCCAACATCTACCCCGTGTACGGCACGCCCGAGGACATGTTGTTCGTCGATGCGCGCAAGCTGCCGTCCGGCAACGCCACGGTCGCAGCGCGTGTGCAGGGCCGGGAAGTGGTGCTCCAGACCGGCGCCCTCAACACGCGCGACCTCGCCGCCGGCCTCTATTCGCTCGACCTGTCGACCCTCACCCGCGACACGCTCGACCGCAAGGTTCGGCTGCGCGCACAGGGCAGGCAACTGTTGCCGTACTTCACGCGCGAGGAGATCGAGACGCGCGGCGCGCCCAACGCCAAGGTGCTCGCTTTCGTGAGCAGCGCCACCGCCCTGTACGAGATGCAGATCCAGGGCTCCGGCCGCATCCGCCTGCCCAACGGCGAGATCATCCGAGTGGCCTATGCGGAGCAGAACGGCCAGCCCTTCCGGCCCACGCTGGCGCAGAACAAGAATGGCCAGCCGGCGAGCAAGGTGCGCACGCGCGGTGGCGCCATCGAGCTGGAACTCGACAACGACGACGATGACGACATCGGCGTCGACAACACGGCCGGCATCCGCGTGCGCGGCTTCACGCTGGCGCGGCCGGAGCAGAGCGGCGCGGTGATCGTGCCAGGGCGCGCTGCGGCGGGCCCGGTGATCGGCTCCGGCATCAAGGACCCGAGCTACGTGTTCTTCAAGGAATCGGCCAGCGGCGCGAGCGGGCCGGTGGGCGCCTTCGGCGTGCCCTTGCAGGCCGGCCGCTCCATCGCGGTCGATCCGCGCAGCACGCCGTTGGGCTATCCGGTGTTCGTGTCGACACGCACGCCGGGCACCGGCGAGCCGATGCAACGCCTGACGATTGCGCAGGACACCGGCGGCGCGATCCGCGGTGCGGTACGGGCCGACTATTTCTTCGGCAACGGCACCCAGGCCGCGACAAATGCGCGCCGCATGAAGGAGCGCGGCCAGCTCTGGATCCTGCTGCCGCGCGGCCAGGCCGTGGCGGCGGCTGCCAGCACGACCATCCGCACGCGCGGCGGTGCGGCGGGCGCGGACCTGCCGCAGTGCCTGGTGCCTGAAGAAGGCCTGTGCGTGGATGACTGACCGGTCGACATGCAAGAAACCCTCTCTTCCGAGCAAAGCGTCGAACTGGTGCGCCTGTGGCGCCGCCGGCATGCGCTCGGCCCGCAGGAGATCGGCCGCATGTACGGCATCGTCGGCGGGGCGCTTGCGGGCTGCAATCCGCCCGAGCTGAATGCGCTCGGCGAAGGCCGGCAGGAACTGGTGGCGCAATTCATCTATGTCAAGGTGCTGCGCCTGGATGCCGACCCTGACGAGGCCGAGGACAACGGCAACGCCGGCGACAACCACAGCGCACCGTCGAGCGCCTTCGCGCTGTGCGCCTACTTCCGCCGCTACCTCATCGACTGCACGCGTGCCAGCAGCTTCCGGCGCAAGCTGTCGATCGGCGACCAGGTGACGGAGGCGCAGCTCGAAGAACAGCTCGGCGGCCACAGCGATGCGAGCGGCTTCGAAGTGCTCGCCGAGCATGGCCTGAGCGGCCCGGCTGTGCAGGCCGCGGCGCGCGCCTTCATCGCGTCGCTGCCGCCGCCGGAGCGCATCCTGCTGTGCGAGGGCTTCGGCCGGGAGAACCCGCTGTCGGGCGTCGCGTCGCGCCATTCGATCGCCTCCTACCACTACCGCGCGGGTCGGCTGGGCCTGGTGCACAAGCGCGAAGGGCTGCCGGCGGACTACGCCAAGACCACGCTCGGCCAATGGCTCACGCAGACCCTGGGCATCGCCATCGCGCCCGACAACATGGGCGTCATCCTGCGGGTCTTCGAAATCCTCGGTGCTGAAGCGTCTTATGCCTGAAGACATACCCAATTCAGGACACCACCCCGTGACGTACACCGAACTCTGGCCCCCGCTCAGCCTCATCCGCGGCGCCTTCGAGCGCGACGTAGCGCAGCAGGCCGGCGATGCAGGGCAGGCCATCGCACCGCCATCCGGAACGCATGCGGCCACTGCAGCGCAACCCGCGCCGCCGCGCATCGCCGAAGACCTGCTGCTGCCGCTCACCGAACTGGCGCAACGCCGCGAAGCCGTGGCCCAGCGCGCCTTCCCGGCCCGCTGGGCGCCGGGACGTTTGCTGAGCATCGTGCACGAGGGGCGCTTGCTCGGCGTGCTGCTGGACAAGTGCATCGGCGGCGATCGCTGGCAGGGCTGGATCGCGGCCGGCGAGACCGATTGGGCGTCTGCATTAGACGTGCTGCTGGAGCCCGGCGACGAGCCCTTCGAGCCCTCGTTCGGCATGGTGCAGGCATGGAACCCGGTGACCCTGGATGCCGCGCCGCAGCTCTGCGCGCGCGTGCAGGGCGAACTGTCGGCGACGCGCCTGGCCGCGATCCGCGCGGTGCATGACGAATGGGCGACGCAGCAGGCGCCGGCCGTCGACGCCGCGCCGGGCCGCATCGCGCTACGCACCGTTGCGGGCGTGTTCTCGGTGCTCTCCGGCACGCCGCTCGGCGACAACGATCCGCGCAGCGAATACCAGGCGGTATACCGCGACGCCGCCGGGAAGCTGGGCGCGGCCGTACTGCTCACGCCGCCGCCGGCTGCGACCACGCCGGCCGGGCCCGCACCGCCCTCGACGCCGCAGGCCGACGACACCGGATGGGGCGCGCGGCTGCGCCAATGGTTCGGCGCCGATCGATGGGTCCGCCCGGCATTCGCCGTGCTCGCGCTGGCCTTCGTGGCGCAGAACATGGGGCTGTTCAACACGCCCGTCGAAGATGAGGAAGTGCGCTTCCGTTCGGTCGCGACGGAGCCTGCCGCGCTGTCCACGGCCAACCTGGTCGTGCTGTGGAAGGCCGGCGTCACGCTCGATGAAGCCGGCCGTGCATTGCGCGCTGCCTCGGTCGAGGTGGTCGGCGGCCCGGACGTGACGGGCGCATGGCAGTTGCATGCGACCGACCCGGTCGGCGCACTCGCCGCCTTGGAGGGGTCGCCACTCGTGCAGTCGGTGCGCGTGGCCGAGGGGCAGGGCGCGAGATGACCCTGTCGCGCGTTTCACGCTGGTTCATGGGGGCGCTGCTGATCGCGGCGGCCACGTCGGCGTGGAGCGTGCAACGGGCCTTGCTGGTGGGCGTCTCCGAACTCGTGAACCAGCCGCAGGCCCTGTGGCTGCAGGCGCCACGCAACGACGTCGCGCTGATGCGCGAGGTGTTGTTGAAGCAAGGCTTCGCCGCGCCCGACATCACGGTGCTGGCCGATGGCATCGAGGGCGCAGGACTGCCCGATGCACAGCGCATCCATGAGGCATTGGGCCGCCTGCTGGAACGCTCGCGCAGCGGTGATTTCGTGCTGCTCTATTTCTCCGGCCATGGCACGCGCCTGCGCGACGCGACCAAGGCCTACCAGGAGCCTGATGGCCTGGCCGAGAACTTCCTCGCGCGCGACGTGCGTGGCCAGGTCGGCGTCGACAGGGCCTTGCCAGGCGGTGTGCGGGACGTGGACTTCGATGCCTGGATCGGCGCCTTCCTCGCGCGCAACGTGTTCGTGTGGTCGGTGTTCGACACCTGTTCGGCGGCGTCGCTGACGCGCAGCGCGAAGGCCGTGAAAGTCGAGCAGCCGGCCGATGATGAAGTGCGCTTCCGCGGCATCGTGGCCGACCGGCTGGTGCGTGGCGATGCGGGTCCGACGCCATCGTCCGCGGTGCCGCCCGTGAACCACATCGCCCGTGCGCGCTACGTCGCCTTCTTCGCCTCGGAGAGCCACCAGGTCACGCCCGAACTGCGCCTGCCGCGCAAGGACCGCACCGGCCGTCCGCAAGGCCTGCTGACCTGGGCCGTGGCCGAGGCCTTGCAGCGCAAGCCTGCGACCTGGCGCGACCTCTACAACGGCGTGCTGGCGCTCTATCCGCCGGTCATCGAGGAACTGGAGGCACGCTTTCCGGAGCGCGAATTGCCGTCCCCCGTGGCCGAGGGCAACCTCGACCTGCCGCTGTTCGCCAACAGCCTGCAACCTTTGTCGACGCGGCCGATGTGGAGCGCGCAGCGCGTGGGCGACAAGCTCACGTTGGCCGTCGGCCGGCTCGACGGCCTGGACCCACGCCAGCCGGTGCGCGTGCTGGCCACGCTGGCGGACGGCACCGTGCGCGGCGCGCCATCGGAGTTGGCGGAGATCACGCTGGGCAGCGCTCGCCTGGAGGTGCCGCCCACGATGGCCGCATTGACCGGCACGACCTTCTGGGCCATCACGCCGATGGACCCGCCGGAGTCCGTTGCGTTGCGCGTGCGTGCCGACAAGCCCCTGCCCGCCGGGATGTCCTTGTCGTGGCCGGCCGCGCTGCACACCGTGCGCGAGGGCGATGCCGATGTGCGCTGGACCGATCTCGGCGCCGCAGGCCAGCGCCTGGAGTTGCTTTCGCCCACGCTCGCCAGCGCCTTCACGACCCCGAACGACACGCTGCCCGATGCGACGGCACTGCGGCAACGCCTGCAAGCGCTGGCGCAACTCAAGTGGCTGCTGCAACTCAACACGCTGGCCGGTGACGGGCAGCTCGATGGCTTCGATGCACAACTCGAAATCCGCGAGGGCGAGCGCCTCGTGCGCAGCGCCCCCGCGCGCGAGGCCGAGGCGAAGTTGCAGCCCCCCGCCGGCACTGAACGCGCGGCGCTGGCGGTGCGCAACACCAGCGGCCAGTCGCTCGACCTGGTGATCGTCGCGCTCGATGCGCGCGGCGCCACGCAAACCGTCTTCCCCGAGGAAAGCAGCGAGACCAACCGCTTCGAGCGCGGCACGCCGCAGGCCCCGGCCGCCAAGCGCTTCGACCTGCCGCCGCTCGACGCTGGCGCGCGCCTGCTGGTGCTGGCCAGCCCGGCTGCGCCGTGGAGCGCGCCGCGCATGTTCGGCCTGCGCGGACAGGAGGCGGAAGCGGCCGTGCCCGAGGTGCGTGTGCGCGGTTTGCCGCAAGCGCAGAAGGAACGACAGGTCTACGCGGCGATGGTTCGCTGGCCCTAGCAACACACACGAAACACACCCGAAACCAGGAGATCGAAATGAGCTTCAACATGGACGGAAAACTCGACCCCGAGGAGGCGCTGCGGTTGCTCGAGACGATGGCCGGCAATACCGAGACCGACTACCACATGCTGCTCGAAAGCAAGGGCGCGGTGATCGAGGGAGACGGGGCGCGCAAGTTCGAGGACGGCAAGCATCGCCTGCCCATCGGCGGCTACTACGCCTATGCCCACGTCGTCACGCCGCCGGGTTCGAGCAAGGGCCAGGTGCGCGCCAGCATGTTCATCGTGACCCGCGATTGCGACGCGGCCACGGCCTCCATCGCCAGCCTGCTGAAGAACCAGGCCACCGACATCACCGCGACCATCTCGGTGTTCAAGGCCAGCGGCGACGGCTCGATCGAGCTGCAGCCGACGCTGGAGTTCGTGCTCAGCGAGGCGCGCATCGACACGCAGGCCTTCATCACCGGCGGCACGCCCCGGGCGCCCCGCGAAATCATCTACTTCAACTACCGCAAGCTGGAGATCCGCTCCGCCCCGCAAGGCAAGACCGGCCTGCGCGGCGCGGTCCGCACCTGCGTGCTCACCAACTCCTGAAATCCATCGAAAGGAATGACATGACTCGCTCCGCGGAACTCCTCCTGGCCAACGACCCGGCCGGCGCGCTCAAGGCCCTCACCGACGAGATCAAGGCCAAGCCGGCCGACAGCAAGCTGCGCGTCTTCATGGCCCAGTTGCTGTGCGTGCTCGGCAAGTGGGAACGTGCGCTCAACCAGCTCACCGTGGCCGCCGAACTCGATGCATTGGCGATACCGATGAAGCAGGTCTACAGCGACGCGATCCGATGCGAAGGCTTGCGCGCCAACGTCTTCGCGGGCAAGAAGACGCCGATGGTGTTCGGCCAGCCCGATGAATGGCTCGCGCTGCTGATCGAGTCGCTGCTGCGTCGTGGCACGGGCGAGCTGGAACTGTCCGGGCAGCTGCGCGAACGTGCCTTCGATGCCGCGCCCGCGGTCGGCGGCAGCATCGACGGCACGCCCTTCGAATGGCTGGCCGATGCGGACATGCGCATCGGCCCGGTGCTCGAAGCCTTCGTCAACGGCAAGTACTATTGGGTGCCCTTCGCGCGCTTGTCTGCCGTGCGCATCGAGGAACCCGTGGACCTGCGCGACTGCGTCTGGATGCCGGCCAACCTGCTGTTCGAGAACGGCGGCGAATCGCTGGCGCTGATCCCCACGCGCTACCAGGGCACGGAGACAGGCACCGACGGCGAACTGCTGCTGGCGCGCAAGACCGAGTGGAGCGAGTTGCAGCCCGAGGTGTGGGCCGGGCTGGGGCAGCGCATGCTGAGCAGCGATGCCGGCGACCATGCCTTGATGGACGTGCGCGAGATCACGTTCGGCGAAGAGCTCGCCACGGAGGCGACCGACGTATCCGGCGCGATATCGCCGCAGGGCCCGGGAGACGGCGGTGGTCACTGAGCAGCAGATCGCGCAGGAGCGCCTGCAGCCCTCGCTGCTCGATCGCCTCATCGACGACGCACCCACCGAGAAGCGCGAGAGCGACGACAAGCGCACCCTCACGCGGCAGGCGCTGCGCCAGGCCGTGCTGCGCGACCTGTCGTGGCTGTTCAATGCCACCGCCCTCGGCCTCGCCTACGACGACAAGCGCTATCCCAACGCTGCGCGCTCGGTGCTGAATTACGGATTGCCTATGCTGTCCGGCCAGTTCACCTCCTCTGTGCAGCGTGTCAGCATGGAACAGGCTTTGAAGAATGCGATCCTGCAGTTCGAGCCGCGCATCCTGCCCCGAACACTCGAAGTGGAACTCGTCATGGAAGGCTCGGTCCCCGAATCGCACAACCGCATCGGACTCAAGATCCGCGGCATGCTCTGGGCGCAGCCCGTGCCGCTGGAGTTCCTGATGCGAAGCCGGATCGACCTGGAGGAAGGTCGCTTCGAGATCGAGGACATCGCGGCACCATGAGCCGCCGGGCCGCTCCCAAGGCGATTGCCGCAGCGCGTCAGCGCGGAGGTTTCGTCATGAACTTTTCCAGGGCGTAAGCAATGGACCCGCGGCTGCTGAGCCTGTACGAGCAGGAGCTTCGCTACTTCCGCGAAAGCTCCGCCGAGTTCGCACAGGCCTTTCCCAAGATTGCGCGCCGGCTCGGCTTCGACGGGCAGGAAGTCGCGGACCCCTACGTCGAGCGGCTCATCGAGGCCACCGCCTTTCTCTCCGCCCGCGTGGGCCTCAAGCTCGATGCCGAATACCCGCGCTTCACCGGACACCTGCTCGACATCGTCTATCCCCAGTTCATGGCGCCGACGCCTTCGATGGTGGTGGTGCAGATGGCGGTCGATCCCGATGAAGCCACGCTGGCCGTGGGCCCCACCTTGCCGCGCGGCAGTGGCTTGCGCGCACGGCTGTCGGCAGGGCAGAACACGCATTGCGAATTCCGCACCGCGCGTGCGCTGCGTGTGTGGCCCATCGAGGTCAAGCGCGCGCAGTACTTCACCTATGCCCCTGACCTGCCGCTGGCCCAGCATCCGCAATCGCGCGACATCCGCGGCGGCTTGCGCATCGCGCTGCATGCCACGGCGGCCCTCAACTTCAACCAGATCCCGCTCGACGAATTGCTGATCCACCTGGGTGGTGCGGAAGACGTGGCCTGGCAACTGCACGAGTGCCTGCTCGGCAAGCCGGCGGGCGTGCTGGTGCAGCCGCTCGGTTCCAACGGCCTGCCCACCGGTGCGGCGGCCAGCGCCATCCGCAGGCTGCCGGGCAGCGTGGTGGAGCCGGTCGGCTTTGGCGATGACGAGGCGCTGTTGCCCGTCACCGCCACCGGCTTCTCCGGCCATCGGCTGGTGCAGGAATACTTCGCGTTTCCGCAGCGCTTCCAGTTCGTGCGCTTCACCGGCCTGCGCGAGGTGCTGGCGACCATCACGGTGCCCGATGTCGAGATCGTGGTGCTGTTCACGCGTGGCGATGCGGCGCTGGAGCGGCTGGTGAGCGCGGACAACGTGCAACTGCATTGCGTGCCGGCAGTGAATCTCTTCAGCAAGCGGCTCGACCGCGTCGCGGTGAACGAGGGCGTAAGCCAGTTCCACCTGCTGCCCGATCGCACGCGGCCGCAGGACTTCGAGGTGCACACCGTGACCGATGTGGTCGGCCACGGCACACCCGGCGCGGACGAGGCGCCGGAGCAGCCCTTCAAGCCTTTCTACGCCGCCTTCCACGGCGCGCGCCAGGCGCATCCGGCCTACTACACGACCACGCGCGAGCCGCGCATGCAGTCGGTGCGGCAGCGTGCCGAAGGCCATCGCAGCAGCCACATCGGCTCCGAGGTCTACATGCAGATCGTCGATCCGCAGCAGGCGCCGTTTGCCAACACGATGCGGCAACTGGCGGTGACCGCGCTGGTCACCAATCGCGACCTGCCGCTCCTGATGCCGCTCGGCCGCGACAACGACTTCGACTGCGTCGACTCCTTCCCGGTGCAGCGCGTGCGCATCGTGCGCGGCCCGTCGCGGCCGGTGTCGCCGGTGGTGAGCCAGGGGCTGGGGTGGCGCGTGATCGACCATCTCGCGCTCAACTACCTGTCGCTGTCCGACAGCACGCCGCAGCAAGGCGCGGCGGCCCTGCGCGAGATGCTGATGCTCTACGCGGTGCATGCCGACGACGTGCGCCAGGGCCAGGTGCGCGGGTTGCTCTCGATACGCTCCAGGCCGGTGGCGCGCCGCCTGCCGCTGGCCGGGCCGATCGCTTTCGGCCGCGGGCTGGAGGTCACGCTCGAAGTGGACCGCGCGGCCTTCCACGGCCACAGCGCCTTCCTGTTCGGCGCGGTGCTGTCGCACTTCCTCGCGCGGCATGTGGAGGTCAACCATTTCGTCGAGACGGTGCTGAGCGTGCAGGGGCGCGGCGAGACCATGCGGTGGAGGCCGATGTGCGGAACACGCCAGATCCTCTAGCGCCGTCGACACCAACGACGCAGCCGCCGGTGACGCAGCCGCCGACGCCGCATCGCGAGACCGTGGGTGAGCGCCTGCATGCGATGTCGCCCCAGCCATGGGCTTATGACTTCTTCGCGGTGATGCGGCGCCTGGAGGCATTGGCCGCACCCAAGCCGCGTTGGGGTCATGCGCTGCTGCCCAGTGCCGAGGCGGTACGTGTGGGGCAGGAGCCCTCGCTGTCTTTCGCGCCCGCCAGCCTGAGCCGCTTCGAGCCCGCCAGCGCCCATCAGCCACCGCGCGTGCGCCAGCAATTCTTCGGCTATCTCGGCCCCAACGGACCGCTGCCGGTGCACCTGAGCGACTTCATCCGCGAGCGCACCAACAACCATGGGGACAGGACCTGGCTGGCCTTCCTCGACACCTTCCTGCATCGCTTCTCGCTCTACTTCTACCGGGCCTGGGCCGAGTCGCGGCCGGCGGTCTGGCTGGACCGGCCGGGCGAGGACAAGTTCCGCCAGCGCGTGGGCGCATTGGTCGGCATCGGCACCGCCACGCGGCAGGACCGTGACGAGATCCCTGACGACGCACGCCTGCATTTCGCGGGCTGGCTGACGCGCAAGGTACACAGTGCCGAGGGCGTGGAGCGGGTGCTGTGCAGCTACTTCGGCGTGCCGATCCGGCTGGAGCCGTGGGTCGGCCACTGGATGCGCCTGCCTGCCGAGGAACTGACGCGGCTCGGGCGTGGCGGCATCTCGTGCGCGATGGGCATGGGCGCGATGCTCGGCCGGCGCGCATGGGACCGGCAGCATCGCGTGCGCCTGCATGTGGGGCCGCTGTCGCTGGAGCGCTATCGCGGTTTCCTGCCCGGTGGCGCGGCGCGGCCCGAGCTGCTGCGCTGGATGCAACAGTTGCTTGGCAACGAGCTGTACTGGGACGCGCAGCTGGTCCTGAAGAAAGATGAAGTGCCCGCCACGCGGCTGGGCCGACACAAGGGCAATGCACCGCGACTGGGCTGGGTCTCGTGGCTCGGGCAATCGCCGCGTGACAGCGATGCGGCCGACGTGCGCATCGACGGCGATGCGCTGACCACTCGCGCGGTCGTTCTTCAATAACCCATGACCTCATTCGTCATGACTCGACACGGAGCACATCAACCATGAGTGAAATCAGCCGCACCGCCTTGTTCGGCAAGCTCAACTCGCTGGCCTACAAGGCCATCGAGGGCGCGACGGTGTTCTGCAAGATGCGGGGCAATCCGTACGTCGAACTGGAGCACTGGTTCGCGCAACTGTTGCAAGCGCAGGACTCCGACCTGCACCGAGTCATCCAGCACTACGCGCTGGACATCTCGGCCATCTCCAAGGACATGACGGCCGCGCTGGACCGATTGCCGCGCGGCGCCACGGCGATCAGCGACTTCTCGCCGCACATCGAGAACGCGATCGAGCGCGCATGGACCTATGCCACGCTGCAGTTCGGCGAGGCGCAGGTGCGCACCGGCTACCTGCTGGTCGGCATGCTCAAGACGCAGAGCCTGCGCAATCCGCTGTTCGGTTTGTCGAAGCAGTTCGAGAAGGTCAAGGTGGAAGACCTGGCCGACAACTTCGTGAAGATCTGCGACCCCTCGCCCGAATCGAAGATGCGCGCGCAGGATGGCACCGGCATGGGCAGCGGCGCCCCCGGCGAAGACACTGGCGCGATGGCCCCGGCCGCGATGGGCAAGGGCGATGCGCTGAAGAAGTTTGCTGTCGACCTCACGGAGAAAGCGAAGAAGGGAGAGATGGATCCGGTGACCGGGCGGGACGAGGAAATCCGCCAGATCGTCGACATCCTCATGCGACGCCGCCAGAACAACCCGCTGCTGACGGGTGAGGCGGGCGTTGGCAAGACTGCGGTGGTGGAAGGCTTCGCCCAGCGGCTGGCCCGCGGCGATGTGCCGCCGCAGTTGAAGGACGTGAAGCTGCTGACGCTGGACATCGGGCTGCTGCAAGCCGGGGCCAGCATGAAGGGCGAGTTCGAGCAACGCCTGCGCCAGGTGATCGACGAGGTGCAGGCATCGCCGACGCCGATCATCCTGTTCATCGACGAGATCCACACGCTCGTCGGCGCAGGCGGCGCGGCGGGCACGGGCGATGCGGCCAACCTGCTGAAGCCTGCATTGGCACGCGGCAACCTGCGCACCATCGGCGCGACGACCTGGGCCGAGTACAAGAAGTACATCGAGAAGGACCCGGCGCTGACGCGGCGCTTCCAGGTGGTGCAGGTGCCGGAACCCGATGAGATCAAGGCGATCCTGATGCTGCGCGGCGTGGCCAGCGTGCTGGAGAAGCACCATCGCGTGCAACTGCTCGACGAGGCGATCGAGGCGGCGGTGAAGCTGTCGCATCGCTACATCCCGGCACGGCAGTTGCCGGACAAGGCGGTGAGCTTGCTGGACACGGCGTGCGCACGCGTGGCGGTCAGCCAGCATGCGATGCCGCCGGAGGTGGAGGACTGCACGCGGCGCATCGAGGCGCTGACGGTGGAGAGCGAGATCATTTCGCGCGAGGAAGCGATCGGCATCGATGTGAGCAAGCGGTCGGCCTCTGCGCAGAGCCTGTTGGCGGAGGCCAAGGGGGAACTCGAGAAGCTCAACGCGCGATGGAAGGAAGAGAAGGACCTGGTCGACAAGCTGCTGGACCTGCGCGGCAAATTGCGTGCGGGGAACAAGCCGGTGGACACGCCGGTGGAGACTCCCTCCGCAACTACGGCCAACGCACCCGCGGCATCGCCCGCGGCGGCTCCCGCGCCTGCGGATGCCGCAGCCTCCCCCGCGGCACCCGACCGCGCCGTGCTGCTCGCCGAGTTGCATGAGCTGCAAGGAAAGATCGCGGCCGTTCAAGGCGAGACCCCGCTGATCCTGCCTTCCGTCGACGCCCAGGCCGTGTCATCGGTGGTCGCCGACTGGACCGGCATCCCCGTCGGCCGCATGCAGCGCAACGAGCTCGAAACCGTCCTCAAGCTGCCCCAGTTGCTGGCCCAGCGCGTCATCGGCCAGGACCATGCGATGGAGATGATCTCCAAGCGCATCCAGACCTCGCGCGCCGGCCTCGACAACCCGAGCAAGCCCATCGGCGTGTTCATGCTTGCGGGCACCTCCGGCGTCGGCAAGACCGAGACCGCCATCGCGCTCGCCGAGTCGCTCTACGGCGGCGAGCAGAACATGATCGTCATCAACATGAGCGAGTACCAGGAGGCGCACACCGTCAGTTCGCTCAAGGGCGCGCCACCCGGCTATGTCGGCTACGGCGAAGGCGGTGTGTTGACCGAGGCCGTGCGCCGCCGCCCTTACAGCGTGGTGCTGCTCGACGAAGTGGAGAAGGCGCACTCCGACGTGCACGAGCTCTTCTTCCAGGTCTTCGACAAGGGCTTCATGGAAGACGGCGAAGGCCGCAGCATCGACTTCAAGAACACGCTCATCATCCTCACCACCAACGCCGGCACCGACCTCATCGCCAGCATGTGCAAGGATCCCGAGCTGATGCCCGACCCCGATGGCATGGCCAAGGCATTGCGCGACCCGCTGCTCAAGATCTTCCCGCCCGCGCTGCTGGGCCGGCTGGTGACCATCCCCTACTACCCGCTCAGCGACGAGATGCTCGGCAAGATCGTCGAGCTCCAACTCAAGCGCATCAAGAAGCGGGTGGAAGCGCGCTACCAGATCCCCTTTGAGTATGGCGACGACGTCGTCAAGCTCGTCGTGAGCCGCTGCACCGAAAGCGAATCGGGCGGCCGGATGATCGACGCCATCCTCACCAACACCATGCTGCCCGACATCAGCCGCGAGTTCCTGAACCGGATGATGGAAGGCAAAGCCATCGAGCGGGTGACGGTCAGCGAGAAGGATGGCGCATTCGCGTACAGCTTCTAGCCCGTTCCGCATTCACCGAGTCCTGCCCCGAATTTTCATGGAGGAAATAAGTCATGGCTCTTGATCTCTCCAAGCTGCTCGCGTCCGGAGCGAGCACCAGCAAGAACAGCTACTACAGCGGCCTCCTGGAGGAGGCCAGGGCGTACAACGCCATCGTTTCGCCCATCAACAAGAAGCCGAAGGGCGATCAGCTCACCAGGGTGTGCCAGGTGGGTGGCTGGTATCTCACCAGCAAGCCGCCACAGCCCGGCAAGATCAAGAACGACGCGCGATGGCGTGCCGTCAAGGACTTGATGGAGCAGTGCGGCGCGGAGGCTACCAATCTCGGACTGCGCCTTCTTTCAGGGCCCAAGGATTTCAAGGCGATCTCGGGCGCCCATGCCAATCACAGCTACTGGCTCGAAATGCTCGATCCGCAGCACCGGGTGGGCTACGTCCTGTCGCCCCAGTTTGCCAGTTGGATCAGCAACCCTGCCGCGATTTTGAACAAGCAGTCGTTCTGGGATTTCATCGGGACCAACTTCAATCCCTCGGAGGTTCAGGTCCTGGTGAAGTACTACCCGGAGTCCTCCGTCTACTCCGACCTCGACTACCTGCTTCACTTCGACGCAGGGCTCCTGCTGGATGCACACGATCAACCCTATGACACGCGCACGAAGACCACGGCGTTTTCAGGCACCGGCTGGGGCATCTTCGTGGTCAGCCCAGACGGAAAGATCTTCTCGGGCTCGCACAACGTGGGCGTTCATCACCATTCCAGCTTCCTGGGCGGCGGTGCCGTGATGGCGGCCGGCGAACTGGTCGTGGACACGGGGGTCATCCGCTTTCTCACCGGCAAGAGCGGCCACTACAAGCCCGCACCCGAGAACCTCCTGGGCTGGGTGAGGAAATGCGGCGACATTCCGGGCGATGCGTTGATCAATCCGGCCTTCGGGCCGCCGAAGTTCTACACGGTGGCCGATTTCAGGGCCCGTGGCCTGGCGGCGACCGAACTGAAGCGGCAGGCGATCACGAACCAGCTGAATCGCTCTGTCTGGTCCGCATCGCGCCTGTCGATGGGAGGACGGGGGTTCTACGACGTGTGGCTGCAGGTTCCGATATGAGCGGGAGGCAAAGGGCAGGCATCTCATGAAGACCCGGAACAAACACATCGGCCGCCGCCCGGTCACGCAGGCCCAGCAGCTTCCGCCGGGCTTCACGCCCGCGAAGCAGGTCAGCCTTGACGATGCGCTGAAGCTGGCCATCGCCATGCACCGCGCCCACGGGCTCGACGATGCCGAGAAGGTCTACGCGCGCATCCTCGCGGTGGCGCCGGACCATGCGGACACCTTGCACTTCATGGGCGTGCTGCAGCACCAGCGCGGTCGCAGCGAACAGGCGCTGGCCCTGATCCGCCGCTCGCTCGCGTTGAACGGCAGCCTGCCGGACTGGCACAACAACCTCGGCAACGTGCTGCTCGAGACCGGCCACCTCGACGAAGCGGCGGCGGCCTACGAGGAGGCCGTGCGGCTCGGGCCGGACCGTGCCGACATCTACAACAACCTCGGCGTGCTGCGGCGCGAACAAGGTCGTCCCGAAGCCTCCGAGGCCGCGTATCGACGCGCCATCGAACTCGACCCCAAGTACATCGACGCGCACACCAACCTCGGCGTCCTGCTGCAAAACCTGCTGCGCAGCCAGGAGGCGCTGGATGCGCTCAGCAAGGCGCTGGAACTGAAGCCGCGTTACGGCAGGACGCGGCAGGCGCTGGGAATGGCCTACTACATGCTTGGCCGTTTCGACGATGCGGCGCAGGTGTACCGTGACTGGCTCCAGGAGGAGCCCGACAACGAGGAAGCCAGGCATCACCTGGCCGCTTGTTCCGGCCTGGCGGTGCCGGAGCGCGCCACCGACGCCTATGTGGAGCACGTGTTCGACGGCTTCGCCGACACCTTCGATGCCAAGCTGGCCAAGCTCAGCTACCGCGCGCCGCAACTCATCGCGCAGGCCTTGCCGTCCTTGCTCGGCGAGCCGAACGGCACGCTGGACGTGCTGGACGCCGGTTGCGGCACCGGCCTGTGCGGCCCGTTGATCGCGGCGTATGCGCGGCGCATGGTCGGGGTCGATCTCTCGGCCCGCATGCTGGCAAGGGCCGAGCCGCGACAGGTCTACGACGCGCTGCACAAGGCCGAGCTCACCGCCTTCATCGAGGGCGAGGACGCCGAGTCCTTGGACCTCATCGTTTCCGCCGACACGCTCTGCTACTTCGGCGACCTGGGCGCCGTGACGCGAGCCGCCGCGCGCGCGTTGCGTTCCGGCGGCTGGCTGGTCTTCACCGTCGAATCGATCCCCGATGACGGCGCCGAAGCACCCGACTTCCGCCTCAACCCGCACGGCCGCTATGCCCATCGCGCAGGCTACCTGCACGAGGTGCTGGGTGCGGCCGGCCTGACCGCCACCGACGTGCAGCCGGCGCACCTGCGCCTGGAGGCGGACAAGCCGGTGGAAGGCTTCGTGGTCTCGGCGCGCAAGGCACTGCAACCCAGCCAACCTGAGCAGCACAAACACACATCATGCGAAACCGCGCCGGCCCGTTCGTCCTGATGGCACACCCGCATGGAAGGCCACGCCATGGCGACTGATCTCCAGTTCCTCATCAAGAGCGATTCGCCGGCCAACGCCGACCTGATGTTCTGGACCATCGTCGGCCAGGAGTCGCTGTCGCGCCCTTCGCACTACGAACTCACCGTGCTGTCGACCAACGAGAAGATCAAGGCGACGGACATCCTCGGCCATGCCTTCGACGTGGTGATCGAGTTCCTCGACAAGGACGGCGGCAAGCACGAGCGGCATTGCCAGGGCCATGCGGTGCGCTTCATGCGCAAGGGCGCCGTGGGCCGCTACTTCGAATACCGCCTCACGCTGCGCTCCTGGTTCTGGCTGCTCACCAAGCGCCTCAACTCGCGCATCATCCAGGACAAGAAAGTGCTGGACATCCTCGACGCCACCTTCGAGGACAGCCCGATCAAGCGCTTCAAGAAGGTCAAGTCCGACAAGGTCATCGGCACCCACAACGCGCTGCGCTACAGCGTGCAGCACCAGGAGAGCGACTTCGACTATCTGTCGCGCATGCTGGAAGACGAGGGCATCTACTACTGGTTCGACGCGCACGACGCGCCCGGCACCATGTACCTGGCCGATGCCAGCGATGTCGCGCACAAGAAGCTGCCCGTCATCAACACGCTCAACTACATCCCCTTCGGCGCGAGCGAGGTCCGCTTCAACGAGATCAGCCACTGGGTCGATTCGCGGCGCCTCGACACCGGCAAGTACGACGCGCGCGACAGCGACTTCAAGGCCGTCAAGAAGCAGCTCAAGGCCACCAAGGCCGACCCCGACACGCACGAGCTGGCCGACCTCGAGGCCTTCGAATTCCCCGGCGGCTTCTTCCGCAACGACGACACCGACGACGCCGGCAAGGTGCGCATGGAGGAACTCGCCGCACGCCGCCGCGTCAACTGGGCCTTCACGCGCTGGCCCGACATCGCCGCCGGCATGAACTTCACCTTCCACGGCCACCCGATGGGCGAGCCGGACACCGACTACCTCTGCGCCGCCTGCACCTTCGTCGTCACGCATCCGGGCTACGAAGGCCTGACCGAGAACGATGGCAACGTGCAACGCCTGGGCCATGTGGTGCTCGAACTGCTGGACGACGACCCGATCAATGCCAAGTGGGAAGAAGCGCTGCACGACCTCATCCGCGGCCACCCCGACCTGATCGCGCCCATGCGCGGCAACAGCGCCTTCCTGCTTACCGCACTGCCGGCCGATACGCCCTACCGCCCCCCGCGCACCACACCGCGCGTGGTCATGCCCGGTCCGCAAAGCGCCATCGTGGTCGGCCCCACCGGCGACGAGATCCATGCCGACGACTTCGGCCGTGTGAAGGTGCACTTCCACTGGGACCGCTACGACAAGAGCGACGAGAAATCCACCTGCTGGGTGCGCGTGTCGCAGCCTTGGGCCGGCAAGGGCTGGGGCGGCTACTTCATCCCGCGCATCGGCCAGGAGGTGATCGTCGATTTCCTCAACGGCGACCCGGACCGGCCCATCATCATCGGCCGCGTCTACAACGACGACCAGCCCAAGCCCTTCGACTCCCACACCCAGAGCGGCTTCAGGACGCGCTCCACCCCCAAGGGCAGCGCAGCCAATTGCAACGAGTTCCGCTTCGACGACAAGAAGGGCAGCGAGCAGGTCTACCTGCATGCGGAGAAGAACCAGGACATCGAGGTCGAGAACGACGAGACGCACTGGGTGGGCCACGACCGCACCAAGACCATCGACCACGACGAGACCTCGCACATCAAGCACGACCGGACGGAGACGGTCGACCATGACGAACAGATCACCATCCACCACGACCGCATCGAGCGGGTGGACAACGACGAGACCATCAGCATCGGCCGCGACCGCAAGATGCAGATCGATCGCCACAAGGGCGAGACGGTCGTCGGCAACAAGACCATCCTGGTGGGCGGCACCCACACCGAGTCCATCACCGGCGCGATGAGCATCACGGTGGCCTCGACACTGACCGAGTCCGTCGCCATCAACTACGCCGAGACGGTCGGCGGCGCGATGGAACTGACGGTGGGCGGTGCGCTGGCCACCACCGTGGGCGCGGCCTCGGCAGAGACGGTCGCCGGCGCCAAGACGCTGAGCGTGGGCGGCAGCCTGAGCGAGAGCACCGGCGGCAGCAAGACCGTGACCGTCGGCAAGGACGTGGCCGAGACCATCAGCGGCAACGAGAACGTCAAGATCGCCAAGAACCAGACGGTGGCCATCGATGGCGAGCAGAAGATCAGCGTGACCAAGGAAGCGTCCCTCAAGGCCAAGAAGGTGCAGATCGTGGCCGACGACGAGATCAGTTTCAAGACCGGGAGCGCCGAGATCCTCATGAAGAAGAACGGCGACATCACCATCAAGGGCAACAAGATCACGGTCAAGGGGGATGGCGACCTCATCCTCAAGGGCAGCAAGATCACCGCCAATTGAGCGGGGAGATGAACATGACTTCAAATGCGTCCAATGCCTTGTTGAAGTGGCCTGAGCCAACGCCAGCGAAAGAGACCGGTGCGTTGACAGGACGCCTGGTGGCCATCGATGCGGGCCGGCCCATCGTCGAGTTCGATGCCGGCCGGGGCTTGCAGGAGGTGCCCGCGCGCGTGCTGCAGGACATGGCGCCCGGTGGCCAGCCGTGGGCCGTGGGGCAGAGCGTGCTGCTGGTGCTTGAGCGCGGCGATGCGAGCCTGCCGGTGATCATCGGGCGTGTGGCCGACACGCTGCCGCGGCCGTCGCTCGAGCTGCGTGGCGACGAACTGAACTTCGAAGGCCGCGAGCAGGTCGTGTTGCGTTGTGGCGAGGCGTCGATCACGCTGCGCGCGGATGGGCAGGTGCTCATCAAGGGTTCGCGCCTGTTGAGCCGCGCCTCGGAATCCAACAAGATCCGTGGCGCCACGGTGCTGATCAACTGATGCCGGAAGCCTTGCAATGCCTGTGACCGTTGCCGTCAATTTCATGTCGGTCGTGCATGCCGGCAGCAACGGCATCACGATGGCCTTTCCGGACGTGTGCAAGACGCCGGTACCGCCCGCGCCGCCGGTGCCCATTCCCTACCCGAACATCGCGCAGTCGAGCGACACGGCGCAAGGAGCATCCACCGTCAAGTGCGACGGCAACCCGCCGTGCGTGAAGGACTCCAACTTCAAGATGAGCACCGGCGACGAGGCCGGCAGCCTGATGGGCGTCGCCTCCAACAAGGTCAAGGGCAAGGCCGAGTTCGTGAACTTCTCCTTCGACGTCAAGTTCGATGGCAAGAACGTGGCTCGGGCGATGGACCTCATGTTGCACAACGACAAGAACACGCCGCCTTTCCCCGTGATCCAGGGCCCCGCGATGGCCATGGGCGGCGACAAGGGCAATTGCTACGTCTGCGGCGAGGCCATGTAGGGCACACACCATGGTTGCCATCCTCGCCCATGCCATGGTCAGCTCGCTGGGGTGCGACAGCGCCGACGCCTGTGCCGCCGCGCGCGCCGGCCTGACCCGCGCCGCGTTGATCGACGGCATGGAGGTCTCCGCTGCCGCCGATGGCAACCCGGAGCCGGTGGTGGTGCATGCGGTGCCCGTGCTGACCAAGGGCTTCGAAGGCGAGGCGCGGCTGCAGCGCATGGTCGACCATGCGCTGCTTGAGATGAAAGTGCTGCTATCACGCAGCGGCACGCTGCGGGACCGCGTCGGCGCTTACTTTGCGGTGCCCGATCCGGCGCGGGAGTATCAGGCCCTGGACCTGATCACGGCCGAGGCCGAGCGCCAGGAGAAGAGCGAGATCGCCGGAAGGCTCGCCATGCAGCCTTTCGATGGCAGTTCGGCGCAGCGCATGCTGACGCGCGCGGCGGACGCGGCCGAATGGCCCGGCACGATCAAGCTGATGCGCGCTTCGGCCGCCGGGCAGGCGGCCGCGCTGGCCTGCATGGCCGCCGCCAGGCAAGACCTGGAGGAAGACCGCCTGGACCTGGCCATCGTGGCGGCGGTCGATTCGCTGGTCTCTCCGGCCACGCTGATCTGGTTGCACCAGTGCCACCGCCTCAAGACCACCGACATGCCCATCGGCCTGATGCCCGGCGAAGGGTGCGTGATGCTGGCCATGGCCCGTGGCGGCGAAGGCGTGCAAGGCCATGTGCTGGACGCGGCCCTGGGGCAGGAACCCCTGAGCCTGTGGTCCGGTGCCACCAGTGTGGGCCAGGGCCTGGGCGAGGTCATGTCGCGCGTGGCGCAGAGTGCCGGATGGAAAGACGCCGAGGCCAGTGCCTGGGTCATCTCCGATCACAACGGCGAGGTCTACCGCGCCAATGAATGGGGCCATGCGCTGGTGCGCCTGCAAGGCGCCTGGCCAGCCGCAAGCGACCCGACGGTCTGGTTCCCTGCCATCAGCTTCGGCGACACCGGGTCGGCGGCGCCGCTGATCGGCGCCTGCATGGCACTGCGGGCCTTCGAGCGCGGCCACGCGCCCGCCGACCGCGCGATGGTGCTGGCTTCGTCCGAGGGCGAAGCCCGCGCCGCACTGGTCCTGGCCGCGCCGTAGGGCGCCGGGACATGCGAGGAAATCCATCATGGGCAATCACAACCGAGAGCTATTCAAGAACGATTTCTGCGCCGTCGCGGCCGATGGCGAGTGCAACTGCGGCAATGACTACAAGAAGAACTGCGTGCCTTCGCCAGCCTGGAGCTCGGCAGATGACTTCCAGTGGGGAGATCGCCAGCAGTCCTATGCGCCTCACCATGTGTTGTGCGTCGCATCTGTCGGCGTGCTGATCATCAAAGCCACGGACACAGACGTCAAGGGTGTCGTCAAGGCCACCAAGTGGTGCGTCAACAAGAAGGGCAACATGATCGCCTTGCCGCTGTGGGGCCACACCGTGAAGTGGTATTGCAAGGTCGGGACACGGGTCATCGGGGGCGGAAATACCAAGGCGCCAAAGTTCCAGAACCTGCCGCAACACGATTGGGACCACACCGGCGAGGGCGGCTATATCGAAGAGTTGAACGAAGAGCTCAAGGACCTGGTGAGGGAAGTCGCCAACAAGGCGCATGACGCCAAACCGGTCAACCTGGCTGCCACCCTGGACAAAAAGGCCAAATCCTTCAAGGACAGGCTGAAGGATCGCGGCAACCGCCAAGGCGGCACCCACAAGGCCTGGAAGAGCGGTGCGACCAATCCCGATTGGTACATGCCATTCTCGATGGCCTCAAATGATTCGGTGAAGGACAGGGCCTACCCGAAACTCGATTTCAGCGATGAGGTCCTGACAAAGTTGAAGTGGCTGGCCGAGAAACTGAAATGAGGACTGACTGATGTCGAACTACGTCATCTGGACAAAGAAAATCGTCAAGGGGGCCTGCACACTGGCCGACTTCACAGGCTATGCGCAGGATTGGCGCCTTCTGGACGGGCAATCCCTGAAGGACAGCTTTCCGTCCTCGGCCCGCTTCGACATGGACCCCGAGTACCCCGACAAGCTCGCGCTGACGGACAGCCTCTACAACACCGACAGGCAGATCGTTGCTTCGCCGAAGCTGCGCGGTCTGCTCGAAGGCCTCGACATCCCGCACATGGAATACCTCCCGGTGAACGTGTTCAACCACAAGGGCCGGCCAGTCGAACCGTCCTATGTCATTGCGCACCCCATCGACCCGATCGACTGCATCGACGTGGCTGCATCGGGTGCCGACTTCAGCCTGATCGACACCGACTCGATAGACAGCGTGCAAAGGCTGGTCATCGACGAAAGCTGCATCGATCCCGCGCGGCTGTTGTTCCGGCCCAAGGCCTACTACAAGGTCATCCTGGCGCACCGCAGCCTGGCCGACAAGGTCGATGCCGCCGGCATCACCGGGGTGCGCTGGATCGAGTTGTCCGACTGGCCCGGTTGAACAGAAGCGCAGGACACCATGCAACTGGCCGAAGATGTCGACGCACTGGCCTATGACACCGCCTTCTGGCTGGTGGGCTATGAGGAGCCCGGTGTTTATGAACTGAAGGACCTCGGCGACATTGGCGCGGACCTGTCCCGCAAGCTGCGGGCGTTGGCCATCATCACGCTGCTGACGACGGGCGACAGCGACAAGTTCTGCCACAACCTGATCCGCAGCGGTCGCGTGCGCGAGCACTACCTGACGCGCATGCGCCAGCAACCGGGGCAGGCCGACCATCACCTTGCATCCGCCCGTGTCGATCCACTGCTCGACGCCCTGGCTGCGGGCGATGTGGAGCTGGCGCACCGCATCGCCTGGATCTCGCCGCGCACATGGGAGCCGCAGCGCGAGTACGAAGACGACTTCTGCTATGCGCAGATCCTGCATCGCCTGATCCATGGCGTGCAGTCCCCGGCGGTGTACCAGCCCTTCATCGACCAGTTCGAAAACGCCCTCAAGGGCCAGCCCAGCGAGCGCCTGGCGGTGGTGAAGGCACTGGTGCAACGCTCGCAGGCAGACTTCGATCTGGCCTTCGAGGCCTTGCTCGATGCGCGTCGAAAGGACATCCTGTCCGCGATCAAGCGGGCGCAGATGGAGGACCCGATCGTGCTGGCTGGGCGCCAGGTCTTCATCGAGGGCCTGGCCCTGCTGCGCCTGGCCGAGCGCCAGGGGCTGCAGACCGCGCCCGACTACCTGTACTGCCCGTCGCTGGCGAGGCGGCCCATGCGCACGCCCGTGCCGACTGAACCGGACGCTCCCTGAGCGCCGACGTCATGCCCCACACCCTGGTCGACAACCGCACGCCCTATGCCTTCGAGGCCCTTCAACTGGTCGACGAGCAGGCCGTGGCGCAGTGCGTGACCTGCGTGCAGGCCACTTTCCTGATCCACCCCGAAGGGCTGATCCCGCTGGCCAAGCAGCGCCCGGTCAAGGTGGGTGGCGAATGGCGCGGCGACCCGGCCGAAACCAGCATGGTGATGGAGCCCCAGGTCGCGTTCATCAAGCAGGGCACGGATGTCGTGCTGCACGGCCATGCGCACGCACCGGAGCCGGGCGCCACCGAGAGCATGATCGGCATTCGCGTGGGGCCCTTGCAGAAGACCGCGCGCGTCTTCGGCGAACGCCGCCACACCGGCATCCCCGGCTTGCGGGGCATCTCGCCGCCGTTGCCCTTCGAGCGCATCCCCATCATTCCCGAGCGGGCCTTCGGTGGGTGGGACCGGCGCGATCCCGACCCCAACCGCCACGCCTGCGAGCCCCGCAATCCCGTCGGCCGGGGCTTCTACACTGCCGTCCCCGAGGGCGACGACACCTGGTTGCCCAACTTCGAGGATCCGCAGGATCTCATCACCTCGTGGAGCGACCGTCCGCAGCCGGCCTGCTTCGGCTTCATCGGGCCGGAGTGGCATCCGCGCCTGGCTTATGGCGGCACTTACAACGAGGCCTGGTCCAAGTCCCGCAAGCCCTTGCTGCCGACGGATTTCGACCGGCGCTTCTTCAATGCGGGCTCGCCCGGCCTGGTGTCGCCGAAGCCTTTGCGTGGCGATGAGGAGGTGGTGGTGATGGGCTGTTCGCCGCAGCGGCAGCGTGTGGCGTTCCGGCTGCCCGAGCCCGAGGCACCGGTGTGCGTGGTCGAGCTGCGGGGCCGCAAGCGGGTACCGCTGCGCACCACGCTGGACACCGTCATCGTCGACATGGACAGCCACCTGCTGACCCTGCTGTGGCGAGCCTGCCTGCCGGTGCGCAATGGACTGCACGACGTCGTGGCCATCGGCGTCTGGCAGGGCGCACACGCCCGCGATGCCGCCGCCTCCATGGCCGCCTGAGACGCCCCGTCGCGACGACGACCCGACACCATGTACGCCACCCTCCACGCCTTCACGCGCGGCCTGCACGAAGAACACCTGCAGGAGATCTCGCTGCTGTTCGAGCAGCGGCAGGCGCTGCGCCTCAAGCCCGATTTCAACTGGCTCGAGGTGGCGGACATCGAGGAGCGGATCGAGGCGCACCTGGACGCCTTGCTGATCGGCGGCGAGCTGGCGCTGGAGGTCAGTCGCCGTGCCGCAAGCGAAGGCGATTTCGGGGAGATCTTCGGCGCCATCGTGTTGTTTTGCAGGCAGCAACAGGCACCGCTCCTGGCCGAGGCGCTGCGCATGATGGATTTCAAGGATCCCAAGAAGCAGTTCGCCCTGGCCATGGCATTGCGCAAGGCGCTGCCCACCCCCTGGGCCAGCTTCGTCGAACAGGCGCTGACACAGGGTGACGCGCGCCTGATCCCTGTGCTGGCGGCAGTTTCCGGACACTTGCGTTTGCCGCATGGTGCGGCGCTGCTGGCCGCCCTGCGGCGCAGTCCCGAGCACGCCTTGCCTGTCATCGAGGCGCTGGGCCGTTTGCGGGAGGCCAGCGCCGAGCCTGTGTTGCGGGCCGCGCTGCAGGGCCCGGATGCCGAAGTGTCGGATGCCGCCGATCTCGCACTGTGGCGCATGGGGCGTGGTCAACCCGACATGCCAGCCACGCCGCTGACCCTTGCGGTGGCCGGCGGACCGGCGACGGCCACTGCCTTGCGCCAGCGGGTCGAGGCAGGCCATGCCAGCCCGGAAGAAATACTGGCGCTGGGCATCCTGGGCCATCCCCCGGCGTGGCGGGCACTGTACGACTGCCTGGGCCAGCCGGAGCTTGCCGAGGTCGCCGCGATCGCCCTGCAATGGAGCACCGGCGCGGATCTCCAGGCAGACGTCTTCGTGCCGGAAGAGGTCGACGAACAAGCCTTGTTCAAGGACGAACTGCAAGCCTGGCAGCAATACAAGCAGGCCCCCGTGCGGCTGGATGGCCAGCCCTTCGGCGAGGTCGTGAACAAGCCCGTGACCGACCCGGTCGCCTGGCAGCAATGGTTCGAGGCCAACGCCGCGCGCTTCGACCGCCGCCTGCGCTACCACAAGGGCCGGCCATGCGCGCCCGCGACCTGGGTGGCCAGCCTGCAGTCGCCGCGCGGGGATGCCCGCGTGCGCCGCTATGCCGCGCTGGAGATGGAGATCCGCTATGGCTGTCCCGTGCGCTTCGAGGTGGACATGGACGTCATTCAGCAGCGTCATGCCTTGCGTGCCATGGAGGACTGGAGCCGCAAGGAAGGCGCACGTTTCCAGCCGGGGCATTGGTACCTCCATGGCGCAGCATCCGAATGAAGACGCCGCTGATCTTTGCCATCGTGGCCGCTGTCTTTCTCGCTGCGGCCCTCTGGCGCACGGGGCGCGATGGCTTCAAACTGGCACTGGCGAGCCGCATCTGGCTGCTGGTCGCGCTGATCTTCGGCGCGGTGTCCGCCTGGTTGTGGTGGTCTGGCGGAAAGCCGGGCCTGACAGTGTGAAGAAGACTTCGTCCTGGAGGCACAAGCCGTGATCAATGTGGTGGTTGTCAGTCATCGCGGTGCGCCCGTCGGGCAGCCCCTGCAGGCGCAGTTCGGGCCGGCGGGGGGCACCATCGGGCGCGCACCGACCAACACGCTGGTGCTCGACGACCCGGACCGCACGGTGTCCCGCGTGCATGCGCAGGTGGAGTGCCGCGGCGGCCAGTTCTTCATCCTCGACCGCGGCAGCAATCCGTTGCAGCACAACGGGCACCCGGTCGGCGCCGGACGCGAGGTCGCGTTGGCGGCGGGCGACCGGTTGGTGGTGGGCGGCTTCGAGCTTTCGGTGCAGGGCGTTGGAGGGGGTGTCGCCGCACCGTCGCCGGCCCCCGCAACCGCCAGGGCGGCGCACCCCTCCGACGACGACCCGTTCGCCGACCTGCTCGCAGGCCTTGGAACACCCGCGCCGCCGGCCGCCGCCCCTGCGCCGAAGGCCGCGGCTCCGACCCCGAAAGTCGCCACCGATCCGTTCCAGTTCCCGGACCCGATGGCGCACCCCGCCGCGGCCGCCTCGCCGAGCGACGATCCCTTTGCCGACCTGTTGGGCTCGGGCGCTTCGCCGCCCCCCACCGGCAGTGCGAACCAGGACCTGTCCGGCCTGGGCCTGCTGCCCGGCGCCGCCAGCAACATCGATGAGCTGTTCGGCGGCTTTGGCGGCAGCGGCCCGGGCAGCGATCCGTTTGGAGACAACAGCCCACTCGGCGCGCCGCTGGTGCAACCGAACCTGTCGTCCGGCGCCGACCCGCTCGCCTCCTTGCAAGCTACACCCAAGCCGATTGCCGCGCCGCGCAGCGACCATCTGCCGATCGGGCAGTTCGGCTACACGCCGCCCAAGGGCGTCGTCCCCCCCGGCGGCGCCAGCGGTGGCGGCTCGCTGATGGACGACCTGGGCGCCAATCCGACCGTGCCCACGCCCCTGTTCGGCGACCTGATCGACGAGCCGGCCACGAGCCCGTCGGGCCGCAAGCTCCCTGCAGCCGATGCCGACGACGATCCCTTCGCCAACCTGATACCGGGCCCGCCACCCGCAGCGCCGGCCTCCAGGCCCGTTGCGCCATCGCGCGTCGCGCCCGTCGCGCCGCCGATGGCCGCCACCCCGCGCGCCGCGCCCGCCCCGGTCGCGGCAGCGGCAGCGGCAGCGGTGTCATCCGCCGCACGCGAATCCGACGACGTCCTCTTCGCCGCCTTCCTGCGCGGCGTCAACAGCAACCACCAGATGCCGACCGCGCTCACGCCCGAGCTCATGGAGCGCATCGGCGCGTTGCTGCGCACGGCTGCCGAGGGCACCTTGCAACTGTTGCATGCCCGCCAGGAGGTCAAGCGCGGCGTGCAGGCCGAGCTCACGATGATCGCGGCGCAGGCCAACAATCCGCTCAAGTTCTCGCCCTCGGCGGAGGTCGCGCTGGCGCATCTGCTGGGCGCCGGCGTGCGCGGCTTCATGAGCCCCGAGGAAGCCATGCGCGACGCCTACGACGACCTGCGTGCCCACGAGTTCGGCGTGATGGTCGGCATGCGCGCCGCGCTCGCCCATGTGCTCGCCCGCTTCACGCCCGCGGAGCTGGAGAAGAAGATCGTCTCCAAGTCCGCGTTCGACGCCTTCTTCAGCAATCGCAAGGCCAAGCTCTGGGATGAATTCGTCTCGCTGTACGACGGCATCGCGGCGGAGGCCGAGGATGACTTCCACAGCCTGTTCGGCAGGGCCTTCGTGCAGGCCTATGACGAGCAGATGGCGCGACTGAAGGCGGGCCGCAGATAGGGCGCAGACCCACGACAGCCACGAGGCAACAACGACAGAGAGGAGAGCCGGGTGGAAATCGAAATCGTGACCTTGTCCAAGCAGGGTGGGCGTTCGTACAACGAGGACACCTACGGCCATTGGAACGACGACCGCTACGTCATCTGCGTCGTCGCCGATGGGGCAGGCGGGCACGGTGGCGGCGACGTGGCCGCCGCCGTCGTGCGCAGCAGCGTGCTCGACACCTTCTCGCGGCGTCCGGGCCTCGATGCCGACCTGCTGCGCAACGTCATCGAGCGCGCCAACCTCGACGTGGTGGCCCGCCAGGCCGAAGGCGGCAAGCTGTCGGCGATGCGCTCCACCGTCGTGCTCGCCGCCATCGACCTGCACGAGAACACGGTCGCCATGGCCCACTGCGGCGACAGCCGCGCCTACCTGTTCCGCGGCGGCACGGTGCTGACGCGCTCGCTCGACCACAGCCTGGTCCAGCAGATGGTGGCCGGCGGCATGCTCGACGACGAGGGCGCGCGGCTGCATCCGCAACGCAACATGCTGCTGTCGGCGCTCGGCTCCATCGAGCAGGCGCCGGAGATCGGCGTCTCACGCCCCATGCCGCTCACGGTGGGCGACGTGATCCTGCTGTGCTCGGACGGCATCTGGGAACCGCTGGGCGATGGATGCCTGAAAGAGACGCTGCAGGCCTCGCGCAATCCCAGCCAATGGATCGAGCAGCTCGACGCGCAGATCAGGAGCCGGGCCAAGCCGGGGTATGACAACTACACGGCGTTGGCGCTGTGGGCGCATGCGGATGATGATGTGACGCAGATGTTGCCGTAGGGCTGGTCGGCCGCAGTGGCCTTGCCAGCCTGATCGCCTTGCTTCAAAGTAAGGCGGACAGGAATTTTCAAGATGACAACCGCCACCATCACCAGCAAGGGCCGGATCACCATCCCCGCCGAGGTGCGCAAAGCGCTGTTGGTGGATACCGGTGACCGCGTGGAGTTCGTGCAGATCGAGCCCGGCCAGTATCTGTTCATCGCCGCCAATCGCTCGGTGACCGAACTGAAGGGCATGTTCGGCAAGGCCACTAGGAATGTATCGATCGAAGAAATGAATCGCGCCATCGCCGCTCGTGGAGCATCGGCAAGATGATTCGCCGGGATATCAACGTCCTGGAGCGTTACGTCATGCCAGGACGACCCGAAGCAATCCCCCAAGGCAAACAAGATCATCGACGCATTGAGCACCGATGAGCCCGGTTTCGTGACCCTCGTTTCAATCGTTGAAATTGTCTGGGTGCTTTCCTCGGCCTACAGCCTGAGTCGCGAGCAGATCTCGCACGCGCTCGATGCGTTGCTCAGGTCGAGGCAGTTGGTGGTCGACCAGGCGGAGCACGTCCTGCGAGCGTTGCGTGTGTTTGGCCAAGGCAGTGCCGATTTCGCCGACTGCCTGATCGAGCGGACCGCGCATGCGGCAGGCTGCGAGCGAACGATGACGTTTGACATTGCCGCCTCCAAGACGGCCGGGATGACGCTGATCGGCTGATCGGCTGAGACATGAAAAAAGGGCAGAAGTCCTTCGGCGACTTCTGCCCTCTTGGGAGTCCGACTGTCCGCTTCCGCGCCCGTAGGCGGCCGAAGCGGCAGCCAACCCAACCCATCAACCGAACGGCACGTTCTCCGCAATATTCCACGCCGCCGTCTTCTTCCCCTTGCCCGCGCCTTCCTTCGCCTGCGGGTCGTACTCGTACTTCACCTTGGCAAAGTTGAGCGTGACGTTTTCCGTCAACCGGTCTTCGCCGCCGCTGCCGCCGGTGCTGACGCTGGTGATGATCAGGTCGCTCATCGTGATGGTGACGTATTCCAGCGGGTTGTCGCCGGCCTTGCGCACGACCAGTACGGCCTCGTCGTAGTGCGTGCCCTTGCAGCAGGCGAGGATCAGCGCATGCGAGGCGGAGTCGGTGTACTTCGTGAAGGACAGGTCCTGGATGTTCACCTTGCCCGCGCCGCCGCCGGTGCCCACGTGCGTGGTCCCGCTTTGCGACAGGCCCCAGTTCCAGGCCAGGACGTCGATTTCCTTCTTGTGCTTCGAATCGACGGACTCACCTTCGATTGCGCCTATCTTGATAAACATGTCTACGGCCATGATGCTCACCTTTCAGTTGAGAGAGAGTGGATAGATAACGGGCTTGCTTGCTTACGTCGCCATCGGCAATCGATCAATAGTTGCCAGTAGCTGCTCAGATAACGAGTACGCCTCCCTGTTTTCAAACACCTTGGATGCTTCTCACGCACCTTTCGCGGAGGGCAGTTTCGACACCAGCCGCAGGGACACGGTGAGCCCCTCCAGCTGGTAGTGCGGACGCAGGAAGAACTTCGAGGTGTAGTAGCCGGGATTGCCTTCCACCTCCTCCACGATCACCTCGGCCGCGGCCAGCGGCTTGCGCGCCTTGGTCTCTTCGGACGAGGTCGACGGGTCGCCGTCGACATAGTTGGTGATCCACTTGTTGAGCCACTTCTGCATGTCGTCCCGCTCCTTGAAGCTGCCGATCTTGTCGCGCACGATGCACTTCAGGTAGTGCGCGAAACGGTTGCAGGCGAACAGGTAGGGCAGGCGTGCGGCCAGGTTGGCATTGGCCGTGGCATCGGGGTCGTCGTATTCGAAGGGCTTCTGCAGCGACTGTGCGCCGATGAAGGCCGCGAAGTCCGAGTTCTTGCGGTGGATCAGCGAGAGCAGGCCGGCCTTCGACAGCTCGGCTTCGCGCCGGTCGCTGATGGCGATCTCGGTCGGGCACTTCTGGTCGACACCGCCGTCGTCGCTCGGGAAGGTGTGCAGCGGCAGGCCTTCCACCGCGCCGCCGGACTCGATGCCGCGGATGCGCGAGCCCCAGCCGTACATCTTGTACGAGCGGTTGATGTTGGTCGCCATCGCATACGCGGCGTTGGCCCATGCGTAGTGGCTGTGGTCTGCGCCGGCCACGTCTTCCTCGAAGTCGAAGTCCTCCACCGGATTCGTCTTCGCGCCATAGGGCGTGCGCGCCAGGAAGCGCGGCATGCACAGGCCGAGGTAGCGCGAATCGTCCGATTCGCGGAGCGACCGCCAGCCGGCGTATTCGGGCGTCAGGAAGATCTTGGTCAGGTCGCGCGGGTTGGCCAGCTCCTGCCACGACTCCATCTGCATCAGGTGCGGGCTCGCGCCGGTGATGAAGGGTGCATGCGCGGCGGCTGCGATCTTGGCCATCTCGCCGAGCAGTTCCACATCAGGCGGACTCTGGTCGAAGTGGTAGTCGCCGACGATTGCGCCGAAGGGCTCGCCGCCGAACTGGCCGTATTCCTGCTCGTAGACCTTCTTGAACATCGGGCTCTGGTCCCAGGCCGCGCCCTTGAACTTCTTGAGCTGCTTGTGGAGATCCTTCTTCGAGATGTCCATCACGCGGATCTTGAGGTTCTCGTCCGTCTCGGTGTTGTTCACCATGTAGTGCAGGCCGCGCCAGGCACTCTCGATCTTCTGGAAGTCGTCGTTGTGCAGGATCTTGTTGATCTGCTCCGAGAGCTTCGCGTCGATCGCGGCGATCATGGCCTGGATCGACTTGGTCACGTCCTTGCCGATGACCGCGGTGTTGCTCAGCGCCTGCTGCGCCAGCGTGAGAACCGCGGCCTCGACGGCGCTCTTGGCTTCGTCGCTGCGCGGCTTGAATTCCTTCTGCAGGAGCGACGAGAAGTCGTTCCCCTCCAGCGCAACGTCTTTCAGTGCGCTCTGCTGCTCGAGTGCTTCGGTCGCCATGGTGCGTTCTCCTGATGTGCGGTGAATGGGTCAGGCGTCACGCGGCGGGCGCGGCGTCGTCGGGTTTCTTGCTGGCGGCCAGGGTCTTCAGCAATTCGGGGTTCTCCAGGACCTTGGCCAGCAGGTCTTCCGCGCCGCCCTTGCCGTCCATGTAGGTCACCAGGTTCGACAGCTGCGTGCGCGCTTCGAGCAGCTTGTTCAGCGCATCGACCTTGCGCGCCACGGCGGCGGGGGAGAAGTCCTCCATGTTCTCGAAGGTCAGGTCGACCTTGAGCTCGCCTTCGCCGGTGAGCGTGTTGGGCACCGAGAAAGCCGCATGCGGCTTCATCGCCTTCATGCGCGTGTCGAAGTTGTCGACATCGAATTCCAGGAACTTGCGGTCGGCCACCGGGATGACCTTGTCGGGGTCGGCCGGCTTGCCCGACAGGTCGGCCAGCACGCCCATGACGAAGGGCAACTGGACCTTCTTCTCGGCCCCGTAGAGCTCGACGTCGTATTCGATCTGCACGCGAGGCGCCCGGTTGCGGGCGACGAATTTCTGACTGCTGGTGGCCATGGATTAACTCCTTGCGTTGGAAGTAGCGGTTCGCTGGAAAGAGGCTCACTCCGATGACGGGCGCGGGCCCGTCACTGTTTCGATGGTGTCGAGCGCGTTGGGCGCGAGGTCGGCCATGATCTCGAAGAAGCTCACGCCGATGAGGCGCTTGGCGCGTTCGAGCAGCAGGGGCGCCGGGTTGCCGGGTTCGGTCTGTTGCAGGTAGCGGATCACGCGGTCGAGCGTGAGCAGCACGTCCTGGCGGCTGTTGAGTTCGCCCTTTGCCGAAGCGGCCCGGCCACCGCCCGCCGGCGCATCGCCATCGGTTGCTTCGCCGGCCTCGTCTTCGGCTTCCGCCTCGGCGCCTTCGCCCACCACGGCCGTGGCAGCCGTGCGAAGCACGATGCCGACGCGGCGCAGCGGGTCGAGGTCCATCGCATCGGCACGGCCGGTCCGATCGGTCACCAGCGCCTGCAACGCGGCCACCTGCGCCTGGATGCCTTGCAGCAGCGGCAACACTTCCGGATGCGCCGCATGGATCTCGGCCAGCGCGCCATGTACCTGGGCCGGTGAATAACCGGTGCCGCCGCCGACAGGTGTGATCAGGTTGTGCGCGATCGCGATGTCGCGCACCTTGATCGGGCCGACGCCGCGCGACACGCCCACGCTCGCCTCATACAGATCACGCAGCACCATCGACGACTGGGTCAGCGGCGCGAGCGCGTTGAGGCGCATCGTCGGGTCGTTGTCCTCCTCGGCGTCCAGCATCGGATGGATGCTGTCCCAGTAGGTGTCGAGCAGACCTGTCAATAGTTGCAAGCCGAGGCTGAAGCCGGTCACACCCTGCTGGCGCGTCGACGCGCGCAGCAGCAGCATCGCCAGCCGCACGTCCTTGGCGCGCTGCAACAGCGCCTGCGCCTGGTCGGACACCTGCCGCCACTCGGGCTCCACGGCAGGAATGACCTTGTCGCCGAACTGCTGCTCGGGCTTGCCCTGGGATGCGGTGTCCAGTGCGGTGAAGGCCGGGTCATGCTCAAGGTCGTCGCCCACAGGCGATGCCTCGCTGATGGGCGCTTGCAAGGCCTCGACGAGTTCGGGAGTCAGCATGTTGCCTGTTCAAATTGACTGGTGATAATCAAAGAAGCGTCCGGACCGGTCAATGCAACGAAGGAAATAGCATGCATCTCCTTGGCACCTACCGTTTGCCCTATGGCAGCCACACGGTCCTCGCTTCAGTGCTCGTGGGGCTGGCGCTGGCGGGATGCGCCAAGCCACCACCGCCGCCGCCACCGCCGGTCACCACGCCCATGGCCTTCACGATCACGGCCGGCCCCGATGCCAATCCCGATGTGCGCGGCCGTGCATCACCGATCACCTTGCGCGTGTACGCGTTCAAGACCACGGCGGCCTTCGAAGGCGCCGACTTCTTCACCCTGTTCGAGAAGGACACCTCCGTCCTGGCCGCCGACACGGTGCAGCGCGAGGAAATGCTGCTGCGCCCCGGTGAAAGCAAGAAGCTGCAGTTCGTGCTGCCCGCCGATGCCAAGGCCTGGGGCGTGATGGGCGCCTACCGCGACCTGGACCGTGCCCGCTGGCGCGAAGTGCGCCCCGTCGAGCCGGGCAAGGGCCAGATCGTGACGGTGACGGTGGGCGCGCGGCAGATGAAGATCGACTCGGTCCCCGCGCCACCGCCACCGCCGCCGCCCAAGAAATAGACCTTGCAGTTCAGGAACTCCGGTGCCGCCGCGCCAGCGACTGGTCTGCGGGCAGAAAGCGGCGCAGCAGGTCTGAACTGAAGGCGGCCTGGCTCTGGGGCGAGGAAGCGCCGGTCAGGTAGAGGCCGCGCCAGAAACAGGCGGGCGAACCGTCGTTGGCCGGCTCGAACAGCTTGACCACCAATTCGCGCAAGGCCGGCTCCAGCGCCAGCAGTTGCTCCACCCACTGATGGCTCGCCAGCCGCGCGGCCGGCGCGTCCGGATGCTCGAGCAGCAGTCCCGCGCCGAGCGCGCGCAAGCGAGTGGACAGCGTCGCGAACAACGCGTCGAAGCGCTCGCCCGCCGAATGGCCCGGTGTGGCGGCTCCAGAGCCGGGTTCGGGCAGCCGATGGCCGAGAGCCTGTGCGAGCACCTGCGGCGCTAGCACCTCGCACACCTCGACATGGCCGGCGAGGCGTTCGAGCCCGGTGACCAGGACATACACGGGCAGGCGCAGCTCCAACAGTTGCGTGGTTTCCCGCAGCACGCGCTGCAGACGCTCCGCGAGCGGCGCGGTGGTCTGCGGCGGTTGCAACAGCTCGCGTGCTTCCACGCACACCACGATGCCGTTGAGCGGCAGTGCGGGGCGCTGCTCCGCCAATGCCATCAGCGCACGCAGCCAGAGGCCACGGGCCCGCTGCCCGGCGACGCCGTTGCTCACGGCAGCCGGCCCCATCACGATCGCCGCCATCTCCGGGCGGACCAACCCCTGCCAGAACATCCAGGGCTGCGCCTCGATCGCCAGCAGCCCCGGCAGGTTGGCGGCGGCGTTGCCGATGAACATCACCCACGGCTTGCTGATGTCCGCCGCGTCCGCTTCCGACAGCGCCTGCGGCAACGCGGCCAGCGCCGTGTCTGCGTCGTCGATGTCCGACTTCGCCAGCAGCCCGCGCAAGGTGCGCAGCCGCTGCGAGCGCCGCCGCCCCAGCGTCCACCACCACAGCAGCGCAAAGGCCACGGCGCACAGCACCGTCAGCAGCCAGAAGCGGTGGGGCAGTGCGTTCATCTTTCCGTTGTCTGCAGGAATTCGAACTCGGCAATCAGGCGCTCCGGGTCCTTGTGCAGCGACAGCGATTCGCGCAGCCGCAGCAGGTAGTCGGACGCCATCTCGAACGGCGGCCGGTCGATGTTCTCGCTGAAGGGCGTGGGGGAGGCCAGCACCGTCACCAGCACGGTGCCGAAAGGCGGGCTGACCAGCCAGCTCGCCGGCACGTCCGCGCCGATCTCGAAGCGTTCGGCGGCGGCACGGCGGCGCGGGCTGAGGCCGGCATTGAAGTGCAGCACCGAGCCGTCGGCGGTGAAGTAGTCGACCCAGACATAGCCGTCGTAGTTGGGCTGCGTGAGCTGCAGCAACACCGGATCGCCTTCGCGCAACTGGCCGTTGCGCGCGGTCTTCGAGAACACGGTCAACCCCCACTGCTTCTCGCGGTTGCGCATCTGGTAGGGCTTGAGCATCGCCACCACTTCGCAGTACGGCCACACCCGCAACGCCAGCTCGATGCGCGTGGACTTCACGCCCGGCACCGACGCCACCTCGTGCCGTACCCGCTCGGGGTCGTCGCGATGGGACACGAAGCCGCGCACCTCGGCCATGCCGCTGTCCGTCACGGTGGACTGCAAGTCGGCGCAGGTAAAGGTCTGCAGGCGGCTGTCGACGCGTTGCGCCAGCGTCGTCGGCACCTGCGGTGCGCGCGCAAGGAACAGCCAGAGCAGCATCACCAGCGGCAGCAGCAGCGCGAGCGCCAGGCCGGTGCGCAGCATGGTTCGCTCGCGCTGCTCGGGCTTGCTGGGGCCCGGCGGGTCCGGCGATGCATACGGTTGCGGTGTGATGTGCTCCTGCGCCAGCTCGCCCAGCACCAGCGGCGGCGTGCCCAATTGGCGGGCATGCAGTGCCTTCAGCTTGCCGAGTTCGCCGCTGTCGCCGTTCTCGAAGTAGTACTGGCCGCGAAACCCGTTCGCCATCACATGCCAGTAGACCTCGCGCAACTCATCGTCCTCGGCCTGCAGCGAGGACAGGTGATGGAAGAACTCCGTGTGCGCGTTGTTGGAGTTGAAGAGCCGCAACTGCAGCGGCGGCATGCGCGCGTGCCATGCGGGGCGCCGCGCGAGGATCTCGTCCAGCCAGGCGACCAGCGCAAAGGAAGCCGACTCGACCCGATCCGCAGGCTGCCCGGCGGCGATGGCCTGCGCACGCGCCCGTTCCAGCAGCCCCAGCGCCTGGGCATGGGGTTCCTCCACCGGCGGCTCCGCCTGGCCGGCGCGGATCGCGGCCTCCAATTCCAGGCCGAGCGAGAACAGGGGGTGGAAGAAGTCGAGCAGGCGGTGGCGGCTCATGGCTGCTCGCGGCTATCCTTCGTGGGCGCGAAGCCGCTGTGGTTGGCACATGCTCCGTCCCGTCCGATTTAGAAGTGCATCGATTTTTCCGGCCGCCGCGGGCATGCACCATACTTCGTGGGGACTATGTCTTTCGGGCGGCGACCCGGCTTGCCGGCATCGCCAAAGGCCGCTATCTTCACTGTTGCGTTAACAAACATTTGCCGCCGGGGGTGCGCCATGAAAATCCTGATCGCCGACGACCACCGGCTCGTCATCGAGGCGGTCAAGGCCAAGTTGTCGGAGCTGGAACCTGCCATTGAATTCGTGCTCGCCATGAGCGTGGACGAGTTGCTGGCGAGCGCTTCCGATGATCTCGACCTGGCCGTGATCGACCTCAACATGCCGGGTGCCGAGGGCCAGGCCCACATCGAGGAAATCCGCCGCCGCCATCCCGCGGTTCCGGTCATCGTCCTGTCGGGCTACGAAGACCCGACGGTGATGCGCAGCGCGCTCGAAGTGGGCGTGCTCGGCTTCATTCCCAAGGCCTATTCGCCCGAAGTCATGATCTCCGCCGTCCGGCTGGTGCTGGCCGGCGGCGTCTACGTGCCGCCGCTGATGCTGTCCGCCGTGCCACCGGGCATCGTGCCGGGCGTGAACGGCATCGGTGCGGAGTCCCCGGCGCCGCGCGGCGCCAACAGCACGCACACGCTCGAACACCTGCGCAAGGTGCTGACCGAGCGCCAGGTCGAGGTGCTGCAACTGCTGTCGCAGGGCAAGCCCAACAAGCTGATCGGCCGCAGCCTGGGCATCAGCGAAGGCACCGTGAAGATCCACCTCGCTGCCATTTTTCGCGCCCTGAACGTTCGCAACCGCACGGAAGCCGTCGTGGCGGCGCAGACGCTGACCGAAGCGCAGACGTAGGAACACGGGAGCGGGTACAGGACGCAGAGGACACGCAGTTCCGCGAGGACGCAAAAGGAATACCCGAAATCAGTTTTGGTTTTCCTCTTTTCTTCTTTCGCGTCCTTTGCCTAACCTTCGCGTCCTCTGCGTCCGGAAGTCCGAGTTCCTCAGCCTCAGCCTCAGCTCTCGCCGATCCTTCAAACCAGGAACTTGCGCGCCAGGCTGACCCAGTAGCTGGCGCCCAGGGGCAGGGCGCGATCGTTGAAGTCGTATCGGGGGTTGTGGACCATGCAGCCGCCGTCCTCGCCGGTGCCGTTGCCCAGCACCACGTAGGCGCCGGGGCGCGCCTGCAGCATGAACGCGAAGTCCTCGCTGCCCATGGTGGCGGGGCGCTCGAACACCTTGTCCTCGCCCAGCAGGTCGACGGCGACCTGGCGCGCGAAGGCCGTCTCGCGCTCCGGGTTCACCAGCACCGGGTATTGCTGGCGGTAGCCGATCTCGCACTTCAGGCCGTAGCTCTCGGACTGCGCGTGGACGAAAGCCTTCAGGCGGCGCTCGATCTGGTCGCGCACGCCGGGGTCGAGCGCACGCACGCCGATCTTGAGCACGGCCTGCTCGGGCACGATGTTGTAGACCTCGCCCGCCTGCACCGATCCCACCGTGATCACCGCGGCCTGGTGCGCGCTGACCTCGCGCGACACCAGGCTCTGCAGGCCCAGCACGATGCTGGCGGCGCATTGCATCGGGTCCACGCCGTGGTGCGGCATCGCACCGTGCGCGCTGACGCCGGTCAGCGTCACGGTCACGCGGTCGAAGGACGCCATCGCCGGGCCGGTGCGCATCGCCATCTGCCCGACCGGGATGCCCGGCCCGTTGTGCAGCGCGAACACCGCGTCGCACGGAAAGCGATCGAACAGGCCCTGCTCGATCATGACCCGCGCACCGCCCTCGTTTTCCTCGGCCGGCTGGAAGATGAGGTTCAGCGTGCCGTCGAAGCCGCGGTGCTCCGACAGGAAGCGCGCCGCGCTCAGCAGCATCGCCGTGTGGCCGTCGTGGCCGCAGGCATGCATGCAACCGATCTTCCGGCTGGCCCACGGATGGCCGGTGGCCTCGACGATCGGCAGCGCGTCCATGTCGGCGCGGATGCCCAGGCAGCGCGTGCCCGTGCCTTCGCGCAGGGTACCGACCACGCCGGTGCCGGCCAGGCCGCGGTGCACTTCGTAGCCCCAGGCCGCGAGCTTCTCGGCCACCAGGTCGCTGGTCTGGTGCTCCTGGAACGCGAGTTCCGGGTTCGCGTGGATGTGGCGCCGCAGTGCGACCATCTCCGGTGCGAGCAATTGCATGCGGTCGAGGAGTTCGGTGGAGTCCATGAATGGCAGGCCTTCTTCTATTGGTCGATGCGGATGTTCAGGTCCTTGACGAGCTTGGCGTAGCGCGCCGCGTCGTCACGGTACAGCTTTTGCTGGTCGGCTGCCGTCATCGGCGGCATGGGTTCGCCACCGCCGGCCTGGATGCCGGCGCGCAAGGTGGTCACCGCGATGGCTTCGCGGAAGGCAGCCTGCAGGCTTTCGACAAGCGGTGCAGGGGTGCCCGCCAGCACGAACAGGCCACCCCAGATCGTGAAGTCCGCGCCCTTCAGCGCATGGCTCTCCTGCGCGGTCGGCAGGCTGGGCGCGAGCGGGCTGCGCTCGCGGGTCAGCAGCGCCAGCGGCGTCATCTTGCCGCCCTCCACATAGCCGAGCGTGCCGCCGCTGAGCGTGGTCACGGCAAGGTCGACCTGCTGGCCCAGCAGGTCGTTGTTCATCGGCGCCGCGCCCTTGTAGGGCACGTGCAGCAGCTTCACGCCCATCAAGGCGCCGACGTGGGCGCCCAGCACGTGCTGCAACGAACCCGCGCCGACGCTGCCATAGGTCAGCTCGCGCGTCGCGGCCTTGGCGTACTTCTGCAGTTCGTCGGGGTTCTTCATCGGCAGTCCGGTGCGGGCGACCAGGATCATTGGCGTGCGGCTGGCAAAGCCCACCGGCACGAACTCCTCGGGCTTGTACTTGATGGCGGCATTCAGCGCCGGCACCAGGATCAGTTCATTCGGCGATCCGTAGAAGAGGGTGCGTCCGTCCGGTGGCGACGACAACAGCTTCTGCGCGCCGATCGCGCCGCCCGCGCCCGCCATGTTCTGCACGACCACGGGTTTGTTCAGGACCTTGGAGAGATGCGGGGCGATGCGCCGGGCGCTGATGTCTGAAGGGCCGCCGGCCGCGTAGGGGACGATGATGGTCAGGGGTTGGGCGTCCTGCGCCCACGCGGCCGGGCCGGCGGCCAGTCCTGCGAGCGCGAGGGCGGCCACGCCGCGGCGGGTCAGGTGGAAATTCTTCGATTTCATTTGTTGTGCCTCCTTTGGTGAATGATGAAAAGGAGGAGGCGTGCGGCACCTGATGCCGCTCGCCTGTGTGCCGGTCCGCAAACGGACGTTTGCGAATCAGCACGAGCCTCCCTGATTGCGACGACGGGCCCCCAGCGCGGCACCCGCTCGCGGCAACAGCGTAAACGCTTCCCGCTCCAGCGCCTCGCGATGCTCCGGCGCGGCGATGTCGATCATCCGGCGCACGCGCACCGACAGCGGCTGGTCGCGCAGGTCGGCCACGCCGAATTCGGTGACGATGAGCCCGGCGTCGGCGCGCGAGGTGCTCACCGGCCCGCCGAGGTCCAGCACGATGCGGCTGCGCGCGCCCGCACGCGCCGGCAGCCCGACGATCGGCAGGCCGCCGCGGCTGCGGCGCGCGCCGCGCAGGAAATCCACCGCACCGCCGACCGCGCCGACATAGAGGCCGTCGGCCACCTCGGCATTGACCTGCCCGGTCAGGTCGACCTCGATCGCGGCATTGATGGCGACCAGCCGCTCCTGCGCGGCCAGCACATCGGGATGGTGCGTGTATTCGGTGCCGCGCAGACTGAGGTTCGGGTTGCGATGGGCAAAGGCGCGCAGCCGCGGGCCGCCCAGCAGGATGCCGGTCACACCCACGCCTTTGTCCACTGTCTTGCGCGCATGCGTGAGCGCCCCCGATTCGGCCAGCGTCACGATGCCGTCGCCAGCCGCGCCGCTGTGCAGGCCCAGGTCGCGATGGCCGAGCAGCGCGCCGGGTACCGCGTCCGCCACCGCGCCGATGCCCAGTTGCAGCGTCGCGCCGTCTTCGACGAGGCCGGCGATGTGCGCGGCGATGGCTTGTTCGACAGGCCCGCTGCGCGCAACCGGCGCATCGACGATCGGATGGCGTGCGTCGAAGCAGGCCGCGATGCGCTCCGTGCCCAGGCTCAGGCCGCCTTGCAGCTGCGGCAGATCGGGATGCACCTCGACCAGCACCGTGCGCGCCACCTCCAGCGCCGCGCCCAGGTACTCATGTGCCAGGCCCAGCTGGAAGCGCCCGTCCGCGCCGGGCGGTGGCACCTGCAGCATCAGCACGTCGACCTTCAGCGCGCCGCTGTGGATCATCTGCGGCAACTGCGAGTAATGCGCCGGCACCACGTCGAGCACGCCCGCCTGCGCCAGGCCGCGCTGCGACGCGCCGCAGATATAGCCCACGAAGTCCAGGAAATCGGCATGCTCCGGTTGCAGCGTCCCCGCAAATCCCAGCCCGACCCATACGCGCACGCGCCCCTGGCCCGCCAGCGACGCGCGTTGCGCCACCAGCGCCCGCGTCAGCGTGAGGGGTTCGGCCGTGCCCTGGCCCCACATGACGGTGTCGCCGGGGCGGATCCAGTCGTCGAGCACGGGCTCGCCGGGTCGTCTCATTTTAATGCGCTTGTAATTTCTGATCGAAACCTATCATGACATGAAATGATATTTTCGATACTATCGTCCCGAAATAATGCATATCTGGAGACGCACAGTGGCAAACATGATGGAGAACAAGGTCGTCGTCGTGACTGGCGCGGGCAACGGCATCGGGCGCGACATCGCGCTGGCCATGGCAGCGGAGGGCGCGAAGGTGGTGGTCAACGACCTCGGCACCAGCGGCAGCGGCGAAGGCAGCGATGCCGGCCCGGCGCAGGCGGTGGTCAACGAGATCCGCGCGGCCGGCGGCGAGGCGGTGGCCAGCACCGAGAGCGTGTCGGAATGGAACGCGGCCAACCGCATCGTGCAGGCCGCGCTCGACCATTTCGGCCGCATCGACGGCGTGGTCAACAACGCCGGCATCCTGCGCGACCGCATGTTCTTCCGCATGAGCCCGGGGGAGTGGAAGGCGGTCATCGACGTGCACCTCAACGGCAGCTTCTACGTGGCGCGCGCGGCGGCCAACCACTTCAAGGAGCAGGGCAGCGGCGCCTACCTGCACATGACCTCGACCTCCGGGCTGATCGGCAACTTCGGCCAGACCAACTACGCGGCGGCCAAGCTCGGCATCGTCGGCCTGTCGCGCAACATCGCGCTGGACATGCAGCGCTACAACGTGCGCTCCAACTGCATCGCGCCCTTCGCCTGGAGCCGCCTGATCGGCACCATCCCGACCGAGACGCCGGAGGAGAAGCAGCGCGTCGAGCGCATGAAGCGCATGGAGACCGCCAAGATCGCGCCGCTGGTCGTGTACCTGTGCTCGGACGCGGCCAAGGGCGTGTCGGGACAGATCTTCACGGTGCGCGCCAACGAGATCTTCCTGTTCAACCAGATCCGCCCGATGCGCGGCGTGCACCGCAGCGAAGGCTGGACGCCGCAGACGGTGGCGGACCATGCGATGCCGGCGCTGAAGGCTGGCTTCACGCCGCTGGAACGCAGCGCCGACGTGTTCTGCTGGGACCCCATCTGATCCCTCTTCCTCCCTCTCCCGCTGGGAGAGGGCCGGGGTGAGGGCAGCGGCGCCTGCACAAGCACTCATCCACATCCCGCCCCTTCTGGAATCCAGCCAATGTCCATCGACTACCAAAAGCTACGCACCCGCGTCTTCCCCGACGTCGAGCAGACCTACACCTGGAAAGACAGCGCCCTCTACGCCTTGGGCGTCGGCTTCGGCCACGACCCGCTCGACGCGCAACAGTTGCCCTATGTCTACGAGCAGGACATGCGCGCCGTCCCCACCATGCCTGTGGTCCTGGCCACCCCCGGCTTCTGGCTCAAGGACCCCGACTCGGGCGTCGACTGGGTCAAGGTGCTGCATGGCGAGCAGAGCCTCACGATCCACGCGCCAATCCCTGTAGGCGCCACCGTGGTGGGCAAGCTCAAGGTCACATCCATCGTCGACAAGGGGCGTGACAAGGGCGCGCTGCTGGTCTCCGAGCGCACGCTGCATGACAAGGCGAGTGGCACGTTGCTGGCCACACTCGAAGGCCTGACCTTCTGCCGCGGCGACGGCGGCTTCTCCGAGACGCCGGGCAACGGCCCCCCGGGCGGCGACCCCGCCCCCACGCCCAAGCCCGCCACGCCGGACCGCACGCCCGACATCGTCTGCGACCTGCCGACGATGCTCCAATCCGCGCTGCTCTACCGCCTGTGCGCCGACCTCAACCCGCTGCATGCCGACCCGGCCGTGGCGCGCGCGGCCGGCTTCAAGCAGCCGATCCTGCACGGCCTGGCCAGCTTCGGCGTCGCGGGCCATGCCATCCTGCGCACCTGCTGCGACTACGAAGCGGCGCGGCTCACATCGATCGGCCTTCGCTTCGCCAGCCCGATGTACCCCGGCGAAACCCTGCGCACCGAGATCTGGCGCGACGGCACGCGCGTGCAGTTCCGCGCCCGCTCGCTCGAGCGCGACGTGGTCGTGCTGTCGCACGGCACCGCGAGCGTCGCCTGACCTTTTCCTCACACCAGAAAGCCCCAGCATGACGCAGGAACGCGGCATCCTTTCATTCGGCGCCTACATCCCGTGGCGGCGCCTCCAGCGCAAGGCCATCGCAAACGCCAACGTGTGGTTCAACCCGGGGCTCAAAGGCCAGGCGAAAGGCGAACGTGCCATCGCCAACTGGGATGAGGATGCGATCACGATGGGCATCGAGGCGGCGCGTGATTGCCTTGCCGGATTCGATCGTTCGGGCATCACGCAGGCGGTGCTTGCATCGACGACGCACCCGTTCGCAGACAGGCTCAACGTCGGCATCGTCGCCGGTGCGCTGAGCCTCCCGGGCAACGTGGGTGCGCAGGACGCGTCGGGCAGCCTGCGCGCAGGCACATCGGTGCTCCTGCAGGCGCTGCAAGGCGCAGGTCGGACGTTGGTGATGGCCTCCGACAAGCGCCCCGCCAAGGCCGCCAGCACACAGGAGATGGCGTATGGCGACGGCGCGGCAGCGATGCTCGTCGGCACCGGCGAGCCCATCGCCACGCTGCGCGCCGCGCACAGCCAGACGGTCGACTTCGTGCACCAGTACCGCATGCACGACCAGTCGCACGACTACGCCTGGGAGGAGCGCTGGATCCGCGACGAGGGCTACTTCAAGATCGTGCCCTCCGCGGTCACCGCGGCCTTGCAGGCGGCCGGCATCGAGGCATCGGTCGTGGCGCATTTCTGCATGCCCTGCACGCTGCCGCGCGTGGCGGCTGGCGTCGCGAAGAAGATCGGCATCCCCGACGCTGCCGTGCGCGACAACCTCGCATCCACCTGCGGCGACACCGGCGCCGCGCACGCGCTGCTGATGCTCGCGCAGACGCTGGAGACGGCGCAGCCCGGCGACATCATCGTGGTCGCCGCCTTCGGCCAGGGCTGCGATGCGCTGGTGCTGCAAGCCACCGAAGCCATCGCAACGCGACGCCGCGCGCAAGGCAGCGTCAGCGCCGCACTCGCGCGCCGCAGCGAGGACGGCAACTACATGCGCTACCTCACCATCAACGGCCTGGTCGACATCGAGCGCGGCATGCGCGCCGAAGCCGACAAGCTCACGCCGCAAAGCACCGCCTACCGCAACCGCGATGCGCTGCAAAGCCTCATCGGCGGCAAGTGCCGAAGCTGCGGCACCGTGCAATATCCCAAGCAGCGCTACTGCGCCGAGCCCAGCTGCAAGGCACTCGACAGCCAGGACGACCATGGCTTCGCCGAATCACGCGCGACCGTGCTCTCGTACACCGCCGACCTGCTCACCTACAGCCCCGACCCGCCGGCCTGGTACGGCATGGTGCAGTTCGAGGAGGGAGGGCGCTTGATGGCCGACTTCACCGACGTGGCCTCGGTCGACGTGGGCACGCCGATGCGCATGGCCTTCCGCATCAAGGACGTGGATGCCGCGCGCGGCTTCCAGCGCTATTTCTGGAAGGCGCAGCCGGTTCAACAAGCAGCGCCCGCAAAGCAGGACTGACAAGGAGCATCGACATGGCAAGCGGAATCAAGGACAAGGTCGTCGTCCTCGGCATGGGCTGCTCGCGCTTCGGCGAGCGCTGGGACTGCAACGCCGAAGACCTGATGGTCGAGGCATTCGAGGAAGCGCTGGCCGACGCCGGCATCGGGCGCGACCGCATCGAGGCCGCATGGCTGGGCACCGCCATCGCCGAGCAGCATGTCGGCATGTCGTCGGTGCCGCTCGCGATGACGCTGCGGCTGCCCTACATCCCGGTCACGCGCGTGGAGAACTACTGCGCCACCGGCACCGAGGCCTTTCGCGGCGCGTGCTATGCGGTGGCCTCCGGCGCGGCCGACATCGCGCTCGCGCTCGGCGTGGAGAAGCTCAAGGACACCGGCTACGGCGGCCTGCCGCAACGCGGCCGGGGCGCCCTCAACAACCTGCACTGGGCCAACATCTCCGCACCGGGCTCCTTCGCGCAACTGGCCAGCGCCTATCGCGCGAAGCACGGCGTCGATGCAGGCGACCTGAAGCGTGCGATGGCTCACATCTCGGTCAAGAGCCATGCGAACGCCGGCAAGAATTCAAAGGCGCACCTGCGCAATGCGATCAGCGAAGCAGACGTGCTCAACGCGCCGATGGTCGCCGACCCGCTGGGCCTGTACGACTGCTGCGGCGTGTCTGACGGATCGGCCTGCGCCATCGTCACCACGCCGGAGATCGCGCGCAGCCTCGGCAAGAAGGACCTGGTGGCGGTGAAGGCGCTGCAGCTTGCGGTGTCGAACGGCGAGGAGTTGCAGTTGGGCAAATGGGACGGCTCCTACTTCGCCACCACGCGCGTCGCCGCCGCTCGCGCGTACAAGGAAGCCGGCATCACCAAGCCGCGCGAACAGGTCTCGCTGGTCGACGTGCACGACTGCTTCTCGGTCACCGAGTTGGTCACGATGGAAGACCTTCTGCTGTCCGAGGAAGGCAAAGCGATCACCGACGTGCTCGACGGCTTCTACGACGCCGACGGCACGCTGCCCTGCCAGATCGACGGCGGCCTCAAGTGCTTCGGCCACCCCATCGGCGCCTCGGGACTGCGCATGATCTACGAGATGTACCTGCAGCTCAGCGGCCGTGCCGGTGCGCGCCAGCGTGCGTCCAATCCGACCTTTGGCATGACGCACAACCTGGGCGGCTTTCCGAGCCAGAACGTGTCGTCAGTGACCATCGTCGGCGCGTACGGCGCCTGAGCAAGGGAGCGAACAAGCATGAAGCAACGCCCATCCCCGTGGATGACCGAGGAACTCCAACTGCTGGCCGACACCTCCGGCCGCTTCTTCGAGCGCGAGGCCGTGCCGAACGATGCACGTTGGCGTGCTCAGCACGTCGGCGACCGCGACTACTGGAACAAGCTCGGCGCGGCGGGCCTGCTGTGCCTGAGCATCCCCGAGGAATACGGCGGCGGTGGCGGCGACTTCCGGCATGACGCGGTGTTCCTGCATGCGCAGATGCGGGCGATGGTCGGCGGCGGTTCCAACAACGTGCACTCGGCCATCGTCGCGCACTACATCCTGGGCTACGGCACCGAGGCCCAGAAGCGCCGTTGGCTGCCGAAGATGGCGAGCGGCGAGATGGTCGCCGCCATCGCCATGACCGAGCCCGGCGCGGGCACCGACCTGCAGGCGCTGCGCACCTCTGCACGCCGTGACGGCGACCACTACGTCATCAACGGCAGCAAGACCTTCATCACCAACGGCTGGCATGCGGACCTCGTCTGCGTGGTCGCGCGCACCGGCGCGGAAAAGGGTGGCAAGGGCCTGTCGATCATCGTCGTCGAGACGAAGGACCAGCAGGGCTACCGCCACGGCCCGTTGCTCGACAAGATCGGCCAGCACAGCACCGACACCTGCGAACTCTTCTTCGACGAGATGCGCGTGCCCTGCGAGCAACTATTGGGTGCCGAGGAGGGCAAGGGCTTCGCGCAACTCATGAGCCAGTTGCCGCGCGAGCGCCTCATCGTCGCCACCGGCGGCGTCGCCACCATGCAGCGCGCGGTCGAGGAAACGCTGGCCTACGTCAGCCAGCGCAAGGTGTTCGGCGAGACGCTGATGAAGATGCAGAACACGCGCTTCAAGCTCGCCGAATGCCAGACCCACGCCACCATCGCGCAGAGTTTCGTCGACGACTGCATCGTGCGTGCGACCAAGGGCGAGCTCGACCTGCCCACTTCTGCCATGGCCAAGTGGTGGGTCAGCGAGATGGTGTGCAAGGTCATCGACGAATGCCTGCAACTCTTCGGTGGCTACGGCTACATGAACGAATACCCGATCGCGCGCATGTATGCCGATGCGCGCGTGGGTCGCATCTACGGCGGGAGCAACGAGGTGATGAAGGAACTCATCGCGCGGAGCATGGAAGTGCAAGTGCTCGGCTGAGCGTTCCATTCAAAAAAAGACACAAGAGGAGCAGGGACGAGACATGGACAGGCGAAACACATTCAGGATTTCACGCCGCAGCGTGCTGCTGGCCGGCGCAGCGCAGGCAGCGCTCCCGGGCTTGGCCCTCGCGCAATCATCCGAAGCTGCCGGCAAGCCGATTCGCCTGCTCGTGCCCTTCGCAGCGGGCGGCGGTGCCGACGTCGCGGCACGCCAGCTGGCGGTGAAGTTCCAGGACGTCGTCAAGCAAACGGTGGTCGTCGAGAACAAGGCCGGCGCCGACGGCGCGCTCGCGTTGCAGGAACTGCTGCGCAGCAAGGCCGACGGCCACACCATCTGCCTCGCGACATCCAGTGCCTTGTCGTATGTCCCGCACATCCGCCGCACACCGGGCTACACGCTCGACGACTTCGCGCCACTCACGTCCTTCGTGACCTTCACCTTCTTCCTGATGGTGCACGAGAGCATCCCGGGCAAGAACCTCGCGGAGGTGCTCGCGCATGTCCGCGCCAACCCCGGCAAGTACGCGTATGGCGGTGGCAACTCCGCATCGATCATGGCGACCGAGCAGTTGATGGCCAACGCCGGCGTCAACATGATCCGCTCGCCGTACAAGGGCGAAGGCCAGATGACCACCGACCTCATCGGTGGCCGCATCCAGGTGTCATGGGCCACGCCGGCCGTCACGCCCGCATTGCTGAAGGACGGCCGCACGCGCCCGGTGGCAGTGCTGCTGCCCAGGCGCAGCAATGTCATGCCCGAGGTGCCGACGATTGCCGAGGCCGGTTACCCACTGGTCGACATCTCGCCCTGGGGCGGCTTCGTGGCCGCCGCTGCGACGCCCAAGCCCTTGATCGCCAGCCTGTCGCGCGACCTGCGCCAGGTCATATCCAACCCGGAACTCGTGGCCCAGTGCGACAAGTACGGCCTGCTCGCGCAGGCCAGCACGCCGGAGGAGTTCGGGGGCTTTCTCAAGCAACAGTACGTGGCTTGGGGGAACGCGGTGAAGCTGGCGAAGATTCCGATGGAGGACGCATAGCGAGCGGGTACGTCAAGCAAGCCGACGCATGCCTTGGGGGATGCCGGAGCATTCGGGAGAAACGACCTTGGACCAGGCTGCGTCGCTGGGTACGATGCCTGTTCAGCATCACAGGGAGAAATCAAATGAGCATTCGAGCTTTGATCGCGGCTGCCGCAGCGGTAATTGCAGTGCTTGGTTGCACCACGCCGTCATCCCGATCCGTTGCGCCGGTATCGCGCCCTCCCGGCCTGGGTGAAGCCAAGGTGTCGGCGATCGAAGTGTGCAAGCCATCAGGTCAGCGTGCGTACCTCGATCGTCTTCAATGTACCGACGGCTCGATTCCGGCCTATCGGCGAGTTGGCAGCTTCGGCGGACGCAACGAACTTCCGGCCAACCTCACCAAGGAGCAGCAGATCGCTCAACTCGAGCGCAATTTCAGCGGTGCGGCGCTCAAGCCCGGCGAGACTGACTATCACGTCATCGATGGGTACGAGGTGTCATGCGGGCCTGTAAAGCGCATGATCTACATGGACATGTATCACTGCAATCAGGCACCACCCGCCGAGATACCCAGCGGCTTTCAGCTTCGTGGGCCAGGCAAGTAATCCTCAGCCGCCGCATCGTGGCGGATCGTCTTCGGCGCCCGCCGCACAGTTTCGATCAGCATCCACCCGACCATGACGCAGTTCAAACCCCGCCGATCTGCCACCAGGAACTCCATGCTGGGTCGCTCGCAGGATGATGGTCGCGACTACCGGCTGGGCGGCGCCGCAATGGGGTTGTTCATCGGTCTTCTCATGGGCCTGGTGAGTGCTGGCGCGGTGCTTGTCTTGTTCAAGGGCTCCCCATCCTTCGCTCACTTTGTGTTCGGCGGTGGCGCTGCCGGGGTGATCGTGGGCGCGCTGTTTCCAGGAGCGGTTCTCAACGCGTCCGAGGGGACAGTGCACTTCCTCCTCGGCTTCTTCAGCGGCGCTGGCGAGAACTTCGAAATCGAGCAAAGCCGCCATGCGCCGACGTGGCTGCGCATCGTTTTCGGGATCGGCCTGGTGTTGGGGCTTGTCCTTTGCGCGTTCTATTGGCTGTGGGTTTGACGACGTCGCCGACGCCGCGGTGAAGTGAAGCGAGGCTGCTCATCGCCTTGTCTTGGCCCCTGCCGGGACTAACTAACTCTCATTGCGCAGGTCGGTGCGCTGAAATGGGCTTGTGCGCTTTGATCTGGCCCGTGTGGTAGTGAATTGCTTAGGGTCGAAGCGGGTGCGCTGGGCCAGCAGTTCTTCACCGTCGATGCGCTCGGCCAGGCTCGCGATGTCTCGCTGCGTGACGCCGACCGCCGCGAAGTGCGCCTGCCAGCCATTCACGACGTCGATCATCGCGGCCACTTCGAGCGCGGCCTCTGAAGGCAGCAGGCCGAACGCATCGCACTGCGACATCGCGTTTTCTAGCGTCGAGTCCCGACCATCCGCGCCGCAGATGAATTCCTGGAAGCCCTGGCCCGAATTCGTCGGCAGGACGTCGTATGCCGGCGCCAGCTTCAAACGGCCATTCTCGAAAGGGTTGGCGACGAGGAGGGCGTGGTTCTTCTCGTGGTCATCGGTGTTGTCGACGAGGATGTTGAAGACCATGCGACGAAACAGCTCGCGGGCGTCGCGCAGGTTGATGTCGTCCTGGGCAATGCCGATGCGGCGAAGGATTCGCGCCAGTTCGGGATAGCCCATCTCCGGCTCCGCGCCCGATGCGGTGGCCGCCCGGATGGCGGTGCCCGCCGAGATGCTGTGAATCCGCCGGCCCCGATCGCGGTCGAAGCGGCGAATGGCGATCGCGTGTTCGGCGCTGAGGCGGATGACCTGCGTTGTCGCGACAGTGATGCCGGCGCGCTGGGCCAATGTCATCGTCGCATGCTCGATCAGCGGCGTGTCCACAGGCTCGTTGTTGAAGAACTTGATGGCCCACTGCTCGCCATCGATCTCGATGAGGGCCTTGGGCTTTGCGCCACCGAGCGGGCTGCCGCCGCCCGCGATGATCTTTGCTTCCAGCGCGGTGAGCGGTTCCGACGCTTCGATCTTGGCTGCGACTTCGCTGAGCTTCTGCGCATCCCCGATCCGGGGAAGAGGGCCCGTCTCACGCGGGAGGTACTGGCTCGCGGATGTCGAGACGCCGAGCGCGCCGAAGCGATCGTCGCCGGCGTAGTAGAGGTACTCCATCAGGGAGAGGCGCCTGGGCTTGTCGACGAAGCGGATGACCTTCTCGCCCCACCGGTCCGGCCGCGCGTCGTCGACCGCGCCGACTGCACGCTGCGCATCGGTCGACAGGCGGCCCGGCGGCAGGAATTCGCTGTCGACAAGGGGCAGGTCCTCGCTCAGGGCGAAGCCGGTTTCGCGCCACGCCTTGTCGTAGTGCAGTGAGACGCCCTTGCCGGCGGAAACGAGCTTCCGCGCGCCGACGTAGCGCGGTGCAGCCGGGTCGTGCAGGAACCAGAGGTGCAGGTCGTCGAGGCGCATCTCAGGAGTCCTTGGCCCGCTGGCTTGTCATGCGCGCTTCCGCGGAAGCCTGGGCGCGGGCGCGGCCCAGTTCGACGGCCGCGCGGACATCCATTTCGATGGCGCCCTGGTCATGCTCGGGGGCTGCGAGCTTGCCCAGTTCGCCATCGCGCTGGATGAGCCAGAGCGCGGTCGCGACGATGCCGATGCCGACGGAGGGATCACCGGCTTCGAGCCGTTGGAGCGTGGGAACGGAAACGCCCATTCGCCTAGCCCAGGTCTTCAAGGATTCCTTGCGGCGCAGGCGGGCGACTGCCAGGTCAGCGCCGAGTTTGCCGATGGCGGCTGCGGTCGCGGGAGGCAGTTGCAGGAGGGCGCGGGCGGTCTTTGGCATGCATATAGATTATTCCAAAATCGACTATTTTGTAAACATCTATGTGTATTTGCACTTAGTGCACTCCACGGAAACTTCACCAAGCCGCACCACTCCCCTCCAACAACCGCTTGGCCAAGAGAAACGCCGCCGCATTCCAGCTCTGCCCCGCCATCCCCATTGGCGCCAGCGTTTTCCCATGGAACCACTCGGTGAATCGCCAGTCGCCGTGTTCATTGGCCCGCGCAAGCCGCCCCAGTTCAGCCCAGGCCTGTTCGCGCAGGCCCAACTGCGCCAGCGCCATCACCCAGAACCCCCCGACGAAGGGCCAGATGCCGCCGTTGTGGTACTGGTGGACGATGTTCTGCTGGTGCCGACCCATGTAGGCGCGCCACAGGTCGTGATCGCGCGCCAGCGGGTGCAGCACCACGCGCACCGGCCACGGCTCGCTCGCATGCGCGGTGGCGATGGTGTCGACGATGCGGCGGGCCATGTCGGCGTCGGCCAGTCCGCTCTGGATTGCCAGCACGTTGCCGAACACATCGCCCTCGTCGCCGACGAAGGAGAGGTTGACGAAGCTCAGGTACATCCCCGGGTCCTGCCGGCCGCGCCGCGCGTAGTGGCGCAGCAGCCGGGCGCGGTGGTATTCGGGCAGGTCCTGCTGGAAGGGATTGAACAGGTGGTTGAAGTGGTAGAGCGTGTCCTCCGCATGGTCGAGCGCGAAGCGGCGCTTGACGTCGTACCAGAGCGCATTGGTGTAGAGCACGTAGCCTGAGCGCGGCATGATGTCGGCCCAGTCGCTGGCCTCGTTCTGCTGCAGCAATCGGAAGTGCTGGTGCTCCTGCGCCAGCAGCCAGTCGATCGCGCGGCGCACGCCGCCGCCCCAGTGCGCGGGGCCGACGCTGCCGTGGCGGCGCACATGGTCCACCGCGATCAGCCACCACAGCGTGGCGTCGATGCAGCCCAGGTACCAGAAGTCGGCGTCCTGGCCTTCCGGGTCGACGTACTTGGGAATCTGCCCGTTGGCCGCCTGCTGTGCGGCCAGCGCATCGAGGCTGGCCACCGCGCCTTGCTCGAGTTCGGGCAAGCCGCTGCCGCACATCGCCATCACGCAGATCGCCGCATCCCGGCCGAAGATGCGCGTGTAGCGGCGCGCCACCGCCGCCTCGGTCCGGCTGGCGGCCAGGATGCCGTGCGGCGTGAGGTTGGCTTGCAGGAGATCGAGCGAGGCCTGGGCGCAGGTGTCGATCAGTGCGCGCGTGGCGGGGGAGTCGAGGTGGGTCATGAGGATGCGGCTGCAAGGTCAGCCGGCATTCTCGACCCATTGCGCAGCGTTTCAGTCGATGGCGACCTTCGCGTCTTTCACGAGCTTCGCGTACTTGGCGGTGTCATCCTTGATCTGCGTCGCCATCTGCGCGGGCGTGTCGCCGACCGGCTCGGCGCCGATCTCGTCCATGCGCTTCCTGAACTCCGGCGACTGGATGATCTTCACCATCTCGGTGTTGAGTTTGGCGACGATGTCCTTCGGTGTGCCGGCCGGCGCCAGCACGCCGAACCATGTGCCCTGGTTGAAGTCTTTCAGCCCCGACTCCGCCAGCGTCGGCACGTCGGGCAGCGTGGTCGAGCGCTTGGCCGTCGTCACGGCCAGCGCGCGCAGTTTGCCGCCCTTGATGTGCTGGACCACCGGCGTCAGCGTGTCGAAGGACATGTCGACCTGGCCGCCGAGCAGGTCCGTCGTGAGCGGCGCGCTGCCCTTGTACGGCACATGCAGGATGTCCACGCCGGCCAACGCCGCGAACTGCGTGCCGATCAGGTGCTGCACGGTGCCGTTGCCGTTGGAGCCGTAGGTGAGCTTGCCCGGCGAGGCCTTGGCGAGCGCGATCAGCCCCTTGACGTCGGTCGCCGGGGACTTCGCATTGACCACCAGCACATTCGGCACCAGCGCGACCGTGGTGACCGGCGCGAAGCTCTTTTCGAAGTCATACGGCAGCTTCTTGTAGACGCTGGTCGCGATGGTGTGATGCACCGCGCCCATCAGCAGCGTGTAGCCATCGGGCTTGGCCTTGGACACGTAGTCGGCGCCGAGCGTCGCGCCGGCGCCGGGCTTGCTCTCGACGATCACCGGCTGGCCCAGGCTTTGCGAGAGGCTGGTGGTCAGCGAACGAGCGAGCGCGTCCGAACTGCCGCCCGGCGGGAACGGCACGACGAGCGTGATCGCCTTGGTCGGCCAGGCCTGGGCCGCTGCGATGGATGTCGCAAGGCCAAGGGCCAGTGCGGTCAGGGTGGTGCGGGGAGCGAGCTTGAACATGGTTGTCTCCTACGTTGGGTTGGGTCTACGAAAGCACGGCGGACAGCGAGCGCGCGAACGCATCCCGTCCGGCAAAGGTGGCGGCCTGGCCCAGCTCTGCCTCGATGAGGAGCAGGCGGTTGTACTTGGCCATGCGGTCGGAGCGGCACAGCGATCCGGTCTTGATCTGCGTGGCCGCGGTGCAGACGCTGAGGTCGGCGATGGTGGTGTCCTCGGTCTCGCCGGAGCGGTGCGAGACGACCGATGAATAGCCCGCTTCATCGGCCATCGCGATGGCGGCAAGCGTTTCGGTCAGCGTGCCGATCTGGTTCGGCTTGATGAGGATCGAGTTGGCCGCGCCGCGCGCGATGCCCTGCTGCAGGATCTCGGTGTTGGTGACGAACAGGTCGTCGCCAACGAGTTGCAGGCGGCGGCCGAGCTTTGCGGTCAGCAGTTCCCATCCGTCCCAGTCGGCCTCGGCCATGCCGTCCTCGATGGTGACGATCGGGTAGGCATCGACCCACTTCCCGAGGTAGTCGGCAAAGCCCGCGGAATCGAAGCGCTTGCCTTCCGACGCAAGCTCGTAGAAGCCGTTCTTGTGGAACTCCGAGCTGGCGACATCCAGCCCCAGCGCGATGTCCTGCCCGGCCTTGAAGCCGGCGCTCTCGATGGCGGCGAGGATGACTTCGATGGCCGCTTCGTTCGACGGCAGGTCGGGAGCGAAGCCGCCTTCGTCGCCCACCGCGGTGGAGAGGCCGCGGCGCTTCAGCAAGGCCTTCAGCGAATGGAAGACCTCGACGCCCCAGCGCATCGCCTCGGAGAAGCGCGGCGCACCGACCGGCACGATCATGAACTCCTGCATGTCGACGTTGTTGTCTGCATGCGCACCGCCGTTGATGATGTTCATCATGGGCATCGGCAGCACGGGCTTGCGAGGGCCGGCAAGGTGGCGGTACAGCGGCAGGCCCTTCGATTCGGCCGCGGCCTTGGCCAGGGCCAACGACACGGCAAGGATCGCGTTGGCGCCGAGGCGCGCCTTGGTCGGCGTGCCGTCGAGCGCGATCATCACGCGGTCGATCGCGGCCTGGTCATCGGCGACGCGGCCGACCAGAGCCTTGTGCAGCTCGTCGTTGACGTGCCCCACCGCCTTCGTCACGCCTTTGCCGAAGTAGCGCTTCGGATTGCCGTCGCGCAGCTCGATGGCTTCGCGTGCACCGGTGGATGCGCCCGAGGGCGAGGCTGCGAAACCGCGTGAGCCATCCGATAGCAGAACCTCGGCAGCTACGGTGGGGTTGCCGCGGGAGTCGAGCAGCTCGAAGCCGCGAATCTGTTGGATCGTTGTCGTCATGATGGGTCCTGTTCAGGTCTGCGCGATGCGCAGGATGTGGGTGGTGCCGGAAATGCCGAGAGAGGGCATACCGGCGGAAATCACGAGTGCCTGGCTGGCATGAAGCGCCGTGGCACGACGGCTCATGCAGCGATGCGAACGGTGGCGGGATTCGCCGCGTCGACCGGCACAAGCAAAGGCTTCACCTTGTCGCTGTCCTCATCGCCTTCATAGAGCCCGTGCAGGTCTTCCGGATCGCTCTTGCCATCCAGCACCTGGGTAAGCCGGTCGCGGTCCACGGCACCGACCCAGCGGGCGATGGCCAGGGTGCCGACCGCATTGCCGATCGTGTTGGTGATGGCCCGCGCTTCCGACATGAAGCGGTCCACGCCCAGCAGCAGCACCATGCCGGCGACGGGGATCTTGCCCATCGAGGCCAGCGTCGCCGCCAGCGTGATGAAGCCGGAACCGGTCACACCCGCCGAGCCCTTCGAGGTCAGCAGCAGCACGCCGAGCACCACGAACTGGTCGGTCATCGTCAGCGGCGTGTTGGTAGCCTGTGCGATGAAGATCGCGGCCATCGTGTAGTAGATGCACTGGCCGTCGGGGTTGAAGGTCAGGCCGGCCGGCACGACCAGGCCCACCACCGGCTTCGACACGCCCGCATGCTCCAGCTTGCGCATCAACTGCGGCACCACCGATTCCGACGAGCTCGTGCCCAGCACGGTGAACAGCTCGTCCTTGATGTACTTGAGGAACTTCCACAGGCTGAAGCCGGAGAGCTTGGAGATCGCACCCAGCACCAGCGTGATGAACAGGAAGCAGGTGATGTACATCGTGCCCATCAGCTTGCCGAGCGACAGCACCGAACCCAGCCCGTACTTGCCGACCGTGAAGGCCATCGCGCCGAACGCCGCCAGCGGTGCGAGCCGCATGATCATGCCGACCACCGAGAACACGCCGTGCGTGAACGAATCCAGGAAGTCCACCACCGGCTTGGCACGCGGCCCGATGTGCGAGAGCGCCACGCCGAACATCGTGGCGAACACGAGGATCTGCAGGATGTCGTTCTTGGCCAGCGCGTCGACGATGCTGGTAGGCACCAGGTGCAGCACGAACTCGACGAAGCCTTCGGGCTTGGCCGCGGCGGCCGTGTAGCTGGCGATGGCCTTGGTGTCGAGTTGCGTGGCGTCGATGTTCATGCCGTGGCCGGGCTGGAACACGTTGACCACCAGCAGGCCGAGCAGCAGCGCGAAAGTCGACAGCACCTCGAAGTAGATGAGCGCCCGCACGCCGACGCGGCCGAGCTCCTTCATGTTCTCCATGCGGGCGATGCCGAGCACCACCGTCGCGAAGATGATCGGCGCGAAGACCATCTTGATGAGCTTGATGAACACATCGCCGAAGGGCTTGAAGTCCGTCGCGAGGTTGGGCCAGAAGATGCCCAGCAGCACCCCGGCGAACACGCCGATGAGCACTTGCACGTAGAGTTTTCCGAGGTAGCGGCGCATGTTTTGTCTCCGGGTGTTGGTGTGGGCGCGAGCGGGCCCCCGCGGCGCTTGGCGGCCGCTTCGAAGGGGCGAGGCGCGGCGCGTTGCGCCGGCCTGTTCAGGTACTGGAAGTCACCCCGGCAAGTCGCCGGGGCGGGCAGGCGCTCAGGCCGCCTTGCGCTGGGCGCTGGCTGCGACCTGGCCGCACACGGCCTTGGTCACATCGGCCGTGGTGGCCTTGCCGCCGAGGTCGCGGGTGTGCAGGGACTTGTCGGCGGTGACCTTCTCGATCGCAGCCATCACGCGCTGCGCCGCTTCGGTCTCGCCGAGGTGTTCCAGCAGCATCACCACCGACCAGAAGGTGCCGACCGGATTGGCCAGGCCCTTGCCCATGATGTCGAAGGCCGAGCCGTGGATGGGCTCGAACATCGAGGGATAGCGTCGCTCCGGATCGATGTTGCCGGTGGGCGCGATGCCCAGGCTGCCGGCCAGTGCGGCGGCCAGGTCGCTCAGGATGTCGGCATGCAGGTTGGTCGCGACGATGGTGTCGAGCGAGGCCGGGTTGTTGATCATGCGGGCGGTCGATGCGTCGACCAGTTCCTTGTCCCACTTGACGTCCGGGAACTCCTTGCTGATCTGCAGCGCGATCTCGTCCCACATCACCATCGCATGGCGCTGCGCGTTGCTCTTGGTGATGACGGTCAGCAGCTTGCGGGGACGCGACTGGGCCAGCTTGAAGGCGAAGCGCATGATGCGTTCGACGCCGGCACGGGTCATCATCGACACGTCGGTGGCGGCCTCGATCGGATGGCCCTGGTGCACGCGGCCGCCGACGCCGGAGTATTCGCCTTCGGAGTTCTCGCGGACGATGACCCAGTTCAGGTCGTCCGGGCCGCAGCGCTTGAGCGGGCCGTCGATGCCGGGGAGGATGCGCGTCGGGCGCACGTTGGCGTACTGGTCGAAGCCCTGGCAGATCTTGAGGCGCAGGCCCCAGAGGGTGATGTGGTCGGGGATGTGCGGGTCGCCGGCGGAGCCGAACAGGATCGCGTCCTTGTCGCGCAGTGCGTCGAGGCCGTTGTCCGGCATCATCACGCCGTGGGCGCGGTGGTAGTCGCCGCCCCAGTCGAAGTTCTCGAATTCGAACTGGAAATTACCGCTGCCAGCGGCCAGGGCTTCGAGGACCTGCTGGCCGGCAGGAACGACTTCCTTGCCGATGCCGTCGCCAGGGATGGTTGCAATCTTGTACGTCTTCATGGTGTGTCTCCGGGGTGGTGGTTGGGGTGGAGTGAATGTAAGAACTGGACACCCTTTGCGACCGGGCCTAAAGTGAATCCATTCTTCACCTGAATTCAACAATGGAGCGGCCATGTCCAGTGAAGTGCAACCCGCCGATCTCGGCTTCTTCTCCACGCTGGCCAGCGCCGGCAGCCTGAGCGCCGCGGCGCGTGAGCTGGGCATCACCACGCCGGCGGTTAGCAAGCACCTGGCGCTGATGGAGCAGCGCATCGGCGTGTCGCTGGTCAACCGCACGACGCGGCGCATGAGCCTCACGCCCGAGGGCGAGCTGTACCTGGAACATGCGCGGCGCATCCTCGGTGACATCGACAGCATGGGTGAGTTGCTCGGTGTGTCGAAGGCCACGCCAAAGGGCCTGCTGCGCGTCAACGCCACATTGGGCTTTGGGCGCAGCCACGTGGCGCCGCTGATCTCGAAGTTCGTGCGCGAGTATCCGCAGGTGGAGGTGCAGTTGCAGTTGTCGGTGAACCCGCCGCCGTTGACGGAGGATGCGTTCGATGTCTGCATCCGGTTTGGCGCGCCGCCCGATTCGCGGGTGATCGCGCGGCACATTGCGGCCAACCGAAGGCTGCTGTGCGCCGCGCCAGCCTATCTGGCAAAGCACGGCATCCCGAAGGTGCCGAACGACCTGACGAAGCACAACTGCATCGGCATCCGGCAAGGGGAGGAGGCCTATGGCGTGTGGCGCCTCTCAAGCGGAAGGGGTCGCAGCGCAAACACCGAAGCCGTCAAGACGCGCGGCAACCTCGCCACCAACGATGGCGAGATTGCCGTGAACTGGGCGCTCGATGGCCACGGCATCCTGATGCGCGCGGAGTGGGACATCGAGCGCTACCTGCAAAACGGCCGGCTTGTCCGTGTCCTGCCGCAGTACGACACGCCGGATGCGGACATCCATGCGGTGTATCCGCAGCGGCACCAGCTTGCGGCGCGCGTGCGCGCGTTCGTCGACTTCGTGGCGCTGGCGTTCAAGGAGCAGGCTGCCGGTTGAAGTACCCCCATTCGTTCTCTGGCGCCCAAGATGCCTAGGAGTCTGGCGCGTGATCGCGCCGACGGCGTACTCTGCTCCGCGAATGTCCGCCGCCGACAGCCTGCGGCTGCCGGCGCCTACTTTATTTCGCTGCGCAGAGCACGCCATCGACGCGAACCGTACGCGCGGTCGTTGTTCTGCCCACGCTGGAACGCCGCGGGTCGCTTCACGTGCCGGGGGCATCGGGTGTCCCCCGCAGCGAAACAAGGGAGGAGCCGAAGGCAGGGGACATCCGCGGAGGGGGATGCCGGGTGGCCTCGGTACGCGCCTCAGCCGCCAAGCTCCGCAGAAAAGCTCAGGCGCCGACCGCAGCCACGCCTTGCGCGTATTGCTCCATCAGCACCCGCTTGTACAGCTTGCCGTTCTCCTGCCGCGGCAGCGCCGTCGTGAAGTCCACGCTGCGCGGGCATTTCAGATGCGCGATGTGCTCGCGGCAATACGCCATCAACGCCTGCGCCAGTTCATTGCTCGCGCCCGCCGGATCGTTGAGCTCGACCACCGCCTTCACCTCTTCGCCGAACTCCGCATGCGGCACGCCGATCACCGCCACGTCGCGCACGCTCGTATGCCCCGCGAGCAGGTTCTCGATCTCCTGCGGATAGATGTTCACGCCGCCCGACAGGATCAGGTCGGTGCGCCGCCCGGAGAGGTAGAGGTACCCATCCGCGTCCAGATGCCCGATGTCGCCATACGTCGCGCGGCCTTTCGCGTCGTAGGCGGCAGCGGTCTTTTCGGGATCGTTGTGATACACGAAGCGCGGCGTGCCGGAGAAGTAGATCGCGCCCTGCTCACCCGCCGGCAGGTCCTCGCCATCCGCGCCGACGATGTGCACGGTGCCCAGCGTCGCACGCCCGACCGAGCCCGGACGCTGCAAGGCCTCGTCGCTGTAGAGCGCAGTCAGGCCGATGGTCTCGGAGCCGCCGTAGTACTCGGTCACCACCGGTCCCCACCATTCGATGGTGCGGCGCTTGACATCGGGCGGGCAGGGGGCAGCGGCATGGATGAACATGCGCATGCTGGAGAGGTCGTAGCGCTTGCGTACCGCCTCGGGCAAGGCCAGCATGCGGATCATCATGGTCGGCACCCACTGGCTGTGCGTCGCACGGTGCTGCTCGACCAATGCGAGCGCGCGCTCGGCATCGAAGCGCGGCATCACGACGACGGTCCCGCCGATGTCGATGATGCGGTTGGTGAAGCGCATCGGCGCCGCGTGGTAGAGCGGCGCGGGCGAAAGGTAGATGCTGTTGCGCGTCACGAGGTAGGTGTCGCGCCAGGCGGCGAAGTCGAAGGCTTCCTTGAAGCGGTCCTCGTGCGCGATCATCGGCCGCCGGATGCCCTTGGGCTTGCCGCTGGTGCCAGAGGAGTAGAGGAACTCGCGGCCCACGGGGCGCGGTGGCAGCGGGGCCTCGGGGTCGAAGCGGTCTCGTTGTGCAGGCACGGACACATCGGCCGGCGCGCTGTCGTCGAGCACGAAGCAGGCGCCGGGCCACTGGCTGCTGGCGATGACCTCGCGTGCCAGCGCGGCCAGCGTCGGCGTCGTGACGAGCACCCGCGCACCGCAGTCCTTCAGCACATAGGCGATCTCTGCCGGCTTGAGATGCCAGCTGATCATCGTGTAGTAGAGCCCCGTGCGCCGGGCGCCCCAGGCCAGCTCGAAGAACTCGGCTCGGTTCTCCATCAGCATCGCGATGCTGTCGCCGGCCTGCAGACCCAGCGACACCAGCCATTGCGCCACCTGCGCGGAACGTCGATGCAGTTGCAGGTGCGTCATCGGCGCTGCGGCGCCCTCCATCCACACGGCGGGCTTGTCCGGGTTCTCCAGGGACCAGCGCTCCAGGTTGTCCAGCACGTTCTCGTCTCCTTCTTGTTGGACGCCCCGGGAATCCGCACCACCGCGGTCGTCAATATGACTTCGGCAGCCCCAGCACCTTCTCCGCGATGAAGCACAGCACCAGTTGCGGACTGATCGGCGCGATGCGCGGAATCAGGCTCTCGCGCAGGTAGCGTTCGACGTGGTATTCCTTCGCGTAGCCGAAGCCGCCGTGCGTCATCACCGCCTGCAAGCAAGCCTGGTAGCCGGCTTCCGCGCCAAGGAACTTGGCCGTGTTGGCTTCGGCGCCGCAGGGCAGCCCGCGGTCGAAGCGATCGGCCGCCTTCAGCATCATCAGGTTCGCGGCTTCCAGGTGCATCCAGCATTCGGCCAGTGGATGCTGGATGCTCTGGTTCTTGCCGATCGGCCGGTCGAACACCTCGCGCTCGTTCGCATACTGCGTGGCACGCTGCAGCGCGACCTTGCCGAGCCCGATGGCCTCCGATGCGATCAGGATGCGCTCCGGATTCATGCCGTGCAGGATGTAGTGGAAGCCCTTGCCTTCCTCGCCGATGCGGTCTTCCACCGGCACGCGCAGGCCATCGATGAAGACCTGGTTGGAGTCGACCGCCTTGCGGCCCATCTTGTCGATCTCGCGCACCTCGACGAAGCGGCGGTCCAGGTCGGTATAGAACAGGCTCAGTCCATCGGTATGGTTCTTCACGTCCTCGATCGGCGTGGTGCGGGCGAGGATCAGCATCTTCTGCGCGACCTGCGCGGTCGAGATCCAGACCTTCTGGCCGTCCAGCACATAGTGGTCGCCGTCGCGTTCGGCCCTCAGCTTGAGCCGCGTGGTGTTGAGCCCGGTGTTGGGTTCGGTGACCGCGAAGCAGGCCTTCTCCGTGCCCTTGACCAGCGGCGGCAGCATGCGTTGCTTCTGCGCGTCGGTGCCGAAGATCACCACCGGCGAGAGGCCGAAGATGTTCATGTGCACCGCCGATGCGCCGCTCATGCCCGCGCCCGATGCGCTGATGGTCTGCATCATCAGCGCGGCCTCGGTGATGCCCAGGCCGGAGCCGCCATACGCCTCCGGAATGCAGATACCGAGCCAGCCGGCGTCCGCCAGCGCCCGGTGCAACTCAAAGGGAAAGCCGCCTTCCTTGTCCTTCTGGAGCCAGTAGTCGTCGTCGAACTGCTGGCAGACGCGGCCGACGGCGTCGCAAACGGATTGCTGGTCTTCGGAGAGGTCGAAATTCATGCGCGGGCAGGGCGATCAGTTCAAAAGCGAGTTCAGGCGCCGAGGGTCGGGGGCGCCCCAAGCGCGGCTTCGATGCTGCGCGCCAGCGTGGCCAGGCGCGGGCCGACCTCGTCCAGCAGTTGCCCCGGCTTCAACTCGAAGCTGGGCACGGTGCAGGCAAATACATAGATCTCGTCGGGACTGCCGGCGGTGCGCAGCGGCACGGCCACGGCTTCCAACTGGCGTTGCAGGTCGCCGTGGCTCACGCAGAAGCCGCGCTCCGCCAGGTCGGCGCGGGTTTCCCGCATCCGCTCTTCCAACCAGGCGCCTTGCGCCGCGTCGGCCTCCCGCACGCTCTCGATGTAGCGCTGCGCCTGCTCGGGCGGCAGGGCGGCCAGGTAGGCGCGGCCGGAGGCGGTGCGCGACAGCGAGATGTGGCTGCCCATGGCCGGACGCACCGTCACGCAATCCTTGGACTGCGCGAGTTCGATGAACACCAAGTCCAGCCCCAGCCCCAGCCCTAGCGAAACCTGAGCGCAGACCCGGTCGGCCAGTGCCTGCATCGGCCCGAAGGCGAGTTGCCGGATCGGCGTACGGGCGAGCAGCGGCGCGGCCAGCCGTGCCAGGCCGGGCGCGGGCATGAAGCGGCCGTCGGCTTCCTCGTAGCGCAGCAAGCCGACCTCGGTCAGCGTGGTCACGAGCCGGAACAGGGTGGGCTTGGGCAAACCTGTCGCGGCCATGAGGTCGCGTGCCGTGAGCGACGGGGCATCGACGCTGAAGGCCTGGAGGATATGGATGCCGCGGGCGAGGGCGCTGCCGCCCGGCTTGTCGGCGTCGTTCGAGGTATCTTGAAAACGAGACTCTTGATCCATTTAACTTTCCTTGGGCTGCATTGTGTAGCGATGAATCGCTCGAATCAATAAATTTCAAGACATGGGTTTCAATTTTGGGGGAATGGGTAGCTTCAGCAAGACTTGTGCGCGTCGCCTCATCTGCTACCCGCTGTAACGCGCAACACGGCACCCGGCGTATCGGGTACACCTGCCATCCCCATCGGGAGGTGCCCATGAAAATTGCCGTCTTCAGTGCCAAGCGTTATGACCGCGACTTCCTCGAAGCAGCCAATGCCATGCAAGCGCACCAGTTGCATTTTTTCGAGGTGGCCCTGGCGCCCGAGTCGGCGGCGCTCGCCGAGGGCCATGAGGCCGTCTGCGTCTTCGTCAACGACATCGTCGATGCCGCGATGCTCGAGGTGCTGCAACGCGGCGGCACGAAGCTGGTCTGCCTGCGCTGCACCGGCTTCAACAACGTCGATCTCGCGGCAGCTGCGAAGCTGGGCATCAAGGTGGTGCGCGTGGTGGACTACTCGCCGTTCTCGGTGGCAGAGCACGCGGTGGCGCTGTTGCTGGCCATCAACCGGAGCGTCCACCGCGCATACAACCGCACCCGCGATTCCAATTTTTCCCTCGACGGCCTGATGGGCTTCGACTTCCATGGAAAGACCGCCGCGGTGGTCGGCACGGGCAAGATCGGGCGTGTGTTCGCGCGGATCATGCTGGGCTTCGGCTGCCATGTGATCGGCTACGACAAGTTTCCGTCGGCGGAATTCGAGGCGCTCGGCGCACGCTATGCGGAACCTGGCGAGATCGGCGCGAGCGCGGACATCATCTCCCTGCACTGCCCCCTGACACCCGAGACCTATCACATCGTCAACGCGGATTCGCTCTCCCGCATGAAGCGCGGCGCCTTGCTGGTCAACACCAGCCGGGGCGGCCTGGTGGATGCGGAAGCCGCGATCCAGGCGCTCAAGACCGGGCAGCTCGGCGGCCTCGCGCTGGACGTCTACGAACAGGAGGCCGAGCTGTTCTTCCGCGACCTGTCCAGCACCATCGTCACCGACGACGTGCTGCAACGGCTGATGGCCTTTCCCAACGTGATCGTGACCGGCCACCAGGCCTTCTTCACGCGCGAAGCGATCTCGACGATCTGCGAGACGACCTTGAACAGCGTGAGCGAATTCGAGGCCGGCAAGCCGTTGTCGAACGAGATCAAGTTGCCTTGATGCTGGCGCGGGGCGCATGCGCCCGCCCCACCTCGGCGATCGCCGCACGCAGCCAGCGATGCGCCGGCGAATGGTGCGCGCGCTCATGCCACAGCTGATAGAAGCGCATCGTCGGAAAGTCCGGCGGCGTCTTCAGGATCACCAGCCCCAGCGCAGCCGCGTAGTGCTCGGCGAAATGCCGTGCCGTGGTGAACACCAGGTCGGTACGCGCGACCACGTGCGGCGCCAGCCCGAAGTAGGGCACCGACACACGCGCATCGCGAGCCACATGGTGCTTCGCCAGATGCGTCTCGACCACGCCGCGATGCAGACCCGAGTAACGCATCGGCGCGAGATGTGCCGCCGCCAGGTACTGCGCTTCCGTCAGCTCCGCGAAGTCGGCCAGCGGATGACCGGGCCGAACGAGGCACACCAGTTCGTCCTCCAGCAGCAGCAGGGTGTGGAGCAACTCCGGCGGGTTGGGCCAGTTGCCGATGATCACGTCGAGCAGGTCGTCGGCCAGCGCGCGTTCGCTGTCGAAATCGGGGCCCATGGGATGCACTTCCAGGCGGCACAGCGGCGCCTCTTCGCGGATGCGCCGTGCCACCTCGGCCAGCACCGATGGCGCCAGGTAATCCGGCGAGGCCACGCGAAAGGTGAGGGCGGCCCGCTGCGCATCGAAGTCCTCGCGCGAGGCCACCAGCACCGACATCGCATCCAGCGCCACCCGCGCCTGCGCCGCCAGTTGCAGCCCGCGCTCGGTCGGGATCATGTCGAGCTTGTTGCGCACCAGCAGCGGGTCCGAAAGGATCAGCCGCAGCCGCTTGAGCGCGGCGCTGACGGCCGGCTGGGTCTGGCCCATGCGCCGCGCGGCGCGCGAGACGCTGCGCTCCTCCACCAGCGCGCAGAGCGCCCGGAGGAGGTAGCCATCGAGTGGGTCGACGTTGCTGCGTGAGGTCATTGCGTCATGCCTTGAGCGGGGCCTCGGCCGGGGCCGGAGCCGTGGCCCATGGTCTTTGCTGATCGACTCTATATCGAAACCGCTGCCGCCGAGGCCTCCCGTTTTTGCCCGAAAAAGCGCAATCTTCGGCCTCCCGATCCAACCCCCCGATCCACCCTCGATCCGCCTTCATCGAATCATCCCGGAGCCGCGCATGACCACGATTCCCTTGCCCTCCCCCGCAGTCGCGGGAACGGGCCCGACCAACGACCTCGACGCCACCTATCGCAAGATCACCTGGCGCCTCATTCCCTTCCTGTTCGTCCTCTGGGTGCTGGCCTGGATCGACCGCGTCAACATCGGCTTCGTGAAGCTCACGATGCTGGACGACCTGAAGTGGAGCGACTCCATCTACGGCCTCGGCGCCGGCATCTTCTTCCTCGGCTACTTCTTCTTCGAAGTGCCGTCCAACCTGCTGCTGCAACGCATCGGCGCCCGCAAGACCATCACCCGCATCTGCATGGGCTGGGGCATCGTCTGCGTGCTGATGATGTTCGTCAAGACGCCGGCGATGTTCTACTTCCTGCGCTTCCTGATGGGCGTGTTCGAAGCGGGCTTCTACCCCGGCGTCATCCTGTACCTCACCTACTGGTACCCGAGCGAACGCCGCGCCAAGGCCTTCGGCATGTTCATGTCCGCATCGGGCGTGGCCGGCGTGATCGGCGGCCCGCTCGCGGGCACCTTGATGACCAGCCTGCATGGCGTCAACGGCTGGGCCGGCTGGCAGTGGGTGTTCCTGGTCGAAGGCGTGCCGTCGATCATCGCTGCCGTCGTCACCTGGTACTACCTGACCGATCGGCCGCAACAGGCCAAGTGGCTCTCGCCGGCGCAACGCCAGCTCATCGAGGCCGACCTTGCACGCGACCGGGCCTCGCTCGGCCATCGCGAAGAAAGCCTGCTCGCATCGCTGAAGGACGGCCGCCTGTGGCTGCTGATCCTGGTCTTCTTCTGCGTCATCGCAGCCAACTCGTCGCTGACCTTCTTCGGCCCGTCGGTGGTCAAGGAAGTCGGCTTCACCGACCCGGCCACGGTCGGCTGGATCATGGCGCTGTCGTACCTGTTCGGCGCCATCGGCATGGTGATCAACGGCCTCCATTCCGACCACAGCAAGGAAGCACGGCTGCACTGCGCCTTTGCCGCAGCGCTCGGTGCGGTCGGCCTGCTGTGCACCTCGCTCTTCATCAGCGTGAGCCCGGTGCTGGCGCTGGTCGCCCAGACGGTCGCCATCATCGGCACCATGAGCGCCATCCCGGTGTTCTGGCAGTTGCCCGGCCGCTTCCTCGCGGGTGCCGCTGCCGCCGGTGGCGTCGCGCTCATCAACTCCATCGCCAACCTCGCGGGCTTCGGTGCGCCGGCCATGCTCGGCTTCATCAAGACGCAGACCGGTGGTCTCGCACCAGGCCTGCTGATCGTCGCCGCCGTGGAGGTGTGCGCAGCGATCCTGATCCTCTTGTTCGTCCCGCGCTTCGTCAACAAGGCCGCCGGAAAGTAAAGCAAACCATGACGACTTCAACCCTCACGATCTCCGCCGTTGCCGACATGGACCGCGACGCCTTCATCGACACGCTGGGCGACCTGTTCGAACACGCGCCCTGGGTGGCCGAGGCAGCCTGGGCCGTGCGCCCCTTCGCCACCGAAGACGCACTGCATCGCGCCATGCTTGAGGCCGTGCGCGCCGCGCCCTTGCCAAGGCAGATCGCCTTCCTGCGCGGCCATCCCGAACTGGCCGGCAAGGAAGCGCAGGCCGGCACGATGACCGGGCATTCGACCTTCGAGCAGCGCGGCCTGGACAGCCTGAGCCCCGCGGAGTTCGCCGAGCTGCGCTCGCTCAACGCCGCCTATGCGCAGCGCCACGGCTTCCCTTTCATCATCTCCGTGCTGGGCCACACGCGGGCCGGCATCTTCGACGCGCTGCGCATGCGGCTGCACCGTGACACCGACACCGAACGCGAGGAGGCGCTGCGCCAGATCGGCCTGATCACGCGCCGCCGGCTTGCCGCGCTGTTCCGCGCTCCCGAATCCGATCGCTCAACCCTGCAGGCCACGACATGATCGACAAACCCCTGAGCCGTCGCTCCTTCCTCCCCGCCAGCCTGGCGCTCGGCGGCATCGGCCTGCAACTGGCCGGCCATGCACACGCTGCCGATGCGCCCGCCGCGGTGCCGGCAGGCCTCACCACCGCCCCGGTGTCGCAGTCCGACCTGAGCCCCCGCCTCACGATGCATGCGATCGACATCTTCCACGGCACGCCCGGCGCCGGCATGAAGGTCGACCTGTCGATGTTCGACAACGGCGCCTACAAGCCGCTCAAGTCGATCGAGACCGCGCCCAACGGACGCTCCGCCGATCCGCTGCTGCTCGAGGGCACCTACAAGGCCGGTCGCTACGAAGTGCTGCTGCACATCGACGAATACTTCTCGCGCTTCGACACGCCGCTTCCCAAGCCCACCTTCCTGTCGACCGTGCCGCTGCGCTTCGTGGTGCGCAACCCGCAGGAACGCATCCACCTCGCGATCCTGTTCACGCCGTGGAGCTATTCGTACTACCGCGGCAGCTGAGTCCACCACCAGGAGCAATCAAATGGCAGGCATCTCCACCCACGTCCTCGACAGCGCCAGCGGCCGCCCCGCCGCAGGCGTGCGCATCGACTTCTCGGCCTTCGACGGCACCACATGGAAGCTCGTGAAGACCATCACCACCAACAAGGACGGCCGCACCGACGCACCCGTGCTCGCGCCCGCGGACGCCAAGGTCGGGCAGTACGAACTGCTGTTCCACGTCGGCGACTACTTCCAGCGACCCGGTGCCAATCAATCCGAGGCCCCGTTCCTCGACACCGTGCCGGTGCGCTTCTCGATCTTCGATGCGAAGCAGCACTACCACGTGCCGATGCTGTGCTCCGGCTGGAGCTGCTCGACGTATCGGGGGTCATGAGTCCCCAGGGCCGGGCTGTGTCCGGCCCGCCTCCCGAGGGGAATCGAGTCAAGACGGTGGCGCCACATCGACTTGAGAGCCAGGCAATACCTCCTCGACCGTGACCTCCATCTCCCCCATCTCCAGCGGCCCGTAGTTCGATAGAAACGCCACGTCCGCCGCGTCACGCCCATAGGCCACGACGATGCGCCCGCCGCGCGGTTGATCCTGCGTGCCATCGAAGGTGTACCAGCGACCGCCCACGAAGGCTTCGAACCACGCGTGCATGTCCATCGGATCGAGCCGGTGGAGGTAGCCGACCACGAAGCGCGCCGGGATCCGCAGCGCGCGGCACAGGCTGATGCCGACGTGCGAGAAATCCCGGCACACGCCGGCCCCATCGTTCAAGGTGTCCAGGGCATCGGTGCTTCCGGAACTGACCCCGTACTTGTATTCCAGGCTGGCGTGGATCCAAGCGCGGATCGCCTCGACCTGTGCATAGCCCGAAGCGGCGTCGCCGACGATCGCCTGCGCCTTGTCGCCCATCTTGTCCGACGGGCAGTAGCGGCTTTGCAGCAGGTACTTCAGCACATCGAAGGGCAACTGCTCGACCGGGGTCGCCAAGGCGTCGACATCCACGGCGATGACCTCGTCCGTCACCATGACCATGTCGACTTCGATGCGCATCTCGCCTTTCGGGATCTTCATGCGCTGGCACAGGTTGCCGAAGTCATCGACATATTCCGTGGTCGCCACCCACGGGTCGAGTTCGTAGCATTCCTGCACCATCCATTGCGCCTCGCCGCTGCGCGGCCGCAGCATCGCGACGACGGGGCAGTCGCTGCTGGCGGAGACGGTCATCTTGCAGGTGGCGTGCAGTTTCATGGTGGAGGCGAGATGGGTTGGAGGTGAATGGACACGCAATTGACGCGCCAAGCGATGGTCGCCGGACGCGGTCACGCCGGACGCCGGCCGTTGCAACCGGATCGCGCAGGCGAACCACCCGGTGATCGGTAGGGAAACGCTGATGTGTGCGCTGGATCGCAGTCTCCCTCAGCACAAATCCGTAGCCGGGGGAGCGCTAGCGGTAGCGGACAATCTGCCTCGACCCCGGGCAGTTCGCTTGCCCCTTTACAACACAGATCAGAGAGACCGTCATGCATCGTGTCGCCATCAGCAGTACCGGCCTGTTCATCCCGCCGGAGGTGATCACCAATGAGGAATTGGTCGAGGCCTACAACCAATACGCCGCATTGGAAAACGCAACGCACGCCGAGGAGATCGCCGCCGGCACCCGCGCCGCGCTGACCAACTCCAGCGTCGAGTTCATCGAGAAGGCCTCCGGCATCAAGCGCCGCTACGTGATGGAAAAGTCAGGCGTGCTGGACCCGCACCGCATGCGCCCGGTCTTCAAGCCCCGGCCCGACACCGAGATCTCCCTGATGGCCGAGATCGCCGTCAAGGCCGCGCAGGACGCGCTTGCCAAGGCCGGCAAGACTGCGGCCGACGTCGACATGGTGATCTGCGCCTCGGCCAACATGCAGCGCGCCTATCCCGCGATGGGCGTGGAGATCCAGACCGCACTCGGCATCCAGGGCTTCGGCTTCGACATGAACGTGGCCTGCTCGTCGGCCACCTTTGGACTGGAGATGGCCTACAACGCGGTGCGCAGCGGCGGCGCCCGTGCCGTGCTCATGGTCAATCCGGAAATCACCTCGGCCCACCTCGCCTGGAAGGACCGCGACTGCCATTTCATCTTCGGCGATGTCTGCACCGCAGTGCTGGTGGAACGCCTGGAACTGGCGCCGCCGGGCGCCTTCGAGATCCTGGGCACGAAGGCGCTGACGACCTTCTCCAACAACATCCGCAACAACTTCGGCTTCATGTCCCGCGCCGAAGACCGCGACCCGGACGACCGCGACCAGCTCTTCCGCCAGGAAGGCCGCAAGGTGTTCAAGGAAGTCTGCCCCATGGCCGCCGACCACATCGAGCAACACCTCGCCGCGTTCAGTTACACGCCCGCCGACGTGCGCCGCTTCTGGCTGCACCAGGCCAATCTGTCCATGAACCAGTTCATCACGCGCAAGCTGCTCGGCCACGACGCCACGGCAGACGAGGCGCCCGTGATCCTGGACGAGTTCGCCAACACTGCATCCGCCGGTTCCATCATTGCCTTCCACCGGCACCAGGCTGATTTCAAGGCGGGCGACGTGGGCGTGATCTGCTCCTTCGGCGCGGGCTATTCGATCGGCAGCGCGATCGTGAAGAAGCTTTGAGGATGCATCGGGCAGTGGCCCGATGCTCAGGCCTTGGAATCGGGCAACGCGCGCGCCAGTGACTCGTTCACCTTCTTCAGCTTCTCGACCGACGCACTGAGCTGCTTCTCGATTCGCTCCGTCTGCGCGACGGCGCGATCCACTTCCGGGGGCAGCGAAGTCTTCGGAACTTCGCGGTCCAGCACGGCATGGACGACCGCGAGGTCATCCGAGGCCTTCTCGACCACCTGCGCCGCCTCCTTGTTTTCCTTGAGGGACTTGGCGAGGACGGCCTGGTTTTCAGGTCCGGTGGGTGACGGGAGCTTGGACATGGAGATCCTCGTTTCGAGCAACGGCCCGATGCTATTCAGAAACGCGGCAGATCGCAGAGGGCGTTGACAGATCAGGCTTTCGGCCTACACGCATTTCGCGTTGTACTCGTATAACGGTGATCCGTGTTGCCCTGCAACGCACAAAGACAGGCAGGGCGCAACTGCCGGAAGCCATGCCCCCATGCCCGTCGCCGCCGTCCTCGTCGAAGACAGCCAGACCATCCGGGACAACCTGATCCCGGCGCTGGCCGAGCTTGCCGACGTGGAAGTCGTCGCCATCGCCGAAACGGCGAACGAGGCCGTCGCCGTCGTGGAAGGCCTGCAGGATCGTTGGCAACTGGTGGTCGTGGACCTCTTCCTGCGGGAAGGGACGGGCCTGGCGGTCTTGCGGGCCTTCCAGGATCGCCTGCCGCACCAGCGCCTGGCGGTGCTCACCAACTACCCCACGGAAGAGATGCGGCGCCGCAGCCTCGCACTCGGTGCCGACGCGATCTTCGACAAATCGAAGGAGCTCGAACTGTTTTTCGCGTGGTGCAGGAGCTGACCGGTCCCTGGCGCGTCTGCGCGGGCATCGGGCCAAAAGGAGGCCCCTTCCCGTCGATCGTTCACTGCGGCTCGCGTTCGGCCGCTGCTCTTAATCTGGCCTTAATCGCCTCGATCGAACATTTGCTCCCTGAGCCGACCCGCAACCCGCGGGCATGCCGAGGGAACCATGTTCATGTCACCACCCATTCGCGACAGCGCCGATCGTTCGCCCACTGGCGATCCCGCTGCACCAGTGTTCGAACTCACACTCCATGGCATCGACGATCCGCGCCGCGCTGCCGTCGAAGCCTTCATCAGCGGGGTCTATGCGCGTTGCTACGGCGCCATGGTGCCGCACTTCGCCCCCATGCTCGTGGGCCTGCGCGAGAACGGCGAATTGCTGGCGGCCGCAGGCTACCGGTCCGCGGCACATGAACCGCTGTACCTCGAGTGCTATCTGCCCGCGCCCGTGGAAGCCATCGTCGCGGCGCGCATCGGCGAGCGGCCCGCGCGTTCCGACATCGTCGAGGTCGGCCACCTTGCCGCAAACCGCGGCGGTGAAGGACGGCGCCTGGTCCAGCTGCTGGCGCTGCATCTCGCGGCGGAAGGCTTCGACTGGGTGGTGGGCACCGTCACGCGCGAACTGAAGCCGATGCTCGAGCGGCTCGGCGCCGCACCCGTGACGCTGGGCGCGGCCGACCCTGCATCCCTGGGCGACCAGGCCGCTCACTGGGGCCGCTACTACGAGCACCAGCCGGTGGTCCTGGCGACGCACCTCCAGCGCGACCTGCAGCGCCACCGCGCGCGCCGCGCCGCAGCGGCGGGGGGCGATCGGTGAACCCGGTCGTCGATCCTTGTGCCATCGCCCTGGACGATGGCCAGCGCCGCTGGACCTTCGCCGAACTGGACAGGGCGTCTGCGTCCCTGGCCCAGCGCCTGCGCGACCAGGAAACCCGCGTCCTCGCGACGCTGATGGACAACACGCCGGCCTGGGTGGTCGCCGACCGCGCCGCGTTGCAGGCCGGGGCAGTGCATGTGCCCTTGCCCAGCTTCTTCACGCCCGCGCAGATTGCCCATGCGTTGGGTTCCGCGGGCGTCGACACGCTGCTGTTACCGCCATCGCTTGCCGCGCGCTGGCCGCAGGCGCCAGCCACTGAATGCGCCGTCGCGGCACAGCCGCTGGCCCTGCTGCGCCTGCCCGCACGGGCCGTGCCGATGCCCTTGGGAACCGCCAAGATCACCTTCACCTCGGGCACCACCGGGGCGCCCAAGGGCGTGTGCCTCGGCGAGGCTGCCATGCATCGCGTGGCGCTGGGCCTGGTGCAGGCGATGGAGCCTCTGGACATCCGCCGGCACCTGTGCGCATTGCCCTTTGCCGTGCTGCTGGAAAACATTGCCGGTGTCATGGCGCCCCTGCTGCGCGGCGCGACCTGCGTGGCCTTGCCGTTGGGCAGCCTCGGGCTCAGCGGATCGTCGAGCTTCGATGCCGCCCGCTTCCACGAGACGGTGGTGGCGCAGCAGCCGGACAGCCTCATCCTGCTGCCGCAGATGCTGCGAGCCTGGGCCGGCCATCTGGCGCGCAGCGGCCAGCGTGCACCTTCGTCGTTGCGCCTGGTCGCCGTCGGCGGCGCGGCGGTGGGCGAGAAGCTGCTGCTTGGCGCGCGCGCGCTGGGCATCCCGGCCCATGAAGGCTATGGACTGTCGGAAGGCGCCTCGGTGCAGACGCTCAACCTGCCCGGCCACGACCGCCCCGGGACGGCCGGTCGCGTGCTGCCGCATGCGCGCCTGCGTGTCGCGAGCGACGGCGAGATCGAGGTGGCCGGCAGCCTGTTCTGCGGCTACCTCGGCGGCGATGCCGCCATGCCCACCTGGTGGCCCACTGGTGACCTCGGGCGCATCGATGCGGACGGCTTCCTGCACCTGGACGGACGCAAGAAGCACCTGCTCATCACCGCCTTCGGCCGCAACGTCTCGCCCGAATGGGTGGAGACCGCGTTGCGCAGCGAAAACGCTGTCGCGCACGCGGTGGTCTTCGGCGACGCCCAGCCGGCATTGAGCGCGGTGCTGTGGCCGGTGCATGCGGACGCGCCCGATGCCGTGCTGAACGCCGCCGTCGACACCGCCAACGCCACCTTGCCCGACTACGCACGCGTGCGGCGCTGGGTGCGCGCGCGGGCCGCTTTCGGCGCAGAGGCCGGCACGGCCACCGCCAATGGCAGGCCGCAGCGCGCGGCCATCCTGCAACTTCACGCCGACGCACTGCTTGCCCCGGCGCTTTCAACCGACGAATGGGAGACTTCATGAGCTTTCACGCCCGACTTCTCGCGCAGACTGCCGACGCCCGCATGGGCCTGCTGGGCACACCCATCATCCAGGGCTGCCTGCGCGGGGAGGTCTCGTTGCCCAGCTACCTGGCATTCCTGCGCGAGGCGTACCACCATGTGCGGCACACCGTGCCGCTGCTGCATGCCTGCAAGGCCGCGCTGCCGGAGCGCAACCACTGGCTGCAAGGCCCGCTGGATGAATACATCGAGGAGGAGCAGGGCCACGACCAGTGGATCCTGGACGACATTCGCGCGTGCGGCGGCGACGCCGATGCCGTGCGGGACGGCATGCCCGGCCACGCCACGGAAGTGATGGTGGCTTATGCCTACGACACCATCGCGCGGCGCAACCCGCTGGGCTTCTTCGGCATGGTGCATGTGCTGGAGGGCACCAGCGTCTCGCTCGCGCTGATGGCCGCCGAGCAGATCCAGAGGCCGCTGCAATTGCCTGACGCGGCCTTCACCTACCTGCGCTCGCACGGCACGCTCGACCAGCAGCACACGGCGCACTTCGAACTGCTGATGGACCAGGTCGCAAACCCGCATGACCAGGACGACATCGTCCACGCCGCGCGCGCATTCTTCCGGCTCTATGGCGATGTCTTCCGCAGCCTTCCGCTGCCGAAAGTCGAGGCGGGGCCAGACGCCGCGACCGCCACGGGAGCCACGGCATGAAGGCCGCTGCCAGTCGGGTGCTCTTCACGGGCGCGGGCGGCGGCATCGGCAATGCGGCCATCCCGCTGCTCGTGAAGGCCGGCGCATCGGTCATGCTGGTCGGGCGTTCGCCGGCGCGGCTCGCCGCGCAGGCACGTGCGCTGGTGCGCGACGGCGGCGTCGAGCGACAGCGCGTCGAGTGGTACGCAGCCGACCTCGCGCGCGAGGCCAGCCTGGAAGGCATCGCGGACGTGGCGACCGGATGGGGTTGCAACGTGCTGGTGCACGGCGCAGGCGTACCGGGATTCGGGCGCATCGAATCGCTGGCCGCCGCGGACATGGCAAAGGTGCTGCACCTCAACCTGCTCGTCCCCATGCTGCTGACCCAGGCATTGCTGCCGCAGCTGCGCGGCCTGCCGGCGGCGCAGGTCATCTTCGTGGGCTCGGCACTCGGCCGGCTCGGGCTGCCCGGCTTCAGCGTGTACAGCGCCAGCAAGTTCGGACTGCGCGGCTTTGCCGAATCGTTGCGCCGCGAGCTCGCCGACACGCAGGTGCGCGTGCAATATTTCGGTCCGCGCAGCACGCGCACCGGCTTCAACAGCGGCGAGGTCGAGCGCTACAACGCGGCCACGGGCACGGCCATGGACGCGCCCGATGTCGCCGCGCGTGCGCTGCTGCAAATGCTCGAGAGCGGCAAGGCGGAGTGCTTCCTCGGCTTTCCCGAGAAGCTGGCGGTGCGCCTCAATGGCCTGGCCCCCATATGGCTGGATGGCGCCTTCCACAAGCATCGGCGCAGCCTGCCGCCCGTGACGCAGGCGGCAAGGCCGGTCGCGGGCCGGGGCGAGCCGCGCGAACTCGTCGTCCCGCCCGACTCCCACTCCCTTTTCGACAACAGCCTGTGAACCCCAGAGGAGGATCCATGAAAAAACGCGCGTTCCCGTCCGCAATCTCCATCGACTTCGCCCCGGACCGGCGGCGACTCCTGGGCGTGCTCGCCGCTTCGTCCGTGGCCGCGTCGTTGCCGGCGGCCGTGCGTGCCGCGCCCGTGGACGATGCGGTCGCCGAACTGCAGCATGACTGGGAGGTGATCCGCTACCAGACGCCTGCGGCCGAACGCCAGAAGCGCTTCGAGGCGCTGGCGGGAAAGGCCCGCAAGGCCAGCGAAAGCTTCCCCGGCCGGCCGGAGCCGCTGGTCTGGGAGGGCATCATCGTCAGTTCGTGGGCCGGTGAGAAGGGCGGCCTTGGCGCGCTCGGCCTGGTCAAGCAGGCCAAGGCACTCTATGAGTCCGCCATCGCGATCAACGGCGATGTGCTCGATGGATCGGCCTACAACAGCCTGGGCGTCCTGTACTACAAGGTTCCCGGCTGGCCCGTGGGCTTCGGCGACAAGGCCAAGGCGAACGAGTTGCTGCAAAAGGCCTTGTCGATCAACCCGAAGGGGATCGACCCCAACTACTTCTATGGCGAATACCTGGTCGAGACCAAGCAGCCCGACCAGGCGGTGGCGTATCTCGAGCGCGCCATCCAGGCAGCCCCCCGTCCGGGCCGCCAGATTTCCGATGCGGGGCGGCGCGAAGAGGCCCGGGCGCTGCTGCAAAAGGCCAAGGCGAAGTAGTCCAGGCGCCGTCGCGTGAGGGCGGCCTTCAGAACCGCAGCAGCACTTTCACGCCCCGGCCTTCCGCGATCGAGCCGAACACCGGTTCCAGCCCGTGCAACTGGGCGATCCGGCGCACGATCGACACGCCCAGCCCGCTGCCAATCTCGGACTGGCCGTCCGGCCGGTAGAAGCGCTCCCCCAGCCGGACCAGTTGTTCGGGGGACAGCGGTGGTCCTTCGTTCTCGAGTTCCAGTTGCTCGGGGCCGATGCGCAGGGTCACCGTGCTGCCCCTGGGCGCATAGCGCACCGCGTTGTCCACAAGGTTGCGCAGCAGCACGGTCATCAGGTGCTCGTCGCCCAGCAGTGGCATCGGGTGCTGGCCATGCGGCGGCCACTCGCATGCGAGTTCGATATGCCGGCGCTCGGCCAGCGGCAGGCAGTCGCTCATCACCTGTTCCACGATCGCGGGCCAGTCGATCTCGGCCTGCATGGCCGGTTTCGCGCCCGACTCGACCCTGGAGAGCGACAGCATCTGCGTGACCAGCCGCCCCATGCGATCCAGGCCGGTGCTGAACTTCTGTTCGGCCTCTTCGCGTTCGCCAGGGTTCGCCGAGCGTCGCACCACATCCCACTGGGCCCGCAACACCGCCAGCGGTGTTCGCAATTCGTGCGCGGCATCCGCGGTGAAGCGGCGTTCGCGGACCAGGAGTTCCTCGATCCGGGCGAACAAGCCATTCATCGCACCCAGCAGCGGTCTGAGCTCGACAGGTGCCAGCGCGTCGGGTACCGGTTTCAGATCGGCGGCATCGCGCGCTCGCAATTGCACGGTGAGCTGTCGCACGGGCGAGAGCGCACTGCGCACCGCCCACGTCATCACCGCGAGCAGGACCGGCAACACCAGCAGCCACGGCACGACCTGCGTCACCGTCAGCCCATACACCATTTCGTCTCGCTCGTAGGCACGCTGCCCGGCGGCAACGAGCCATTGGCCGTCGACGGACTGCAAGTAGTAGACGCGCCAGATGTGGCCATCCACCGTCTCCTCGACGAAACCGCTGGCCTGCGGCAGATGCTGCAGCTGTATGCCTTCGCGGTCCGCCAGCATGCGCTTGCCGTCGCGGTCCCAGACGGCGATCGCGAGATCGCGCACGTCGGCTTCGCCGGCCCCGGCATCGCCTTCGCGCGGCTCGGGCGGCAACCGCGCGTTCATCCCGGTGTAGGACGGCCCCAGCGTCGATTGCACCTCGCGCGCCAGCCTGATCAGCCCGGTGTCGAACATCTCGTTGACTTCGTGCCGGGCGCGGCTGATCGACAGATACAGCGCCACCCCCCACACCAACGGCGCGCAGACCAGCAAGTAGAGAAGCAGCCGGCGCTGGAGACTCATGGGCTGGCCTCGCCGGAGCCGATGGCATAGCCCACGCCGCGCACGGTGCGCACGATGGCCGGGTCGATCTTGCGGCGCAGGTGGTGGATATGCACTTCGAGCGAGTTGCTCTCGGGCTCGGCGCCACTCCAGTCGTAGAGCTTTTCCTGCAGGTAGGCCTTGGACAGCACGCGCTGCGACTGGCCGAGCAGGACCTCGAGCAGGGCCAGCTCACGCCCGGTCAGGTCGACCTGGACGCCACGCCAGCGCACGATCTTGGTGGCCGGGTCGTATTCGAGCGCCCCATGCTGCCAGACAGCCTGTGCATGTCCGACGGTCCGGCGCAGCAGCGCCCGCAGGCGAGCGGCCAACTCATCGATGGTGATGGGCTTGACCAGGTAGTCGTCGGCGCCCGCATCGAGCCCCGCGATGCGTTGCTCGATGCCGTCGCGCGCGGTCAGCACGAGCAGCGGGCATTTCACGCCGCGCTCGCGCCAGCGCTGCAGCCAGACCATGCCATCGCCACCGGGCAGACCCAGGTCGAGTACCACGGCATCGAAGGGGGCGCTGACGAGTGCCGCATCGGCCCTGGCGCCGCTTTCGAACCAGTCGACGGCGTGGCCGAGCTGGCGCAGGCCCGTGGCCAGCGCATCGCCGAGCAGGGCGTCGTCTTCGACAATCAAGAGCCGCATGGAACAGGCGTCGGCGGTGCGTGGGAGTGGAGGGTGGCGTGCCGCTGCCATTATGAGGACCGCGGACCACTGGGGGCGTCGCGATCCTGTCGCAGCGGATAAGCTGGCGGCGTCTTGAACGCCATCGCACCTGCCTTGAACACCCTCCGCTTCGACACCTCCACATTCGACGCAGCCATCGTCGACCTCGACGGCACCATGGTCGACACGCTCGGCGATTTCGTCGTGGCGCTGAACCTGATGCTCGACGATCTTTCGCTGGCGCATGTCACGGCCAAGGACGTCGAATCCATGGTCGGCAAGGGCTCCGAGCACCTGATCCGCTCGACCTTGCGCCATGTGCGCGGCAGCGAGGCCGACGAGGCGCTGTGCGATGCGGCCTGGCAGCGCTACACCCACCACTACCTGATCATCAACGGCCAGCATTCCGCGGTGTACCCCGGCGTCGTTGAAGGCCTCATGGCTCTACGCGCCCAAGGCCTGCGCCTGGCCTGCCTCACCAACAAGCCGAACGATTTCGCCAAGCCCCTGCTCGCGGCCAAGGGCCTCGATGCTTACTTCGAATTCGTCTTCGGCGGCGACGCCTTCGAGCGCAAGAAGCCCGACCCACTGCCCCTGCAGAAGACCTGCGAGGCGCTCGGTACCTCACCCGCGCGCACGCTCATGGTCGGCGACTCCAGCAACGACGCGCAGGCCGCCCGCGCGGCCGGTTGCCCGGTCGTGCTGGTGACCTACGGCTACAACCACGGCGAGCCGATCCAGGGCGTCGATGCCGACGCCTTCGTCGACAGCCTGGCTGAACTCAGAGGGTGAGAAGATTTCGTAGCGAGGGCGCCAGCCGGGAGGCCGGTTCGCGGAGCGCAGCCGTACACCCGTACGGCGAGCACCGCAGGCCCGAGATCGGCGGCCGCAGTAGAAAGATTCTCAGCCTCGTCACGCAGCCTTGCCCAGCAACGCATCCTTGAGCTTCCAGTCGGCCGGATTCGTGCCGATCCAGATGCGCAGCAGCGCGTTGAAGAAAGCGTGCTCGTTGATCGGCTCGCCCTGCACCACGCCCTTGACGGTGACCACCGTGCCGATGTCGGGCACCCAATCGACGGTGAAGGTGTCGCCCGCCTTCAACGGCTTCTGCTCGGTGAACCTGGCTCATCCGCAGCAGCCCTGGCACGACGGCGCTGAATTCGCTGCGCGGCATGTTGTCCGCCACGCCGCGGGTGAACAGCTTGCCGAACTCGTTGGCGTCGATGTCGCGCAGCACCGTCACGGTGATGCGCTTCGGGCCGGCGGAAGCCAGTGCCTCTTCCGTCGTGCCGACCTTCTTGCCGAGATAGAGCCCGGCGGTGTAGACCTTGAACACGGCCTTGTAGCGCACGCCGGCGCCGTTGAGCTTCAGCTTGCTGCCGCGAAGTTCGATGCCTTCGTCGAGCTTGACGCCTGCCACGTCGATGGTGGCCGCCGACGCCCCAACAGCGCGAATGAAGCCAATGCCAGAAGAGCTTGGGGATGTGCGCGCCGGATGGCGGTCTGGAGCATCAAAAAAGTCTCCGTCATGTCTCGAAACTCCCCGGGATGTATCTTTTTGTACATGCATTCTCGCTCAGCTAAACTCCGCCGTTCCATGTTCATTCATCACGTCATCCAGACAGGTCAAGGCAGCCGGGGAGCCTGGCCCTGGCGTCGCCCGTCGTCGCTGTCTCGTTGATTGCACGGCGCACGCCGTGCGCCCGCGGCGCCTGATCACTTCTCGACTCAGGGCCACCCATGAATGACACCGCCACCGGCCAACGACGCGCCGGCCGGCAGACGGAGGACATCTCGTGATCACCGAACTCGAATTCAAGAGCCTCAGCGCCCAGGGCTACAACCGCATCCCGCTGATGATCGAGGCCTTTGCCGACCTCGAAACTCCGCTCTCGCTCTACCTCAAGCTGGCCCACACCAAGGACGGCGGCAAATACAGCTTCCTGCTGGAATCGGTCGTCGGCGGCGAGCGCTTCGGCCGCTACAGCTTCATCGGCCTGCCGGCCCGCACGCTGATCCGCGCCAGCGGCTTCGGCGCCGAGGCCCGCACCGAAGTCGTGACCGACGGCGTTGTCGTCGAGACCGCCAGCGGCAACCCGCTCGACTTCATCGATGCCTACCAACGCCGCTTCAAGGTCGCGCTGCGCCCCGGCCTGCCGCGCTTCTGTGGCGGCCTGGCCGGCTACTTCGGCTATGACGCGGTGCGCTACATCGAGAAGAAGCTCGAAAAGACCTGCCCGCCCGACACGCTCGGCTGCCCCGACATCATGTTGCTGCAGTGCGAGGAACTGGCGGTCATCGACAACCTCTCGGGCAAGCTCTACCTGATCGTCTACGCCGACCCGACGCGCCCCGAGGCCTACCCCAACGCCAAGCGCCGCCTGCGCGAACTGCGCGACCAGCTCAAGTACTCCGTCGCCGCCCCGCACGTCAGGCCGACCCAGGCGCACCCGCCCGAGCGCTCCTTCGCCAAGGCCGACTACCTGGCCGCCGTCGAACGCGCCAAGGAACTCATCGCCGGCGGCGACTTCATGCAGGTCCAGGTCGGCCAGCGCATCAGCAAGCGCTACACCGAATCGCCGCTGTCGCTGTACCGCGCGCTGCGCTCGATGAACCCCTCGCCCTACATGTTCTTCTACGACATGGGTGACTTCCACGTGGTCGCCGCCTCGCCCGAGATCCTGGTGCGGCAGGAGAACATGCCCGACGGCGAACAGAAGGTGACCATCCGCCCGCTCGCCGGCACGCGCCCGCGCGGGGCCTCGATCGAGCTCGACAAGGCTGCTGAAGTCGAACTCATCAACGATCCCAAGGAGCGCGCCGAACACGTCATGCTGATCGACCTGGCGCGCAACGACATCGGCCGCATCGCGAAGATCGGCACGGTGAAGGTGACCGAGGCCTTCGCGGTCGAGCGCTACAGCCACGTGATGCACATCGTGAGCAACGTCGAAGGCACCCTGAAGGACGGCATGCGCGCCATCGACGTGCTCAAGGCGACCTTCCCCGCCGGCACCCTGACCGGCGCGCCGAAGGTCCACGCGATGGAGCTCATCGACGAACTGGAACCCATCAAGCGCGGCCTCTACGGCGGCGCCTGCGGCTACATCAGCTATGCCGGCGATATGGACGTGGCCATCACCATCCGCACCGGGATCATCAAGAACCAGGTGCTGCACGTGCAGGCGGCGGCGGGGGTTGTTGCCGATTCGGTGCCGGAGCTGGAGTGGAGGGAAACCGAAGCCAAGGCGCGGGCCTTGCTGCGGGCGGCCGAGTTGGTGGAAGAGGGGTTGGAATGAGCTCGCCGGACATCCAGAACGATTTCTCGCACGAGATCATCGGCGCCTGTGTCGAAGTGCAGCGCGTGCTCGGCACCGGCCTGAGCGAAGCCGCCTACGCCGCCGCGCTGGAGGTCGAACTTGCGGAGCGCGAGATCGGCTTCAAGCGGGACGTGCCGCTGTCGGCCACCTACAAGAACCGGCCGCTCGGCGAGGTGTACCGGGCCGGCTTCGTCGTCGAGCAATCGGTGATCGTGGAATTGCGCGCCGCCGATGTGCTGACGGACCTGCACCGCGCGCAAGTCATGGCCGCATTGCGGCTGTCGGGCCTCAAGCTGGGCCTGCTGATCAACTTCAATGTGTTCCCCGTCGTCAAAGGCGTCCACCGGATCGTGAGCAAGCCATGAAAGTCCTGATGATCGACAACTACGACTCGTTCACCTACAACATCGTCCAGTACCTGGGCGAGTTGGGTGCCGATGTCGATGTGGCGCGCAACGACGAGATCAGCGTGGCGCAGATCGGCGAGCGCATTGCGGCGGGCATCACGCGGCTCGTGATTTCGCCGGGCCCTTGCTCACCGGCGGAAGCGGGCGTCTCGGTCCCCGCCATCGAAGCCTTCAAGGGCAAGCTCCCCATCCTCGGCGTCTGCCTCGGTCACCAGGCCATCGGCGCGGCCTTCGGCGGCAAGATCATCCGCGCGCAGCAACTGATGCATGGCAAGACCAGCGAGATCACGACCACGCAGGAGGGCGTCTTCGCCGGCCTGCCCGAGAAGTTCGTCGTCAACCGCTACCACTCGCTCTCCATCGAGCGCAAGTCCTGCCCCGCCGAACTCGCCATCACCGCCTGGACCGACGACGGCGAGATCATGGGCGTGCGCCACACCGGCTTTGCGCACGACGTGCGCATCGAGGGCGTGCAGTTCCACCCCGAATCGATCCTGACCGAGCACGGCCACGCCATGCTCAAGAATTTCCTCGACTGAGACGACAAGCCATGGCATCCGCTTCCACTACCGTCGACCTGCGCAGCGACACCGTCACCCAGCCCACTCCCGCCATGCGCGCCGCGATGATGGCCGCGCCGCTCGGCGACGACGTTTTCGCAAGCGATCCGACCGCCAACGCGCTGCAGGAAAAGATCGCTTCGATGCTCGGCTTCGAAGCCGCACTGTTCGTCCCCACCGGCACGCAGAGCAACCTCTGCGCAATCCTCTCGCACTGCGGCCGCGGCGACGAATACATCGTCGGCCAGATGGCCCATTGCTATCGCTGGGAAGGTGGCGGCGCGGCGGTGTTCGGCAGCGTGCAGCCGCAGCCGCTGGACCACGCGCCCGACGGCACGATTCCCCTCGCGCAGATCGAGGCCGCGGTCAAGCCCGATGACGCGCATTTCGCGCGCACGAAGATGCTCGCGCTGGAGAACACCCTCGGCGGAAAGCTGCTGCCCTTCGACTACGTGCAGGCCGCCACCGGCCTCGCTAAATCAAAGGGCCTGCAACGCCATCTCGATGGCGCACGCCTCTTCAACGCTGCGGTGGCCCAGGCCGCGCAAACCGGCAGCGATGCGCGCATCGAAGGCCGCCGCATCGCGCAATGCTTCGACAGCGTCTCGGTCTGCTTCAGCAAGGGCCTGGGCGCACCGATCGGCTCCGCGCTGTGCGGCTCGCGCGAGTTCATCGCGCGCGCCCATCGCATCCGCAAGATGGCCGGTGGTGGCATGCGCCAGTCGGGCTTGCTGGCTGCCGCGGCCTCGCATGCACTCGACCACCACATCGATCGTCTCGCCGACGACCATGCGCTTGCGCAACGCCTCGCGGACGGCATCTCCGGCATCGACGGCTTCATCGTCGAGAAGCCGCAGACCAACATCGTGTTCGTCGACCTCGAAGGCCCGGCCAAGGCCAAGTCCGCCGGCTTGATGGCGCACCTCGCCGAGCACGGCGTGCTGGCCACGGGCCTCTACAAGCTGCGCTTCGTCACGCACCTGGACGTCGACGCGGCGGGTGTGGACCGCGCGATCGAGACGGTCCGCGCGTACTTCAAGAACTGAAAAAAGGAGACTCCACCATGCCCATCACCCCGCAGGAAGCGCTCCAGCGCACCATTGAACACCGCGAGGTCTTCCACGACGAGATGCTGCACATCGTGCGCCTCATCATGAGCGGCGAATGCTCGCCCGTGATGATGGCCGCGCTCATCACCGGCCTGCGCGTCAAGAAGGAAACCATCGGCGAGATCACCGCCGCCGCGCAGGTCATGCGTGAGGTGTCGACCAAGGTGCCGGTTGCGGACACCCGCAACCTGGTCGACATCGTCGGCACCGGTGGCGACGGCTCGCACACCTTCAACATCTCCACCTGCTCGATGTTCGTGGCGGCTGCGGCCGGCGCCAAGGTCAGCAAGCACGGCGGGCGCAGCGTGTCGAGCAAGTCGGGCAGCGCCGACGTGCTGGAGTCGCTTGGCGTCAACATCAACCTGAAGCCCGAGCAGATCGCGAAATGCATCGCCGACGTCGGCATCGGCTTCATGTTCGCGCCCAACCACCATCCGGCGATGAAGAACGTCGCGCCAGTGCGCAAGGAACTGGGCATCAAGACGATCTTCAACATCCTCGGCCCGCTGACCAATCCGGCCGGCGCGCCGAACATCCTCATGGGCGTGTTCCATGCCGACCTGGTCGGCATCCAGGTGCGCGCGCTGCAACGCCTCGGCACCGAGCATGCGATGGTCGTCTATGGCCGCGACGGCATGGACGAGATCTCGCTTGGCGCGGCCACGCTGGTCGGCGAACTCAAGAACGGCGAGATCCGCGAATATGAACTGCATCCGGAAGACTTCGGCTTCGCGATGTCGAGCAACCGCGCCCTGCGCGTGGAAACGCCGGACCAATCGAAGGCCATGCTCATGAGCGTGCTCGACAACCAACCGGGCCCGGCGCGCGACATCGTCGTGCTCAACGCGGGTGCCGCGCTCTATGCGGCCAACGTGGCCGACTCCGTCGCCGCGGGCGTGGCCAAGGCACGCGCGTCCATCGAGTCCGGCGCGGCCAAGGCCAAGCTCGCCGAACTGATCAAGGCAACCAGCGCGGCAGGAGCGAACTGAGCATGTCCGACATCCTCGACAAGATCGTTGCGGTCAAGCACCAGGAAGTGGCGGCGCTGAAGCAGCGCACGCCGCTGGACGCCATCCGTTTCGACGCCGAAAGCCGGGTGCTCACGCGCGATTTCGTGGGCGCGATGCGCACCAGGATCGCCGCAGGCCAGGCGGCCGTGATCGCCGAGGTCAAGAAGGCCAGCCCGAGCAAGGGCGTGATCCGCGCCGACTTCATCCCGGCCGACATCGCGCAGAGCTATGCGGAAGGCGACGGCACCATCAGCGCGGCCTGCCTTTCGGTGCTGACCGACAAGCAGTTCTTCCAGGGCGGCATCGACTACCTCAAGCAGGCGCGCGCGTCCTGCGAACTGCCGGTCCTGCGCAAGGATTTCATGGTCGATGCTTGGCAGATCTACGAATCGCGCGCGATCGGTGCCGACGCGATTCTGCTGATCGCGGCCGTGCTCGACGATGCGCAGATGAGGGACTTCGAAGCCATCGCGCTGGGTCTGGGCATGGCCGTGCTGGTCGAGGTGCACGACGCCGCCGAACTGGAACGCGCCCTCCAACTCAAGACGCCGCTGGTGGGCGTCAACAACCGCAACCTCCGCAACTTCGAGGTGTCGATCCAGACCACCATCGACCTGCTGCCCAAGCTGCCTGCCGACCGCCTGATGGTCACCGAATCCGGCATCGCCACCCGTGACGACGTCGCGAAGCTGCGCGCCGCCGGCATCCACGCCTTCCTGGTCGGCGAGACCTTCATGCGCGCCGACGAACCGGGCGACGCGCTCGCCGAACTGTTCCGCTGAGGCGCTCGCATGCCGGAAGCACGTACGGATCAACTGTCCAGCAGCAATCCGGTCGACTGGCCGGTGGCGCCCGGCTGGCAGCCGCTGGTCGACGGATTCTTCGCCAGCCCGGTCGGCCAGAAGCTGCTCGGCTTCCTGGGCGAGCGACTGGCGAGCGGCGCGACGATCTTTCCGCCGCAGCCGCTGCGCGCGCTGGAACTCACGCCGCCCGAGCAAGTCCGCGTCGTCGTGCTCGGCCAGGACCCGTACCACGGCCGCGGACAGGCCGAGGGGCTGGCCTTTTCGGTCGCGCCCGGCGTGGCGATCCCGCCGTCGCTGCGCAACATCTTCAAGGAGTTGCAGCGCGACCTCGGCACGCCGACCCCGCCGTTCCCGAATCCGGGCGGCAGCCTGGTGAACTGGGCGAAAAAGGGCGTGCTGCTGCTCAACACCTGCCTGACCGTGGAGGAGGCCCAGCCCGCCAGCCATGCCGGCCAGGGCTGGGAGGTGCTGACCGACGCCGTGATCGGCCAAGTGGCGCAAGGCGACCGCGCCGTTGTCTTCATGCTCTGGGGCGCCCACGCCCAGAGCAAGCGCGCCCTGATCGACATGCAGCGCCACAAGGTGCTGGTCGCCAACCACCCCTCGCCGCTGTCGGCCCTGCGGCCGCCGCTGCCCTTCATCGGATGCGGCCATTTCGGGCAGGCGAGAGCCTGGCGGGACGCGCAAGGCACGGCTTCGGTGCGAAATTCTGGGTAGCGGATCGACGGCCCCTTCTATTCATGCTATATTCCGAGGCTCGCTGGAGAGGTGGCCGAGTGGTTAATGGCAGCAGACTGTAAATCTGCCCTCTTACGAGTACGCTGGTTCGAATCCAGCCCTCTCCACCAGCGATTGAATACGGTCAGCAGAGAAAGAGCGTTTGGAAACTGCCTGGATCGGGCCCATGGGTTGGGTTCCATACAGGTTTCGGGGTGCCTGTTGAAGTGCCCCAGATGCGGGAGTAGTTCAATGGTAGAACCCCAGCCTTCCAAGCTGATGACGCGGGTTCGATTCCCGTCTCCCGCTCCAGTCGGTGTGTATTTGATGTCCGTGTTGATTGTTGGATAGCGTTGGTTTTTGCCCTTTTGGCTCAGTGGTAGAGCACTCCCTTGGTAAGGGAGAGGTCGCGGGTCCGATTCCCGCAAAGGGCACCAAATTTCAAGGGGTGGCGCATCCGCCCCGGGTCGTGTTGAAGGTGTCGATGGAAGGCCACTTGTCACCATGACATCGCGGCCCCATGTCAGTGTGTTGATTCAGTAATTTCTTCGGAGCGAAAAAATGGCAAAAGGCAAGTTCACCCGCACCAAGCCGCACGTCAACGTCGGCACGATCGGTCACGTCGACCACGGCAAGACCACGCTGACCGCTGCAATCGCAACGGTGCTGTCGGCCAAGTTCGGCGGCGAAGCGAAGGCGTATGACCAGATCGACGCAGCGCCCGAAGAAAAGGCCCGCGGCATCACCATCAACACCGCCCACGTCGAGTACGAAACGGCCAACCGCCACTACGCCCACGTCGACTGCCCCGGCCACGCCGACTACGTCAAGAACATGATCACCGGCGCTGCCCAGATGGACGGCGCGATCCTGGTGTGCTCGGCCGCTGACGGCCCGATGCCCCAGACCCGTGAACACATCCTGCTGGCACGCCAGGTGGGTGTGGGCTACATCATCGTGTTCCTGAACAAGTGCGACATGGTCGACGACGCCGAGCTGCTCGAACTCGTCGAAATGGAGGTCCGCGAACTGCTGGACAAGTACGAATTCCCGGGCGACGACACCCCCATCATCCACGGCTCGGCCAAGCTCGCCCTGGAAGGCGACAAGGGCAAGCTGGGCGAAGAAGCCATCATGAAGCTGGCTGAAGCGCTCGACACCTACATCCCGACGCCGGAACGCGCCGTGGACGGCACCTTCCTGATGCCCGTCGAAGACGTGTTCTCGATCTCGGGTCGCGGCACGGTCGTGACCGGCGCCGTCGAGCGTGGCGTGATCAAGGTCGGCGAAGAAATCGAAATCGTGGGCATCCGCCCGACGGTCAAGACCACCTGCACCGGCGTGGAAATGTTCCGCAAGCTGCTCGACCAAGGTCAAGCGGGCGACAACGTCGGCGTGCTGCTGCGCGGTACCAAGCGCGAAGAAGTCGAACGTGGCCAAGTCCTGTGCAAGCCGGGCTCGATCAAGCCGCACACGCACTTCACCGCCGAGGTGTACGTCCTGTCGAAGGACGAAGGCGGCCGTCACACGCCGTTCTTCAACAACTACCGTCCGCAGTTCTACTTCCGCACGACGGACGTGACTGGCGCTATCGAGCTGCCGAAGGACAAGGAAATGGTCATGCCTGGCGACAACGTCAGCATCACCGTGAAGCTGATCAACCCGATCGCGATGGAAGAAGGCCTGCGCTTCGCCATCCGTGAAGGCGGCCGTACCGTGGGTTCGGGCGTCGTTGCCAAGATCCTGGACGTCTAAGGAATTTGCCGTAGGGGTATAGCTCAATTGGCAGAGCGTCGGTCTCCAAAACCGAAGGTTGTAGGTTCGATTCCTACTGCCCCTGCCACCTGAAGGTGGCGCGCTGATAAGGCAAAAAGCCCGTCGCAACCACGACGGGCTTCGGCGTTGACAGATGCCGCAAATGAATTGAAGGCCGCGAGGCCACAGGAAACACTGCCCAAGATGGCTACTACTCAAATTGAAACCGTGAGCACCGGCGCCGACAAAGCCAAGTTGGCTGCGGCGGTGGTGTTGGCGGTGGGCGCCATTGTTGCGTTCTACCTGCTGTCGAAGCAAGGTGGCGTGGTGCAGTGGATCGCCCTGCTGGTCGGCCTGGCTGCCGCCGTCGGCGTGTTTGCCAGTTCCGAGAACGGCAAGCAGCTGATCGCCTTCGGCCGCGACTCGTGGCGCGAAGTCAAGAAGGTGGTCTGGCCGACCCGCAAGGAGGCCATCCAGATGACCGCCTATGTGTTCGGCTTCGTGGTGATCATGTCGATCTTCCTTTGGCTCACCGACAAGACCCTCGAATGGGTGTTTTTTGACCTCATTCTGGGTTGGAGAAAGTAATGACCGAAGAAGTTGAAGTTTCGTCGGAAGTGACGTCGGCGCTGCCGCCCCCGGCCAATCCGGACCTGCGTTGGTACGTGGTCCACGCCTACTCGGGCATGGAAAAGGCGGTCGAGCGCAACATCACCGAGCGCATCAATCGCGCCGGCATGCAGAGCAAGTTCGGCCGCATCCTGGTGCCGACCGAAGAAGTGGTCGAGATCAAGAACGGCCAGAAGCGCACCACCGAGCGTCGTTTCTTCCCGGGCTACGTGCTGGTCGAAATGATCATGGACGACGAGAGCTGGCACCTGGTGAAGCACACCAACAAGGTGACGGGCTTCGTCGGCGGCGCCAAGAACCGTCCGGCGCCGATCTCGCAGAAGGAAGTCGAGGACATCGTCAACCAGATGCAGCAGGGCACCGAGAAGCCGCGTCACAAGGTGGAGTTCGTCGTGGGCGAATTCGTGCGCGTCAAGGAAGGCCCGTTCACCGACTTCAACGGCACCGTCGAAGAAGTGAACTACGAGAAGAACAAGGTGCGCGTGTCCGTGATGATCTTCGGACGCGCCACGCCGGTGGAGCTGGGCTTCGCCGAAGTCGAAAAGACTTGATAGAGACGTAATGGGGAACCAAATCCCGCTCGGCGGGTCATCTGGTTCCTGGTTTCCTTGCATACCGACTCGGCAAGGAACGTAGAAGCAAGAGTCGTCAACCCCGGGGAGCTGTTGCCGAGTGCGCAGCGTTATCACCCGCAAGGAGTAAAGCATGGCGAAAAAAATCGTCGGCTTCATCAAGCTGCAAGTGCCAGCTGGTAAGGCCAATCCCTCACCGCCGATCGGTCCCGCACTGGGCCAACGCGGTCTGAACATCATGGAGTTCTGCAAGGCGTTCAACGCGCAAACGCAGAGCTACGAGCCGGGTCTGGCGCTGCCGGTGGTCATCACCGCCTTCGCCGACAAGAGCTTCACCTTCATCATCAAGTCGCCGCCCGCTGGCGTCCTGATCAAGAAGGCCATCAAGCTGGACAAGGGCTCGGCCCGTCCGCACACCGACAAGGTTGGCAAGATCACGCGCGCTCAGCTCGAAGAGATCGCCACCACCAAGATGAAGGACCTGACCGCGGCCGACATGGACGCAGCAGTTCGCACCATCGCCGGTACGGCCCGCTCGATGGGCGTGAATGTGGAGGGCGTGTAAATGGCCAAGATCACCAAGAAGCAAAAAGCACTGGCTGGCAAGGTTGAAACGACCAAGCTGTATCCGCTGGTCGATGCCATCGGCATCGTCAAGGAAGCCGCTACCGCCAAGTTCGACGAATCGATCGACGTGGCGGTGCAACTCGGCATCGACGCCAAGAAGTCGGACCAAGTCGTTCGCGGCGCGGTCGTGATGCCCAACGGCACCGGCAAGACCAAGCGCGTGGCTGTGTTCGCCCAGGGCGCCAAGGCTGAAGAAGCCAAGGCCGCCGGTGCCGACATCGTCGGCATGGACGACCTGGCTGCCATGGTCAAGGCTGGCGACATGCCTTTCGACGTGGTCATCGCGGCACCGGACGCCATGCGCGTCGTCGGTACGCTCGGCCAGATCCTCGGCCCGCGTGGTTTGATGCCCAACCCCAAGGTTGGCACCGTGACCCCGGACGTTGCCACCGCCGTCAAGAACGCCAAGGCTGGCCAGGTCCAGTTCCGCGTCGACAAGGCCGGCATCATCCACGGCACGATCGGCCGTCGTTCGTTCGACACCGACAAGCTGCAAGGCAACCTGGCTGCGCTGATTGAAGCGCTGGTCAAGGCCAAGCCGGCGTCGAGCAAGGGTGTGTACCTGCGCAAGGTGGCTGTGTCGTCGACGATGGGTGTGGGTGTCCGCGTGGACACGCAAACCATCTCGGGCTAAGCAAGTAATTTGCCCCGCCGGTCAAACGGCAGGGCGATGTGGTGGGTCGCAGCAACCGTCAAAGGTCGCTGTGGGCCATCCAAGACCGCTGGTGAACAGGGCAGCCTGTTCTTAATTGCCTCTCCCGCGCGAGAAGCGATCAGCGCAGATGGCGATCCCGCTGCAAGGAATTTCGTTTCCAAACAGTTGGTCGCTGCATGTAGCGCAATCCGAGGCCCCGGCCGAAGGTTGCATTAAAAGGAGTAGACCTTGAGTCTGAATCGCAGTGAGAAAGAAGCGGTCATCAGTGATGTGACCAGCCTCGCCGCAAAAGCTCAAACGCTCGTGATGGCGGAATACCGTGGCATCACGGTGGCCGAGATGACCAAACTGCGCGCCGAAGCACGCAGCAAGGGTGTGAACCTCAGCGTGTTGAAGAACACGCTGGCACGCCGTGCTGTCGCTGGCAGCTCGTTTGAGATCGTCGGCGACCAGATGACCGGCCCGCTGATCTATGGCTTCTCCGAAGACGCTGTGGCCGCCGCGAAAGTGGTGGCCGATTTCGCGAAGACCAACGCCAAGTTGGTCATCCGCGGTGGCGCATTCGGTGGCAAGGCCCTGGACGTCGAAGGCGTGAAGCAACTGGCCAACATCCCTTCCAAGGAAGTGCTGCTGGCGCAATTGCTGGGCTTGATGCAATCCCCCATTTCCCGCACCGCCCGCGTCCTCGCGGCACTCGCGGAAAAGCGTGGTGGCGGCGAAGCACCTGCAGAAGAAGCGGCTCCGGCCGAAGCACAAGCCGCTTGAAGCGCTTGTGTCTGAAACATTCAACCCAATTGTTAGGAAACAAAAAATGGCATTCGATAAAGACGCATTTCTGACCGCGCTGGACAGCATGACGGTCCTGGAACTCAACGACCTGGTCAAGGCCATCGAAGAGAAGTTCGGCGTGAGCGCCGCAGCAATGTCGGCTCCCGCCGCTGGTGGTGGCGCCGCTACTGCTGTCGTCGAAGAGAAGACCGAATTCAACGTCGTGCTGACCGAAATCGGCGCGAACAAGGTGTCGGTCATCAAGGCCGTGCGCGAAATCACCGGCCTGGGCCTCAAGGAAGCCAAGGACCTGGTCGAAGCCGCTCCCAAGGCTGTCAAGGAAGGCCTGTCGAAGGCTGACTCCGAAGCTGCCAAGAAGAAGCTGGAAGATGCCGGCGCCAAGGTGGAACTGAAGTAATTCAGTCCCTTCAAGGGCTGGAGGCGCCTGAAAAGGCCCTCCAGCCTTTCGCGCTTTCAGAGCGCACCCGAAAGCCGGCTTTTTGCCGGTTTCCCGGAGACCTGAAAGGTCGACGGAAAGCCCAAAAATGGGTTTTCCAGAGGTCGAAAGGTCGACGGAAAGCCCAAGAAATGGGTTTGTCGGAGGCCGAGAGGTCGACGGAAAGCCCAAGCAAATTGGGTTTCCCGGAGACAAAGGTCGACGGAAAACCAGAAAAGATGGCTTTCGAGTGTCTTCTGACCCCGACTGCAGAAGACCCCTTGGTTCGGGTGATGTGCAACGCATCACCGTCCGCCAACGGCTGGTAGTGGCCAGCCGCCAAGGAGTGGTGCATTTTGCGCCCGAACCAAGTCGCTGAAGATCTCAAGCTCCGGAGCTCTCATGGCCTATTCGTACACAGAACGCAAGCGCATCCGAAAAAGTTTCGGCAGCCGCGACAGCGTCGTTGAAATCCCCTACCTGCTGCAAATGCAGAAGGACGCGTACACCGCGTTCCTGCAAGCCGGCATCGCCCCGCAAAAACGCACCGTCGAAGGCCTGCAGGCCGCGTTCGACGCTGCCTTCCCTATCGTCTCGCACAACGGTTTCGTCGAGATGAAGTTTCTCGAGTACAACCTCGCGAAACCCGCCTTCGACGTGCGCGAGTGCCAGACTCGCGGCCTGACCTTCGCCTCGGCCGTGCGCGCCAAGGTGCAGCTGATCATCTATGACCGCGAGTCGTCGACTTCGCAGTCGAAGGTGGTCAAGGAAGTGAAGGAACAAGAGGTCTACATGGGCGAAGTGCCCCTGATGACCGAGAAGGGTTCCTTCATCATCAACGGCACGGAACGCGTGATCGTTTCGCAGCTGCACCGTTCGCCGGGCGTGTTCTTCGAGCACGACAAGGGCAAGACCCACTCCAGCGGCAAGCTGCTGTTCTCGGCCCGCGTGATTCCTTACCGCGGCTCGTGGCTCGACTTCGAGTTCGACCCGAAGGACATGCTGTACTTCCGCGTCGACCGTCGCCGCAAGATGCCCGTGACGATCCTGCTGAAGGCCATCGGCCTGAACCCGGAATCGATCCTCGCGAACTTCTTCGTGAACGACAACTTCCGCCTGATGGACAGCGGCGCGCAGATGGAATTCGTCGCCGAGCGTCTGCGCGGCGAAGTGGCGCGCTTCGACATCACCGACAAGTCGGGCAAGGTCGTGGTCGCCAAGGACAAGCGCATCACCGCGCGCCACACGCGTGAACTCGAGCAGTCGGAAACCACGCACATCAGCGTGCCGGAAGACTTCCTGGTCGGCCGCGTCATCGCCCGCAACATCGTCGACGCCGACTCCGGCGAAATCCTGGCCAAGGCCAACGACGAACTGACCGAAGCGCTGCTGAAGAAGCTGCGCACGGCCGGCGTGCAGGACATCCAGGTCATCTACACCAACGAACTCGACCAGGGCGCGTACATCTCGCAGACCCTGCGCATCGACGAAACCGTCGACGAGTTCGCTGCGCGCGTGGCCATCTACCGCATGATGCGCCCCGGCGAGCCGCCGACGGAAGACGCAGTGCAGGCCCTGTTCCAGCGCCTGTTCTACAACCCGGACACCTACGACCTGTCGCGCGTCGGCCGCATGAAGTTCAACGCCAAGGTCGGCCGCGACGAATCGACCGGCCCGATGGTGCTGACCAACGAAGACATCCTGGCCGTGGTCAAGATCCTCGTGGACCTGCGCAACGGCAATGGCGAAGTGGACGACATCGACCACTTGGGCAATCGCCGCGTGCGTTGCGTCGGCGAACTGGCCGAGAACCAGTACCGCACCGGCCTGGCCCGCATCGAGAAGGCCGTGAAGGAACGTCTGGGTCAAGCGGAGCAAGAGCCGCTGATGCCGCACGACCTGATCAACAGCAAGCCGATCTCGGCCGCACTGAAGGAATTCTTCGGTGCGTCGCAGCTGTCGCAGTTCATGGACCAGACCAACCCGCTGTCCGAGATCACGCACAAGCGTCGTGTCTCGGCCCTGGGCCCGGGCGGTCTGACCCGCGAACGCGCAGGCTTCGAAGTCCGTGACGTGCACGTGACCCATTACGGCCGCGTGTGCCCGATCGAAACGCCTGAAGGTCCGAACATCGGCCTGATCAACTCGCTGGCCCTGTACGCCCGCCTCAACGAATACGGCTTCATCGAGACGCCGTATCGCCGCGTGGTCGACAGCAAGGTCACGATGGACATCGACTACCTGTCGGCCATCGAGGAAGGCAAGTACGTCATCGCCCAGGCCAATGCGGCCCTGGACAAGGACGGCCGCCTGACCGGTGACCTGGTCTCCGCGCGTGAAGCCGGCGAATCGATCCTGGTCGGTGCCGAGCGCATCCAGTACATGGACGTGTCGCCCGCGCAGATCGTGTCGGTGGCTGCTTCGCTCGTGCCCTTCCTGGAGCACGACGATGCGAACCGCGCATTGATGGGCGCCAACATGCAGCGCCAGGCCGTGCCGGTGCTGCGTCCCGAGAAGCCGATGGTCGGTACCGGTATCGAGCGCGTTTCCGCGGTCGACTCGGGCACCGTGGTCACGGCCACCCGCGGCGGTATCGTCGATTACGTCGACGCGACCCGCATCGTGGTGCGCGTGAACGACGACGAGGCGCAAGCCGGCGAAGTCGGCGTGGACATCTACAACCTGATCAAGTATCAGCGTTCGAACCAGAACACCAACATCCACCAGCGTCCGATCGTCAAGCGCGGCGACAAGATCGCCAAGGGTGACGTGGTGGCCGACGGCGCATCGACCGACCTGGGCGAACTCGCCCTGGGCCAGAACATGCTCATCGGCTTCATGCCGTGGAATGGCTACAACTTCGAAGACTCGATCCTGATCAGCGAACGCGTCGTCGCCGAAGACCGCTACACCTCGATCCACATCGAGGAACTGGTGGTGATGGCCCGCGACACGAAGCTGGGCGCCGAAGAAATCACCCGCGACATCCCGAACTTGGCCGAGCAACAGCTCAATCGCCTGGACGAGTCCGGCATCATCTACGTCGGCGCCGAAGTGCAACCCGGTGACACGCTGGTGGGCAAGGTCACGCCGAAGGGCGAGACCACGCTGACGCCGGAAGAGAAGCTGCTGCGCGCGATCTTCGGCGAGAAGGCTTCGGACGTGAAGGACACCTCGCTGCGTGTGGACCAGGGCTCGCAAGGCACCGTGATCGACGTGCAGGTGTTCACCCGCGAAGGCATCACGCGCGACAAGCGCGCCCAGCAGATCATCGACGATGAGCTGAAGCGCTTCCGCCTGGACCTGAACGACCAGCTGCGCATCGTCGAGGCCGACGCCTTCGACCGTATCGCCAAGCTGCTGACCGGCCGTGTCGCCAATGGCGGCCCGAACAAGCTGGCCAAGGGCACGAAGATCGACAAGGCTTACCTTGATTCGGTCGAGAAGTTCCACTGGTTCGACATCCGCCCGGCGGAAGACGACGTGGCATCGCAGCTCGAGTCGATCAAGAACTCGCTGGAGCAGACGCGCCACAGCTTCGACCTCGCGTTCGAAGAAAAGCGCAAGAAGCTCACGCAGGGCGACGAGCTGCCCGCGGGCGTGCTCAAGATGGTCAAGGTCTACCTGGCCGTCAAGCGCCGCCTGCAACCCGGCGACAAGATGGCCGGCCGCCACGGCAACAAGGGTGTGGTGTCGAAGATCGTTCCGGTCGAAGACATGCCGCACATGGCCGACGGCACGCCGTGCGACATCTGCCTGAACCCCCTGGGCGTTCCTTCGCGGATGAACGTGGGCCAGGTGCTGGAAGTGCACCTGGGCTGGGCCGGCAAGGGCGTGGGCCAGCGCATCGGCGACCTGCTGCAGCAAGAGGCCAAGGTGGCCGAGTTGCGCAAGTTCATGGAACAGCTCTACAACGGCTCCGGCCGCAAGGAAGACCTGAGCCAGCTGAGCGACGCCGACGTGCTCGAGATGGCGCAGAACCTGCAAAGCGGCGCGACGTTCGCGACGCCGGTGTTCGACGGTGCCTCGGAAGAGGAAATCCGCGGCATGCTGAAGCTGGCCTTCCCGGACGACATCGCCAAGGCCAAGGGCCTGACCGAGACGCGTACGCAGGCCTACCTGTACGACGGCCGCACCGGCGAGCAGTTCGAGCGTCCTGTCACCGTCGGCTACATGCACTTCTTGAAGCTGCACCACTTGGTCGACGACAAGATGCACGCCCGCTCCACCGGTCCGTACTCGCTCGTCACGCAACAACCGCTGGGCGGCAAGGCCCAGTTCGGTGGCCAGCGTTTCGGTGAAATGGAAGTGTGGGCGCTGGAAGCCTATGGCGCCGCCTACGTGCTGCAGGAAATGCTGACGGTGAAGTCCGACGACGTGGTCGGCCGCACCAAGGTCTACGAGTCGATCGTCAAGGGCGAACACTCCATCGAAGCCGGCATGCCGGAATCGTTCAATGTGCTGGTCAAGGAAATCCGTTCCCTGGGCCTGGACATCGAACTCGAACGCTCATAAGCAGACAAGGAAAGAGTCACATGAAGTCATTACTCGACCTGTTCAAGCAATTCACGCCGGATGAGCATTTCGATGCCATCAAGATCGGCATGGCTTCGCCCGAGAAGATCCGTTCATGGTCTTTCGGCGAAGTGAAGAAGCCCGAGACGATCAACTACCGCACCTTCAAGCCCGAACGCGACGGCCTGTTCTGCGCCAAGATCTTCGGGCCCATCAAGGACTACGAATGCCTTTGCGGCAAGTACAAGCGCCTCAAGCACCGCGGTGTCATCTGCGAGAAGTGCGGCGTTGAAGTCACGCAGACCAAGGTTCGCCGCGAACGCATGGGTCACATCGACCTGGCCGCACCGTGCGCGCACATCTGGTTCCTGAAGTCGCTGCCGTCGCGTCTGGGCCTGGTGCTCGACATGACGCTGCGCGACATCGAACGCGTGCTGTACTTCGAAGCGTACGTGATCACCGACCCCGGCATGACCCCGCTGAAGAAGCGCGACATCATGTCCGAGGACGACTACGACGCGAAGCGCAAGGAATACGGTGACGAGTTCGTCGCCAAGATGGGCGCGGAAGGCATCAAGGACCTGCTTGAAGGCATCGAACTCGACAGCGAGATCGAACGCCTGCGCGGCGACCTGACCGGTTCCGAAGTCAAGGTCAAGAAGAACTCCAAGCGCCTCAAGGTGCTGGAAGCCTTCCGCAAGTCGGGCATCAAGCCCAACTGGATGGTGCTGGAAGTGCTGCCCGTGCTGCCGCCGGACCTGCGTCCGCTGGTGCCGCTGGACGGCGGCCGCTTTGCGACCTCCGACCTGAACGACCTGTACCGCCGCGTCATCAACCGCAATTCGCGTCTGCGCCGCCTGCTGGAGCTGAAGGCTCCGGAAATCATCGCGCGCAACGAAAAGCGGATGCTGCAGGAAGCCGTGGACTCGTTGCTGGACAACGGCCGCCGTGGCAAGGCCATGACGGGCGCCAACAAGCGCGCGCTCAAGTCGCTGGCCGACATGATCAAGGGCAAGAGCGGTCGTTTCCGCCAGAACCTGCTGGGCAAGCGCGTGGACTACTCGGGCCGTTCGGTCATCGTGGTGGGCCCGACGCTCAAGCTGCACCAGTGCGGCTTGCCGAAGCTGATGGCGCTTGAACTGTTCAAGCCCTTCATCTTCTCGCGCCTCGAAGCCATGGGCATCGCGACCACGATCAAGGCTGCCAAGAAGGAAGTCGAGTCGGGTACGCCGGTGGTCTGGGACATCCTTGAAGAAGTCATCAAGGAACACCCGGTCATGCTGAACCGTGCGCCGACGCTGCACCGCCTCGGCATTCAAGCGTTCGAGCCGATCCTGATCGAAGGCAAGGCCATCCAGCTGCACCCGCTCGTCTGCGCGGCATTCAACGCCGACTTCGACGGTGACCAGATGGCTGTGCACGTGCCGCTGTCGGTGGAAGCACAGATGGAAGCCCGCACGCTGATGCTGGCCTCCAACAACGTGCTGTTCCCCGCTTCGGGCGAACCGTCGATCGTGCCGTCGCAAGACGTGGTGCTGGGCCTGTACTACACGACCCGCGACCGCATCAACGCCAAGGGCGAAGGCCTGGTCTTCTCCGACATCGGCGAAGTCCAGCGCGCGCTCGACGCCAACGTGGTCGAACTCACCGCCAAGATCGCCGTCCGCATCACCGAGTATTCGAAGGACAAGGAAACCGGCGTGTTCACGCCGTCGACCTCGCTCATCGACACGACCGTGGGCCGCGCGCTGCTGTCCGAGATCCTGCCGAAGGGCCTGCCGTTCTCGAACATCAACAAGGCGCTGAAGAAGAAGGAAATCTCCAAGCTCATCAACGTCTCGTTCCGCAAGTGCGGCCTGAAAGAGACCGTCGTGTTCGCCGACAAGCTGTTGCAGAACGGCTTCCGCCTGGCGACCAAGGCCGGCATCTCGATCGCCATCGACGACATGCTGGTGCCCGCTGAAAAGCACGGCATCATCGATCGCTCGGCCAAGGAAGTGAAGGAGATCGAACAGCAGTACGTGTCCGGTCTGGTCACCTCCGGCGAACGCTACAACAAGGTGGTGGACATCTGGGGCAAGGCCGGCGACGAAGTGTCGAAGGTCATGATGGCCAAGCTGTCCAAGCAGAAGGTCATCGACCGCCACGGCAAGGAAGTCGAGCAGGAATCGTTCAACTCGATCTACATGATGGCCGACTCGGGCGCTCGCGGTTCCGCCGCGCAGATCCGCCAGGTCGCCGGCATGCGGGGCCTGATGGCCAAGCCTGACGGCTCCATCATCGAGACGCCGATCACCGCGAACTTCCGCGAAGGCCTGAACGTGCTGGAGTACTTCATCTCCACCCACGGTGCTCGCAAGGGCTTGGCTGACACGGCACTGAAGACCGCGAACTCGGGTTACCTGACCCGTCGTCTGGTCGACGTGACGCAGGATCTGGTCGTGACCGAGCAGGACTGCGGTACGCACGGTGGCTACCTGATGCGCGCGATCGTCGAAGGCGGTGAAGTGATCGAGTCGCTGCGCGACCGAATCCTCGGCCGTACCGCGGCGGAAGACGTGCTGCACCCGGAAAACCGTGCGGTGCTGCTGAACGCCGGCCAGATGTTCGACGAAGACACGATCGAAGAACTGGAAGCCCAGGGCGTCGACGAAGTCAAGGTCCGCACCGCGCTGACCTGCGACACGCGCTTCGGCATCTGCGCCACCTGCTACGGCCGTGACCTGGGTCGCGGCGGCCTGATCAACATCGGCGAAGCCGTCGGTGTGATCGCCGCGCAGTCGATCGGTGAACCCGGCACGCAGCTGACGATGCGGACCTTCCACATCGGTGGTGCCGCTTCGCGCGCCGCCATCGCCTCCAGCGTGGAAGCCAAGTCGAACGGTTCGATCGGCTTCAACGCCACGATGCGCTACGTGACCAACTCCAAGCAGGAGCTGGTGGTGATCTCGCGTTCCGGCGAAATCATCATCCACGACGAGCATGGCCGCGAGCGTGAACGTCACAAGGTGCCGTATGGCGCCACGCTGACGGTCAAGGCCGACCAGACCATCAAGGCCGGCCACGTGCTCGCCAACTGGGACCCGCTGACCCGACCCATCATCACCGAATTCGCCGGCAAGACCCACTTCGAGAACGTCGAAGAAGGCCTGACCGTCGCGAAGCAGGTCGATGAAGTGACGGGCCTGTCGACCCTGGTCGTGATCGACCCGAAGCGCCGCGGCGCTGCGAAGGTGGTTCGTCCGCAGGTGAAGCTCATCGACGCCTCCGGCGCCGAAGTGAAGATCCCCGGCACCGACCACTCGGTGACGATCGGCTTCCCGATCGGCTCGCTGGTGCAGATCCGCGACGGCCAGGACGTGGGCCCCGGCGAAGTGCTGGCCCGCATCCCGGTCGAAGGCCAGAAGACGCGCGACATCACCGGCGGTCTGCCGCGTGTGGCCGAGCTCTTCGAAGCCCGTTCGCCGAAGGACAAGGGCACGCTGGCCGAGATGACCGGTACCGTGTCGTTCGGCAAGGAAACGAAGGGCAAGGTCCGCCTGCAGATCACCGATCCGGAAGGCACGGTCCACGAGGAACTCGTGCTCAAGGAAAAGAACATCCTGGTGCACGAAGGCCAGGTGGTGAACAAGGGCGAAAGCGTCGTCGACGGTCCGGCCGATCCGCAGGACATCCTGCGCCTGCTGGGTTCGGAAGAACTGGCGCGCTACATCGTGGACGAAGTGCAGGACGTGTACCGCTTGCAGGGTGTGAAGATCAACGACAAGCACATCGAGGTGATCGTTCGCCAGATGCTGCGCCGCGTCGTGGTCGACAACATCGGCGACACGAACTACATCTCGGGTGAACAGGTCGAACGCAGCGAAATGCTCAACACCAACGACGCCCTGCGCAGCGCTGGCAAGATCCCCGCGACGTTCACCAACCTGCTGCTCGGTATCACGAAGGCCTCCCTGTCGACCGACTCGTTCATCTCCGCCGCATCGTTCCAGGAAACGACGCGCGTGCTGACCGAAGCCGCGATCATGGGCAAGCGCGACGAACTGCGCGGCCTGAAGGAAAACGTGATCGTCGGCCGCCTGATCCCCGCAGGCACCGGCATGGCCTACCACCAGGCCCGCAAGGTCAAGGACCAGATGGACGAGGCCGAGCGCCGCGCCATCGCCGAGTCCGAAGCCGCGGAACTGGCCGGCGACAGCTCGTCCAGCACCGAGGAGGCCGCCACGGCCACCGCGGATGCCGGCGAAGGAACCGCTGCCGCCAGCGAGTGATCGCCCGCGCAACCCGGCCATGACCCCATGACCGGACCCAGACGCCCCCTTTTCGCTCGCGCGGATCGGGGGCGTTTTTCATGGCCACTTAGAACCATCCAATGAATCTCCTGCCTGAAGGCTGGCCCTGGTGGATCGCCGGCGCAGTGGCGCTGTTCTGGTTCATCGGCGCGCACAACCGGCTGGTGCGGCTGCGTTCCACCGCGCTGCAGGCCTATGGCGCGCTCGATGCCGCGCTGATGCGCCAACTCGATTTCGTGCAGACCCATGTGATCCCGACCGCGCCGAGTGCCTTCGGCCCGGGCGAGCTGACCAGCGGGGCATCGCTGCGTGCGGCGGCCCGGCAGTTCGGCAACATGCTGGGCGCCACGCGCAAGCGGCCGCTGGACATGCAGGCGATGGCGGCACTGGGAACCGCGCTGCACGCGATGCTGTCGGCCTGGCAGCGGCAGCACGGGGATCCATCCATGGTCTTCGAGGCCGACGGCACGCTGTCGCGGCCCGCGACGTGGGCCGGCTCCGGCGACGATCCTTCGGTCGCGACGATCGCCGCACCCATCGCCTGGCCCGAACCGTCGGCGGCGCCGGAGATCGCGCGCGGCCAGTTCAACCAGGCGGTGCTGAACTACAACGCGGCCATCGGGCAGTTTCCGGCGATGCTGATGGCGTTGATGTTCGGCCTGCGTCGTGCGATGCCATTGGTGTAGCTGCTTTCGGCATCCGCCAGCGGGTTGCGGGGCCTTCGAGATTCGCCAGGACACAAGGCGTGAGGCCGCCGCAACATTGAAGCCAGCAATTCAGCGTTGCCTCGCTCGCTGGTTGTTACCATCAACCGCTTGCGAGACCTCACCGACCCCCCATCCAGTTTGACGTCGCCCCACCTGGGGCCGCCGTTGTGGCGCCAGTTGCAATTGACCGCACAAGCCCTCGCGGCGATTCGCGCCGGCACTTCCGGCAGTGCTGCGTTCGAGGCGGTCGAGCCCGCGCTGCGCCCGGGCGTGCAGGCGCTGGGTTTCCAGGCCCTGCGCTGGCTGGGCCGTGCCGAGGCGCTGCGACGCCAACTCGCCAAACGCACGCCACCGCCCAACGCCGATGCCCTGCTGTGCACAGCCCTGGCGCTGGGCTGGGATGCCGACAACTCGCCCTACGAACCCTTCACGCTCGTCGACCAGGCGGTCGAGGCGGCCAAGCGCGACCCGGCGACGCGGGCGCAAGGCAGCTTCATCAACGCCTGCCTGCGCCGCTTCCTGCGCGAGCGCGATGACCTCGTGGCCGCCACCAACCACGAGCCGGTGGCGCAATGGAACCACCCGCGTTGGTGGATCGAAAGGCTCCGGCGCGACCACCCGCGCGACTGGCAGCGCGTGCTCGAGGCCAACAACCAGCAACCGCCGCTCACGCTGCGCGTGAACACGCGCAAGACCTCGCAAGGCCTCTACCTGCAGACGCTGTCGGCCGCGGGCATGGCGGCCACGCCGGTGGCGGGGAGTGGGGTGCAACTCGCACGTGCGCGACCGGTGCCGCAGTTGCCGGGCTTTGCCGAGGGCGAATTCTCGGTGCAGGACAGCGCCGCGCAGATCGCTGCGCCCTTGTTGCTCGACGGCCTGCGCCCTGGTGGCATGGCTTTGCCATCTCGACTTGATCCCGCGCGAGACGCGAGCGGGGCGCAGCCCGGCCCTGGGGGCCCAGTTCAACTTCGCGTGCTCGACGCCTGCGCCGCGCCCGGCGGCAAGACCGCGCACCTGCTCGAATATGCCGGCGACATGCCCATCGAGGTCACGGCGCTGGAGATCGACGCCGCCCGCAGCCGTCGCATCGGTGAGACGCTGGCGCGCCTCGACCTCAGCGCCACCGTCCTGGTGGCCGATGCCGTCCGGCCCGAGAAGTGGTGGGACGGCCAGCTTTTCGACGCCATCCTGCTCGACGCCCCCTGCACCGCGTCCGGCATCGTGCGGCGCCATCCCGACGTGCGCTGGTTGCGGCGCGAGAGCGACGTCGAGCAGTTGGCGCTCCAGCAAGCGATGCTTCTGGCCGCGTTGTGGCCGCTGGTTCGACCCGGCGGACGCCTTCTTTATTGCACTTGTTCGGTGTTTAGGCAGGAGGGTTCGCACCAAATCGAGGCGTTTCTTGCGCACAACACCGATGCCCGTTTGCGGCCTTCGCCAGGCCATTTGCTGCCTCAAAGCGGCGGCAATGCGCGTGGCGTCCCGGACAATGGGTTGGGTGAACACGACGGTTTCTTCTACGCCCTGCTTGAAAAACCAGCTCGCTAGCCGGCGTGGCTGGCCGATCACGGCCTGGTTCGTGGCGATCTGGATGGTATTGCTGGGCTGGCTACCGACCCCGGCGGCCGCGGAGGCGGCCGAGGTCACGCAAATGAAGCTGGAACGCAGCGGCGACGGCGTGTATCTCACGGCTGCCGTGCAATTCGAATTGCCAACCCTGGTGGAAGAGGTGCTCGACAAGGGCATTGCCGTCTACTTCGTGGCGGAGGCGGAGCTTTATCGCGAACGCTGGTACTGGACGGACGCCCGTGTCGCGCAGGTGGCGCGCTACATGCGACTGGCCTACCAGCCACTCACGCGCCGCTGGCGCCTCAACGTGTCCCCCGTGCCCATCACCAATGCAGGTTTCGGCGCGACGCTGAACCAGAACTTCGACTCGCTGTCGGATGCCCTGGACGCGGTCAAGCGCGTCGGCCGGATGCGCATGGGCGACGCGAGCGACATCGCGGACGACGCCGTCCATCCGGTCCAGTTCCGCTTCCGCCTCGACATTTCGCAACTGCCGCGACCCTTCCAGATCGGCATGGCCGGCCAATCCGACTGGAACATCGCGGCGGAACGCACCGCCAAGCTGGCCGTAGGGAAGACGCCGTGATCCCCGGCCAGGCGCCGCGCGACGAACGGCGCAATACCCAGCCTGCCCAGCACACGCACCATACGCGCCGCACGAAAGCCGTGCGTTGGGCCTTGGGCGTCGGTGCCGCGGCGATCACGGCCATCGGTCTGGTGATGATGTTCCTGCTGGCGCAGGCGACCAACAACCGGGCGCTCTACGAACGCAACTACGCGCTGCTGTTCGGCATCAACGTCGTGGTCGCGATCTTCCTGCTGCTGGTGCTGGTGTGGGTGGCGTTCCGGTTGATCCAGCGCCTGCGGCTCGGCAAGTTCGGCAGCCGCCTGCTGATCAAGCTGGCGGCCATCTTCGCGCTGGTGGGCGTGGTGCCTGGCGCGCTGATCTACGTGGTGTCTTACAACTTCATGTCGCGCTCCATCGAGAGCTGGTTCGACGTCAAGGTCGAGGGCGCGCTCGATGCGGGCCTCAACCTGGGCCGGGCCACGCTGGATTCGCTGACCGAGGACCTGTCCAGCAAGGCGCGTGCGGCCAGCGCACAACTGGCGGAGGTCCCCGACACCAGCGCCGGCCTGGCGCTCGAGCGCATCCGCGACCAGCTCGGCGCGAGCGACGCCGTGCTCTGGACCGGCAGCGGCCAGCTCGTGGCCAGCGCCGGCACCTCGCGCTTCCAGCTCAATCCGGAGCGGCCGACGCCGCTGCAGTTCCGCCAGGCGCGCACCGAGCGCGGCGTGGCGCACATCGAGGGGCTGGACGAGGCATCGCCGCCGGGCGCGACGCCGCCGGTCGCGACCGTGCACGCGCTCATGATCGTGCAGCGGCCGGGCTTCGAGTTCAGCACCGATGCGCGCTTTCTCCAGGTGACTCGCCCGATCCCGCCGGCACTCGTGGCCAACGCGCTGGCCGTACAGGAAGCCAACCGCGAGTACCAGGAGCGCGCGTTGGCGCGCGGCGGCCTGCGGCGCATGTACATCGGCACGCTCACGCTGTGCCTGTTCCTGGCGGTGTTCGGCGCGGTGCTGCTGGCGGTGCTGTTCGGCAATCAGCTCGCGCGACCGCTGCTGGTGCTGGCAGACGGCGTGCGGCAGGTGGCCGGCGGCGACCTGCGGCCCACCACCGTGCTGCAGACCCGGGATGAACTCGGTGGGCTGACGCGCTCGTTCGCGGTCATGACACAGCAATTGGCAGATGCGCGCGGCGTCGTCGAGAAGACCATGGGCGAGCTTGAGGCGGCGCGGGGCAACCTGCAGACCATCCTCGACAACCTGACGTCCGGCGTGATCGTGCTGGACGCGGCGGGCACGGTTCTTCAGACCAACCCGGGCGCCACACGCGTGCTGCGTGCGCCGCTGGCTGCCTTCGAGGGCCAGCGATTGGCGGCGGTACCGAGCCTCGCGGACTTCGCGCAGGACGTGCAGCAGCAATTTGACGACTTCCAGGTCGAGCACCTGCAGCACGGCCTCGACCATTGGCAACACGCCTTCGAGCTGCACCCGCCCGGCGGCGGCATGCAGCAGGACACCATCAACATCGTGGCCCGCGGTGCAGAGCTGCCGGGCAGCGCGCGGCTGCTGGTGTTCGACGACATCTCCGAGATCGTCTCGGCCCAGCGCGCCCAGGCCTGGGGCGAAGTGGCGCGCCGCCTGGCGCACGAGATCAAGAATCCGCTCACGCCGATCCAGCTTTCCGCCGAGCGCCTGCAGATGAAACTCAAGGGCAAGGTCGAGCCGCCGGAGCTGGCGATCCTCAACAAGTCGGTCAAGACCATCGTCGACCAGGTCGATGCGATGAAGCGGCTGGTCAACGAGTTCCGCGACTATGCGCGCCTGCCGGCGGCAGAGCTGAAGCCGGTCGACCTCAATGCCGTCGTGGTCGACGTGCTGAGCCTCTACGAGACGGAGGCTCCCACAGTGACGGTGCACACCGAACTCGACCCGCGCTGCCCGGCCATACGTGGAGACGCGCAGCAATTGCGCCAGGTGATCCATAACCTGCTGCAAAACGCGCAGGATGCCACCGAGACGGCGCAGGGTGGCAAGGGCAGTGGAGAAGTCATCGTCCGCACCCGCCTGGACGATACGGGCAAGCGCGTGCGCCTGACGCTGCAGGACAGCGGTCACGGCTTTGCCGAGAACATCCTCAAACGCGCCTTCGAGCCCTACGTCACGACCAAGGCCAAGGGCACTGGCCTGGGACTTGCCGTCGTCAAGAAAATAGCCGACGAACACGGCGCGCGCATCGAACTTTCCAATCGCATCGTCGAGGGGGCTGTAGTGGGTGCGCAAGTCTCGCTATCATTCGCGCTGGCGGCTGAACAGCCGGCCACACCCGCAATACCCGACGAACACTCGCCTACCACTGTCGCCTGAGCGCGCACACCTGAAGCATTCATGGCAAACATTCTTGTCGTCGACGACGAGCTGGGCATCCGAGACCTGCTATTCGAGATCCTCAACGACGAAGGTCACAACGTCGAATTGGCCGAAAACGCCGCCGAGGCACGCGCAGCGCGCCAGCGTGCGCGGCCCGACTTGGTCCTGCTGGACATCTGGATGCCCGACACCGATGGCGTCACGCTCCTCAAGGAGTGGTCGACTGCCGGCCTGTTGAGCATGCCCGTCATCATGATGAGCGGGCACGCGACCATCGACACCGCGGTCGACGCCACGCGCATCGGCGCTTTCGCCTTCCTTGAAAAACCCATCACCCTGCAGAAGCTGTTGAAGGCGGTCGAGCAGGGCCTGGCCCGCGAGAGCGCGCGCCGCGCCGCCGCCAGCGTGGTGCCCACGACCAGCCATTTCGCGGCGGCCGTGACCACCACCGGCGACCACGGCCTGATGCCGCTACCGACCGCGGCCCTCGTCGTCGAAGCCGGCCCGCGCGCCAACCAGAGCTTCGACCTCGACCGCCCGCTGCGCGATGCGCGCGATGGCTTCGAGAAGGCGTACTTCGAGTTCCACTTGGCGATGGAGAACGGCTCCATGACCCGCGTGGCCGAGAAGACCGGCCTGGAACGCACCCATCTCTATCGAAAACTCAAACAATTGGGTGTCGATCTTTCGAGAGGGCGCAGAAGCGCTGTATAATCGAAGGCTCCATACCAAGGCCCGGTAGCTCAGTTGGTAGAGCAGCGGATTGAAAATCCGCGTGTCGGTGGTTCGATTCCGCCCCAGGCCACCAAACATCAAGAGCCCTTGATTCCTAGCAGGATCAAGGGCTTTTTGCTGTCCGGCGCTTGCCGAGCCTTGCGTTGCCGAGTGGCAGGCTGCCCAGCGCGTGCAACGCGCACCCGCTATACCAAAAGCTAGTTGCGACGCCAGTCCACGCGCGGAAGATCGCTGGCTCACCGGGGCTGTGTCCCCTGGTGCAGTGCTGCCTTTCCTGGCGGCGATCCACAACGCAAGGAGCGACAGAATGGCGACCAAAACCAAGCAACCCAATATTCTTGTCATGTGGGGCGACGACATCGGTCAGTCGAACCTGAGCTGCTACACCAAGGGCATGATGGGCTATCGCACGCCCAACATCGACCGGATCGCCAAGGAAGGCATGATCTTCACGGATGCCTATGCCGAGCAGAGTTGCACGGCCGGGCGCGCGTCGTTCATTACCGGCCAGTGCGGCTTGCGCACGGGCCTGACGAAGGTGGGTTTGCCCGGCGCGGAACTGGGCCTGAAGGCCGAGGACATCACCATTGCCGAGGCGCTCAAGCCGCTCGGCTACCGTACGGGCCAGTTCGGCAAGAACCACCTCGGTGATCGCGACGAACACCTGCCCACGGTGCATGGCTTCGATGAGTTCTTCGGCAACCTCTACCACCTGAACGCCGAGGAAGAGCCCGAGGAAGTCGACTATCCCAACGCGAAGGACTTCCCCAACTTCAAGAAGAAGTACGGCCCGCGCGGCGTGCTGCATTGCTGGTCCGACGGCAAGGGCGGCCAGAAGATCGAGAACACCGGGCCGCTGACCAAGAAGCGCATGGAGACGATCGACGACGAGTTCATGGCCGGGGCCAAGAAATTCATCAAGGCTGCGCACGACGCAGGCGAGCCCTTCTTCGTGTGGTTCAACACCTCGCACATGCACGCCTGGACGCACCCGAAGCCGGAGAGCATCGGACAGTCCGGTCGCTGGCAGTCGGAGTACCACGACGTGATGATCGATCACGACAAGCACATCGGCGAGCTGCTCGACTTCCTCGACGAACTCGGCATCGCCGACAACACCTTCGTCAAGTACAGCACCGACAACGGCCCGCACATGAACACCTGGCCGGATGCGGGCACGACGCCGTTCCGCAACGAGAAGAATTCGAGCTGGGAAGGCGCGTACCGGATCCCGCTGGTGGTGCGTTTCCCGGGCGTGATCCCGGCCGGTTCGGAGTCGAACGAAATCATCAGTCACCTCGACTGGTTCCCGACCATCCTGGCGGCGGCCGGCGACCCGGACATCAAGGAAAAGCTCAAGAAGGGCCACAAGATCGGCGACAAGACCTTCAAGGTCCATCTCGACGGCTACAACCTCGTGCCCTATCTCACGGGCAAGGAAAAGAAGAGCCCGCGCCCCGGCTTCATCTACTTCACGGACGAGGGCGACGTGGCGGCCATCCGCTACGACCACTGGAAGATGTTGTTCATGGAGCAGCGCGTGACCGGCACGCTGAAGATCTGGCAGGAGCCCTTCGTGGTGCTGCGTACGCCCTACATCTTCAACCTGCGGATGGACCCGTACGAGCGCGCGCAGATCACGTCGAACACTTTCTACGACTGGATGTTCCGGCACATCTACCTGCTGGTGCCGGCGCAGGCCATCGTCGGGGAGTTCCTGGCGACGTTCAAGGAATTCCCGCCGCGGCAGAAGGCAGCGAGCTTCAGTCTGGACCAGGTGCTGGCGAAGATGATCGATTCGTCGAGCGGGGGCTGACTCACCGATCCGCGAAGCGCCTGCGGCGCTGCGCGGCTGCTCTTGCGGACCGTCCGAGCCTGCGCCGGCAGGCTTGGAGCCGCGGTCCTCAGCCCAATATAGCGCGCACCCTGTGCCCGGCGAAGCCGATTCCACGTTGGCTTGCGACGGGTGCCGCTGCGCGACCCGATTTGTTCCCAATGCTGGCGCTGCGTCCTATCGCGCCGCCAGCCTGTCGCTGCGCGGGACGGGTTCGTGCGACGCTTCCGGCAGGCGCACCTCGCCGATGCCGCCCAAGAACAGGTCCGCGACGATCGGCGCCATGGCGTCGTAGTCGAGCTCGCCGTCGGGCTTCATCCAGGTGAACATCCAGTTGATCATGCCGAACAGCAGCATGGTCAGCGGCTTGGACAGGTGCGCGCTGGGTTGGCCCGCGCGCATCTCCGACACCGCGCGCGCAAAGCCGGCGACGACGTGACGCTCCTTGTCGAGCACGCGCTCGCGGTCGTCGGGTTCGAGGAACTTGACGTCCTCGGTCAGCACGCGGTGCGCGTCCTGGGCGTTGGCGTATTCGGCCACGATGCGGTGGATCAGGTGGCGCAGCCTGGCTTCGCCCTGCAGGTGGGCGGAAGCCTCGTCATCGATCAATGCCTGGAGGCGCGAGACGTGCCCTTCGGCAATGCTGACGAGCAGGCTGTATTTGTCCTTGTAGTAGTGGTACAGCGAGGCTTTCGACAGTCCGCAGGCCTCCGCGACCTGGTTCATCGATGCGGAGGCATAGCCCCGCTTCGCGAACAGCGCGGCGGCGCGGGACAGGATCATCTCCCGCTGGTCTTCGTAGGTGGCAGCTCGTCCGCGTGGCATGTCGCTGTGTCCCCGGCCTACTCGTCGCGCTTGGTCGCGATCAATGTCTTCACCGGCGAATGCTGCACGCGCGGTCGATCGGCTTCGACCGCCGCAAGCGGCTCGACCTCGACCAGGCTGGCGTGGCAGCGGCGCGTGAGTTCCTGGTAGGTGAGGGTGCCGTCGAGCTTCCAGGCGATCTCCTGGTCGCTGAGTTCGCGCTTGACCTTGGCGGGCATGCCGGCGGCGAGGCTGCGCGGCGGCACCTTCATGCCGGCCGGCACGAAAGCGCATGCGGCGACGAAGGAGTTCGCGCCGATCTCCGCCTCGTCCATCACCACCGCGTTCATGCCGACGAGCGCATCGCGCCGGATCACGCAGCCATGCAGCACCGCGCCGTGGCCGACATGGCCGTTCTCCTCGATGAGCGTGTCCTGCAGCGGAAAGCCGTGCATCACGCAGGTGTCTTGCACATTGGCCCCGGCGTGGAGCACGATGCGACCAAAGTCGCCGCGCAGGCTGGCGTTGGGGCCGATGTAGCAGTTGGGGCCGACGATCACGTCGCCGATGAGTACGGCGGTGGGGTGCACGTAGGCGCTCGGGTCGACCACCGGCACGACGCCTTCGATGGAGTAGCAGGGCATGTCTCTTCCTTTTTTGTTGACTATGGAGGCTCTGATCAAGTTCGCCGCGAGGGCGCGCGCCTCGGCTTGGGATGGGATGCAAGGCGCAAACCGCAGTCATAGCCGAAGCTATGGCGAGGATTTGCAACGCCGCAGACCCCCAAGCAGAGGATGCGCGAACCGCGGAGGACTTGATCAGAGTCTCCCTAGGGTTTGCACTAGGGCAAACGGCTTGCGCAGCGAAGTCGGGAAATAATAAACTCTACCGAACGGTCGGTCAATAATGTTTTGAGAGACAAGAAGAGATGACAGAACCCACGATTTCGGTGAACCAGGCAGGCGGCGTGACCACGCTGACGCTGAGCCGCCCCGCTGCGATGAACAGCTTCACGAGTGCGATGCATGCGGAGTTGCTGGCGGCGTTGAATGCCGCAGCAAACGATGCCTCGGTGCGCTGCGTGATCATCACGGGCGCAGGGCGCGGTTTCTGCGCGGGGCAGGATTTGAGCGATCCGGCGGCCGCGCCGGGGCAGGACCTGGGCAAGTTGATCGAGGCCAACTATGCCCCGCTGGTCGAGCGTGTGCGTTCGATGCCGGTGCCGGTGATCGCCGCGGTCAACGGCGTGGCCGCCGGTGCTGGCGCCAACCTTGCGCTGTGCTGCGACCTGGTGATCGCCGCGCGCTCTGCCAGCTTTATCCAGGCCTTCTCGAAGATCGGGCTCGTCGTCGACACCGGCGGTACATGGTTGCTGCCCCGGCTGGTGGGTTCGGCGCGCGCCATGGGGCTCGCCATGCTGGGCGACAAGGTGCCCGCGGCCGACGCGGCGCAGATGGGAATGATCTGGCAGTGCGTCGATGACGCAGCGCTGCTCGACACTGCCAATGCCTTGGCCACGCGGCTCGCCGGCATGCCGACGCGCGCGCTGGTCGCGACGCGGCAGGCTCTCACCGCGGCCCAAGGCATGGACATGCGTCAGGCGCTGCAACTGGAAGCCTCGCTGCAATCCGAACTGGGCAGCGCGCACGACTACCTGGAAGGCGTAGACGCCTTCCGCAACAAGCGCGCGCCGACCTTCTCCGACCGCTAAGCATTCCCATGACCGAAGTCCTATCGCCCCAACAAACCGCCGAGCACGTCCGCGAAGGCATGCTGCGCAACGACCGCGCCACGCGCTTGCTCGGCATGCGCATCGTCGAGGTCGCGCCCGGCCGCGCCACGATCCACATGCAGGTGCGCGAAGACATGCTCAACGGCCACGACATCTGCCACGGCGGCTTCATCGCTACGCTGTGCGATTCGGCCTTCGCCTTCGCTTGCAACTCGTACAACGAGCTCACGGTGGCCTCCGGCTTCGGCATCGACTTCATGGCGCCGGGCAGGCTCGGCGACGAGCTCGTCGCGCGATGCGAAGAGGTGTCGAAGTCCGGCCGCACCGGCGTCTACGACACGGAAGTCACCAATCAGCGCGGCGAGCGCCTCGCGGTGTTCCGTGGTCGGTCGTACACCATGAAGGGCAAGCCGGCTGTCCAGCCCGCCTGACCCGCCGCCAGTCCGAAGAGGAGACAAGAACATGCCCGTGAAGCAACCCGCCCCCGGCGACCTGTCGGCCATCGAGACGGCCAGCCGCGACGAGATCGCCGCGCTGCAACTGGCGCGCATGAAGGACACGCTGCAACGCGCCTACGACAACGTGCCGCACTACCGCAAGGCCTTCGATGCCAAGGGCGTGAAACCAGGAGACCTGAAGCAGCTCAGCGACCTGTCGAAGTTCCCCTTCCTGGTGAAGACCGACCTGCGCGACAACTACCCCTTCGGGCTGTTCGCCGTGCCGCGCGAGCAGTTGTCACGCGTGCATGCCTCGTCGGGCACCACCGGCAAGCCGACGGTCGTCGGCTACACCAAGAACGACATCGACACCTGGGCCGAACTCGTCGCGCGTTCGATCCGCGCCGCGGGCGGACGTACCGGCGACCTGATCCATATCGCCTATGGCTATGGCCTCTTCACCGGCGGCCTCGGCGCGCACTACGGTGCCGAACGCGCGGGCTGCACGGTCGTGCCGATGGGCGGCGGGCAGACCGAGAAGCAGGTGCAGCTGATCCAGGACTTCAAGCCCTCCATCATCATGGTCACGCCGAGCTACATGCAGGTGGTCATCGAGGAGTTCGCGCGGCAGGGCATCGATGCGCGCGAGAGCTCGCTGAAGGTCGGCATCTTCGGCGCCGAGCCGTGGACCGAGGCGATGCGCCACGACATCGAGCACAAGGCCGGCATCGACGCGGTCGACATCTATGGCCTGTCCGAAGTGATGGGCCCGGGCGTGGCCAGCGAATGCATCGAGAGCAAGGACGGCCCGGTGATCTGGGAGGACCACTTCTATCCCGAGATCATCGACCCCATCACCGGCGAGCTGGTGCCCGATGGCGAGGAGGGCGAACTGGTTTTCACTTCGCTGACCAAGGAAGCCTTGCCCGTGGTGCGCTACCGTACGCGCGACCTCACGCGGCTGCTGCCGCCGACGTCCCGCTCGTTCCGTCGCATGGGCAAGATCGTCGGCCGCAGCGACGACATGATGATCATCCGCGGCGTCAACGTGTTCCCGACACAGGTCGAGGAGATCGTGCTCGCGCACGAGGCGCTCACCGGCCTCTACCAGATGCACATCAGCCGCGAAGGCCTGCTCGACCAGGTCGAGGTGCATTGCGAACTGCAACCCCACAGCATCATCTCCGAGAGCGACCGCGTCGCGGTGGCCAAGTGGGTGCAGCACCGCATCAAGACGCTGGTCGGCATCTCGACCGAAGTCCGCGTGTTCGACCCGAACACGATCGAGCGCACGCAGACCGGCAAGGCCCGCCGCGTGGTCGACAAACGTCCCCGCTGAACAAGGAGAACACCTCATGTACACGCAAGCCATGGACACGATGGGCAAGGAGCCCGGCGACGGCAAGAAGGCCGTGCGCTCCGCCGACGAGATGCGCCTGGAAGAGAACTTCGATGCGCACATCGATGCTGGCGACTTCATCGAGGCGAAGGACTGGATGCCCGACCACTACCGCAAGACGCTGGTGCGGCAGATCAGCCAGCATGCGCATTCGGAGATCGTCGGCATGCTGCCCGAGGGCAACTGGATCTCGCGCGCACCCACGTTGAAGCGCAAGGCCATCCTGCTGGCCAAGGTGCAGGACGAGGGCGGCCACGGGCTCTACCTCTATGCCGCCGCTGAAACGCTCGGCACCTCGCGCGACCAGATGTTCGACGCGCTGCACTCGGGCAAGGCCAAGTACAGCTCGATCTTCAACTACCCGACGTTGACCTGGGCCGACATCGGCACCATCGGCTGGCTGGTGGATGGCGCGGCGATCATGAACCAGGTGCCGATCTGCAGGTGCTCGTATGCGCCGTATGCGCGGGCCATGATCCGCATCTGCCGCGAGGAGAGCTTCCATCAGCGTCAGGGCTATGAGGCCCTGCTCACGATGATGACCAAGGGCACCGATGCGCAGAAGGCGATGGTGCAGGACGCGGTCAATCGCTGGTGGTGGCCGTCGATCATGATGTTCGGTCCGCCGGATGACCAGTCGCCCAACAGTGCGCAATCCATGCGCTGGGGCATCAAGCGCTTCAGCAATGACGACCTGCGCCAGAAGTTCATCGACGCGGCGGTGGAGCAGGCGCGCATCCTCGGCGTGACCTTGCCCGATCCGGACCTCCAGTGGAACGAAGAGCGCCAGGCGCATGACCACGGCGCGATCGACTGGAGCGAGTTCTGGCGCGTGATCGGCGGCGACGGGCCGTGCAATCGCGAACGGCTCAACGCCCGCGTCAAGGCATGGGACGACGGCGCATGGGTGCGCGATGCCGCGCTCGCACACGCACGCAAGCAAACAGCATTGAAGGAAGCAGCATGAGCTCAGTCGAAAACGAATGGCCCTTGTGGGAAGTCTTTGTCCGCAGCAAGGCGGGCCTGGACCACAAGCATTGCGGCAGCCTGCATGCCGCGGATTCGAAGATGGCGATCCAGATGGCGCGCGACGTCTACACGCGCCGCCAGGAAGGTTGCAGCGTGTGGGTCGTGCTGTCCGAGCAGATCGTGGCCAGCGACCCGGGCGAGAAGGACATGTACTTCGATCCGGCCGAGGACAAGGTCTATCGCCACCCGACTTTCTACGCGCTGCCCAAGGCCGTGGACCACATGTGAGCGCGTGATGTCCACAGCCTCCATCGAACTCCAGCTGACGCCCTCCGCGCAGTACCTGCTGCGCATCGGCGACACCTGCCTGATCCTCGCGCAGCGCCTCGGCGAATGGTGCGGTCACGCGCCCATCCTCGAGGAAGACATCGCCATGTCGAACATCGCGCTCGACCTCATCGGCCAGGCGCGCGCCCTGCTGACGCGTGCCGGCGAGATCGAAGGCAGGCAGCACGACGAAGACCAACTGGCCTTCCTGCGCAACGAGCGCGACTACTTCAACCTCACGCTGGTCGAGTTGCCGCGCGGCGACTTCGCGGTCAGCGTGCTGCGCAACACCATGGTCTCGACCTGGCTCAAGCTGTTGTGGGAACGGCTCGGTAGTTCCAGCGACGTTGAAGTGCAGGCCATCGCCGGCAAGGCCTTGAAGGAAGCGCGCTATCACCAGCAGCATTCGGGCGACTGGGTGGTGCGCCTGGGTGATGGCACCGACGAGTCGCGCGAGCGCATGAAGGCCGCCCTGGCCTACCTGTGGCGCTATGCCGCCGAGATGTTCGACACCGATGCGGCCGACGAGCAGGCGCACGCTGCCGGCATGGGGCCGCTGTGGTCCGAACTGAAGGCGCCATGGCAGGCCGAGATGCAACTCATCCTCGACGAAGCCGGCCTGCAGATGCCCGCCGATTCCGCCTTCCGCAGCGACGGCAAGCGCGGCGTGCACAGCGAGCACATGGGCTTCATCCTGGCCGACATGCAGTACCTGCAACGCGCCTTCCCCGGAGGCGTGTGGTGACGGTGGAACTCTGCGCGGCACCCGCGCAGGACGAGCGCACGCGCGCCGCCTGGGACGTGCTCGCGACGGTGCTGGACCCCGAAGTGCCGGCCGTGTCGGTGCGCGACCTCGGCATCGTGCGCGACGTGATCGCGCATGACGGCGAGTTGGAGATCGTGCTGACGCCGACGTATTCCGGCTGCCCTGCGACCGAGGTGATCGAGCATGACGTGCTCGCAGCGATCGACGCGGCAGGCCTCGGTCCGGCCCGCGTGAGCCTGCGCCGAGCGCCCGCCTGGACCACCGACTGGATCAGCGCCGAAGGCCGCCGCAAGCTCACGGAATACGGCATCGCGCCGCCCGGCCCGGCAACATCGAACGAAGCCGTGCCGATCCGCTTCTTCGGTCGCCGCAGCGAGGCGCAACAACTGGCCTGCCCGCGTTGCGGCAGCTTCCACACCGAGCGGCTCGCGGCCTTCGGTTCCACCGCATGCAAGGCGATCTACCGTTGCCTGGCCTGCAAGGAACCCTTCGAGCACTTCAAGCCGATCTGAGCGAGAACACCATGTCCGTCATGTTCCATCCCCTGCGTGTGCGCGCCATCGAGCCCGACACGCAAGAGGCCGTCATCGTCTCCTTCGACGTGCCGCCCGACCTGCGCGAAGTGTTCGGCTTCACGCAGGGCCAGTACCTCACCCTGCGCACCGACATCGACGGCCAGGACCTGCGCCGCTCGTACTCGATCTGCGCCGGCGTCGATGACGGCGAACTGCGCGTCGGCGTGCGCAAGGTGCGCGGCGGCGTGTTTTCCAACTGGATCAACGAGCACCTGCAGCCCGGCCACACCGTGCAGGTGATGGCGCCGCAAGGCCGCTTCTTCGTGCCGCTCGATCCGGCGTCGAAGCGCCACCATGTCGGCATTGCCGGCGGCAGCGGCATCACGCCGATCCTGTCGATCATGAAGACGGTGCTGGCGCGCGAACCGAAGAGCCGCTTCACGCTGATCTACGGCAACCGCCTGCTGCAGTCGACAATGTTCAAGGAAGAGATCGAAGACCTCAAGAACCGCTACATGACGCGGCTGTCGCTGCAGATGGTGTTCTCCGATGAGCACACCGATGCGCCGCTCAACCACGGCCTGATGAACCGCGAGAAGATCAGCGAGTTCCTGAAAAGCGTGGTGCCGGCGGGCGGCATCGACCATGTGTTCGTGTGCGGGCCGTTCCAGATGAACGACGAGGCCGAGGCCGCGCTGCTCGACGCCGGCGTGCCCGAGGAGCGCATCCACATCGAGCGCTTCGGCGTGGCCTTGCCCTCGACCGGGCCTGTGGGCGCGGTGGTACATGAAGCCAAGCCCGGCGACGCCGAGACGGCGCGCATCGTCATCATTCGCGATGGCCTGCAGCGCGAGATCTCGTTCACCAAGAACCAGCCCAGCATCCTCGATGCGGCATCAGCCGCTGGCCTTGAGGTGCCGTACTCCTGCACTTCGGGTGTCTGCGGAACCTGCCGTGCCAAGCTCATCGAAGGCGAGGTGCGCATGGAGCGCAACTTCGCGCTGGACAAGAAAGAAGTGGCCAGCGGCTTCATCCTGACCTGCCAGGCGCATCCGCTGACTGAGCGGGTCGTTCTATCTTTCGACGAACGTTGATTGATGCACCCGATTGCACCGCGCTCGCTGCGCCATGCGGCGTTGCTCCTCCTTGTGGGCATGAGCCCACGGCGTCGTCGCGCCTTGCCTGGCACACCGATCGCGGCACACTCGGGCGCATCAAACAGCGCTGCCACGTGCAGGGGTACATACCGATGACGAGGCGCATGTGAAGCCGGTCCACTAACGCCGGGCATTTTTCAGCTCATCTTTCAAGCATCCCTTTCCCCATCCACTCCGGAGAAGACCAACCATGAAATCGTTCAAACCCCTGCTGCTGATCGCCTTGCTGGGCGCGGCGCTGGCCGCGCAGGCCGACATCAACGTCGGCGTCACGCTGTCGGCCACCGGCCCGGCGGCATCGCTCGGCATTCCGGAGAAGAACACCATCGCGCTGATGCCCAAGACCATTGGCGGCCAGAAGGTCAACTACATCGTGCTCGACGACGCGTCCGACACGACCGCGGCCGTGGCCAACACGCGCAAGCTGATCACGGAAAGCAAGGTCGACGTGGTGCTGGGCTCGACCGTCACACCGGCCTCGCTGGCGATGATCGACGTGATCTCCGAAGCCAAGACGCCGATGATCTCGATGGCCGCTTCGGCGCGCATCGTCGAGCCGATGGACGACAAGCGCAAGTGGGTCTTCAAGACGCCGCAGAACGACATCATGATGTCGCTGGCCATCGCCGAGCACATGCAGAAGCTGGGCGTGAAGACGGTGGGCTTCATCGGTTTCTCCGACGCGTACGGTGAAGGCTGGTTCCAGGAATTCGGCAAGGCCGCGGGCCTCAAGGGCCTGACTATCGTGGCCAACGAACGCTTCAGCCGCAGCGACACCTCGGTCACCGGCCAGGCGCTGAAGATCATGTCGGCCAAGCCCGATGCGGTGCTGGTCGCCGGCTCGGGCACGCCCGCTGCGCTGCCGCAGAAGACGCTGAAGGAACGCGGCTATGCCGGCAAGATGTACCAGACGCACGGCGTGGCGAACAACGATTTCCTGCGTGTGGGCGGCAAGGACGTCGAAGGTACCTTCCTGCCCTCGGGTCCGGTGCTGGTTGCCGACCAGTTGCCTGCATCGAACCCGGTGAAGAAGAGCGCGATGGCCTATATCGCCGCCTATGAAGGCGCGAACGGCAAGGGCAGCGTCTCGACCTTCGGCGGCCATGCCTGGGATGCCGGCTTGCTGATGACGACCGCGGTGCCGGTGGCGCTGAAGAAGGCGCAACCCGGCACGCCGGAGTTCCGCGCCGCGCTGCGCGATGCACTGGAGCAGATCAAGGAAACACCCGGTGCGCACGGCATCTTCACCATGTCGCCGACCGATCACCTGGGCCTGGACCAGCGCGCACGCGTGATGGTCAAGATCGAGAACGGCGCCTGGAAATACCAGCCTTGAGAGGGTAGGAAACCTTCTGCTGCGACCACCGATCCCGGGTCAGCAGAGTCGGGGGAGGCATGACAAGCGCTACGCACTCTTGTCTGCCTCCGCCTCGATGTCGTTGTCGCCGTCGTGAGTACGGCCGGCGACCCGACCTTCGTGTGATCGCTGCGAAATCTTCTCAACTTCTCTCCGCAGGAACCAACTTATGGACGCACAGATCGCCCTGCTGCTTGCGCAGGACGGCCTCGTCAATGGCGCGGTGTACGGGCTGATGGCGCTGGCCCTGGTGCTGGTCTTCTCCGTCACGCGCGTCATCTTCATTCCGCAGGGCGAGTTCGTCGCCTTCGGTGCGCTGTCGATGGCCATGATGCAGGCCGGTCGCGTGCCCCCGACGCTGTGGTTGCTGCTGGTGCTGGCCGCGGCGGCGCTCATCGTCGAGGCCTGGCGCTGGAAGCGCGGCGTGACGGTCGAGTGGGCCTCGGCGATCCTGTGGTGCGTGGCCTTCCCGGCGCTGGCTTGCGCGCTCGCGCTGGTGTGGCGGCCTGCCGGAGTCGCGGCGCAGGCCTTCACCACGCTGGTGCTGGTCATGCCGCTGGGTCCGCTGCTTTACCGCCTCGCGTTCAGGCCGATGGTCAATGCCACGGTGCTGACCCTGCTGATCGTCTCTGTTGCGCTGCATGGCGTGCTGGTGGGACTCGGCCTGCTGTTCTTTGGCGCAGAGGGGTCGCGCACGCCGGCGTTCTCCGAAGCGCGCTTTGAACTGGGTGGCTTGCAAGTCAGCGGCCAGTCGCTCGTCGTGATCGGCGTGACCTTCGTGCTGGTGGTGCTGATGTTCCAGTTCTTCGGCCGCTCGATGGTCGGCAAGGCCCTGCGCGCGACCGCGATGAACCGCGTCGGCGCACGGCTGATGGGCATTCCGACGGAACTCGCGGGCGACGTGAGCTTTGCCTTGGCCGCGCTCATCGGCGCGGTGTCGGGCCTGCTGATCGCACCGCTGACCACGGTCTACTACGACACCGGCTTTCTCATCGGCCTGAAGGGCTTCGTCGCCGCCATCGTCGGTGGCCTCGCGAGCTATCCCGCCGCACTGCTCGGCGCATTGCTGGTTGGGCAGCTTGAATCGTTCTCTTCGTTCTGGGCCAGTGCCTTCAAGGAGGTACTGGTGTTCACGCTGATCATCCCGGTGCTGTGGTGGCGCTCACTGCGCAGCCATCATGTGGAGGACGAGGAATGACCACCTCCGCCAACAACACTTCGCTGCCGAAGACCACGGCGAGTGGCTTTCTCACGCGCCGCCATCTCACGCTCGCCGCCGTCCTGGTGCTCGCGGTGGTCTGGAACTGGCTGCCCGAATTCACCGTCGTGGTGATGAGCTACATCGGCCTCTACGCGATCGTCGCGGTGGGGTTGGCCATGCTCACCGGAGTCGGCGGCATGACTTCCTTCGGGCAGGCCGCGTTCGTCGGCATGGGCGCCTACGCGACGGCGTGGACCTGCACCTCGCCGATGGCTGCGTCCACGATCGGCGCGGTGGTGGGCAACGGCTTGCTGCCCTGGGTCGGGCTGCTGCTGGGCCTGGTGCTGACCTTCGCGCTGGCCTGGATGCTCGGCGCAGTCACGGTCAAGCTGCAGGGCCACTACCTGCCGCTGTGCACCATCGCCTGGGGCCTGAGCCTCTACTACCTGTTCGGCAACATGGAGTTCCTCGGCGGGCAGACCGGCATCACCGGCGTGCCGGCGCTGGTCATCGCGGGCTGGTCGCTGGCATCGCCGCGCGCGCTCGGTGTGGTGATCTGGGGCGTGCTGCTGCTCGGCCTGTGGCTGCTGCACAACCTGCTCGATTCGCGCGAAGGGCGCGCGGTGCGTGCGCTCAAGAACGGCCGGCTCATGGCCGAGTCGATGGGTGTGGACACGGCCCGATATCGCATCAAGCTGTTCGTGCTGGCTGCCCTGCTGGCCGCGATTTCCGGCTGGCTGTACGCGCACATGCAGCGCTTCGTGAACCCGACGCCGTTCAACCTCAACATCGGCATCGAGTACCTGTTCATGGCGGTGGTCGGCGGCGCCGGGCACCTGTGGGGCGCGGTGCTGGGCGCGGCGCTGATCACGCTGCTCAAGGAGAAGCTGCAGGACGTGCTGCCGAACCTGCTCGGCACCAGCGGCAACTTCGAGGTGATCGTGTTCGGTCTGTTGATGCTGCTGGTGTTGCAGCGCTTCGCGGAAGGCCTGTGGCCGGCGCTGGAACGTCTGGGTCAGCGCTTCCTGCGGCCCGAGCCTGTGCGTGCGCCACGCGGCATGGCGACGCTGGCGCGGCGCGTGTTGCCGGCGCGCGGCACGGTGTTGCTGCAGTCGTCCAAGGTCACCAAGCGCTTCGGCGGGCTGGTCGCCAACAACGACGTGACGATGAACGTGAAGGCGGGCGAGATCCATGCGCTGATCGGGCCGAACGGCGCGGGCAAGAGCACCTTCTTCAACATGATCTCGGGCGTGGACGATCCGACCGAAGGCGAGGTGCGCCTGATGGACAAGCCCATGCGCGAACTGCCCGCGCGCGACTTCGCATCGCTGGGGCTGAGCCGCACCTTCCAGCATGTGCGCCTGCTGGGACAACGCAGCGTGATCGAGAACGTGGCGCTGGGCGGGCACCTTCGTGCGAAGCGCGGCTGGATCGCATCGATGTTGCGGCTGGACCGTGGCGAAGAGGCCGCGTTGCTGGCCGAGGCGCGGCACCAGATCGAGCGTTGCGGGCTTGGCGCGCATGCCGATACGCCCGCCGCTTCGCTGGCATTGGGACAGCAGCGCGTGGTCGAGATCGCGCGTGCGCTGGCCAGTCAGCCAGCCGTGTTGCTGCTGGACGAACCGGCCGCCGGCCTGCGTCATCTGGAAAAGCGCGCACTCGCTGAACTGCTCTCGCAACTGCGCGCCGAAGGCCTCGGCATCCTGGTGGTCGAGCACGACATGGAGTTCGTCATGAACCTGGCCGACCGCATCACGGTGCTGGAGTTCGGCACGGTCATCGCCGAAGGGACGCCCGCGGAAGTGCAGGTCAATCCGCGCGTGCTCGATGCCTACCTGGGCGGTGCCGAATGAACGGGCCTAAGCCCGCGCCCGCCTCAGCCTGCGCAGACGCGCAGGGCGTGCAGCCCGTTGAAAGATTGAGATGAACAAGCTACTCGAACTCGACGCCTTCAGCGTCTCCTATGGCAGCGTCGAAGCCTTGCACAGCGTGCAGCTCGACGTGAACGAAGGCGAGATCGTCACCGTCATCGGCCCCAATGGCGCCGGCAAGACCACGCTACTCTGCGCGGCGATGGGACTGCTGCCATCCAGCGGCTCCCTCACCTTGGCCGGCGAGCGCATCGCAAGGCCCACCGTCGAAACCATGGTCGCGCGCGGCGTCGCGCTGGTGCCGGAGAAGCGCGAGCTGTTCGGCGAGATGTCGGTGGAAGACAACCTGCTGCTCGGCGGCTTCTACCGCTGGCGCAAGGGCCAGCGCGACCAGAAGGCGCGCATGGAGGAGGTCTTCCAGATCTTCCCGCGCATGCGCGAGCGGCGCGAGCAGATGTCGTCCACGCTCTCGGGCGGCGAGCGCCAGATGCTGGCCATCGGCCGCGCACTGATGGCGCGTCCGCGCCTCTTGATGCTCGACGAACCCTCGCTCGGCCTCGCGCCATTGATCGTCCGCGAAGTGCTGCAAGTGGTCTCCTCGCTGCGCAGCCACGGCGTCTCGGTGCTGCTGGTCGAGCAGAACGCACGCGCCGCGCTCCAGGTGGCCGACCGCGGCTACGTGCTGGAAACCGGCGCCGTCGCACTCTCCGGCGCGGCGAGCGACCTGCTGCACGACCGACGAATCATCGATACCTATCTCGGCATCGGGAATGCACAGCGCGACGACGCTGCGCCGGCCCACGCCTGATCCTCTTTCACACAACCAGCTAGGGACATTCACAAGTGACCAACGTTCTCCAGAGTTACATCGCCGGCCGCTGGGTCGGCACCCAGGCCGCGCAGACGCTCAACAGTGCAATCAACGGCCAACCCGTGGCCAGCACGCATGCGGAAGCACTCGACTTCGGCGAGGCCGTCTCGCATGCACGCAAGGCCGGCCTGCCCGCCTTGCTGGCGCTGGACTTCCAGCAGCGCGCCGAACGCCTCAAGGCGCTGGGCAAGTACCTCGCGCAGCACAAGGAAAAGCTCTACGCCATCTCGGCTCACACCGGCGCCACGCGTGCCGACGGCTGGATCGACATCGAAGGCGGCGCCGGCACCTTGATGGCCTATGCCAGCATGGGCAGCAACGAACTGCCTTCGGGCAACCTGGTGCACGAAGGCCCGGCGATGCCGCTCGGCCGCAAGGGCGGCTTTGCCGGCACGCACATCCTGGTGCCGCGCCAGGGCGTGGCGGTGCACATCAATGCCTTCAACTTCCCGGTGTGGGGCCTGCTCGAGAAGTTCGCGCCGAGCTTCCTGGCCGGCATGCCCTGCATCGGCAAGCCTGCCACCGCCACCAGCTACCTGACCGAGGCGCTGGTGCGCCTCATCAACGAATCGGGCCTGCTGCCCGAAGGCGCGCTGCAACTCGTCATCGGCGGCACGGGCGACCTGCTCGATCGGCTCGATGGCTCGGACTTCGTCACCTTCACCGGCTCGGCCGACACCGCGGCCAAGCTGCGCGTGCATCCGAACGTCGTGCGCAACTCGATCCCCTTCAATGCCGAGGCCGACTCGCTCAACTGCGCGATCCTCGCGCCCGACGTGACGCCCGACGACGAGGAGTTCGACCTGTTCGTGAAGGAGGTGGCGCGCGAGATGACCACCAAGGCCGGCCAGAAGTGCACCGCCATCCGTCGCGCCATCGTGCCGCGCCAGCACGTCGATGCGGTCGCGGAACGGCTGCGCGCGCGCCTGGCCAAGACCGTCATCGGCGACCCGACGCGCGAGGACGTGCGCATGGGCGCGTTGGCCTCGCGTGCGCAATTCGACGACGTGTCGGAACGCGTCGCGATGCTGATGCAAGGTGCCGAGCTGGTCTACGGCGCACGCGATGGTTTCGCACCCGTGGGCGATGGCGTGGCCAACGGCGCGTTCTTCTCGCCGACCTTGCTGCTGAGCCGCAAGCCGCTCGAACACGATGCGGTGCATGACGTCGAAGCCTTCGGCCCGGTCAGCACGCTGATGGCCTACGACGGCATCGACGAAGCGATGGCGCTGGCTGCGCGCGGCCGCGGCAGCCTGGTCGGCACGCTGGTCACGCGCGACCCGAAGACGGCCGCGCGCGTCATTCCCGCCGTGGCTGCATTGCATGGCCGCTTCCTCGTACTCGACCGCGAGGCCGCCGCCGAATCGACCGGTCACGGTTCACCGCTGCCGCAGCTCAAGCACGGCGGCCCGGGCCGCGCCGGCGGTGGCGAGGAACTCGGCGGCATCCGCGCCGTGAAGCATTATTTGCAACGCACGGCCGTGCAGGGCTCGCCGACCATGATCGCGGCCATCACCGGTGAATACATGCGCGGCGCGGCGCGGCAAGAGAGCGAATCGCATCCTTTCCGCAAGCACTTCGAGGACCTGCAGATCGGCGACTCGCTGCTCACGCATCGCCGCACGGTGGGCGAGGCCGACATCGTCGCCTTCGGCGGCATCTCGGGCGACTACTTCTACATGCACTTCGACGAAGTGGCCGCGAAGGAATCGCCCTTCGGCAAGCGCATCGCGCACGGCTACTTCGTGCTGTCGGCGGCGGCCGGCCTGTTCGTGTCGCCAGCGCCGGGGCCGGTGCTGGCCAACTACGGGCTGGACACGCTGCGCTTCGTGAAGCCGGTCGGCATCGGCGACACGATCCGCGCGCGCCTCACCGCCAAGCGCAAGATCGACCGCAACAAGAAGGACGCCAACGGCGTCGGGCAAGGCGTGGTCGCGTGGGATGTGGAAGTCACCAACCAACTCGATGAGGTGGTGGCGAGCTACGACATCCTGACGCTCGTTTCCAAGCGGGCCTGAGAGGGAACCCCTCCTCTCCTTCACGAGGGGCCTTCGCTCTCGTGCTGTCTACCGGCAGGCCCCAGATGCCCAATGCATGCGCGGGTTTCCGGGGCAGTTCCCGGTGGCTCTGCGGCGATAAGGAAAAGTCCACCGCACCGAGGTAGCGACCTGTGCAAGCGCGACACCATTCGTTACAGTCGACGCATGGGTATCCAAGATCGCGACTATTACGGAGAGCACTGGCGCAAGCAGCAACAGGCAGAGGCGGGCGGCTGATCAGGCAAAGACGGGTATGGGCGAAGCAGTGAGCCCTGCTTTCCGACGCACGGGGCGGCCCGACCTGGTCGGTGCAAACTGGCATTGGAGCTTGAAGCTCTTGGTGTGGCTGGCCATCGTCGTCCTGCTCGTGACGGCCCGCTGCCTCTTGCCAGTCTGAGCGATGCTGCATTCTTGGGCTATTGCGGCTATGGACATGTGCCCCTCCGAAGCGAGCCATAGCGAGAAGAGGTTTTATTCGCGTGTTTGTCGAAAACCTATGCACATGATGGCGATCTCTCCTCTACCTAGGTATCAGATGCGCACCGGTGACTTACACTTTCTGCCCAGATGGCCCAGCCCAACCTCCTCGACACCGGGATCTACTCTCTTCCGCAAGCCGCGCGCTTGATCGGTGCGGAGCCGCGTGCCGTACGCAGGTGGAGGGGCATCGTTGGAAGTACAGAGACGGCCACCGGCACACCGGTCCCCTGTGGAAAACCCAGCTCGCGGATGCCGAGTTTGACCATCCAGCTATCGGTTTTCGCGACCTTATGGAGCTGCGCTTCGTTCGAGCGTTCGTTGATGCGGGAGTGAGCCTCCAGGTAGTTAAGGCCACGATTGAGGTCGCTCGTGAGCGCTGGGGGACCGATTACCCCCTGACGGCCAGGCGGTTCTGCACCGACGGCAAAGTCATTTTCGAATCCGCCGTGAACCAGGTCGGCGAGGAGATGCTGACCGACGTCCGCCGCAAGCAGATTGTGTTCACCCACGTGATCAAGCCCTCGCTCTACGCCGGGATCGAGTACGACGGCAGTGCCGCCCGGCTGTGGATGCCAGCCGACAGCAAAGGCGTTGTGTTGGATCCGTCGCGTCAGTTTGGCTCTCCTATCGTGCTGGGCACCAGCATCGCTACTGAGACGCTGTTCGATGCCTTCTTGGCCGAGGGCCGAGATCGCAAGACAGTTGCGCGCATGTTTGAAATCGACCCCAAGCAAGTCGATTCGGCCGTGCGGTTCGAGGAGCGGCTACGGGCCTGAAGTTCTTTTTTGACGCGAATCTGTCGCCGCGCATGGCGCGCGGCATCGCTGGCCTTTCCGGCACATATGGCGATGTGCAGGTGGCGACTCTCTTGGACATGTTCCCGAAGGACGTCAAGGACGTCGATTTCATCAACAGCTTGAGTGAGACGGGCCAATGGTGCATTGTCTCGATTGACCGCTTCACCAAGCACCACAATGCCGAGCGCGAAGCCCTGCGCCGTGGCGGTCACATCGTCTTCGTGCTGGAGAAGCAGTGGTCGACAGTGCCGTACTGGATCAAGGCCGAACGCTTGGTGAAGTGGTGGCCCCAGATCGTCAATCAAGCACGAATCCTGGAAAGCGGCATGCTCTCCGTGCCATTTGCGCATCGCACTACCGCCAAGTTCAAGCAGATCAGGCTCTAGTTGGCACGTCGATCGCGGGCCTCTCGGGCGCATTCGCCCGTGGTTCTCAACGGCATTTCGCTGCGTCCAGAACACCAGCAATGTGAGCCAAGGACGCGAGCGTTGATCAGTGGGTACCGCAGGTTCTCCCACGTGTCGACGGTGCTGGGTGTTCCCCGCAGCGAAATAAAGGAGGAGCCGAAGGCGGGGGACATTCGCGGAGGGGAATACCCAGTGGCCTCGGCACGCATCCCTATGACTTGAAGCGGCGTTGATCGTCAAGCAGCGCAACAGAAGCCATCACAGCAACTGTTCACTCACGAAGAACGACGTGAACGACACGCCGAGTTGCCGACGCCAGTTGCGGCTGGGCTCGGCCGTGAACACCAGCGGCTGCTCCGTCGCGGACGGTGCGACCCATTGCAGCTTGGGTCGCGCTGCACCGGGCTGCATCCGCAGTTGGTAGCTGCGCGGCAACTGCTCGCGCTGCAGCAGCGTCGCCACCTGCATCGCCAGCTCGGGGCTGTCGATGACCAGGCCCATCTCGGTGTTGGAATGGGCCGAGCGGCGGTCCATGTTCATCGAGCCGATCGACAGCCAGCGATGGTCGACCACGGCCACCTTGGCATGCAGGCGCCCGAGCGAGCCGTGCGATACGGCTGCAGTGGCCTGCGGCGCATCCACGCCGGGCATCATTTCGTAGAGCGCCACGCCCATGCCCAGCAACTCGTCGCGATAGCGTGAGTAGCCGACATGCACCAGCGGCTCGTCGGTGGTGGCGAGCGAGTTGGTCAGCACCGCGACGCGCACCTTGCGGGCGGTGGAAGCCTGCAGGATGTCGAGCATGCGCGTGTCCGGAATGAAGTAGGGCGAGGTCACCATCACGTCGGAGCGTGCCGATTGCAGCAGTTCCAGGTTGCCGCTCATGACCGCGCCATCGACCAGGTTCTGCTCGTGCGTCGCCTTCATCGGCGCATCGGCCATCACGCGCACGCTGGCCAGGTGCAGGTCCACGCGACCGTTGGCCAACTGTGCGCCGACCGGGCCTTGACCGAGCAGGTCGCGTTCGGCCACCGCTTGCGCCGCCGTGTCCGTGCCGCCCCCTTGCGCCCATGCATCGAACTGCGCGCGTGCGACTTGCGGGGCGCGCTCCGTTGCCACGAGGCTCTGGATCGGATAGGCATGCTCGCTGTTCCAGTAGGCATCGAACACCGCCGACTGTTCGCCAACCACCTTGCCCGCCGCAATGACGTCCATGTCGATGAAGTTGGCTGGCTGGCTGCGGCCGAAGTAGGCGTCGCCGATGTTGCGGCCGCCGCTGATCGCGAAGGCGTTGTCGGCGATGAACAGCTTGTTGTGCATGCGCCGGTTGACGCGCGTGAATTCATTGAGCGACAGCAGCACGCGCGAGGGCACGGCACCGCCGCGTACCGCGAGCGGGTTGAACATGCGTACCTCGACGTTGGGGGCGGCGGCCAGGCCGGCGAGCAGGTCGTCCTCGCCGCCCGCATGAAGGTCGTCGATCAGGAGGCGCACGCGCACGCCGCGATCGGCCGCGCGGGCCAGCGCCTGCAGGAACTCGCGGCCGGAGGCGTCGTTGGCGATCTGGTAGTACTGCGCGTCGATGGTGCGTCCGGCGGCGTTGGCCAGCGCCATGCGCGCTTCCAGGGCCTGGCCGCCGTCGGGCAGCAGGCGCAGGCCTGAAATCTTGGCGTCCTCTGGCAGCGAGGCAGCCGCCACCGCCGTCAACCGTGTCGCGCCATCGGCGTCGGTCAGGGCGTGTGAAGGCGAGCGCACGACGTCCCCCGGCAGGCTGGCGCATGCGGTCATCAGCGCGGACAGCATGATGCCAAGGCAAAGGGCGATCAGGCGGACCAGGTGCTTCGACGACTGCGCGAACATCACGGGCTCCAAGGTGGTACAGGTAGGGGAGGGTGTGGTTAATCTAGCCCGTCGCCCACGGGCGGACGAGTGCCCAATGCGCATCAGCGATGTGACATTGATCACAGCCAATCAAGACTGGATAATTTGCTGCACACCAGCAAGAGCGACGCACGGGGGTCGGCGTTGCGCCGGTGTATGCCGATGTAGTGCGCCATGCCAGAAAAACGGAGTGACCGATGCGTTCCGACGACGAGGGGGTCAGAGACCAACTGCCGCCTGCCCTGCTGGATGCCATTGCGCTTCGCGGTGCCACGCGCGCGTTCCCGGCGCAAACCATCCTCATCAACGAAGGCGACACCACCGATTCGCTCTACATCGTGCTGAGCGGTCGGGTGAAGGTCTATGCGAGTTCGGACGAGGGGCGGGACGTGGTGCTCACCGAATACGGACCGGGCGAGTACTTCGGCGAACTCTCGCTCGACGGTGCCAAGCGTTCCGCATCGATCAAGGCCATGGAGCCCTGCACCTGCCGCGTGGTCCAAGGCTCGGAGCTGCGCCAGTTGATGATCGAGTATCCCGACTTCGCGATGCACCTGACGCGCAAGCTGATCCGCATGGTGCGGCGCCTGACGGAGCAGGTGCGCAGCATCGCCACGGAAGACGTCTATGGCCGCATGGTGCGGGTACTGAACGACATGTCCGAGCAGATCGGGAATGAGCGCGTGCTGCGCCAGAAGCTCACGCAGCAGGACATCGCGGATCGCGTCGGAGCGTCGCGCGAGATGGTGAACCGGGTGATGAAGGAACTCACGGCCGGCGGCTATGTGACGCAGCGCAATGGGCGGCTGGTGATCGTGCGGAAGTTGCCGTCGGCCTGGTAGGGGGCGACTTGGGGAGCGAATACGGGTACCGAACGCAGAAGTCGCAAAGGTCTCGCAGAAGTCGCAAAAGAAAACCGGAAAAAGGGCCTCTGAATACCTTCTGCGTTCAGTCCCGCATTCAGGCGCCTTCCTGCGCACTCTCGAACCGGTCGCCGCGCCCATCTGTTCCCTGACGGGCCAGCTTGCCAAGGCCGGGTTCAGACAGCCTGAAGCTGAGTCGCTCCACGACTTGCCGTGCACCCAGGCCTTCGTAGAAGGCGATTCCCCTGGCGTTCGTTGCCTTGACCGGCCAGTCGATCCGTCGGCAGCCGTAGTCGACGGTGTACTGCGCAACCCACGTCATGATGGCCTTGCCGACGCCAAGGCCGCGCTCCGATGACCGGACGAAGAGTTCTTTCAACTGGCAGTGGCGGCGTTGCTCGGGCGTCGGCTCGACGAGCGACCAGGTCAGCATCCACGCAGGCCACCACCAGGCGCAGCGGCGACTCCACACCCAGCAGGTTGTCGACGAGGTGGGCTCGCACCATGTCACGGGGAACCGACGAGCCCTCGTTGTAGTAGGCGTGCAGTTCGCACAGTACGTCCACGAAGGATTCGTACTGGGGCGGGGAGATCAGGTCGACTTGCATGGGCTGTCGTTTGAAAACTTGAAGTGGCGTCAAGGGTACGCCGCTCGACCGTCTTGAACGGGCGCTTGTCGAATCGGAACTGCCGAACGAATGCGGTTGGACCGTTTGCCGGACCACCCACGCAGATTCCCGTCGTCGCAAGCATCCCGCTGCTGTACGCTCCGGCGAGGAGGGACTCCCCATGCAGCAATCGGCGGCGCAGGACACCACGCCTGGCGCGAGGATCAAGGTCGCGATCCTCGGTGGCGGCCCGGGTGGCATCTCGGCGGCGTTCTGGCTGAGTGCGACGCCCGCACTGCGGGCCCGCTACGAGGTCACCGTGCACACACTGGGCTGGCGTCTGGGTGGCAAGTGCGCGAGCGGGCGCAACATGGCGGTCGGCGGGCGCATCGAGGAGCATGGCCTGCATGTCCTCATGGGTTGCTACCAGACGGCGTTCCAGACGATCCGCGCCTGCTATGCCGAGTGGACGCCACGCGCCTCCAGTCCCTTTAAGGTCTGGACCGACGCCATGACCCCGCAGTGGCAAGCGGCCGTCGAGGAGCAAGCGCCTGGCGTCACGCCGCCGCTCTGGGCGCCCTGGACCTTCACACTGCCCGAGTTCTCCGGCCAGCCAGGCGATGCAGTCGCAGCGACCGATACCGAGGCGCTGGTGGGCCTCATGGCCGACGCTGCACTGGCGATGCTCGATGCGAACCTCGACCCAGCCCTGGCCGCGCAGTTGAACTACCGGCCAGCCCTGGCGCTGCTGCGCCGGCTCGCGTCCTCCCCGACCATGCAGAACGGCTCCACCGAGGGCATCGATGCCACACGGGTCGAACTGCAGGGTGCGGCTGAACGCATCCGGTCGCGGGTCATCCCTGCGGGCCGGCCTGACAAGATCGACAGTGCGACATCGGCTTCGATGGGGACCGGGTTTCCGGACACCCTGAACCGCTTGTGGATCCTGGCCGACCTGGCGTTTTCCGTCGGGCTCGGCTGGCTCTGCGATTTGTGCGCGCGCGGGCCTTCTGCCTACGACGCACTGAACGCACAGGATTTCCGCAACTGGCTGGGCGGACATGGCGCGACGCAATCGACGATGGACTCGGCACCGATCCGCGCGCTCTACGACCTGACCTTCGCCTATCGCAACGGCGATGCATCCACGCTTGCCAACGGATCGATGGCCGCCGGCGTGACCTTTCGATTCGTCATGGACATGGTCTTCGGCTATCGCCACGCGCCGTTCTGGAAGATGAACGCCGGCACCGGCGACGCGTTGTTCACGCCGCTCTACCAGGTCCTCGAGGCGCGCGGCGTGAAGATCGACCTGTTCCATCGCGTGACCGGCATCGAGCTGAGCGCCGACAAGTCGCAGGTCGGCACCATCCGGATCGACCAGCAGGCCGCGTTCGTCAACGGCAGGTACCAGCCCTTCGTGGTCGTGAAAGGCCTCGACTGCTGGCCGGACCAGCCGCTGTGGGAGCAGCTCGTGGACGGCGAGCAGTTGCGCGCGGACGGCGTCAACTTCGAATCCAGTGGCGATACGACGTCGGCGGGACAGGTCGACCTGACGCTCGGCACGGATTTCGACCTGGTCGTGCTGGCCGTACCGCCCGATGTCATCGAGGCCGTCGCGCCGCAGCTTTCGGCCGCGAATGCGCGCTGGCAAAGCATGGTCGCGCAGAGCGCTTCGGTGGCGACCGAGGCCTTCCAGCTCTGGCTTGCGCCGGGGCTGGACAAGCTGGGATGGACGTCGGACGCGACCATCGTGTCGGCCTATGCGGAGCGCTTCGACTCGTGGGCCGACATGTCGCAACAGTTGCCACTCGAAGACTGGCCTGCCGCCAATGCCCCGCAAGCGATCGAGTACTTCTGCGGCTGCCTGCCCGCGGATGCCTTACCCGCGAACCCGAGCCAGGACGCGCAAGCCTGGCTCGACGCATCGATCGCAGGGCTGTGGCCCGCTGTCGCCGTGCCCGGCGGGCCGATGAAACCCGGCACCGAGTTGTCCCGCTACTGCCGAGCGAACTGGGAAGGCTTCGAGCGCTATGTGCAGACCCCGGCGGGCAGCGTGAAGTACCGGCTGCCACCGGGCCCCGCGCAGTTCGGCAACCTGTACCTCGCGGGCGACTGGACGCTGACACGATTCAGCGGCGGCTGCTTCGAATCGGCCGTCGAGTCGGGGTCGCTCGCAGCGGCTGCGATCGCCGCGCGAACCATCTGATTCGGCGCAGGCTTCACTGGAAAGGGCGGTCGCCCGCGTAGTGGAAGCCCGCACAACGCGCGGTTGCCGTTCTGTCGTGTGCGATTGTCGATCTGTCGATCGAGGTTGACGCGTGCCTTCTGGCGGGCGAGCCCCTATCGTTGCGTATCCAAGCAAGCAGTCACCGCACTGCGACGACCCGCCCCGGCTTGGCGCAACCCACCCATCGCAACTCCAGGAGACAACGCCATGACGACATCCCTTTTGAAGCGGCGCGCCGCATTGTTCGCCCTCTCGGCCCTGACCTTGGCCGCCTACGTCCCCGCGGCCCAGGCCCAGGACGCCGCCAAGTGGCCGACGCGCACCGTCCGCCTGGTCACGCCCTATCCGACGGGCGGCGCACCGGACACGATTGCCCGCGTGGTGGCCGAGAAGCTCTCGCGCAAG